>NZ_CP011312.1:0-600000 GCF_000980835.1 Corynebacterium kutscheri
GTGTCGGATTCCCCGATGTCGCTCGATGACACCTGGACAAAAATAGTCGATGACCTTGTCGTATTATCGCAATCTGCTAACAGTGGTATTTCTTCCCTAAGCCACCAACAGCGTGCTTTTCTGGGATTAGCTCGGTTAATTTCGCTTACCGACGGCATTGCCATCGTGGCGGTTCCCTCAGCGATGGCTAAAGAAGTAGTAGAAAAACAACTTAACAACGCCCTAGTACAAGTACTGACTCAAAGATTAGGTAGACCTTATTTATTAGCTATTTTGGTTAATGAGGCGTTAACCAGAACAGAAGCACCAGAACCAGTTAGTACTCCCACGCCGGTTATACAAACAGAAACTGCTACTGCACCAGCTGAGCATATGCTGCCACCAGAAGTAGTTGAACCGGTCGTCGAAAAGCCTATTTTACCAGTTCAAACCCCGAATCAGTCGGCTAATATTTATCCCCAGGAGACACCTCAAAATTGGCAGCGAACCAGTGTTAATTCCAATTTGGAGCAAACTCCTGTCACAACACCGGTGGTTCCTACGCAATCGCAACAGCTACCTAATTTAAATTCACGTTATACCTTCGATACTTATGTGGTTTCAACAACCAACCAACTTTCTTATGCAGCTGCTCGTGCAGTAGCTGAAAGCCCTGCTAAAGCATATAACCCGCTTTTTATTTGGGGTGATTCTGGTTTGGGGAAAACCCATCTTTTACATGCCATTGGTAATTACGCACAGGTATTGTCGCCGAATTTACGTATTAAATACGTTTCCAGTGAAGAATTTACTAATGATTATATTAATTCGGTGCGTGATGATCGCCAGGAATCTTTTAAACGGCGTTATCGTGATCTCGACATTCTTATGGTCGATGATATTCAATTCTTACAAGGTAAAGAGGGTACTCAGGAAGAGTTTTTCCATACTTTTAATGCCTTACAACAAAATGGCAAGCAGATTGTTCTCAGTTCTGACCGGCCACCAAAACAATTAACCACCCTAGAAGATCGACTGCGTACTCGGTTCCAATCTGGGCTTATTGCCGATGTTTACCCACCTGATTTGGAAACTCGTATTGCAATTTTGCGTAATAAAGCCGAAGCAGAAAATCTTCACGCCGAAAATGGGGTCCTTGAGCTTATCGCTACCCGTTTTAATACCTCGATTCGTGAGCTTGAAGGAGCTTTTATTCGAGTATCAGCTTTTGCTTCACTATCTCAATCAGCAATCACAATGGAAGTTGCTGAACAGGCATTACGAGATATGATGCCGGATCAAACTGAAATTGAAGTCAATTCTGATGTGATTATGGAAGTCACAGCAAAATACTTCAATATCACCAAAAAAGATCTATTGGGCAAATCAAAAGCCCAGCCAGTAGTACACACCCGCCATATTGCTATGTATTTATGCCGTGAATTAACTGATCTATCACTACCGCGTATTGGTAAAACTTTTGGCGGTAAAGACCACAGCACAGTTTCTCATGCTATTAAACGAATCCGTGATGAATTGAATAAAAAACAAGATACTTACGACGAGATTCAACAAATTACGCAGCTTATTAAAAATCATACTCCTGGTTAAAAACATCCTTTAGCTAAGTGGTGTTCTGATTAATTTCTAATCAGAACACCACTTTTTTGTGTTTTTAATTTTCTTTAGTTTTTAAAAATGACAAGACTAGAAAAGTGGGGCACTGATTTTGAATCAATTATTTACGGTATCGCTACTGCATAGCCTGGGATGGGTATTAACTAGGCAATTAACCGGTTACGAACTATGGCAATAAGAAATCACATGTTATTACTTAGCTATTTTGCCAGCTCAAAGTGAGAAAAAATAGCATGCGGAAAAAGTTTTCCCCACAATCCCCAGAGTTATCCACAACCATGTAATTACACCTTTGTAATTTAATGATTCTCAACACAATCCATTTCAAAAAAGAAGAGAAAACTATCCAGTACGACCTGCATAAATGCAAGAAAAGAAGCTGTGGAAAACTCGTCTAAAACTAGGGAAAGAATGTGAATAACAATGGGGAGAAAACTTTTTCCCCAATTACCGTATTTTATCCCCAGATTTTTCCCATAGATTTTCACAGCAAAAAATTGGCACTGAGCGCGAGAAATTAGCTCTTTTCCCCGATTTCACAGGACTTACTGTAGTTACCAACTATTTCTTTAAAAAGAATTCTTAGTAGAAATAAGGATCTGGGAAAACTGGATTCATTTTTGCTTATGCGCAAAAAGAAAAATTCAGCGATTTTGTAATTACAAAAACTGCTTACAAGTTTCCTCAACCGCCAACAACAGGTACGTTAGGTTTTGTAATTTCATAAAGTTTCACTCCGCACTTGCTTACTGCACTTACAACATAAAGTTCATAAGTGGTGTTGGTCTTAAACTTTGTCTAGTCGAGGAGCCAAAGAAAGCACATGGACTCAAACGTGTCATTTCGCGTCGTTAAAAGCGACTTTGAAAGTGCGGTGGCCTGGGTAGCTCGCAGCTTGTCTGCTAAACCTGCTCAGCCAGTTTTGCGCGCAATGCTTATCACCGCGGATGACGACGGTCTTGAACTTGCTGGTTATGATTATGAAGTCTCGACCAAAGTACGCGTTGCTGCCGAGGTAGTTGAACCTGGAAAAATCGCAGTTGCCGGTAAACTTATTGCCGATATTGTTTCTACGCTGCCTAATAAACCGGTTGAACTATCCGTTAATGGCGCTACCGTGCAATTAGTTTGTGGTACTTCTCGTTTTGAGTTGCCAATGATTCCTATTGAGGATTATCCACCATTGCCAGCGTTACCGCAGGTAACGGGCGCAATGGATCCTAGACTTTTTAGTGAAGCTGTTTCTCAGGTTGCAGTAGCTGCGGGTAAAGATGACACTTTGCCAGTGCTTACTGGAATGCACATGGAAATCAATGGTGAAGAAGTTACTTTAACTGCTACCGATCGTTTTCGACTAGCTTTACGACGGTTCCAATGGGTACCAGCTAGCCCAGATGCCACCGCAAAGGTACTTATTCCCGCAAAGAATTTGCAAGAAAATGCTCGCACCATGGATACCAGCATCACCGAACCAATTGAGTTGGCTTTAGGTACTGGAGAAAACATTGGTTCTGAGGGACTTTTTGGTATTCACACCGATAACCGGCAAACCACTACTCGTATGCTTGATGCGGAATATCCTAATGTAGCTCCGCTATTGCCCAAGAGCCATCAAGCAATGGCAAGTGTAGAAATTTCTGCTTTACAAGATGCGATTAAGCGTGTTGCTTTGGTTGCTGATCGTAATGCACAAATTCGGTTGCAGTTTAGTGCTGGTGAGGTAATTCTTTCTGCTGGTGGTGCTGAGGCAGGTCATGCTGAGGAACGAGTAGCGTGCTCATATACCGGTAGTGAAGATCTTTTTATTGCTTTTAATCCGCAGTTTTTGCGAGAAGGATTAGGCGTTATTCGAACCAACCGGGTTGTGTTTGGGTTTACTGACTCTAGTCGTCCAGCAATTATGATTCCGGAACCAGAAGATATGCCTGAAGCAGATGAAACTGGCGCTTTCCCTACTCCAGACACCGATTTCACTTATCTTCTCATGCCAGTTCGGCTACCAGGTTAAATAGCTCAAATCCTCGTGTATCTTCGATCTTTATCCTTAACAGACTTTCGATCATGGCCTGAGCTTGAGATAGAACTCAATCCTGGGGTAACGGTTTTTATAGGCCGTAATGGTTTTGGCAAGACCAATATTGTCGAAGCGATCGGATATATTGCCCATTTAGGGTCACACCGAGTCTCACAGGATAGTCCGTTGGTACGCCAAGGATGTGATTCTGCACGGATTTCTGCTACTGCAATTAATCAAGGCCGTGAACTTAGTGCGCATTTATTAATTAAGGCTAAAGGTACCAACCAAGCACAGATTAATCGCACTCGACTAAAAAGCAGCAGAGAATTACTCGGGGTAGTAAAAACTGTGCTGTTTTCGCCAGAAGATCTTGCGTTAGTTCGTGGTGAACCTGAGGGGCGTAGGCGGTTTTTAGATCATATTATTGCTACCAGAAAACCCCGCTTAGCTGGAGTAAAAGCTGATTATGATAAGGTTTTACGCCAACGCAATTCGCTATTAAAAAATGCTGGTGTGGCATTAAGACGCGGTTATGGCACTGATGAATCAGCTTTGCTTACTCTCGACGTGTGGGATCAACAGTTATCGGCACTTGGTGCACAAGTTATTCATGCGCGTCAAGAACTTGTTGCCGAGCTCAATCCGTTGGTTCATAGTGCTTATGCTGGGATTGCTCCAGAATCTAGGCCAGCAGCTATTCGCTATATTTCAACAATTGATGCGCTAAATAACGCTAATACTTTGATAGATATTGAAGTTATAGAAGCGATGATGCTTTCTGAATTAGGTGCAAAAAGACAACGCGAAATTGAACGCGGTGGTTCTTTGGTTGGGCCTCATCGCGATGATCTTGATTTATTATTGGGTAATTATCCAGCAAAAGGTTTTGCTAGCCATGGCGAAACCTGGTCACTGGCATTAAGTTTGCGTTTGGCAGAATTTGAATTAGTTCGCAGCGATGGTACCGACCCAATTTTGATTCTTGATGATGTGTTTTCGGAATTAGATGCTCAACGACGAGAAAAACTAGTAGCATTAGCTGCTTCTGCCGAACAAGTATTAATTACCGCTGCTGTTGCTGGAGATTTACCAGTTAATTTAACTAGTGGCACCCAGCTTATAACACATACTGTTAAGGTAAAAGATACTGATCAAGGACGAATTTCATTACTGGATGACACAAAAACTAAGAAAGAAAAGCTATGACATCTGTATCGACTTCTGGTGCTTCGCCAGATCCAGTTGATCCTATCGCAGAGGCTTTTCAACGGGTTCGTCATGAAGCAAAAAAACGTTTGGGAAAAGTACCAGACATTAACCATTCAGTTAGTCGTCGTAAAGTAAAAACCGAAGCAAATAAAACTTATCAACGTGGTCGTCCTACTGGTGCTGATGGTAGAGCGCTTCCTCAACGAGATCGTTTAGAAGGAATCGGCGAAATTTTAAACCAGGAAATTGCTGCGCGTGGGTGGCAAAAAAATATTGCTGTGGGCATGGTATCTTCGCACTGGGAAGAACTAGTAGGTTTGGCAGTCGCTGAGCATACTGAAGTGGTTATGGTCAAAGAAACTACTCTTTTTATTAGCTGCGAATCTACTGCTTGGGCAACAAACCTTCGGTTAATGCAACGCCAGATTTTGCAGACTATTGCTAAAAAAGTTGGTCCTGGTGTGATTACCGAATTGAAAATCTTTGGACCGAAAACCCCCAGTTGGCGTTTTGGTCCCTTGCATGTCAAAGGTCGTGGACCACGCGATACTTATGGTTAAGCTAATTAAAACAGTGCTATATCTGTGTTAAAAATACACTGAGATACTGCTAGAAATTTGGCTAAAAATATAAAAATGTCTGTCGTTAGCGAGAAAACGCACGAAAATGGCATTTTAAGGCGCGAAGGCGGGTTCTAGTAGGGGGCTAGGCAGTGTATGATGGAACAGTCTATGTTCTGTTTTGAAGCAAGGAGTGCTAGTTCACGTGGCTAACGCTGAACACAACTACGGCGCCGAATCTATTACGATCCTTGAGGGTCTAGAGGCTGTCCGTAAGCGCCCAGGTATGTACATCGGTTCAACCGGTGAACGAGGTCTACACCACCTGATATGGGAGGTTGTAGATAACTCTGTCGATGAAGCGATGGCAGGCTATGCCGATAAAGTCGATGTCACCCTACTTGAAGATGGTGGCGTTGAGGTTATTGATAATGGTCGTGGTATCCCGGTAGAGATGCACCCTTCTGGCGCGCCTACGGTGCAAGTCGTTATGACCCAGTTGCACGCCGGCGGTAAATTCGACTCCGATTCTTATGCAGTTTCTGGTGGTCTGCACGGTGTGGGTATTTCGGTAGTGAATGCCTTATCAACACGAGTCGAAACAGAAATTAAACGTGATGGCCATCTTTGGTTACAAACCTTCGATCATGCTGTTCCTGCTGAATTACAGCAACTTAAGCCAGCGCGTGGTAGTGGAACCAAACAGCGTTTTTGGCCTGACCCAGAGATCTTTGAAACAACAACGTTCAATTTCGACACGGTAGCTAAGCGTTTGCAAGAAATGGCATTCCTTAATAAAGGGCTCACCATTACTTTGACTGATAAGCGCGCTAGCGAGGAAGAAATAGAGCTAGATGCCTTAGCGGAGGATATTGATCTTGCCGAGGGAGTTTCCCTTGATCAGCTAGATACTGACGCTGATGCAGTAGCTGCGACGGCTACTAAGAATTCGGGTAAGAAGAAAGAAAAGAAAAAGACTTTCTTTTATCCCAATGGCTTAGAAGATTATGTGGCGCATTTGAATCGTTCTAAGACTACCATTCATCCTTCCATTATTGCCTTTGAAGCAAAAGGACAGGATCATGAGGTAGAAATCGCTATGCAATGGAATTCTGGTTATTCCCAGAGCGTGCATACCTTTGCTAATACGATTAATACCTTCGAGGGTGGTACCCATGAAGAAGGTTTCCGTGCTGCATTAACTTCTTTGATGAATCGCTACGCTCGTGAGCACAAATTACTCAAAGAAAAAGAATCTAATTTAACTGGCGACGATTGTCGCGAAGGCCTTGCAGCAGTAGTTTCCGTACGTGTTGGCGATCCGCAATTTGAAGGTCAGACCAAGACCAAATTGGGTAACACTGAGGTCAAGGGCTTTGTGCAGCGTATGGTCAACGAGCACGTTTCAGATTGGCTTGATGCTAATCCAGCTGAAGCTAAGACCATTATTAATAAAGCTGTTTCTTCCGCTCATGCTCGTCAAGCAGCACGTAAAGCGCGCGATTTGGTCCGTCGTAAATCAGCGACTGATTTAGGCGGTCTACCTGGTAAATTAGCGGATTGCCGTTCGAAAGATCCGGTAAAATCCGAGCTCTATATCGTCGAGGGCGACTCCGCAGGTGGTTCTGCAAAAGGTGGGCGTGATTCGATGTACCAGGCAATTTTGCCTTTGCGCGGAAAGATCCTCAATGTGGAAAAAGCCCGCCTGGATAAGGTGCTAAAAAATGCCGAAGTACAGGCAATTATTACCGCGCTAGGCACGGGCATTCACGATGAGTTCGACATTAACAAATTGCGCTATCACAAGATTGTGCTTATGGCCGATGCTGATGTTGACGGCCAGCACATTGCAACTTTGTTGCTCACTTTGCTGTTTAGATTTATGCCGCAGTTGATTGAACAAGGCCATGTCTATTTGGCACAGCCGCCGCTATATAAGTTGAAGTGGCAGGGCAAAAATGTTGAGCCTGGCTTTGCTTATTCGGATGCTGAACGTGATGAGCAGTTGGCGCAGGGTTTGGCTGAGGGACGCAAGATTAACAAAGACGATGGTATTCAGCGTTATAAGGGTCTTGGTGAGATGAACGCTAGCGAGCTGTGGGAGACCACTTTGGATCCTTCAATTCGTGTGCTACGCCGAGTTGATATGAACGATGCTCAACGTGCTGATGAGCTTTTTAGCATTCTTATGGGTGATGACGTTGCGGCACGTCGTAGTTTTATTACTCGTAAAGCTAAAGACGTTCGTTTCTTGGACGTATAAAAGGTCTTTACTTAAAAAATCCGCCCTGTTATGTGTTAGGGCGGATTTTTAGTTTCCTAGTATTACATGTGTTTTTGTAGTACTGCGCCAATAGCTGGGATATGTGGAGTGATGAGTTTTTCGGCTTTGCCGCGCATACTGCCATAAACTTTTTTCAGGGCAGAAACATTAACTTTTTCTACATTACGATCAAGCACATCAAGAATATCGCTGACTACTGCTTCAGCATTGCGGGAGAGAAAAATACCGAAGTCTTCTTCACCGCTAGCAGTAAATTGTTGCCATTGTGGATCAAGTTTTTCGACGAATTCTGGCAGCATACGATTGCAGGCTTTAACAATGATGTCGGAATTAACTTTCTTTGCCCCGTTGACTGCAGTTTTTAGTGCGGCACCGCTAATACCGGATTGTTGGTCGATAGTGTGTTCAGCTAATGCTGCAAGATCAGTAACAACAGCTTCACGTGGTTGTTCTAATAGGGTGGTTAGGCTTGACATAAAAGGTCCTTTTTATCGGCGATAAATGCAAGATTATTGTACGGGGTTTGGGATTATAAAACTTAAAAAAGTAAAATCTTAGGGCAATAATGGGTGTTTGTAGCTAGAAGAAGTGGGATAAAAGAAGAGCGATCTTCTTTCTTAATGGCACCTGGTTGGGGTGCGGTTAAGAATAAAGATCGCTAGGCTGTGATTCTTCCGCCACAGAATTATAAAAAACCTCTGTAATCACAACAGCAACATACGTTACAGGAATCCTGGGAAAATTATCAAGAATTATCCAAAGAAAATGAATTTTTTTATGGTGCAGATGATCGTGACTCTTAATCCTAAGAAAACCCGTTTGTTAACTTTCTTCGTTTAATCGCAGACAAAGATCACGCAAAATAGCGCCAAATTCTTCATTATGTGCACTCAATGGTTGTAATTTCACTGTGGCTTTATACACAGCTTGTGCTTGAGTTGTTGGGCTACGGTAAGCACTTAATCCGGAAAAAGATGAGGTAGATACTGCTGCAATGGCAGAAAGAAACGCAAGGTGTTCCAGCTGGGCTGGAAAATAGTGGCAAAAAGTAGTGGCAATATGAAGTGCTTGTTCTGGGGTGAAACCGCGCAGTGTTGTTCTCATTAGCGTTGGTGCTTTTTCACGGTATGAAGAGTGTGGGCATAATCTTCGATAAGTTCGCTGGCAAGGGCAGTAATTTCTGCGTCGGCAAGCGTGCGAGCAGCGGTTGCAACAATGGCACGTACTGCGGCTTCTTGTTTACTCGACCCCTGAGCCTGAGCGAGTAGTGTTAGTGCGCGATCTTGTTGGCTAGTTAAGCGAAGTGTCATGGACATGGAGCTAACAATATCAACTAGTGGTATCAATATGGTATCAAAACGAGGGGGGTATCTGGTTTAACGGGCGCATGAAGGCGAAATATATCTGTAATAGGCGTACACTGGTTCGCGGTTTCAAAGCACGAAGCAAGTTTTTTAATTCTTTCTAAGTGCGATCAAAAACGAGAGATAAAGGTGAGACATGAGCGACGATCTCTTGTCCGGTGATGGCTATGATCGGGTGCTTCCGATTGACCTCAACGAAGAGATGCAGACCAGCTACATCGATTATGCGATGTCGGTTATCGTTGGTCGTGCGCTGCCTGAGGTCAGAGACGGCCTTAAGCCAGTGCACCGCCGCATTTTATACGCAATGTACGATTCGGGTTATCGACCCGATCGTGGATATGTAAAGGCATCTCGTCCGGTTGCCGATACCATGGGTCAATTCCACCCGCATGGCGATGGTGCTATTTATGACACTTTGGTACGTCTTGCCCAGGACTGGAATATGCGTTATCCCTTTGTCGATGGGCAAGGTAACTTTGGTTCTCGAGGTAACGACGGCCCGGCTGCTATGCGTTACACCGAGTGTCGCTTAACCCCATTGGCTATGGAAATGGTGCGCGATATTCGCGAAAACACCGTCAATTTCTCGCCAAACTACGACGGCAAGACTCAAGAACCGGATATTTTACCGGCTCGCGTGCCTAATTTATTGATGAATGGCTCTAATGGTATCGCCGTTGGTATGGCCACCAATATTCCGCCACATAATCTTAATGAGCTTGCCGACGCTATTTTCTGGTTGTTAGAAAATCCAGATGCAGAAGATGCCGAAGCACTTGAAGCCTGCATGGAATATGTCAAAGGCCCAGATTTTCCTACTGCCGGTCTTATTGTTGGCACTCAGGGAATCAAGGACGCTTATACCACTGGTCGTGGCTCTATCCGGATGCGCGGTGTGACCTCTATTGAAGAAGAAGGTAACCGTCAAACCATTGTGATCACCGAGTTGCCATACCAGGTTAACCCGGACAATATGATCTCCAATATTGCTGAGCAGGTTCGCGACGGTAAACTCGCTGGCATTTCTAAGATTGAAGATGAATCCTCTGACCGTGTTGGTATGCGTATTGTAGTCACCTTAAAACGTGACGCGGTGCCACGCGTGGTGCTGAATAACCTGTATAAGCATTCTCAGCTGCAAACCAGTTTTGGTGCCAATATGTTATCTATCGTCGATGGCGTACCACGCACCTTACGGCTTGATCAGATGCTGCGTTATTACGTAGAACATCAAATTGAGGTTATTGTTCGCCGCACCCAATACCGACTAGATGAGGCCGAAAAGCGTGCCCATATCTTGCGTGGTTTGGTTAAAGCGCTGGATATGATCGACGAAGTTATTGCATTGATTCGTCGTTCAGCAACCGTAGATATTGCCCGCGAAGGACTCAAAGATCTACTTGATATTGATGATGTTCAAGCAGACGCCATTTTGGCTATGCAATTGCGTCGTCTAGCAGCTTTGGAACGTCAAAAGATTGTTGACGAACTCGCGGAAATCGAGTTAGAGATCGCTGATCTGAAAGATATTTTGGCCTCACCTGAGCGCCAGCGCATTATTGTTCGCGATGAACTCAAAGAGATCGTAAACAAATACGGTGATGAGCGTCGCACCCAGATTATTGCCGCAACCGGTGATGTTACTGAAGAAGACCTTATTGCTCGCGAAAACGTAGTAGTTACTATTACCTCTACCGGTTATGCCAAGCGCACTAAGGTTGATGCTTATAAGGCACAAAAACGCGGTGGCAAGGGAGTTCGCGGTGCTGAGCTTAAGCAGGACGATATTGTGCGTCACTTCTTTGTCTGCTCAACTCACGATTGGATTCTCTTCTTTACTAACTTTGGCCGGGTTTATCGCCTTAAGGCTTATGAATTACCAGAGACTTCACGCACCGCACGTGGACAGCATGTGGCTAACTTGTTGGAATTCCAACCAGAAGAGCGCATCGCACAGGTCATTCAGATCCAAAGCTACACTGATGCTCCATACCTGGTGTTAGCAACAGCACAAGGTCGGGTAAAGAAGTCACGTCTATCTGATTATGAGTCCAACCGCTCTGGTGGGTTAATCGCTATTAACCTTAATGAGGGCGACAAACTTATTGGTGCTGCGTTGTGCTCTAACGAAGATGATCTGTTGTTGGTCTCTGAAGAAGGACAATCCATTCGTTTTAGCGCTAACGATGATCAGCTGCGTCCAATGGGTCGAAGCACAGCCGGTGTGAAAGGTATGCGCTTCCGCGATGACGATCAGCTCTTAGCCATGTGCGTGGTTCGCGATGGTGAATATTTGCTGGTGGCTACTTCAGGTGGCTATGGCAAGCGCACCGCCATGAGTGAATACAATACGCAAGGCCGAGGCGGTATGGGTGTTGTAACCTTCAAGTACAACGCTAAACGGGGCAAGCTCATTGGCGCATTGGCGGTAAACGAAGATGACCAGATCTTTGCTATTACCTCAGCTGGTGGTGTTATCCGCACTGAAGTCAACCAGATTCGCCCATCAAGTAGGCAAACTATGGGTGTACGCCTGGTTAACCTTGAAGATGGAGTTGAAGTTCTCGCCATCGATCGCAATGTTGAGGGCGAAGGCGAAGAGGTTGCTGAAGCATTAGCTAGCGGTAACACAGTTGGTATGGCGGATAAGCAGCCAACACTTCAAGAATCCATTGTTGCTGATACTACGGAGGAGAACTAGTGGCTACTCGTGAGCTTATAATTCAGCGAATTTCACCGCTGTCTGCTTTCCGTACCACATTGGCTTTATCTTTAGTTGGTTTAGCTGCCTGGGTATTGTGTGCCGCATTGGTTTATGTTGGCCTTGATACTTTTGGGGTATGGGCCCAGGTGAATGCCATTATTGGTGGAGTAGGCGGTAATCAGGTGGTTACTTTTGGACTCGTGCTTTCTATTGCCAGCTTGCTTGGCGCCATTATGGCGATTTTTCTTACTGTATTAGCGCCACTGGTCGCTGTTATCTATAACGCGGTGGTAGAGCTTTTTGGTGGTATTCGCGTTACGGTGCGGGAAGAAATCGACTAAGCCGTATAACTATTTTAAGTATCCGCAACTAACTATTGGTTGCGGATATTTTTTGCTTTTCAACGCTATTTTTCCAAGCTAGTTTCAATGTAAGAAAATATACGTGACCTTGGGATTTGTTAGTTTTAAAAATAGTGTGTAAAGTTCTATCTCGTTCCCAGGGCCTATAGCTCAGTCGGTTAGAGCGCATCGCTGATAACGATGAGGTCGCAAGTTCGATTCTTGCTAGGCCCACCATAGGAACAAAGGGGCATTAGCTCAATTGGTAGAGCATCTGCTTTGCAAGCAGAAGGTCAGGAGTTCGATTCTCCTATGCTCCACAGCTTTAGATGTAGTATGCATCTGATTTAGTGGATAACTACAAAAACGGCGAACACTATCGTGGTGTTCGCCGTTTTTGGTTATGCTTGGGATGTTTAAGCTGGCCACACACCCGAAGAACCACGTCGGTGTGAACCGATAAGATGCGTATCAATAATTCCAATTGCTTCCATGAGGGCATGCATTGTTGTTGGTCCGACAAAAGAAAAACCTTGGTTACGTAAAGCTTTTGCTAACGCCACTGATTCAGGCGATTGTGTAGGAACCTCAGCCATAGTGCGCGGTGCAGGAGTGGTAGCAGGCTGAAAAGACCATACGAACTCAGCTAAACCACCTTGATCGCGTAGCCGAAGTGTTGCTTGAGCATTAGTAATTGTGGCAATAATTTTTGCTCGATTCCGGATAATTCCAGCATTTCCCATCAGCTTTTCGACGTCTTTCTCTTCATAGCCAGCAACCTGTTCAGGATCAAAATCAGCAAAAGCTTTTCGAAACGCTTCGCGTTTATGCAGTATTGTTGACCAAGAAAGCCCAGCCTGAAAGGCTTCCAAACTTAGCCGCTCATAAACTCCACGCTCGTCACGGATTGGCATGCCCCATTCAGTATCGTAATAGTTTTGCAAAATTGGATCAGTACTTGCCCATAGAGGTCGAGCACAGCCATCTGCACCGATGACAAGATCAGGATTATGCGTATCGACGTAAGGTTTGGAAAAAGCCATAATGTGTCCTTGGATTGGGGAAATCGTCGAAAAGCTTAGGTAGTTTCGCTTAAACCAGTTACCCGCATAGTGATATTAATGCGTCCGGTTTTTAGTCCGCAGTCTAATGGGGCTGTGTTTGGGTATATCTTAGGAACACCGTGGTAAGCCAGTCTAGAAGCACCACCAAAAACAAAAAGATCACCTGAAGCAAGATCAATATCGTGGTACGGCTTGGTGCGAGTCATCGTATTTCCGAAACGGAATTTACACGTATTCCCAATGGATAAAGAGACAATTGGAGCGGTAGATTTTTCATCCTTATCCTGGTGCATACCCATACGTGCGGTGTCACTATAGTAATTTATTAGCGCTGTATCTGGGGTGTAATTATCTCCGGCATGTGGATCACCAGTTGCTGTTACCAGCGCTTTGCGACCAAGACGGACCATCCACTCAGGAAATTCCAACACCTGATGACCATTAACATCGACTGCTATACGCGTGTATTCATAAGGGTGCCAATGCCAACCCAAACATACGGTACGTACACTCATTTCATGACCGTTTATGCAAGCTGCTCGTAGTGGAACTGGACCTGATGCCCACTGATAAAACCGCGCTACCAACCATCGTTACTGTTCAAGGTTAAGCCAGCCTGGCACATAGTACGCCCCCTCGGGCAGCTGTGGCTGATTTACCTGCGCAAACATGTCAGATCCAAAAAGGGTACTCATAGGCTCCTTGTAGTGCTTGGTGTTTTGCCAGGAAATCAGAATAATCTAGTTTCTGCTAGCTCGGTAGGCTCTTCTAGTTCTAATAGGAACCGCTTACGATCAAGCCCACCGGCATAACCAGTCAAGGAACCATTCGCACCAATTACCCGATGGCAGGGAATAATAATACTAATTGGGTTCCGACCAACCACTTGGCCAACGCGTTGAGCAAGATGAGGATTTCCCAGACGTTTTGCCAGTGCACCATAAGTAGTGGTGTGACCATAGGGGATTTCTGCTAACATTTTCCAGACTCGTGTGGAAAAGTCATCGCCTTGAGCATGTGTTGGCACGCTAAAAGTATGCCGAGTACCAGCGAGGTAATCAGTTAATTCTATTGCTGTGCGGGTAAAAAGCTGGTCAGTAGCATTATCTGTGTAAATACCGAAGGCTGATTCCTCTGGAAGATGCGAATGGCCAGGGAAATAGATTCCGGTGAGATAGTCATTTTCAGCCACCACGGTTAATTCACCCAGTGAGGTTTTAATACGTGTGTGGCGTGGTTGGATTCCTACATTTTTCATGTGATTACTCCTGGTCGCCCTATTATCTACTCACTATATAGCTATGGTTATGGAGCTGGAGTAAGCGTGGAAGAAATTTTGTGGTTTTCACGCCCACCTGGAGGATCACTTTCTAAAAAACCGATGACAGTGTGAATTTTTTGGTTCATAAAATGGGACTTCGGCTTGGCATATGCCTTCAGGTGATACTTCACGCTTTGTGATAAAGAAATTGTGACGATTTTGTGGGAGGAGAGTCGTTTTCAATATGGAAATGTTAGTGTGGCCGTAGTGGAAGTAATAGGGAGGGGAGTTGAATGAATTTCAGCATCATTGAATTGGTTTTCATTTTGGGAACTGGTGCTTTGTTATTGTTAATTCCAGTGATCATTATTCTTGTGATTTGGAACGTTATTAAGGGGTATCGGTCTACGGATACAACCCAAGAAGCTCTGGAAAAAGATAGTTGACTAGTAATTCGAGGGTACCATTTTGATGAAAGTGGAGTAGTACCCCGTGAAACTTACTGGTCAAATTTGTTATGGTTTAATTTTGTTACATACCGTAGTTGGATTACTGGTTTTCGATTTGAACCTTTCCGCACATTTAGCTTGGGTCGATGCTGCGGTTGAAATCCTACTGCTGGGTAGCACGCACCCATCCTGCGTCAGCTCTTTTTCGTTCTTCTTGTCGTTGTCCGCCTTCATACAAGGACAGCTCACATTTCTGTATGGGTATTGTTGCTAGCAATATTGGTGTTTGGATAATAGTCGACAAAACCGCATGTGGGGTTCTTTTTCAGATTAGACATTAAGATGATGTGTTTTGTGATAGCGCTTTTATTTTTTGGGTGGGATGTAATTTCTAGATAGTGACTCCCATTGCTTTTTTATGCCTGAAATGGGCGTGGTAGCAGTGGAAATCGTGATCCGAACAAATCTTGACCAGTGCATGATTGACGCTGATAGATTAAACCTCTTTTACAACATGTTTGTTTTTGAGTAATTGTGTTTGGATGCGGGAATTTTAAAGCAACACAACCATGGATGTGCTTCTTAAGTATGGAAGTAGCTACTGACTAAGAAAATAATTTTCAGTATTTTTACTAATGAAAAATGCTGTAAAGATATTTCGGCTTATCGACGATAGTTTTGCTAGCTTAACCAGCGGCTTTCGGGTATTGATTAAAGGTGAAGCTTATCTGAGCCACAAAAATATTGAATTGTGCTTGTTTGCATTGTTTTAAGTAGATTTCACCAATCTCATATATACGGTAAGCTGCATTAAATTTTAATTTAGATTAGGAAGAAAGCACTGGCTGTAATGGGCATCAGAACTGCTTTTAGTATTTTCATCTCGATGCAGATTCTTAAAATGCCTGTTAAAAAGGTTATTTAAAAGTATTGCTTAGCGAAACATTTATGTTTATAATCGCCATCGTTAATGCATGGCAGTGGAAAATTTCACAGTCGAGCGTTAATAAAATGACTAATAAAAGACTAGAAGGAGGGTTTGGTTAGAGGTAAGCAGATAATTTTGTACGCAAATCTGTTTTCTGTATAGGGAAGGGGAACCCTAGAAAACAGTTCTTTATTACATAAGAGATTAAAATGTCGGTTTCTCTTAAGCGTAAAAAGAGAAACCGACATTTTTCTTTGGAAATCTTTGGCCCCTTATTTTTCTTGAGGCAATGAACATTATGCTCTGTTATTGCAGATCGCGGTATATGGAACACTTATTAAACTTAAGTAAATGTCACATAAGAGTGATCGCCATGGGTTTTGTTGGGATAGCTTAATTACGTATTACTACTTAAAGATGTTGCTCTAAAAGCACTTTGTTAGTAGTGGTGATAAGCCAAGGGTAAACATATTGAGATGCCAAGCTAGATATACTCTGATCGAGCTGATAGGTTTTGGGTATACAAAATTTGCTGTAACCGTGGCGTAGTATCGCCAGGTGAGCATGCATTGACACTAATCAAATCCAAAAAGATATATGCGGTAGAAGTTGGCTTGGTCTGTTTGTGACAGCAGTGTGGGGTTATATCTTTAGGGGCTCGATGGGGTAAGGAATAATAAACTTATTTAAATAATAGTCTGCGAGATTTTCGCTAATTTAACTCAGTGGTTTTTCGGTTAGTTTTAGTTAGTATTATTTATTATTTTTTTGTGCTTTGGCCTGGGTAATTGCGCGATTAACAATTTCAGCTTGGTTGAGAGAATAATGATCAATACCGTCTGGAAACTCAGTAGTGATATTTCTAAAACCTTGGTTTCGATAGAAATTGGAACCGTTATGTGCTGCAGAAAGTGCATCGAAAGACTCTTGTGGATTACCGGAAGCAGGTACTGCGCCATTATTTAGTTTTCCGGTTACCCACCATAGGGGGAGTGTTTCTTTTGTGTGCTGACTGACTTGTTTGTTTACCTCGCCTGGTGCACCGCCGCCGCCAAGTAATACTGCGCCACCAGTAACAAGTTCTGGGGAGTTAGGCAAGATGCTATAAGAAAGCATTTCTGCGCCACCAGAATATCCTGACCACCACATATTACTGGTGTCAACATGGGGCAGGGTATAAATGCGTTGCTCAAGAAGATTTTGTAACCATAGGCGATTAGTTGGTAGCTGTTTCCACCAGGTCAGTGTTTCCCTATCTGGAGTAAAAGGGGTAAGCAGCACCATATTATGTTTGCGTGCAACAGCTGCTAATGCATTGAGATTCGCTTCAGTATCACCGCCATCACCATGTAGGCGAATAAGTACCCCATAGGGTTTATTAAGATCGATTCCCGCAGTGTAAAGGCGGTATTTTCCCTCATTCGTACCGTTGCTAAAAGAAAGGCTTTGTGGGGGACCCTCATAATGTGTGGTTTCTAGATCAGAATCTTTTGCAAAGACGAAAATGATGCTCGCAATGACAATAAGTGTGCTGATGAGCACAGTGCTAAGTATTAGCCAATAAAACCGTTTAGTCATACAAACCTTTCGACGCTTTTCTTTTGATTATATTTTTATTCTCCAGCTCATGCATATAAATACCCTAATTTGTTGCTTTGGCAACAATTAATTGTTACTAATATTACAGTTTAATTATTATGCCGCATTGATTGTATTTATGCTACTCAAGTCACTTTTATGGAAAATGAGGGGGTAATTCATAAGGGGTGGAAAATTAGATATGTAGCACTAAGGTGTTTTAAAGTGTGTTGTCTCTCTTAGTTTTATTTTAAATAATTATTATTGTTTTATAATATAACCCATTTTAAGGTGATTTATTGTTGTGATTTTGTAATATAAAAATATGCAAATATAAATATGTATTTTTCTTTTGCCTTAGAACTACAAACATTCATTACTACTCAACGCCATGAATAGAGATCGAGAAACAGTTGGTTAGTAGGATTAAGGGACAAAGTTAATGGCTTTTTTAACATCTCCTTCATCGGAGGATCACCACGAACTAGCAATTTACGGTGTCGAAGAGATACCTACTCCTCGCACGCTAGTTGATATTTTTCACACCACAGTAGCGTTGTATCCAGATGCTCCAGCATTAGTGGGTATGAATGAGACCCTTAACTACCGTGAGTTAGCTCAGCGTATTGACGAAGAAATTTCACGACTTGCCGAACTTGGTATCGGTTTAGGTGATCGGATTGGTATTCGAGTCCCTTCTGGAACAACCGATTTATATATAGCGATTCTTGCCACTATTTGTTCTGGTGCAGCCTATGTTCCCGTCGACTGGGACGACATTGATGAACGTGCTAAGACAGTTTGGGAAGAAGCTCAGGTATGTGCAGTATATGGAAAAGATCTGCAATTAGACATTATTGACGATAGGCGTACAGATCCAGTTGCAATACAGCTTCCTACCACCGAAGATGATGCGTGGATTATTTTTACCTCGGGTTCTACTGGCAAACCCAAAGGTGTAGCTATTACTCACCGGTCAGCAGCTGCGCTTGTTGATGCCGAAGCACGAATGTATCTCGTTGATGCACCCCTTGGCCCAGGGGATAAAGTTATGGCTGGATTATCGGTTGCTTTTGATGCTTCCTGCGAAGAAATGTGGCTGGCCTGGCGTTATGGGGCAGCACTTATTGCAGCACCTCGCGATATTGTTCGTTCTGCTGATGTGTTGGGTAAATGGATTACCGATAATGAGATTACCGCCGTTTCCACCGTTCCTACTTTGGCATCTTTTTGGCCCACAGAATCTCTTTCTGCTGTTCGTTTACTTATTTTCGGCGGTGAGGCACTGCCTAGTGAACTTTCTAATCGTTTGTATGCACCAGGTCGCGAATTATGGAACACCTATGGTCCAACGGAATCAACAGTAATTGCTTCCGGGCAGCTCATGAAGCCTTTAGAAAAAGATGAGCCAGTACGTATTGGTCGTGCTACTCCTGGTTGGCAACTTGTTGTAGTTGATCCGAGCACGAATGAACCAGTGCGCTGGGGTGAAAGCGGTGAGTTGATCGTCGGTGGGGTTGGGTTAGGTAGATATCTTGACCCGGTTAAAGATGCAGAAGTTTATGCTCCCTTGCCATCAATGAATTGGCAGCGTGCTTATCGTACTGGTGATTTGGTGATCGCTGAAAAAGAAGGCCTTATTTTTGCTGGTCGTGCCGATGATCAAATTAAATTCGGTGGTCGTCGTATGGAGCTGGGTGAAATTGACCGAGCATTAAGCACGATCCCAGGTGTTAGTGTTGCTGCAGCAGCAAAACAAAAAACAAATGCTGGTTCCGATGTCATTGTTGGTTATATCGTCGCTGATGGGACTGGCCCACAGGGAAGTGTTGATCTTACGGCTGCTCGCGCGCATCTTAGTACGGTTCTACCAGGTGGTATTGCACCAACGCTGTGCATTATTGATGAGCTACCAAAGAAAACTTCAGGCAAAGTAGACCGTAAAGCACTGCCTTGGCCACTGCCTACTTCAGAGGATTCTGCTGCTGCTCTGGCAGCTCTACCGGATGATCTGAAAATTCTTGCTGGTCAGTGGATGGATCAATTAGGACCAGTGCCGATTAGTCCGGATGCTAATTTTTTTGATCTTGGTGGTTCCTCAGTAGCTATTGCTAAATTGGCAGTGGAATTACGTTCTACACACCCGGCTTTAGATATTGGTGCTTTGTATGACAACCCCACCTTGGCTGAGATGGCTGCTTATCTCTCGACTTTAAGTGAAGATAATGAGCAAAATCCACAACCACAGAAAATACCCTGGTGGTCGGGAATTGTTCAGTTCTTAGTAGTATGCGGAATTTATGTCATTAACGCTGCTCGCTATATTGTTGGTGCCATCTTGGTTGTGTGGGTGTTGCGGGTTATTTTTCACGCTGGTTGGGTACCCCGAATATCAGTTATCCCATGGCTTATCGGCTGGTTTGTGCTATTTTCTACCCCAGGAAAAATTGCTCAAACAGTCATCGCTACTCGTATATTAACTATGCGGATTAAGCCGGGGGAGTATCTTCGAGGTGGCTGGACACATTTACGCATTTGGGCAGCTGAACGCATTTTTATCTATATGCGATTAGATCCTTTGCTGGGTACACCATTTATGCCGATACTATTTAGGTTGTTTGGTTGCAAAGTAGGCAAAAATGCAGAACTAACCGCATTTCCACCGGTTAGTGGCCTAGCTACTATTGGCGATGATGTTTCTTTAGAGCATGAAGTAGATATTAACGGACATTGGATTGAAGGCGATACCTTCTACGTTGGGCGAACCATTATTGGTGATCGAGTACGGGTAGGAACACGTACCTTTATTACCCCTGGAATCACTATTGGCGATGATGCTGAGGTGCTGCCTGGTTCATGTGTTGATAAGAATATTCCAGCAGGTCGACTTTATAGTGGTTCGCCAATAGTTGATCGTGGGGAAGCCGGCCAGGAATGGCCATTGGAAACTCCAGAAGAAGCTGTGGAAATGGGCGCGGTAACCATGTTGTCTTGGTTTAACCATCGGCTGCTTTATGGCTTGGGGCTTATGTGGATGACGCTTCTACCTATGATCGCGGTTATCCCAGCAATTATGGTCGTGTTGCCGAATGTGATTATGCGTCAGCGTTATGAAGAAGTTTTTCCAGTTCTTACCTTGTGGACACCAATATTTGCTGTCATAACCATTGTGACCTGGTTGGTGTTGGTTGTGCTTACCGTGCGAGCATGTGCAGTGTTGATTAAGCCGGGTTATTTTCCGGAACACTCAACAACTGGTTGGGCATTGTGGTTGACTCATAGTTTGCTGCAAAAGACATTGACTTCGACCTACTTTATGTATGCCGGTCTTATTACTCCAGCATTCTTGCGTTTATTGGGCGCACGTGTGGGTAAAGATACTGAAATTTCGACAGTAGAAACTATTCCGCATCTCACCTGGGTAGGAAACCGCTGTTTCTTAGCTGATCACTCGATGTGTGCCGCCTCCAGGCATCGCCGCGGCTGGGTTCATATTGGTACTACGGTGCTTGGCGACGGCTGCTTTGTTGGCAACTCTGGCATTGTTGGTCCCGATCTTGATCTGCCCTCAGATGCTTTGATAGCAGTATTATCTTCAGTACCTGGTAAAACAGGTCGAGGTACTTCATGGATGGGTCGAACTCCGCGTAGCATTCCACGTCAACATGTTGAAGCTGATGCTGGGCATCTTTTAACCCGCCGGAGCATCTTAAAGTAGCACGTCTTATTGTCGAGCTTTTCCGCTTAATTCCAGTAATTACTGCTGCCTATCTTGATCTTTTCATTGTTTGGGTGGGCACAAATGTATATATGCATTATGGTATGGGCAGACACGGTCTAATTGGTGTCATCATGTGGGCATTCCCCATCGTTTTGGTCAGTGGAATTATCGCTAGTGTGATCCCAATAATTCTTAAATGGTTAATTGTTGGTCGTTTTACCGCTGGTCAGCGCACACTATTTTCCACTTTTGTGTGGCGTGGTGAACTTGTTGACAACACTGCTGAGCTATTAGCCGTACCGTCGTTAGTTCGAATGTCATTAGGGTCGCCGCTTTATAACTGGTGGGCGCGGTTAATGGGAACTCGCATTGGTCGCAGCGTATGGTGCGAAACCTGGTGGCTGCCAGAGTTTGACCTGATCAGTATTGAAGATAACGCTACGGTCAACCGGGGCACTGTACTACAAACCCACCTTTTCCATGATCGAGTGATGTCTTTAGAAACCGTTACCTTAGGGCAAGGCTCAACATTGGGGCCAAATAGTTTTATGCTGCCAGGTTCTTCTTTAGGTCAACGCAGCATTATTCGTCCAGGCTCTCTAGTTTTACGCCAGGACTCGATACCACAAGACACCATTTGGTCAGGTAATCCCGTCTCGCATGTGGAAAAAGTAAAACCGACTGACGTTGAGCAGCACGATATGCAACTCGTTCATCCGAAAAGCTAAGGATTTTTGTTATGACCAATTCAGAACAACTAGGTAATAAGACTAGTCCTGCTGATTTAGGGAACCGTCCTACCCCCGGACCTTCAACAGTTCGGCCTATCTGGGACGGTGAAACACATTTTGTACCCAAAATTGAAGTGCCCCAGGTGATAGAACCGGAAGCACCTCAGCCTAAGTGGACAAAAGAACTTGCTTTTGGTTCAAAAATGAATCCGCAGCGGATTACCGGGTTGGATGCGGCACGTGGCTTTGCTCTTTTCGGTATGATTGCTGTGCATATTTTGCCGGCTTATAACCAGTACACCAATAAACCAACGTTGATTTGGCAAGCTTTTGCTGGTCATTCCGCTGGATTATTTGCGGTGCTTGCTGGAGTAACCATTGCGTTGCTTAGTGGGGCTAATAATCCTTATCAAGGACAACGTTTGCGCCGAGCTCGGGCATCATTAATTGTTCGAGCACTGTTAATTTTTGTGATTGGGTTGGGGATTAATCAATTAGCAGTACCGGTATTTAACATTTTGCCTTATTACGGTTTAATGTTTTTGATTGCAGTACCACTTTTGAAACTACGTATCCGCTGGCTGCTAACTCTATCTTTGCTTATTGCTGTTTGTGGTCCGATATTAGTGTTTTTTATTAATAGGTGGGGGCAGTATTCTACCATGTTTAATCCGAATTTTTCTTCCCTTATCTCTTACCCTACCGATACCTTACTTACTCTTTTCCTTGGTGGAACTTATCCAGCAGGAACCTGGATGGCCTATATTTGCCTGGGCATGGCAGTAGGCAGACTTAACTTACGTTGGTTGCTTACTAGCGCTCGTCTTATTGTTGGTGGGGTAGGGCTTGCGCTTGTTGGTTTCGCTACCTCGACCTTCTTGATTGATTTTGCTGGTGGATTCAGGCAATTGTATTACTACACCGATAACTATGAGGTCTCTGACATTTCTGATGTCCTTACCTATGGTCCATCAGGGCATTTGCCTACTGATACCTGGTGGTGGTTACTCATTAATGGCCCCCACACCAATGTTCCATTGGCAATTATTTCTACCGCTGGTCTTGCATTAATTGCAATAGGTTCCTTCCTAGTCATTGCACGTATTTTAAGCGGTTGGATCTTCCCATTGATTGCTGCTGGCTCTATGACTATGACCCTGTATACCTTGCATTTGTTGTGTCTCACAGCATTCTCAGAACAAAATTACTCCGCGCCTATGATGTGGTTCGTCATCCAGGTAGTTTTCGTCTTGATTTTTGCTACCGGTTGGCAAATTGCGGTTGGTCGCGGCCCGATGGAAACCTTTATGGCTCGTAGTTGTAGCCGAGTGGCACGTCTGGTGGTACCAGATCGTCGCAGAGAGGAGGAAAAAGCTATGTCAAAGACTGCTTACTAATTTTTTAATCCTATGGCTGTGTACCCAATTTTTAGTCTGCGGCGAAACTTAGTTTTTGGCCTATTAGCACACTAAACATTGTGTTCCGACGACTACAGAATGAATCATGATGTTTTCACTACAATCCGTGTATACCAAAACCATTGCGCTTGTACTTACTGTGGGCTTAAGTACTAGTCTTGCTGCCTGCGGGCAAGCAGAACCTAACCGTTACCACCCACATTCAAGATCTGATCAAGTACCTGAATTGGTTAAGCGTAATGGGAGTACCACGAGTAGTGATATGAACATGGCAGAAAGTACCACCACTATTGCGCAGCCAGAACCAATAACTATTAATGGTCGGCAAATACAGCCCACAACGCCAGGAGCTAAGTTAAGATTCGGCAAAAAAGCCATTATTGTCACTGAAAACCTAACTGATCGCTTTTTTGCTTGGTCAGTTACGGTCAATAACGGTGCTCGAGTAGAACCAGATGCATTGATGGTGAACGAAACTGAAGATTCAGAATATATTGACCATTATCAGTGCACTACTTATAACATGATTTTTCTTGGTGCCTTCTCGTTTAACGACGATGATTTTCTCATGGTCAGTGGGCCAGAGGATAAAACACATAGTGCTGTACCTGCGCCATCATTTACCTCAGTGACTGCCATGGGTGAGGAAGCTGATATTGTGAGCGGCAATATTAAATCTGTCTGTGGCATTGATGAACATGATCGCATTCCGGCTCTTGAATCCGATCTTCATGTAGGCGTTACCTATCGTGGTGCCCTACTGAGTGTTGTTTATCAAGAGATCACCGAAGAAGAAATGCCGGCAGCGATATATTACGAATACGATGACGAAACTTTGCCTCCAATTCAGTGGCGATAATCGTCGAAACGCTTTTGTATTGCTAGTTGAGAGTTAAAGCAGAAGTGCGACAGATTTTATAATATTTCTTTTATCACTTAACACCCTGCTTAACACTACTGAATCGTTAAATGTGCAGCTAAAAGGGTTTGACTCTACGGTTATGTGTAGGACACACTTTCTGGGTGAACAAACCCTTGTCAGTCGTTAAAGCTGCCACAGCCGTCCTACTATGTTTAGGTTTGGTGTCTTGCTCTGAAACCGGAGGAGCACCTCGTACTACTGCTTCTCATGGTGAACGCACTGGTGGTGTTGATACTCCACGGTTGACGGTTTCTTTTATTACCCACGGTGCTCCGGGAGATACTTTTTGGGATTTGGTGCGCACAGGCGCTGAGGATGCTGCCCAAAAAAACAATATTGAACTGCGTTATTCTAGTGACCCCCAAGCACCTAATCAGGCTAACTTGGTACAGTCTGCCATCGATGCAAAAGTAGATGGCATTGCACTTACTTTGCCCAATGCCCAAGCTATTGGACCAGTGGCTAAAAAAGCTGCCCTAGCAGATATTCCGGTGGTAGCACTCAACGCTGGTATGGATTCCTATCGGGATTACAATATTTCCGCCTTTTTTGGCCAAGAAGAAAAATATGCTGGCAGCCTAGCCGGTAAGAGACTGCAAGAAGATGGAGCTCGGCACGTACTATGCGTTATTCATGAACAAGGCAACTCCTCACAGGAAGCGCGCTGTGCTGGTGTGGCAGAAGGCGCGCATGCTGATGTCGAATTGCTCTATGTTAATGGACAAGATCTTGCCTCAGCGCAGGCTACGATTCAAGCGAAATTGGTTCAGGATCCAAGCATTGATTGGATTATGAGTTTGGTTGCTCCAGTAGCATTACGCGCTAGTGAAGCAGTGAGTAGTTTAGGCAATAATCGTCAGGTGAAAATAGCCACCTTCGATACTAATGCTGAACTTGTCGATGCTATTAATACTGGGGCAGTAGCCTGGGCGGTAGATCAGCAACCATATTTGCAAGGTTATATGGCCGTTGATGCGTTATGGCTAGCTCATCGCAATGGCTCAACCGTTGGTGGTTCACGTCCGGTATATACCGGTCCGAGTTTTATTGATAGCACCAATGTGCAGCTTATTGAACAGGCAGCTAAGGAAGGATTGCGATGAGTGACGATAGATTTGCCCCTAGAAGCACCTGGGCTAAGTTTATCCGTAGACCAGAGCTAGCTAGCCTGCTTGGTGCAGTAGCAATTTTTGCCCTTTTTATGGTGGTTGCGCCCTCTTTCCGCTCTTTTGATGCCTTTGCAACTGTGCTTTATGCTAGCTCAACTATGGGTATCGTGGCCTTAGCGGTAGGCATGCTGATGATCGGTGATGAGTTCGATCTTTCCTCTGGTGTGGCAGTAACTACTGCCGCACTAGCAGCAACAATACTTAACTATAATCTGCACCTAAACTCCTGGGTAGGTGCATTACTTTCTTTAGGAATTGCCCTAGGTATTGGTGCTCTGAATGGGTTCATGGTTACCCGAACTGGTATTGCTAGCTTCCTTATCACTTTGGTTGCCTTTTTAATGTTGCAAGGACTTAACCTTGCTATTACCAAATTTATTACCGGCCAGGTAGCGACCCCTTCTATTGCAGACATGCAAGGTTTCGATTCTGCTCGAGCCTTTTTTGCCGGCAGTATCAATGTTGGCGGGATAAGTATTCGAGTGACGGTAGTGTGGTGGCTACTTTTTGTAGCACTTGCTTCTTGGCTGCTATTTAGAACTCGCTTTGGCAACTGGATTTTTGCAGTTGGTGGTGACCAAGCAGCCGCTCGTGCTGTCGGAGTACCAGTGCGACGAGTAAAAATTATCCTATTTATGTTTGTTGGCTTCGCAGCATGGTTCGTCGGCATGCATACGCTTTTTGCTTTTGATTCAATCCAAGCCGGGCAAGGCGTGGGAAACGAGTTCTTATATATCATTGCCGCAGTCATTGGCGGCTGTGCATTAACCGGTGGCCGTGGTACCGCTATCGGCACAGCAATCGGTGCATTAATTTTCGGTATGACTAACCAGGGAATTGTTTATGCCGGATGGAATCCCGATTGGTTTAAATTCTTCCTAGGAGCCATGCTACTTTTCGCCGTGCTTACCAACACCTCATTCGCCAACTTCACCAAGGGACGCTAAATGGCCATTATTACTCTAGATAACCTCAGTAAATCCTATGGCAGCTTCCAAGCATTACGCGGAATTAACCTTGATGTGCGCGCTGGGGAAGTCACGTGTGTCCTAGGCGATAACGGTGCTGGAAAATCCACCCTCATTAAAGTTCTTGCTGGCTTGCATCCACATACCGATGGCAGATTGCTTATCGACGATATCCCCACGCAATTTAATAACCCACGAGAAGCGCTCGATGCTGGTATCGCAACGGTATACCAAGATCTAGCTGTTGTCGGACAGATGAGTGTGTGGCGCAATTTCTTCCTAGGGCAAGAATTAACCACTCGTTTCGGGACGTTACGCGATCGAGAAATGAAAGCTATTGCCACTGAACAACTTCGTGATATGGGAGTTGAACTACCCGATATTGATGTGGAAGTAGCTAGTCTTTCTGGTGGCCAGCGCCAAGTTGTTGCTATTGCTAGGGCAATTTACTTTGGCGCTCGCGTGATTATTCTCGACGAACCCACCGCTGCGTTAGGTGTGAAACAATCCGGTATGGTTCTGCGCTTTGTTGCCGCTGCGCGTGATCGCGGCATTGGCGTGGTGTTTATTACCCACAACCCACATCATGCCTATTTGGTTGGTGATCACTTCACCATTTTAAATTTAGGTCGACAAATACTTGATGCCGATCGTAGCCAGGTGAGCTTAGAAGAACTCACCCAGCATATGGCCGGTGGCGGTGAATTAGCAGCACTAAGCCATGAACTAGCGCGTTAACCTACATAGTCTTCTACTCGTGGGGGTGTTTTTCCGGCAGGTTCTTCACGCGTTAAGAAATAATATGCAGCCGCACTACCTGCGCCAAGAGCGGCAATAAGGCCAATTGTGGATCCAATAGCTGGGATTTTCTTTTCGCGAGGTTCGTCGATAGGCAATTCCAGCACAGGCATACTTGCGAGATTTTCCCGGATCTTCTTATCCCGGCGACGTGAATAAACCTCATAGGCTTTTCGGGCGAGAATAATGGCTCCGCGTACAGTATTAATGTTCATGAGTTCTCAGCCTAGCGAGGTTTTGTTCTCTGTGCCTAGAATGGAACCCATGAGTTTTAAGACTGCAACTGCAATCATGCACACCAACCATGGTGATATTCGCATCGAGCTTTTTGGTAACCATGCCCCTAAGACGGTAGAAAACTTTGTTACCCTTGCCGATGGTACCGCCAGCTATAGCACCAACAACGCTGCCGGTAACTCCACTGGTCCTTTCTACGACGGTGCTGTTTTCCACCGTGTTATCAATGGATTTATGATCCAAGGCGGTGACCCAACTGGCACCGGCCGTGGCGGCCCAGGCTATACCTTCGCTGACGAGTTCCACCCAGAGCTGCACTTCGATCGCCCATTCTTGTTGGCTATGGCTAATGCCGGCCCAGGTACTAATGGTTCGCAGTTCTTTATTACTGTTGCTCCTACTCCACATCTCAATAATCACCACACCATTTTTGGTGAGGTTACCGATGCAGACTCCCAGGAAGTTGTAGCCAAGATTGCTTCTACCCCAACCGATCGCACCGATCGTCCTATTGATCCGGTTGTTATCGAATCTATCGAGATCGTTGAATAAACTTTTCTCATAGAGTTAGTTCAGCCCGCAGAAAGTAGCATCTAGCTTCTTTTGCGGGCTTTCGCTTTTTTCAGTTAAAGGACACCCTCATGACAGCAGGATATTGGCGTCACTTAATCCGTACAGCCCCTACAACCTGTATTTTCGGTTTTATTATGATCGGGCTGTGGGCAATTACCGCCCTAGAATCTCGCTCGATTTCTGCTAGTTTAAGTGATTCTTCTGTTGGTTCGGCACTGATTCTTTTTGGTCCTGCAGCTACCAGCGGACTGACCGCAATGATGCATGTGTTGGGGTCAATGTTTATTCACGTCAGTATTAGTCACTTAGCAGTGAACTTATTTATGTTAATTATTATCGGTGCCGAGATCGAAAGATTTTTAGGTTCGTATATTTACGCTGCAGTATTTATTATTGGTGGCATCGGAGCAGCGGCTGCTGTAGTGTGGTTCGACTACACCACCCCTACTGCTGGTGCTAGTGGTGCTTTATATGCGCTGATGGCTGTGCTCATTGGCATGGTGAAAGTTACCGGTGGTGATCTACGAGCGCCGATTGTGCTGGTAGCGGCCAATGTTATATTTAGCGTTATTACTCCTGAAGTAAGTCTGTGGGGACATTTAGGTGGTCTTTTTACCGGCTTTGCGATGCTTCCCATTGTTGGAAACTGGCGAGTAAGAAATTCACCACGCCAACAATGGTTGTGGCTATTTGGTGTTACTTGTTGTGTATTGCTAGCAATTTTTGCCCGAGGTTGGCTAATAAGTTAAGCGGGTACAGATAGTGTGGAAAACCTCCTGCTGAACAATAACTAATAATTTGGCTGGTTTTTAGCAGGGGGATAATTTCTCACATACATTCATGTAATTACACGTGTGTTTTAGGGGTGGATGAGCATGGTTTTATCATGTGATAGTGCTTATGTTCACCGTATTTTCCCCACAAAAATACTTAGAAAAAGTTTTCCACAGGGTTTTCCACATTGTGGATAATTACATAGATGTTGTTCGATAGGTACCTAAAATATCCGGGGTGAAACAGCATGCAAGAGTCCAGGAAAACGGCTAAAAATCGAACATTTGCGCAGGTGTGGAATGAGGGGACACGAGTTTTCCACAGGTGTGGATAAACCTGTTTATAACTTTCTTCTCAGCTTTCCCCAGGTGTTTTCCACAGCCTGTGGAAAACACTTTCCCCGAGGGGTAGAAAAGCGATAGACGGGGGTAAAGTAGTGAACGAAAAATAACAAAAATCACCCGACAATGGTGCAAGGTAGGGAACTAGTTTTTAGTTAATCAAAGAGCAATGCATGAAATGACGCACCGTAGACCTTTAGGAAAGGTGCATAAAAGCTCCTGATTGCATGGTTTTTATGGCGGTGGTGGTTTCGTCGCAACGCAAAAAAGCCTGCACCCAATAAAAGAGTGCAGGCTTTTAAAAAGAATGGGGAAGTTAACGCCAACCCATGGTCATAAGCAGACCGACAATAAAGAGGCCAAAGCCAACTAGATAGTTCAATGGGCCGAGTTCGATCATGAGCTTAATATGTTCGCCGGCCAGGTAATTAACCACTAACCAGACCAAACCAGCAAGCATGAGGCCGAACATGATGATCTTGTACCACAATGGGGTACCCGAAGAATTAATTTTTACCGGGGTACGGTTGGCCAAAGAACTTGAACTTGGCACAGAAGGCGTAGACGTGATTTTTGCTTTAGGCATTATGTATTCATCCTTGTAATGGACTTAAAAGTGGTAGGTTTTCATTCTATTGTCCGATAACGGTTAGGTCGAACTCGTACACACGAATCGTTATGGTTGCGTCTTTGCGTACCTTTGCCCCAGAAGCGGGATCTTGTGCACCGATAAGACCACGATCAACCAGCGCGGCAGTTTTGACGGTTTCGCCGGTTACTAGATGACCGTGCCATCCCAGACTCTCCAAGGCGGCTTGAGCAGCGGTGGGATCAAGTCGGGTGATATTGGGCATGGTAATAAGCATGGCATTTGAGACCTGTACCCTGACAGTGGAACCTTCCTTTTTCTGTGCCCCCTCGCTTTCGACGGAAACAACTGTTCCTTCTGGTTCAGAAGAATCAACATATTCGACGATCGGCTCAAAATGCAGTGCAGTTAAATTACCCTGTGCCTGCGACCACTGCATACCGCTAATCACTGGTACCCGTTGGGTTGCCTCACCGGTAGAGACAGTGATCACTACCTTTGATCCGCGCGAGACCTGAGAGCCACCAGAAGGAGTTTGCTCGACAATTTTTCCTTCCTCGATGACATCAGAACTACTTTCTCGTACTTGTGATTCAAGTTCAAGACCAGCATTTTTTAGTACATCGGCAGCTTCGGCAATGGTTTTGCCCGTAAGATCGGGCACCTCAGTGACTTCCCTTCCGGAAGAGACAGTAATAGTTACCGTCGATCCTTTTTGCACTCGCGAACCAGATGCAGGGTTACTACGGACTACCTCGCCACGTTCAATATTTGGGTTGGGTTCATTATTGACCGTTACCTGAAGGCCTAAGTGTTCTAGTTCTGTGACAGCATCACTTTGAGTTTCACCAACAAGATTAGGAAGTGTTACTACTGAACGAGAAAACCCATTTTCTGAGAAGAAATCATAGGAGAAGAAACCAGCAATAACTAAGACCACGACGGCCAATAAAGCTGCAATAGTTTTTAGCGCTCGATTCGATTTTTGCGGCTCACTATCATTGCTGAGTGCACCATTAGCTTCGTACATGGTTGTTGACGGGGCTATTACTTCAGTAGCCGGTGCGATAGCCTGGTTTATGTGCGTAGTACTAGCAGCCTGCTCGCTAGGAAGTACCACATGGTGGCGAGCTGCCTCAGTAACCGCATTACGTTCCAGGCGTTCTAAATCTGCGGCCATTTCTTCTGCACTCTGGTAGCGATCACCAGGGTGCTTCGCCATGGCGGTGAGCACAACAGCATCCACATTAAGCGCTGCAGTTGGAGTTAACCCAGGAATAGATTCACTGGGATGGGCAGGATCATCTTGAACATGCTGGTAGGCAACCGATAGTGGTGATTCACCCTGGAAAGGAGGCTTACCAGTAAGCATTTCATATAAAACACAGCCTAAAGCATAAATATCACTGCGAGCATCAGCAGTCTTACCACGTGCTTGTTCGGGAGAGAGATATTGCGCAGTACCAATAACCGCAGAGGTTTGGGTCATCGCTGAGGTTGCGTCGTCAAGCGCTCGCGCAATACCGAAATCCATGATTTTTACTGCACCAGTGTTGGTAATCATGATATTGGCTGGCTTAATATCGCGGTGAATAATTCCTGCTTGATGGCTTATTGCTAATGCTTGGCACACTGGAATAAGCATGGCAGCAGCTTGATTAGGGCTTAATGCGCCGTCATTACGCACAATGTCGCGTAAGGTGCGTCCAATAACGCGCTCCATCACAATATAAGGCGTTTCGACGCCACCGCGATCGACTTCGCCAGTGTCATAGACGGCAACAATAGCGGGGTGATTAAGCCGGCCAGAGTTAAGGGCTTCTTTTCTAAAGCGTTCGCGCGAGTTGATGTCGCGAGATAGTTCGGCGCGCAGCATTTTAACGGCTACTTCACGGCCGAGAAGTGTGTCTTGCGCTGAGAAGACAACGCTCATGCCGCCAGTACCGATGATCTCGCCAAGTACATAGCGGTTAGCAATTGTTTCCGTCACTGCTGTGCTCCCGGGGAATTGATCTGCGAAATAAGATTGTCGATGGCCGTTGCTAGCGGATCTTCAGTAAGTTCCACTGTGGCGGCCGTGGAGGGATGATCTTCCACACTAGTTTCCGGAGGCGCCGGACTAAAACTGGTAGTGGGAGTCTCTTGCTCCGAAGTCGTTTCCGGAAAAATAGTAGGTGTTTCCGGTTGAACAGTTGTGGTTGGGGTCGGCCGTTGCGCAGTAACAGTAACTGTTTCTGGTGTAGGAGGTGTGATACTCACCGATGGGGTGGTTACCTTGCTTTCCTCAGAGAGCTTTACATATACCCACATTCCGGCACCAAGAAGTAATGCGATAAGAATAGCAACACCAATGCCCACACCGAAGCTACGGGATTGTTTTTCCGGAGGCTGTGCTACCTGACCAAGTGCATGAGTTGAAGCAGTTGGCGAAGGCTGAGGTGCAATGGCGGTGACTGGTACTGCAGTAGGCTGCGGTGGGCGCTTACCTAACCGAGTAGCTGAAATAGCCAGCGCAAATTCATTACCATTGGCATAGCGGTGGCTGGGATCTTTACGTAAAGTAATGCCAATAAGTTCTCGTGCTGGTGCAGAAATACTTGTTGGCAAAGGCGGTGGTGCCTGGTTGATATGGGCAATAGCCACCGAGACCGAGCTATCACCGGTAAAAGGACGGTGTCCAGCAAGGATCTCATAGCCGACTACGCCTAAGGAATAAATATCACTAGCAGCGGTAACGTCATGGCCTTGAGCTTGTTCTGGGGAAACATATTGAGCGGTACCTACTACCATGCCGGTGCGAGTTAACGGAGTTGCTGCAGCAGCTTTGGCAATACCAAAGTCAGTAATTTTTACCTGGCCATTTTGGGTAACTAGTAGATTACCGGGCTTAATATCGCGGTGCACCATGCCCATGCGGTGAATAATTGATAACCCGTGGGCGGCTTGCTCTAGTAAATCAAGAGCGAGTTCTTCCGGTAGCGTCTGCTTACGTTCAAGCATATCGGCTAAGGATTCGCCCCGGACGTACTCCATAACAATAAAGCACATGGTGCGACCGCGATCATCGGTGCTTTCCAAGTAATCATAGGTGCGCACCACATTATCGGAGATAATTTTTTCTGAGGCTAGTGCCTCATTTCTAAACCGAGAGAGAAACTCTTGATTATCAGAAAACTCGGGGCGAAGAACTTTAATAGCTACTTCCCGTCCGGCGCGATTATCGTCGGCAAGCCATACGGTAGACATGCCGCCATTACCGATTACCCACTGCAAGGTGTAATCGGGACCGAGGAGTTGTTGGATATGCTCTTGATTCATTATTTATCCTTGAGCTGCTGCGATAACGGCGCGTCCGATAGGGGCGGCAACTGAGCCACCGGTGGCTGCTTGGCCAGCGTCGCCACCGTTTTTAACGACAACGGCCACGGCAATATCACCAGAGAAAGCGATATACCACGCGTGTGGATTAGAGTTTCGGGAATCTTCGCCGTGTTCGGCGGTGCCGGTTTTAGAGGCAATATTTTGGCCATTATAGCCAAGGGTATGACGCTCGGAAGCGTACATCAGATCGGTAATTGTGGCTGCTACCTCAGGGGTTACGGCTTGGTTGAGCTCGGTGGGGGTAGTTTCTTTCAGAACCGATAAATCGCTGCCGATGATCTTTGACACGATATGTGGTTCCATTCGCTTGCCTTTATTGGCAATGGTGGCGGCAACCACAGCATTGTGCAGCACACTCATGCTCACGTCACGCTGACCAATAGCGGACTGGCCAATAGCGGCATCGTCGGCAAGCTCACCAAGAGTACCTGCAACCATAGGCAAACCTAGATCATAGGTATCACCAATGCCAAAGGCAGTGGCAGTTTCACGTAAAAGTTGCCCACCAGTATCAATACCCATTTCGACGAAAGCGGTATTACAGGAGTACTGGAAAGCCGTGAGCAAAGTAACGGTCTGGGAACCCGCGCAACTTTGACCACCATAGTTTTCTAATGTGGTGGTAGTACCTGGCAGGGTAGTTTCAGCTGCACCAGTTAAAGTTCTTTCCGGAGTGTAACCGGCAGCAAGACCTGCTGCGGTAGTAATGACCTTAAAGGTGGAGCCAGGGGGCAAAGTTTCTTGGGTAGCGTGGTTAAGCAGTGGGTTTCCTGGATTGCTATTTAGTTGTGCCCATGCATCAGCAGCGGTGTTATCATCGCTGATGGCATTAGGATCGAAACTAGGTGTACTTGCCATGGCCAGTACCTCTCCAGTAGAAGCACGCAGAGCAACAACCGCACCCTCATAGCCGGCATTTGCTAGTTGGCTATACGCAGTGTTTTGGACAGCTGGGTTTAGTGTGAGCTCAATATTTTGGGCTGTGGGAGCGTCGTTAAGTATTTGCTTCCACCAGTTAGTTGTTTTTTGCCCATTAAGTACATCGTTATAGCTGGCTTCGATTCCAGCGGTGCCATAAATATTGGATAAATAACCTTCGACCGGCGCATAAGCAATGGGATTTGCAACGTATCGACGCTGGTAAAAACCATTTTCGTCCTGATAACTCTCGGCAAGGATTTCCCCGCCAGCGGCAATATGACCACGCGGAGTAGTGCGCAGTTCAATAATATGACGGCGGTTAAGCGCATTATTTGCGTATTCGTCTTCGCGGAAAGCATGGATAACAGTGATATTAACCAGCAACGCAGTTACTAACAGTAACGCAAAGACAGCAGTGAATCGGATTGAACGGTTCATTATGCCTCCATCGTGCTGGAATTTTTAGTGGAATGAGAGATGCGCAAAATAATGCCCAAGAGAATGTAGTTCGCCATTAACGATGATCCACCCTGAGACATAAACGGTGTAGTTAAACCGGTCATGGGAATAAGCGCAGTAATACCAGCAGTCACCACAAATAGCTGGATAGCTAGGGTCAGCGATAAGCCAGAAGCCACCAGCTTGCCATAAGAATCCTTAGCCAATAACGCGGTGCGCATGCCGCGAGTGATAAAGATGGCAAAAAGAATGAGCACTGCGCTTAACCCGATCAAACCGAGCTCTTCACCAATAGCGGCAAGAATAAAGTCGGAGTGGACAACCGGAATCAGCTCTGGATGCCCAGCACCAAGACCGGTACCACTTAGTCCACCAGAACTCATTGCGAAAAGACTCTGACTCAGCTGATAACCCGTGGTGTCATAATGTGCGATTGGATCCATAAAATTGGTGACACGGGCTTGGATTTTATCGGAGATCTGATATATCGCAGTGCCGCCAATCGCTACCAGAATCGAACCAATGATGAGCCATGATGTTCTTCCGGTAGCTAAGTAGAGCATGCCAAGTACCGTAGAGAACAATAACAAGGCTGGGCCGAAATCATTTTCCCCGGCCATAATGAGAATAGCAATGCCCCACACACCAAGAATTGGGCCTAGATCGCGCAAACGCGGAAACTCTACACCAAGAATCCGGTAACCAGCAGTACTAAACAGAGTGCGTTTATTTACCAATAGCTGAGCAAAGAACAACAGCAACAAAATTTTAGAGAACTCACCTGGCTGTACCGAAAATGGGCCAATGGAAATCCAAATATTTGCATCAGCATTCATTCTGCTTGGCCAGACCAGCGGCAGCGCCAGCAGGATAAGTCCTAAAAGGCCAAGAATATAAGAATAGTGGGTTAGTTTAGCGTAATCGCGCAGGAAGAAAAGCACGAGAATCATAAGCGTGACCGCTACGAGTGACCACATCACCTGTCGGCTAGCAAGATTATTCCCGGATGCTAAATCAAGCCGGTAGATCATAACTAATCCGAGGCCATTCAGTAGTGCCGCAACTGGGAGCATAATTTGATCGGCATGGGGAGCAAGCCAACAAATAGCTAAGTGAGCAATGCCAAATACCCCAATAAAGCCGCCAATCACCCATGCTACTTCAGTGGTGATTTCTTGATCTTGTGCAATATATAGATTAATCAGCGAAAGAGAAATAATGACCGTGGCAGCTAGTAGTAGCCCAAGTTCGCGTTTTCTTGGCATTTAATGTGCCTCCCGACAATTTTCCCCAGGGGTTGCTAGATCATCCGGATCGCTTGTCGACGATTCCCGCACCACACACAAAGGCAACAGCTGCATTGCTAACCGTTGCATCTGCTGGAGTACTTCGTCATATGTGCCTTCCGGAAGCGAAGCAACCTGTGTTCGCGCCGAAGCAGTGATGTCTTGAAGAGTAAAACGGTGGCACGTGTTGGTGGAATCTACGTCGATCATAGTGAGCATGCCCGTTTCATTGAGGCACGCCACCTGATACACCTTTGCTTGCCCAAGCAAACCTTCCTTGGTGCCTTGGTTGATAACTAACTCAGTGTCGTTGTCGGTGGAAATGAAATAGGTGTTATTAACTTGTTTGCGCAGCCAAAAGATGCCACCAAGAATTAGCGCAAGAATCACCAGCACACTAATAATTGCAATAAGCCAGCCGCGCCGGGATTTTTTTCCCGAGACTATTGGGTTGGGTGGGGCAGGGATGCTGGTAGGTTCTGCGTAGCTGGGATAGTCGGCATTCTTGGCGGAAGCAGATGCTGTAGGGGCAGCGATTGGTTCTGCAGAAAGCGCAATTGCGGCTCGTCCAGCGGAAGTATCTGGGCGGGGATCTTCGGGAGTATCACTGCGTAGTGCGCCAACAACATAGCTGGTCGTAGGCAGTGGGCTAGGGTAAGTGTCACTTTCTACTACATCGGCGACAACAACGGTTACATTGTCTGGTCCACCAGAGCGGAGTGCTAGTTCAACCAGGCGTTGAGCAGCGTGCTCTGGGGTTCCTTCGCCGAGGGCTTTTTCGATAGTGCTCGCAGTGACTGGATCAGAAAGACCATCTGAGCACAAAAGAATGCGATCTCCGAGGCGAGCGTCGAAAAGCGTGAGGGTAGGTTCAACATCATGACCAGTGTAGGCCTTAAGAATCAGCGAGCGTCGAGGATGCGTGGAGACATCTTCGGGAGAAAGCTCACCTTTATCGACAAGTGATTGCACATAGGTGTCGTCAATAGTGATTTGGGTGAGCGTTCCTTCACGGAGCAGATAGCCACGCGAATCACCAACATGGCACAAACCAAATTGTGCACCATTAAACATAATGGCGGTCAGGGTGGTGCCCATGCCATCGTTTTCTGGGGATTGGGTAATAGCTGCTGCGATAGCACGGTTAGCATCGTCGGCAACGGAGCCTAACACAGCAAGCATGTCGTTATCGCCAGGATCAGCATCCAGTGGCATGAGCTGGTTAATCATCAGTTGGGAGGCCACTTCACCAGCAGCATGCCCGCCCATTCCGTCGGCAAGCGCAAGTAAATGTGGCCCGGCGTAAGCAGAATCCTCATTATTGCCGCGCACCAGACCACGATCGGAGAGCGCTGCGTAATTTAATATGAGCATTTATGCACCCAGCCTTAGGATTGTGCGACCAATTTTAATGTCCTGGTTGGCAGATATTTTTTCTGGCTGATCAATGCGATATCCATCGACATAGGTGCCATTGCGGGAATCGAGATCCTCAATAAACCATTCATTACCACGCTGGAATAGACGCGCATGGCGGGCGGAAGCGTAGTCATCACCGACGGTAAAAGTACAGTCGGCGGTACGTCCAATGGTCACTTCCGATAGGCCAGAAATAGACAGGTGTGATCCTTGTAGTGGGCCTTCAATAATATGTAGTACCTGCTGATTGCCTTGCGAGCTAGTCCGCGCAGGCAATCGTGGTTCAAGGATCGGTACAAGCTTGCCCTTGCCGCTACTAGTTGCCGCATCTTTGCGCAGAGTATTCAGGGCGAAAAGAATGAAAAGCCATAGAGCAATCAGTAGTGCGATGCGTAGCCCGAGCAGGATTACAGAATCCATGGGGTGTACCTCCTAGCTGGAAAAAACGATGCGCACTTCGATGTGCGAGTGACCAACGGTGATGACATCTCCGTCGGCAAGAAGCCAATTATCAATGGGCGTGTCATTGACCACGGTGCCATTAGTAGATTGCAGATCTACCAAAATAGCATCCTGACCATTCCAGGTGATCTCCGCATGCTGACGCGATACACCGGTATCGGGTAGTCGGAAATCAACCTCATTGGACCGGCCAATAATATTAGAGCCTTCATGGACAAGATAAGTACGTGAAGATCCATCCTGCAAGAGCAAACTCACTGTGCTTTTCGACGTTGCCTGCGGTATGTGCTGCACCATAGTTGGTGGCGCGGGGTCTTCTATCGGTGCACTAGGCGGAGCCGGTGCTACTACCGGCGTAGCAGGTGAGTCATTTTCTGCCTGAGGTTGAGCGTTATTGACCTGGAGATGATTTACTTTTATATAACCGCTGACCTGGGTTGGCTGAGGATCGGTACTGGACTTAGCTTGTAGCTGGCCAGTACGTAGTGAGGAATCCGGTTCAATAGTAACGGTAACGACACCGGGAGTAATCCAGCCTTGGTTTCGATGATAGCGGGTGAGCTGGTCGGCAAAATCCTGGGGCAAGCTGGGATGTTCAGCAACAAGGTGGGCAGCATCTTTTTCGCTGACATAGATATGGAAAACATTGGGTGCCTCCACTGTGTCCTCGTAAGTGCGCACCAGATTATCTTGTGCTTCTTGTTTAAGCAGCTCTTCAAGTTCTGCTGGCACTACTCGGCCGCCAAAAACGAAGGCGAAGCTATTGTCTAGCCCGCGCTGCATGGCGCTATCGAGCTTGGCAATACGACCCATGAGTGACATGGAATGCCTCCTTGATGCTTGGAAAAATACTGCGAATACACACGTTAGGGAAATAGTATAGATCCCCGATAAAGCTCATGTGTAGACGCATGGCCAACTGAGGTGCACGATTTTATCCTATGAACTGGACATTTGCTTGAACTGCAGGTTTATTGGTATTTTTATCAGGTCGCACACATTTTTTACTTTGTGTGACTTTTGCCCAGGTGGCGGAATTGGCAGACGCGCTGGCTTCAGGTGCCAGTGTTCGCAAGGACGTGGGGGTTCAAGTCCCCCCCTGGGCACCAAGAGCGGTTCACAGATCGTAAGAGCCGGAGGTTACAGACTCGAAAGAGGTTATAATCTCCGGTTTTTTGTTTTCGTGGGGGTCGCGGGGTGGACGTCGGGGATCTGCAGATGCGAGTCTCCGATTTGGTTTGGCAAAAGGTGGAGTGAGTATCAGCTTGGCAAATTAGGTAGTTTGTTCCAAGTGGGGGGCAATACAAATTTCCAAGCTATCGATTGCTCTAGACCAGGTAGTCGCTAGCCAGTTCTTTTGCCTTTGAGAGACTGTTCCTATCATTTAATAATTTAAGTAGAGACTCTGTTTCGGTACCAAGTTGTATCAAAACGTGAATAGTTACTACAGCAATTGCTATTTTTGCTGCAGCATGAGCCTGAAATATCTCGACTTTGCGTAAGTTTCCATCATGGGCGATATCATTACGTGCATCTACTAGACTTCCAGCCCATTTCCCTTCGTCAGGAATAAGCAAATCACGAACTTCTGCAGGTAAGCGATGAGAGAGGTCGATGGCGCGCTTGAAGGTTGTCACCTTTTTCTTATCCTGAGGAGATCTGCCCGGGCGTAAGCGTTCAGCTGCTTCGATTGATTCTGGAAGGAGATCCTTGTACTTCTTTCCGAACATGGATTTATGGAATGTCTCGACTAGTGTCTGAGCTAGCATGACAGAGGTTTCTAGGAAATGCGAGTCGTCGTTGGCAAGAAAGCCATTGAGTAAAGATAGTGCTGGATAATGTTGTTCGTAGAATGGGAACCATTTTTCGAAGTAGTAGTTGAAATCGCGATTTTTTTCGCACCCTGAAAGCTTTTCCAAATATTGACCACTTGGTTCTTTTGAAGGAATGGAACCTCGACGGGGTATTAATATTTCAACTGAACTTAGACGATTCTGGTTCCATAGTTCGCATTTAAACGCGAATGGTTTGCATGGCCGATCGAGGCAGATAGAAAGTAGGGTCTCAAGAGCAAATATCTTAGGTTGGAAGCTTTTTAATGAACAAGAATTCTTAATATTGGTGAGCTTTATTGATGCTGATATTCTGCTTCGAGACTCGTATTCAAAGGCTGACCACTTCAAGTCAGGAAGCGTTCCGTAGTAATCGATTGTGATTGCAGTTTCGTCGTCAACTGTTAAGCAGCGCATTGGGCGATCGTAAATTTCAGTTTCAACTTTGCAGAAATGCTCAATGATTCTTGACCCACTCTCATCCCACGTTGTTCCGACTTTTAGCCAGCCACTATCTTCAAGCCAGATATGCAGGAAATCAAACGATATGCTGAGGCTTCTTAAAACTTCGGACTGCATGCTAGGGATGTGTGCGCCGATGATCATTGTTTGTGGATAGTAGGTTGCTTCAGAATATGCCGCTTGGCTTGCGTATTTTTGAGTACTTCCCCCGGTATAGACGTCAAATAATGTAATAAAGCGTCCGTCAGCTTCTCCGTAGACCGCAGGATAGGGAGTTGATATATCGCGTTGTCTAAGAATTACAGTTTTTGTTGAAGGATGGTCGATCTCTTCCCAGGGGTTTCCGAAGCCTTCTGACATGATGGTGAGCTGAAAAACTCCCTCAGGCTCGTAATTCAGTACTCCCCAATGCTTTTGATCGCTTTCAGGTAAATACCACGTACCATGCCATGACCTTGGCTCGGTGTTTCGGATCATATCGTCCTCGATTCGAGATTAAAGAAGTTTGCTTTCAAGTGCAGATTTTTTGTTTCGAAAGTCCAATTTTGGATTTTTGACACCGGATACCAATTTTTACAGTTAAACACTGCCTACAGATATGACCAGATGAGATGTCTGCAGAGTTGGCCCTTATTTTATCTAAGATTATTTAGTAGTTATTTGTACGATTCTGAGCTACTGGGCTTAAAAAAATAATACGAGAATGATCAAGGATAAGAACTGTGCATAAAAGCATTGAGCATAGGCATGAAAAGATATCCATTTAGACTTCTGAGCCGTGGGTAGTTAAAGCGTCGAAAAGCTCTTGTGTGCGCATAGATACTAAGAACCAAGCATTATTGAAAATGTATTCACAATAACGAACGGCATGTATCTGTTATTGGTACTACACTTAAAGGCTAACCAACCAAACCACCTATAGGAAAGAGAAGAATATGCGGGGAGTTGTTATGGTTGCCGCCGGTGAGGTCGTGGTGCAAGATGTGCCAGAGCCAACCATCGTTGAACCAACTGATGCCATTGTAAAAATTGCTGCTACGTGTATCTGTGGATCGGATTTGTGGCCATATCGCGGCCATGATGCAGTACATAATCAGCATATGGGACACGAATACGTCGGTGTTGTCGAGGCTATTGGCAGTGAAGTAAAAACTATTAAGGTCGGCGATTTTGTCGTGGGTTCCTTCTGTTTATCGTGCGGTGAGTGCGAAATTTGCCGGTCCGGGTACCCATCTAGATGTATTAAGGGCGGTTTTGTCGGTGGTGCCCAAAGTGAGAAAGTTCGTATTCCACTAGCCGACGGCACTTTGGTTGCTACTCCAGCTGCACCTTCTGCTGAGTTGATCCCGCACCTTTTGGCAGCATCAGATGTATGAGGTACCGGTTGGTTTGCAGCTGATGAAGCTCAAGTGGGTCCAGGTCGGATTGCCGCAGTAGTTGGCGATGGTGCGGTAGGTCTTTCTGCGGTGATCGCGGCAAAAGAAATGGGTGCCGAACGTATTATTGTTTTTAGTCGCCATGCAGATCGTCAACGTCTTGCCCGTGAATTTGGTGCCACCGATATTATCGAAGCCCGTGGGGAAGAAGGTGTTGCCCAGCTTAAGGAATTAACTGGTGGCTTAGGGGCACACTGCGTTATTGAAGCTGTGGGTAGTAAACAAGCTATTGAGCAGGCAATTGGTTCGTGTCGACCTGGTGGACATATTGGGTATGTGGGAGTTTCCCACGATGCCACTTTGGATATGGGTGGATTGTTCTTCTCCCAGGTGCACCTTATGGGTGGCCCAGCGGCAGTACGTAAGTTCTTACCGCAGATGATTGAACTTATCTACCAGGGCAAGATCGAACCGGGCAAGGTTTTTGATCAGGTATTGCCACTAGAGCAAGCGGCAGAGGGTTATCGGATGATGGATCAACGTGAAGCAACAAAGGTTTTGCTTACCGTCTGATACCTTTCATGTTTGATACCTTTAGTTGAGTAACCAGACGTGCAATCAGACAAGAGCGAAAAAATGCAGGTTATCCATGGGATAGCGGTTGATAGTTATGGGCGTTGCGCACATTATCATAGTGAGAATGATGTTGTGGCTAATAAATGCGCCACATGCACTACCTGGTGGGCATGCTACCAATGCCATGACCAAGTAAGTGATCACTCTTTTGGGCGCATGCCACTATCTGAAACAGCCGTGCTCTGCGGGATCTGTCATACCGTGATGGATTACTACACTTATTCTGCACGTAGCTCTTGTCCTGGTTGCAGGCATAGCTTTAACTCTGGATGTGCACTACATGCACACGTATATTTTCAGCTTGATCGCTAACCATTGGCGCAGGTTAAAGCACAGGTTAATAGGTGTAGAGTTAGTCCAGCATGAGTACGCGCCGAAGTGTTGCCGCATCAATATCTATGGCCTGAGCAAATTTTTCCGGGGTTGGGTCGTCGTCAAGCTGATTAATTCCACCCAAATAAGGAATTCCGGTCAGCTGTGGCAACTCCTTAATATTCAGAATGGTGGCAGTATCTATAAGCGGTACCGGAACTAACCCGCCGATAAGTCCCACCACATTCAGCCCACGCCGAGTGGCAGCCTCCACACTCAGCTCAGCAGCATTAAGCGATCCTAATCCCAATGAAGTCACCATAATCACTGGTGAATCCAGTTCGCGAGCCACATCAGCAATAGTGAAATCCTCAGCTAACCGCACCAATAACCCACCGGCGCCTTCAACAAGCACAATTTTATCCGAGGCATCCAAGGCACGAATCTGATCAACAATTACTTCCAACTTTGCTGGATGCACATGTGCGCGCCGGGCAGCAAGATGCGGGGATAAAGGTTCGGGGAAACTATAGAACTCATGGGTTTTTACCCCACTAAGCTTTTCGACGGTTGCTACATCCCCCATCCCCACAGTAGTACCTGTTTGTACCGGTTTGACCACACAGACTTCGTGAGTATCAGCTAAAAGTGTGGCAAGAGCAGCACAAGCAATAGTTTTTCCGACATTGGTATTAGTACCAGTGATAGTAATAATCATTTTAATGCTCCTGAACAATAGTTGTTATAGCAGTACAAATGTGATGTATTTCTTCTGGAGTGCAGATAAAAGGCGGCATGGTATAGAGCAATTTGCCAAAGGGGCGCAGCCATACTTTGTGGCTTAGTGCTACTTGGTAGGCTGTTGCCATATCAACGGTATTTTTTAGCTCAACTACACCAATTGCTCCCAACACACGTACCTCGTTAACCTGGTCTAAATCCTTTAAAGGAGCAAGCTCTTGTTTTAGTTGGGCGGCAATAGCAGCTACTTTGTCCGCCCAATCACCTGTGGCAACAAGTTCTAGGGTGGCTGCTGCGATTGAAGCGGCTAGTGGATTAGCCATAAAAGTAGGGCCGTGCATGAGTGCTCCACCACTTGCTGGGGCGTTAATCCCGTGGGCGATCTCATTGGTGCATAAGGTGGCGGCAAAACTGAGCATGCCACCGGTTAAGGCTTTACCAACACAGAGAATATCTGGTGTAATTCCAGCATGTTCGCAAGCGAATGTTTTTCCCGTGCGATAAAAACCGGTGGCGATTTCGTCGGCAATGAAAACCAGACCCTGGTTTTTGCATAGTTGATGCATGCCGCGCAGTACAGCAGCATCGTGAAACCGCATGCCACCGGCACCTTGGACGATTGGTTCGACAATAATTCCAGCTACTTTATCGGTAATAAGTTCTGCTACTTCAGCTAGGTAGCAATCAATTGCTTCTTCACTGGCGCCATGTGCTGGGGGAGCAGGTGCGAAGATCGTGGGGGTTAGTTGCTGTGTCCATAGTGAATGCATTCCGGTATCTGGATCGCACAAGCTCATAGTGGCAAAAGTGTCGCCGTGATACCCTTTGCGCCAAGTTAAGAAGGTAGTGCGTTCTGGATGTCCGATACCACGCTGGTAATGTAGACACATTTTTAGAGCAACCTCGACAGCCACCGAACCCGAGTCGGCGAAAAACACTTTGGCTAAACCTGCCGGGCTGAGTTCGAGTAGGCGCTGGGCGGCATGAACAGCTGGGGGATGGGTAAGTCCACCAAACATGACATGGCTAAGTGTATCTATTTGGTTATGCGCCGCAGCCACTAATTGCGGGTGGCGATGGCCAAATGCCGCCGACCACCAGGAACTCATGGCATCAATAACTTGATGTGAGCCGCCTTGCTTATCGACGATCGTTAGATACGCACCCTCATTTGCGGTGACGAGTAGGGGATCAATTGCTGCTGGACTGGGGGAATACGGGTGCCAGATATGGGCTTGGTCATAAGCAATGTAATTAAGCATGGGGTATCTCTTAGGGGGGTAAAAATAAACACTGTTCAAAAATCTTGCTCAATATGTCATACCACGCTTTGCGATAGTGCATACTGTTAATGCCATAATTAATTGAACAGTGTTCAAAAATGGGGGTACCAGCCTAAATATGAAAAAAGAAACAAAAAATATAACAGCTGCTACAGCTACTGAATCAGCAGCTGCTACGACAGTGGATGTAGTGGAAGAAACAATAACTGCAGATAGATCGACTACAGCAACGTCGGCACGAACACCCTGGCAATATCCACGGGCTACGTGGTCGGTGGTAAGCATTGAGGCTTGGGAGCGCTTTAGTTTCTATGGACTCCAAGCAATTATGGTGTTCTATCTTTATGCGGCTAGCGCTACTTTAACTGATGACGCTACGCCACCAGCTGGTGGTTTTGGTTTAGGTTTTAGTGAACAGAATGCAACGGCATTAATTGGTGCCTATGGCGCAATGGTGTACTTATGCACTTTTATTGGTGGCTGGATTGGTGATCGTTTACTTGGTCCAGAGAAAACGCTGCTAGGTGGAGCGTTAATGGTCACTATTGGGCATTTAACAATGAGCCTTATTCCTTCGATCGGTGGCCTGGCAATTGCGTTATTACTCATTGCACTTGGTTCTGGAGCAGTAAAAACTGCTGCTATTACCGTATTGGGGTGGGCATATCAGGATAAGGCTGTTGCTCGTGATGCTGGTTTCCATCTTTTCTATAGTGGTATTCAAGTAGCCGCAATAGCTGGCCCACTATTAACTGGTTGGCTGGCGTTTCGTTATAACTACCATGTCGGTTTTGGCGCGGCGGCTGTGTTAATGCTGATTGGTCTAACACTGTATCTTGTTATGCATCCACGCATGTACGAGGGTTTATCGGATGATGCTGTGGTTGGAATTACTCAGCCAACCAATCAGGTTTCTTACCGGGTTGCTTTATGCTGGTTGGCAGTACTCCTTTTTAGTTTTACTCTACTTATTTATTTGCTGTGGCAAGAAGTTGTCTCTTTTGCTGGCTTGGCGACGCTCTTTTTTGCCGGCACTTTATGTGTGGCAGTCGGTCTTTATCTGACGATGTATCGTTCTAAGGCGACCAGCATCTCTGAGCGACGTACAATGGTTGCTTATATTCCGCTCTTTTTTGCTTCTTGTGGTTTTTGGACGGTTGCGCATCAGCTTTATGGCGTATTAGCTGTGTATTCGCAGCAGCGTGTTCAGCGGGTGATTAATGGATTTGAAATTCCAGCAGCATGGACATCGGCGCTTAACCCGATTTTCGTTATTGTCTTAGGCGTTCCGTTTGCATGTGTGCTCACGTATTTAGCGCGAAAAGGCGTTACCGTGCCTACGCTGACCATGATGCCATTAGGGGTTGTGATTGCTGGTTTGGGATGGTTGCTCTTTATTCCTTTTGCTGGTGGTCAGGCAAATTCCACTCCGTATTACATTTTGGTTCTTGTTATTGCGATAGGTTCAGCTGGCGAATTATTTATTGGCCCGATTGGGATGTCGGCAACGGTGGCACATGCGCCAGCGGCATTCAAGACTCGATTTTCCGCACTGTTTTTTCTTACCCTAGCTGTTGGGGCTTCTTTAGCAGGAGTTTTTTCGCAATTTTATAGTGCAGAACAGGAAGTACGCTATTTCCTTAGTGTTAGTGGCCTGGCAGTAGCCATGGGTTTAATGAGTTGGATTTTGTACCTTGCTTTGCGACGCCTTAAGTAGCGGATTGTAACAAATTGGATAATATTGCCAGGATCTTTATATTCTTAGCGATTTTTAAGTTTTTTGCCTGAAAAAAGGTTAGCATAGCTATATGATTTAAAGGTGGTGGTGAAAACACTTTGTGGAAGATTGAATAAACCCCGAAAACCTAATCAATTATCAAAAACCTATTATGAATAGTAAATGAAGAGTGTTACCTATCTATGGAATTTGACGGTTCTTTACTACTGATTAAATTCCCTTGCAGTGACCGACATGTTATTTCATTATCAAAAGTAATTGAATGTATGAAAACGTTAACGGTTACTGTAAATATAGGTAATACTAACATTTTCTCAAGGTAGGGACGATTTTTAGGCTTTTATCGGCGTTATTTTAGTTGGACACAATCAATAATAAAAATTTATTTATTATTGTCACCAAAAATAGCAAAGACTGTTTTGGCCAATCTTCTTAACAGATTGATAAAGCAAGTAGCTGCCAAAGCAGGCGGTAGGACGTGCTTATCAATTCTTACCCCCTCCTAAAGTGTGAGTAGTTCATACTTATAACCAGCACATTTCCCCTTTCGTGCTGAACTTTAGGAAATCCCTCATGTCAGTAAAGAAAGGATTACGATCCATGTACATCAAGACGTCGATCGGACGCCGTGTTGTATGCAGTGTGGGTGTAGCAGCTCTTTTAACTAGTGTTGCCGCTATCCCTGCAACCGCACAAGAGCCAGTTCCTGTTGCCGATAGTATTGTTGCACCTGCTGCGAGCAATAATGGTTTCGGAAATATTGATTCCAAGCGTAAGGGATCAATTACGATTCATAAACACGAGCACCAACAAGGTGATCAGGTTAAGCCGGGTAATCCAGAAACTGGTGAGTATCAGGGTGATCCGAAAGAAGGCATTTCCGGTGTTGAATTCACCTACTACAAACTTGGTCTTGATCTTAAAAAGGATAATAAAGATTGGGATAAGTTAGGCGAGTTTAATAAGTCTGTGCCTCAGGATGCTTGTACTCCTGATGGGTTGAAAAAACTTAAAGAAACATTCCCGTCTATGGATTCTCAAGGGAAGAAGGTTGTTACCGATCAAGAAGGTAAGGCAAAAGTTGATGATCTTGATCTAGATGGCTATCTTATTTGCGAAACCAATGCGCCGGCAAATGTTATTGATAAGGCTGCTCCATTTATTGTGACCCTTCCTTATCCTTACGCTTCGGACGGGCAAGAAGATTCGGATAAAACAACCAAGTGGATTTATGATGTCCACGTCTTCCCAAAGAATGCTAAGACGCGGCTAAATAAGACAGTCGAACAACAGCAGAATCATGGTTTTGGTATTGGTTCTGAGGTCCATTTCCCAGTTACGGCAGAGGTACCTCGTATTGCCGAGGGTAGAACGTTTAAGCATTTTTATTTGGTAGATCCGATGGATCCGCGCTTTAAGAAAGATTCACTTAAAGTTTCTTCCGTTACTCTTGATGGTAAACCTCTGGAAGAAGGGGATTATACCGTTACTGTTAAGGATCATATGGTGACGGTTTCCTTTACTCGCCAGGGTTTGGAAAAGTTGGCTAAGAGTGCAGGGAAGAAAGTTGTGGCTGTCTTTTCTGGTGAGCTTGAAAAGTTGGATGCAGAAAAGCGTGAATATGGTCGGATCCAGAACCGTGCATATATTTATACTGACACTCAACCAAAGCCAGATGACGATGTTCCGCCAGAGCCTCCTATCACGCCTCCAACTATCCCACCAACTGATCCACCAAACGAGGATGATATTCCACCAAACGTAACGCCAGAGGTAAAAACCTTCTGGGGTAACTTGGTAATTAAGAAGATTGATGCTGCTGATAAGAAAACGGGCTTGGCGGGAGCGAAGTTCAAAGTCTATGCAGCGAAGAATCCATATCCTAATAGCTCGGGTGAGTGCAGTAAAGAGTACGATCCTAAAGATGTTGTTAAAAAAGCTGGTAAAACTGGTGAAGATTTAGAAGTAACCACCAATGACCAGGGTACGGCTGAATTCCAGGGACTATTTGTTTCTGATGATCAAAATGATCCTAAATCTAAAGGTTTCCGCTGCTATGTTCTGGTAGAAACCGCTGCACCTGCTGGTTTTGTTACTCCACAAGGCGAGAATGCTGCACATGCAGTAGCAGTTGAAATTGGTAAGACTCCAGAAAACGAGTATGGTGCAACAATTTCAAACGTTAAGCGGGATGTTCCAGAAATCCCATTAACCGGTGGCCGAGGCGTTACCTTGATGCTACTTGCTGGTGGCATTTTAATGATTATCGCTATCGGTGCAGGTGTTGTAGTTGTTCGCCGCGCACGTGACTAGTAACTACAGATTCAGTATGAGACTGCATAGAAAACTATGTTGATCCGAACATGCTGTGAAAATATGTAGTCAAGCTCGGAAAGATAATGAGCAATGAAGCAGTGCCACGCCCGGTATATACGTGGTGCGTGGTACTGCTTGAAAAATAGTGATCTATTTTATAAAAATTACTTACCCGCTAGGGATGCTCAGAGCAGGGAAATGCCACGACTGTTTAGTGGTAGCTGTTTAAAAGTAGAATAATGCACCGACGATTTAATTATGAATACCTATAGCTACCTGCACATTAAAGATAGAATATATAGGTTTATTTATATATTTGTGTTGTTGTAATGCTGTGATTCCAGTTACTTGAGTGTCCTTGATTATGGAACTTTTGCTTCACTATTGTTGCTAAAACAGCGCCTTAATATTGCAAATTGGCATTGATATTGCTCATGAAGGGGCTAAAGCAAAATTTCCTTATTCGATTCTTATCTTTTTAGTTGGTATTCTAATTGTCGGTTTCCTTTTTTGGCGTGCTGGATTCATAGCCAAGAAGCGGGAAACGGAAAACAAGGATGAGGATGCATGACTGTAACTGATGTTGCGCCGGTCAAGAAAAGCCCAGTTTTAGCTTTAATCTTGATGTGCATATGCGCGCTTGCTGGCGTGTGTGTTATGGCTTTCCCATTGGTTGCAACGCAGTTGAACAATTGGGAACAGGCGAAGATAGCACAAAACTTCCCTGCGCCCAATGAATCGGATTATGTTATCGCGCAGCAAGCTATGGAAGAAGCACGAGCATATAATGACCGTGCTATCCAGTCCGTAACTCCTTCGGATCCATGGTCAGGTGTGGATCCAGCTAGCTCACCAGAGTTTGAAGAATATTTAGGCGTTCTTAACCAGTACCCAGCAATGGCTCAGATAAGTATTCCAAGTTTATCTGTGAATTTGCCGGTATATCACGGAACATCGGATACTACTTTGCTAAAAGGCGCAGGTCATCTTTTTGGTACCGCTTTACCTGTTGGTGGTGTTGGTCTTCGTCCCGTTATCACTGCACATACCGGTTTGCCGGAAGCAACGTTATTCGACAACCTAGACAAAATTAAGATTGGCGATGCGGTATATCTTCGCACTATTGGTGAGGATTTTAAATATGAGGTAATCAATAGGGAGATAATTCTTCCGCATGAAGTCGAACGTATTGCCCCAGTGGCAGATAAAGACTTAATTACACTTATCACATGCACACCCTATGGAATTAATACACATCGTATACTTATTACGGCAGAGCGTCGTCCTATGGATCCAGTAGAAAGCAAAGAGGCTTTCACTGGAAACGGTGTGGTTATTCAGTGGTGGATGAAGATCGTCATCGCCTCAATTATTGGATTACTCCTTATACTCGTCACACTGATGTTGTGGGCACTAAAACTCCGCCGTGAAAAGAAAGGTCACATTGGATGAAACTGGCAAAGAAAGTGAGCGTGGGGTGCGCAGTTGCCCTCGCCCTGACCCTGGGTGTTTCAACCCAGGCACCGACAGCATTAGCGCGAACCATTACAGGTGACATCGCTGATCTTAAGATCGAAGATATCCAATGTGAAAACGAAGGATCAATTACCGTCATTAAAAAACCACACGGTATTTACTCAGGTATTTCCTTGGATAAGCTTCCTGAGGGAATTATCTCCGGCTCTGTCTTTGAAGTAACTCGAGTAAGCGGCATTGATTTAACCACCAAAGAAGGTTGGGATCGTGCTTCCTCGATTACTCTTGAAGAAGCAAAGAAGCAGCTAGAAAACACCACCCAAAAGGCCACTACTAACCGTGAGGGTCGGGCTACTTTTAGCGGACTTACCCAGGGACTGTACTTGGTACATGAGGTAGGCCCAGCACAGAAGCACAGAGGCTTCTGGTCTTCACAAGACATGCTGGTTACCGTACCAACTGGTGGCCCAAGTGGTTGGGATTGTGGAGTAGAAATCATCACCAAGGATCGCCCAAATGATCCAGATATTCCTGATCCTCCTACCACTGTTACTACTACTCGAGTAGTTCCACCAAGCCCACCAGCTTCGACGGTACCGCAACCAGATCCACAACCGACTACTTCGGTTCCAGATAAGTCAAAGACTCAGCAGCTTGCTCGTACTGGTGCTAGCGTGATCTCTATTCTGATTCTTGCTGGTGCTCTTATTGCACTAGGCGCATGGCTTGTTCGTCGTAATAGAAGAGATAATCTCTAAATTTTAAAATGAGACTGCCCTAGAGAAGAAAATTCTCTAGGGCAGTTTTTGTTTATCGTTGAGGCAGATAGACAGGATTAGATTAACTAGCAAAGCAGGCCACGTGGTCTATTTCTAATGGAGTTAGCGCTTATCTATGAAGTAGCCGGTAGAAGTAGTTGCAAATACGTAAAACTCACCATTGTGTGTCCTTAGAGATGGGATAAGGGCTAGTTGTATGCGCGGAACGCTAAGTGGGTCGGTTTATTGTGAGATACGGGTTTTGATTTAGTTTCTTATAAGGTGCGGTATCTGTGATGCTAATATTTTTCCGCTGGCATAAGAATTGAATGTGTATTAACCGTTTATTTTTATGATTGTGACCTGTGTAGAACACAAGTTTTTAAATACATATTCTGTTATCAGAGTAGAAAAAGCCTTAAGCAGAACATCTCATATTTAAAGAAGATAAAAGATACTGCAGACAATATTGGCTGCAGTATTCAGATTTTCTTTAGTTCATACAAGTTAGTGTTTTGCTAATAGATCTCGTTATATGGGTTTACCGCTTGAAAATTAAAAACATAATGTTTTTAGGAGGCATTACAAGGGAAAAATAATAATGGGTATCCAAGGATTTACCTTGGATACCCATTATTTGTTATCCGTTATCCGCGACGGCGCTTAAGGAATGTACCTGCACTAATTAGTGAGATAGCACTTATACCTAGTGCGAATAAGATAAATATATAGGAGCCACGGCCACCGGTTAACGGTAGATTAATGCCTCTACCGATGTGGTTAACAAAGGAACCAGCATCAACGACACCTTGTTCGGAGATGGTGAAGTAGTGTTCCTTCTTTTCAAGCTTATACCCTGCAGGAGCCTGCACTTCTTGTAACTTGTAGGTACCAAATTCAAGGTTTTCAACCCGGAATTTACCGCCAACAGCGTCTTTATCGTATCCAGTACAAGCTTGTTCGGTGCAGTCTTCAATGCGTATAGCTTCCTGACCAGCAATTGGTTTATGATCTTCGGTTACCTTGACAATTGTCCACACCGAACCAGTCAGAGCATTCTTTTCTGGATCAATCTTTTGCCATATGACGTTGCCAGTAATGGGCTTATTGTATTGATCTTTGAGCTTGATGGTGGTGCCAGTTTGATCTGAAGTAATAGTGACTTCTACACCATTTCGTAGCTCTTCACTGATCTGATAGCCTGCTGGAGCTTTTGTCTCGCGTAGCAGATAAGTACCTACCTCAATATCCTTAACCAAGAACTCACCGGCGGTAGCATTTTCGTCCCGGACACCTTCATTAGTGTTGGTCTTATCGACGATAGTAATTGCATTCTTTTCATCTGCTTTACCATCCTTGACTGGGACTAGCGTCCACTCGGAACCACCTAGTAATATCTCAGCTTTTTGCTCTGGAGTAGCAGCGGCAAGCTTGCGCCAGTTTAGGTGCGCAGTGGATTTATCATTGGTGATCTTACCGATATTCAAGCTGATAACACGTTCTTTGCTATCAACTTGCCACTTCCTGGATACCTCATCACCTATTCCAGAAATGGTATAACCGTCTTCTTTAAGTTCTAGCGAGATAGTCTCTTTCCGAAGACTATAACCAGCTGGGGCAGTCTTTTCTTTTAAGGTATAGCGTCCGTTACCAGGATCAACAATAGAGAACTTACCTGCTGTTGGATCAAGGTCAGGCCCCTTACACGGTGCGGTGGTGCAATCCTCGATAGTGACTTCTTTGTTATTTGGGTAGGTCAGTGTCCATACTGAACCAGCCAAGGGCTGAGAAGTTTTAGAATCAACTTTTTCCCATTCGATACGTGCTGGGATATTTTCGATTTTTCCGAGGTCAACTTTATTCTTGGACTCAGATACCTCGACTTCTTTTTCAACCGGCTTGCTTAAGCGGTATCCGGTTGGCGCCTTTGTTTCGATTAGAACATATTTACCTAGCGGAATATCCTTTAAGGTGAAGTGACCAGCTTCTTTATTTGCATCCTTCTCGTCATTGTCTTTCACCGTAATTGCTTTTGTTTCATCGCGCTTACCGTTAATGATTGGAATGAGCTTCCATGAAGAACCATCCAGCGGCTTAGAGTTTTCATCAACCTTTTCCCATGAGATCTCTGCTTGCGAAGGCTTATTGGTAATAACACCGTCGTTAACAGGGTAGGGACGCTCGGAGGAATCGTCGATAGTAAATTCAATGGGATCTTTCCGAAGCAGATAGCCTTCAGGCGCCTTTGTTTCAGTCAGGGTATAAGAACCATAGGGCAGACGAGGAACTAGGAACTCACCAGCGGCAGGATTAGTATCGGCATAATCAAGTTCGCTGAGGCGATTTTGTTCCTTGATTTTCTTAAGGCAGTCAGCACTAGTTGGGGTGGTGCAAACGAAGTCTTCAATGGTTGCCAAAACTTTAGGGTCACCTTGTTTACGTAATTCCCAGGTACTACCAGCTAGACCTGATGCTTTATCTTTGCTTTTATCAGCATCTTTTTCAGAAATTTTCTTCCACTTGATGTCGCCGCTAGCTTCGTTGGTGTACGTACAAGAGATAAGTGGGTGGTCATGTTTGGCACTGTCAGGTACTTCGAATGTCCACGCTCGGGTATTATCTGGAACTTCGGTAAGTTCTATCTTTTCTTTTGTTTCTTCATTGGTACAGGTTACAGAGGAACGATAATGATCCAAATTCGCTGAGATAGCACCCTCATTAGCAGTACCACTTTCTTGGATTCGGTAGCGTTTGCCCACGATAGCTGGAATTGGGCCAGCATATTCTTTTTGGATACCTGTTGATGAACCCGTGGTAGTGGCACTCGTGAGCTCTTTATCTTTGGTGGTGCCAAGATCTTCACGGAAAATGTCGAGCTTGAATTGATCAGTTGGTTTATCGCGCGAGATAATGTTCTTCTTTAGCTCGACGGTGGGGATACGGATACAGGAAGCTAGGTCTAACCCCATAGTCCATGTGCGGTTACCAGTGCCAGAATAAAGAGTACTACCGCTATTGGAGTCCAATTTTTGGATAGTAACGGTACCGGAACCGAAATTTGTTGTTTCCGCATACATATTGCCATCAGCAGCAAATGCTAAACCATTATAAGTTCCCCCGATACGCTGGAATTTATCGAGGTCACGGACATTTTGGGAAGCAATTTCATAGTTTTCATTTGCGGTAGAAAGTGGTTTTTCCTCATCAGCATAGACTGCACCATGTGCTTCTGCTTCTGTCAAACTTTCTGCGGTTACTGGTATTACACGTACCACGTTGTAGGTGGGGTTGTGGTACAGAATGTACATATTGCCATCTTGGTCAAAGGCAAGATCACCATTATGGAGTTCGTTATAAAAAAATGTTTTATATGCGACAACATAACCTAGGTGGCCAACTTGTTGGGTGGCTGGATCATACATAAAAAGGTGAAAGCGAATTTCATACTTTCCTTTATCAAGTACTGCTTTATAGCCACCGAAGTAGTACTTATCATCATTAGCTGGGTTTGTACCACCGGCGATAAAAAAGCGACTACGGATAATAGGTGTAGAATTGAAGTAGGTTCCTACTGTAACTTTATTTGTGGTGGCATCCCATTGGTAAATGCCTGTTGATTCAAAAATCTTGGTCACCTTATGCGGTAGTTCTAGATGAACGGCATAAGCTTTTTTACCATCATCACCAATTGCTAGGCCATTAAGTGGCTGTCTTGTAGGGACGTTTTTCGATAGTCTTCCGTCAGGATTGTTTGGCGGTAATAAGGTTGAAAAATCAACAAGAGGCTCTGTGCTAGGGGTAAAACCTTTACCTGTGTCTTCAATATGGTAGACCTTGCCGGCTTGAGCGCTATGAGAAGCAAGAGAATAAAAATTACCCGGTGTGCATTGTAATGGACCAGATGCTTGAGGGAGATCTGAGAGTTCTAATTCGGTAGCAGGGTCGGCACTTTTTTCCGTGGACTCGTTTTTTTCCGTGGGGGTTGTTGTGTCTTCGTCTAGGTCAGGGTCATCTATATCTAAATCTGGAGAGAGATGTTCTCCGGTTTCGTCGAATGGATCTTCTGGTATTTCTAAATAGTCGTATTCGTGCGCGATTGCGTCTTCTGCTATTGGTTCAGCAGTAGTGTGTAGCGGATACGCAAATGTTGACGCAGCTAATAAAGCGCTAGTAGCAGTTATGACAGCTATGCGATGAGAGAACTGAGCAAACACTGAGGATCGTTCCTTAAGGTGAGGGGATTTGAACGACTCTTCACGAAGGCATCAAGTAAGTAAGCGCAAAATTATGGTGACTAACTAACGGTAAAACAGTTTTTCTTAAAAATATCTGGTCTAAATACCTGATGCATGCGTGAAGTCCGTTCACCATATAGGAGCATGGCCAGATTATGATATGTGCTACCTCGGGTAAAAATCTTTGATTTGGGCCTTGAATACAGGATTTAACATGATTGTTATCTATGACAGTAATAGCTTTTCCATAGATAAATTTCTCATATTAATGAGGTAGTTAATTTTATTAATACTAAAAATATATGATTTATGGTGCTTATAACTATCGCTATGGATTAGATCACAGCTAGAAGTTATTGAATATTATTGATTTTTTGGAACGCAATTGGGGGTAGTGTGTTGAGCCTTGCCTAATTGGTAGTAGACTGTTTGGATTTGTTTGCAAGAGGGGCATATTTTATTCATCATTGAGTGACAATAATATTCTTTATATTCAGTGAATAAAATTGCTCAATTGGTCTGATATATGTGTCTTATGAACCTACTTTTGATAATGAAATATTGGTGGGATGTGCTGGGTGACGTTTTGTTACCCAGCTAATTGCTATCAATAGAAAAGTACTGTTCAGATACAGTTTTAAGTAAAAATTTTGTGAGAAAAATGGATAATTCTTAGTTATTTTTCGATCAATCCATGTACCCGTGGTGTGGCTTCTTTTTTAAATTTTCCAGTTATTTTTTAAACAACTGGGTTAAAAAATATTACCAAATAACTGCCATGAAAAGCAGTTATTAAGTCTTGCGTCCAATCTGGCAATCGTGATCAATTGTTAAAAATTCACTCCGGAATATCTGTGAAAAACCTTGAATATTACTAAAAAGAAAATATGAATTTTATTTACTTTATTTAAAATATTGGTTTTATAAATGAGACACACTTACTGTGTGGGTGATGAAAGGTGAGCTTGGCATCTGATCGTGTTTATTTGCGGCCACGTGGGGAGTACTTAAGACTTTTAGCTTTCTTGAGTGAAGCTGATGGTTTTCAATGTTAAACACATAAGGGGTAGGAAATTAAACGCTGTTCAACACTTATATTAAGGTCTAAGGGTAAGCATTGAACAGCGTTTAATTATGCTTTCTAAGGAGCACCCATGAGCAATATTCTTGAACTAGCCCGAAAAAAAGTTCTTGAACAAGGAAAAGGACTGAATAAAGACGAAATTTTGGCGGTTTTACAACTAGAAGACAAAAAAATTCCTGAACTTCTTGAGCTTGCCCATCAGGTACGCCTTGCTTGGTGTGGCGAAGAAATCGAGGTAGAAGGCATTATCTCGTTAAAAACTGGTGGTTGCCCAGAAGATTGCCATTTTTGTTCTCAATCGGGACTTTTTGAATCACCAGTACGCAGCGCGTGGCTTGATATTGCTGGTTTGGTGGAAGCAGCTAAACAAACTCAAAAATCTGGGGCAACCGAGTTCTGTATTGTGGCCGCGGTGAAAGGACCAGATGAGCGGTTGATGTCTCAGGTTGAGCAAGCAGCTCAGGCAATTAAAGCCGAGGTGGATATCGAAGTTGCTGCGTCGATAGGCATTTTAACCCAAGAACAAGTAGATCGACTTAAAGCAGTAGGAATTCACCGTTACAACCATAATTTGGAAACAGCACGAAGCTTTTTTCCTCATGTAGTAAGCACGCACACATGGGAATCACGACGAGAAACTCTGCGCATGATTGCTGAAGCTGGAATCGAAGTATGCTCCGGTGGCATCCTTGGTATGGGAGAAAGCCTAGAACAACGAGCCGAATTTGCTGCTGAACTGGCTGAACTTGACCCGCAGGAAGTACCGATGAACTTCCTTGATCCGCGCCCTGGCACCCCATTTGCGGATAAAGAAGTGATGGCAACAGAGGATGCCCTGCGTGTAGTCGGTGCCTTCCGGCTTGCACTACCACACACTATTTTGCGCTTTGCTGGTGGCCGCGAACTTACTTTAGGTGATCTCGGTACTGAGCAAGGCCTGCTTGGTGGAATTAATGCAGTGATTGTGGGCAACTACTTAACTACTTTGGGTCGCCCTATGGAAGATGATCTCGATATGTTAGGTAAATTGCGCCTGCCCATTAAAGCCTTAAATGTGAGCGTATAAAAGTGATTGAACAGGAGTTGTTAAGCGCAGTCCTTTCCGGACAACAGCCGCTTTTTCATCCCAATACCGGACAAGAAGTAACCGATGATGTTGTGGTGAAACTATCGCCATCGGCACAAGCTGGTTTGGAAGCACCACGGTTTTGCCAGTTATGTGGCCGTCGGATGGTCGTTCAGGTGCGCCCGGATGGTTGGTTGGCGAAATGTTCCCGCCATGGTGAATTAGATTCGGTGTACTTGGGACGTCGATAAGCGGGTATGTGATCTAACTGGTGGCCATACAATAGCGACCGCTAGCACGAGGAAACTAAGCAACACATAGGAATTGCCCACAATGTGTTGCCAAGAGTGCCATGCGGTCGCTGCATTTCGTGCAGGTGAGAGTAACCAATGCGTGCTGGCTAAACTGATAAAGCCAACAATTGCTGCCCACCACCAGCAATAAGAAGCAGCCACAATAGTAAGCGGTACCAGCCATACCCAGTGATGCGACCAACTCACCGGCGAACATAGTAATGCCACCAAAGAGTTCAGTACAACAAGCTCCGGGGCGTGGGTGCGCATACGCCACATTGCCAGCGCAATAATCAAGCCAATTAACGCTGCTAAAGGAAGCCACACAGACTGTGCCGTATCAGCTCCGATAAGACGTACCAACATGCCACGTAATGACTGGTTACCGGAATAGATTAACCCACCAATGCGGTTGGGATCAGAAATAGTGCTTGTCCAATATAAATAAGAATCTTCCCAGCGAATAACTGCTGCGATAGTGGTATAGAACAAGAAAGAAACAATAGTTGCCGCACAAGCTTTCCACTGACAACGGAAAAGAAAAAACAACACAAATACTGCTGGGGTGAGCTTAATTGCCGCTGCCAGGCCAATAAGTGCTCCCTGGAATGGACGTGCCCAGGATGGGCGCGGTGCAATTGTATCGGCAATTACTAATGCCATAAGCATAATATTGATTTGCCCAAACGATAGTGTTTGCCGAACTGGTTCAAAAAGCAAAAGAATGGGCATAAGCCACAAGGCCAGTAGTTTCGGACTATCTGTGCCGGTAGCACGCAACATTTGTACAGCTACCCACCAGAGCAAAATAATAGATACCGCGGTAAGAGCCATAGCAGAGACAACCGTATTAGTTATGGCCATAGGGGCAAAAAGCATGGCTGCCAGTGGGGGATAGGTAAAAGGCAAACTAAAACCATTGACCGAAAAACGCTGGGTATACAGTGGTTTGCCCAAAAGAAATGCCTTGCCACCTTCGTAATAAACATCGGCATCGATGTGGTAATACCACCCCAAAGAGCCATTATTAATGATGAACCAATAGCTAGCGATAATCAGTGTCGCTAGAAACGCACACCAAGAAATACGGCGGGTATAGGGCAAAACAGCATCAGGAATATACACGTGTGATCTTTACTTGAATTGTATGGGCAGCTAACTAGTTGGTTTTTAGATAAAAGCTACTAGAGATAAAACGAACTATAAGAAATACCTAGTATAAGCAGTCAGCGTAAACACTGGTTGTACTAGTTGTGGTGGGTATAAGCAGATAGTGGTGTGGACAGACAAAACACTAAAAACAATAGCGGAGGAATAAAAGCTAATGAAAGAAACTACTGGTGCATCGAAAAACACTATGTCTAACAGCTTTATAGAGAATTCCGTAGCAAGCAATGCATCTCTAGTAGGTGCAAGTGCCGCTATAAAACATGCTCATGCCAGCGCGTTGCGCTCTATCAGTAGAGTAGTTGAAGAAACCACTATTCCCACGAAACAAGAAATCGCGGTAAAAGAAATAGCAGCACAATTGCGGGAAAAGTCGGTGCTTGTGCTTACTGGAGCAGGAATTTCTACTGATTCTGGGATCCCTGATTATCGAGGCCCAAATGGTTCTTTAACCAGACATCGCCCCATGACCTATCAGGAATTTCGTCATGATAAACAGGCATTACACCGTTATTGGGCGCGAGCTTTTGTTGGTTGGCGGCAAATGGCTCAGGCGCAACCTAATAATGGACATCTCTTTTTAGCCGAACTGGAACGCGCCGGGATGATCCATGCGATTATTACCCAGAATGTCGATGGTTTGCATACCCGTGCTGGATCGAAAAATGTGGTGGCGATCCATGGGGATATGTCGTTGATAGTGTGTTTGGATTGTGGGCAAAAAGAAACTCGCACTGACTATGAACAGCGTGCCATCAAACATAACCCTGGTTATCTTGAATCCATCAAGTTTGATCCTGCGATGGTTAATCCCGATGGCGATGTGTACCTTTCCGAGGAAACCGTAGCCAGATTCAACCTCATTGGGTGCACACATTGTGGATCATTGATGCTTAAACCCGATGTAGTTTATTTTGGGGAACCGGTACCTAGTACTACTAAACGCAAGGTGGCACAGCTTTTAAAACAATCTTCATCAGTACTGGTGATCGGCTCATCTTTGGCAGTGATGAGCGGTATGCGCATTATTATCGACGCCCAAAAGCAAGGCAAGAAAGTAGCCGTTATTAACGGTGGTCCAGGGCGCGCTGATACTAGGGCAGATATTGTCTGGCGTAGCTCAATAACAGCTGCTTTTAGTCAACTTAAAGAAGAATTATCGTTGTAGACTGTCGTTTTATGCTTATCGACGTCTACTCATTTGGATTGCTAGGTAGTTTCGATAGTAGTTGCTTTGTCATTGTATTGATTAATCTCTTCCAGAATAAGTGCTCGCACTCGGGCATCTTTGGGCATATCTTCGTGCATCACTACAGCAAAGTGGTGACGGTCTTGAATAAAGATATTATGAACATTCTCACCTGCTAAAAAGCAGGATTCAGGGGGAGAAATTACTACGTCAGATTTAGTAGCAATACAGCTGTAATAGACATTATTGAGGGTTTCGGCGTGGGTATTGAGCTCTTCAATTAACGGACTATTATCAAGCAACTCAAAACCAGAAGGGCCAAACCACGTGTCGATAATATTGTCAATAAACCGTCCGCCTTGGGCAGTGCGTGTTAGTGAACTAATGATCCCGCCAGGGGTAGTCCCGTGGTTGGGTACCGCAAGACAGACTAGGTGGTGAGTTTTTTGTGCCCCACCTAGGTGATGCATCCAGAATCGAGCAAGCACCCCGCCTTGGGAGTGTCCAACAAGAATAACTTTTTCCGCCCCGGTGACTTGTAATACTGCATCAATATAAGCAGCTATCTGAGCAGCGGATTCGGCTACTGGTTGGGTGGAGCGATTCCCAAAATCTGGTGCCCATACTGCGTAGCCAGCCTGACGCAGATCAGCGCCCAGATCCTTCCAATCAGATTTAGTGACCCCAGTTCCATGAATCAAAATAACTGGGTAAGGATGGCTGCGAGTAGGACGTGCCCGCCAATCATCTTCAAAAATTCCGCTGGTTGGAATTCGAGCAAGATAAGGCAGCGGGGTAGACGTTATCTGCTTTTCGACGTTTTTGGCACTCGAGTTGGTTTTTCTTGTGGTGGGGTTAGGCGTTGGCTGGTCATCCATGTTTTCCAGAATAGTCTTAAAAAGTTATTGCAGGTAGCCTGCAATAATTACTGATAGAATCTGATGACATATCAACTGTTAGTGCTAAGAAAAGTGCTAACGTTAAAAAATTTTTCTTCAAGAAAGTGAAACGATATGTCTTTGACTGCGGCTCAGGTTATAGAAAACCGTCGCGCTACGCGCAAATATAAGGATCAAGATATCTCTGATGATGTTCTCCAGCGCGTCTTGGATCTCACCTGTGCAGCACCATCTGCATTTAATGCTCAGCGTGCCGATGTTGTTGCAGTACGTGACCAAAATATTAAAGATGCTATTTTTGCAGCTTCTGGCCAACAACAACACAAAAATGCACCGGTGGTGCTTGTTTTCCTAGCACGCACGGATGTTCCAGATGATTTAGAAACTATTCTTCCTGCTGAGCGTGCTACATGGGTGGGACAATTCTTTGCCACTCTCGATGCGGCTAGTTTGCGGGAAACCGCTATCAAAGATGCCATGATATTGGGTAGTTTTTCCTTAATCGCCGCTGCGAGTGAAGGCCTGGCTACCTCACCGACTACCGGATATGACGCAGAGGCTGTGCGTAATGCAATTGGCGCGCCAGAAAATCGCGCCGTGGCTTTTGTGGTTGCACTGGGTTATCCCGATGAAAACCCAGCACATCCGGGTCGACAAGCTGATCGCCAAATTATTAATCATTACTAATTTTTGCTGATAATAGGCCAGGTGGTGTGAGTATAATGTGGAGAAACGAAAGGACAGCTTGAGATGAGCACACCCACTATTATTTCCATTAACGGACATACCCCAAAAATTCACGCCACCGCCTTCATTGCACCTAATGCAACAATTATTGGCGATGTAGTAATCGGTGCTCATTCTTCGGTGTTTTATGGCTGTGTGCTCCGGGGCGATATTGCTCCAATCCGTATTGGCCAGCGCACTAATATCCAGGATAATTCGGTTATGCACGTCGATGAGGATGCACCTTGTATTCTCGGTGATGATGTCACAGTAGGCCATATGGCACTTGTTCATGGCGCTACAGTTGGCGACGGAGTGCTGGTGGGTATGAAATCTACCTTGTTATCGCATAGTGTCATTGGTCGTGGTTCGCTTATTGCTGCTGGTGCAGTTGTACTTGAGCACCAAGAAATCCCAGAAAAGTCTTTAGCTGCTGGCGTACCGGCTAAAGTTCGTCGAGAGTTATCCGATGCTCAATCGCAAGCCTTTATTCCGCATGCAGCCAAATATGTTGCTACTGCTGAGCTATATCATAAGCAAGCTCAGCGTGTTGATCTAGCACAGGTACGCTTCGAATAACGCTGATAGAAATAAATACTTAAGCGACCCTTAACCATTAAGTTCTGGGGTCGCTTAAGTAATATGTTGGTTTACTCTAGTGGGTCGGTAAGCACAGACATGCGTTTTGCCATGCTTAGCGGATCGTAGATAAGACGATCCATACCCACTGCGCGAGCGGCTGCACGAGCATTATCCTTGTGGGTCGGAATAACCCGTAACTCGATATTGCGGTGTTGAGTCCGTTTGAGAGCTTGGCTAATAGCTTGCGCATCTGTCGAGGAAGCAAAGGCAGAACCAGCGAAAACAATGATATTGGGGTTTACTTCATTGGCAAGTTTCACTGCGGTATCACCTAGGGTATCGAGTTGATCGAAGATGACTGTTTCTACCCCATAACGACCAGTAACTGCCGCGCCAACAGAATCATCGACGTAGAAAATCAAAACCCGATGGGATCGACTTGGTGTTTGTAGCTGCTGTTCAGCGCCAGCAATTGCACTGACCACGCTAGAGACTGTGATGGGAACATTAATATGCTGGCGGATACGTGCTGCAAGATTAAATTGATCCCAACCTAGATTGTCTGCTGTAACAATCCCTTCCGGAGTAACCTCACCGGATGTGGACACACCCAGTGAAGAAAGTGGCCGCCCGATAATAGTGACAATAGAGTTAATTGCAGTGACCAGATGGTTAATAAACTCTGTGGGAGAGATCTTAGCGACGGTAAGATCCATCATGTGCTCGCGTATTACTTGACCGCGGGTGGTGTACGCACCAATATAAGTAGATTTTGTACCAATGGCTACACCGATTTGAACCCAGGGAGTTTGGGAAAATTCGACCGGTATGGTTGGTCTGCCTGGTCCTTGCGTAGTGGCAAGATCTGGGCGTTCCTGGATAAGTTCAGCAGTAAGTAATGCGGTAATTGCGCGGGTGATAGTTGGTTGAGATTTGTGGGAATGCTCCATTAAAAAAGCCCGAGAAACCGGCTGATGGTGACGGATAAGATGTAGACACACAGCAGCAGGTGAAGACGGACGACGGAACGCTAGCTGACCGCTGAGTTGGGACATATTTACTAATATAGCCCACCCAACTTAAGTTTTCCCGGTTTTCTATAGATAGACCAATTTAAGCATTATTCCTGCTTCTAGGTAACGTAACAGTCCATTTGTGAAAATATGGACAATGGAACGTCGAAAAGCAAGGTCTTGTTGCAATTATATTGTCAAGCAAAAGTTAGAGACGTGCTACCGGGGAAACTAGACTAATAACAAAAAGAAAGTACACTTGCCAATCATGACTGACAGAACGCCTTCACTTCTCGATGCTTCGTGCGAGTCTTTCGTTATGGATCTTGCAGCCATATCACCGACTCAAGCAACTGCCTGGGGAATTGCTGGCTATGACCACGAATTACAAGATTTTAGCCCCGAATACTGGGAACGAGTTGCTGACCGCACCCGTGAAATGCTCGCTGATGTCGATGCCTTTGATGATGGCACCGACGAATCCGATGATGATGAAGACTTCGATGAAGTAGATCTGGTCACCGCAGAAGTACTCCGTGACCGCCTATGCTTGGATCTCAGCCTGCATCACGCCGGAGAAAACCTGCGCCAACTGAATAACATTGCCTCGCCAGTACAAGAAATCCGTGACACCTTTTTGCTCATGGATAAAAACAACCTGGCAGCCATTGAATCCCGATTAGCTCAGGTAGAAAAAGCATTAGCTGGTTACCGGGAATCGCTTGCCGAATCGGCTAGCCATGGCAAAGTCGCAGCATCCAGACAAATTGATGCAGTGATTGATCAGTGCATGGCGCTGACTGAAAACAACTCCATGCTTGACGATCTTGGGGTTGCTGCTGACAATACCGCTTTGTTAGCAGCGAAAAAAGCCTTTTTTGATATGGCCGAATGGCTCGGTGAACATCTTTTACCAGTGGCTACACCAGAAGATGCCGTCGGTCGCGATCGCTACGAGCGTTTCTCCCACCTTTTTGTTGGTGATGTAGTTGACCTAGACGAAGCCTATGCGTGGGGTCTAGACCGGTTAGCAAGCATCATTGCAGAGCAAGAAACCATTGCCAGCCAGCTTTATGGACCGGAAACCTCAGTTCGCACGGCAATGAAAAAACTTAACGAGGAGCCGCGCTACCTTATCGAAGGTACTGACGCACTCAAGCGTTGGATGCAAGATACCGCTAATCAGGCAATTAGTGATCTTAATGGCACACATTTTGATATTCCAGAGCCTATGCTCACCTGTGAAGCCATGATTGATCCGGCTGGAACCGGCGGAATTTTCTACACCCCACCTTCAGATGATTTCGCCCGTCCAGGACGTATGTGGTGGTCGGTACCCGAAGGCCAAACCACTTTCCATACTTGGCAAGAACTCACCACGGTCTACCACGAGTCTGTCCCAGGGCACCACTTGCAATGCGGTCAAGCCATTGCTGAGCGTGACGGGCTTAATATGTGGCGTCGATTAGCATGCTGGAACTCCGGCCACGGTGAAGGCTGGGCACTGTATGCTGAACAGCTTATGGCAGAACTTGGCTATCATGATGATCCCGGTACCCGCATGGGAATGTTGGATGCACAGCGGTTAAGAGCTGCCCGAGTGGTACTTGATATCGGAGTGCACTTGGGTAAGAAAATCCCTGATGGTCAAGGAATTTGGGATGCATCCTATGCCCGGCACTTCCTTCGGGAAAATTCAGCCATGGATGAAGCTAACCTGATCTTTGAACTTGATCGTTATCTTGGTTGGCCAGGGCAGGCACCAAGTTATGCGTTAGGTCAGCGTCTTTGGCAACAATTGCGTGACGACGCACTCGAACAGGGACAAACCTTAAAAGGATTCCACTCCCGAGCACTTGCTCTAGGATCTATCCCGATGTCGATTGTGCGCGATCAGATTCTTGACTAAAAACTCCTAAACTCCTGGCCAGTTCCTTGCACGTAGATAGTAACAGCTGGCCAGGAGTTTTTATTGGGCTCATTAACCAATGAGTAAGAAAATAAGACCGAGCAAGGGGAAAATACCCTGTTTGCTGGCCGCAGAACGTTTATCCGGAGACGTAATAAAAAGTACTAGTGCGGCGCCAAGCATACTGCCCAGACCGGCAACAATAAGGGCAGGGTGGGAAAATACTACCCCCGCTAGGGCAATAAGTGCTAGAAAAAGATTATAAAACCCTTGGTTAAACGCCATTTCTTTGGTTTGTGCAGCAGATTCTTCGGTGGTTCCAAAAACGCTACGAGCGCGTGTTGTCCAAGCAAAAGATTCGAGATAGAAAATAAAAATATGTAGCAATGATGCTAAGACGGTAAAGATCGTGGTGATGATGGTCATGCTGGCTTATACTAGCTCCATGCCTGAGAATCAGCCATTGAACCAGCATATATCCTTTAATTTGTACAAAGGGTCGCGTCTTCTTCAACGCATGTACCGGGCATACCTTGACCAGTGGGGCATTACCTACTTGCAGTATCTAGTGCTTATCTGCCTATGGGAACATGATGGTCAAAATATTAGTGAGCTTTCCCAAGCGTTAGATCTTGACTCGGGCACGCTATCACCAGTGCTCAAACGCATGGAAAAAGAAGAATTTGTTACCCGAAAGCATGACAGAAGTGATTTCCGGAAAATCTTTTTCTACCTCACCAATAAAGCGAAAAAATTAGAGAACCGAGCTGCCCGCATGCATGAAGAAACCACCCAGTTGATTGGTTTTGATGAAAAAGATATGAACGATCTGCAACGCATCATAGGAAAAATTCATCCACTTAGCTAGCAGATCCAAGAAGCATAGAGAAAAATCTAGGCTAGTGGGCAGGATCGTTGCTCATAGCCTGGCTTAGTGCGTGAACCGGTACTTCGGGTGGAAGTTGGCTGCGCTCAAAGCGATCTTCTTGAGGGCTACGCACCACGCGTGCTGGATTACCTACCGCAATAGTATGAGCTGGGATATCTTTAGTAACCACAGATCCGGCACCGATCACCGCATAATCACCAATGCTTACCCCAGGTAGAACCGTAACTCCAGCACCTAGCCACACGCCGACACCAATATGAATAGGATGTGCTATTTCCCAACCACCATCGCGCATTTCAGTATCATCAACGGGGTGGGTGACCGTAATAAACTGACAATTTGGGCCGATCATAGCGCGATTGCTGATATGTACCGCGGCGGTATCTAAAATAGTGACCCCATAATTGATAAAAACACCCTCACCGATATAAGTATTTACACCATACTCAATGGTCATTGGCTGTTTAATGATGCAGGAACCAGAACCTGGTGCCAGGATTTTACTTAGTAACGCCTGCTTTTCTTTTGTAGCACTAGGGCGAAGGTGGTTGTAGTCATAAACCAATTCGGCAGTGCGTGCAGTTACTTCGCTAATTTCTGGTGCGAAGGGCAGATGCCATTTTTCTTCTCGCTGATCTTGAAGAGAAGAATACGTCCATGCATTAAAGCTCATAGTTGTCTGAGTATAGAGTGAACTTGGGTAATGGGTGGCGTTTATTTAGCATTACAACTGCTAAGTTTATCTCTGGTGATGCTGATGATTATTTCGCGGGTAGGACAGGGAAACCAACCTATCGGAATTGAGGAAAAATGAGTTTATCTCTTCGAAAAATTAACAGTAATAACCTTAGGCTTTATTGCTACTTCTATAGCCACTACGGTAACTGCAGCTGCTACCGAAATGCCTATGACCTATTTGCTAATTAATGAGAAGTTACCGAATTGGCACTAGGTCAAAGCGCAGGATTTGCTGAAGGTGAAGTCATCAAGATTCTCTTCGAAGAATCCGAAGGCCGCACTACAGAAGCTGCCGCTGATAACCATGGCTACCGTTCCAGCATAGAATTGCCTATGTGTCTCAAACGGAGAAAGGACTCATTATCTAAAAACCATAAAGGCGATCTAGAAAAGCCAAAAAGAAGCGAATAACTTCGTTTTCAGATCCGGTGACAATCACGCTGAAAAATACTGCAAAACAACAAGACAATACAAGCAAAACAGTGCATATAACACTAACTGGACTTCAAAATGACATCGAATTCTATGCTAAGTAAAAGCTCAAATCCAAACACCGACATCTGGTGTTTTATCACCAAATTTCTCAGCGCGCACGACTCACTACCAGCAGCGAAGCGCAAGTATCAGGAAGCAGTAGAACGTGTTAGAGAGTCGTACAACGTTCTTTTAGCATCAGAACAGGCTTATATGGAAGGCAGTCCAGAGCCGCTTTTTACTCTCCTTACTGATGAAATTGTTGGATTTGGAGACAAATTGACGGATGTGGAGAAAGAAAATTATGCCCTTTTCATTTTCACGACCATTGTTGAAGTACCAGAAGCTGAAGAAGATCAAGAAGAAGACCCGATAAGGGATGTTGCTGCAAAGCTAGAGCTCGATGCCGAAGACCCTTTTCCTTCGGTTTTTCCTAGCCGTACCCGGTCAATTTGGGTGAGTGAAAGTGGGAGAGAATCGTCTCACTGCATTAGTCAATAGAGCCGAACTCTAAAAATAACGCGAATTTTTCCAATCGTGTACTAGGGTTCTTATTACCATGCGGGATTCGTCGTAACGCTTATCGACGAGTTATATAAGCGATGCGACTATGATAAATGATCATGCAGGAAGTAGAAGTCGCTATCCGCGATGAAAAAATCAAACTCGGCCAGTTTATTAAACTCGCCAACCTGGTAGAAACCGGTGGAGCGGCGAAAGAAGTTATCGCCGCTGGCGAGGTAAGCGTAAACGGAAATGTGGATATGCGTCGAGGAAAAACACTCTATCCAGGTGATTTAGTTTGTATTGGTAAGAGTTGTGCGCGGGTAATTGCTGCTGATGATAGCGAGGATGACTACTTCGATGAAGCAACCGCTGATGATGATTTTGATCCAGAAGTATGGAGGAACATGTAAATGCCCGCTTTCCAAGCCGATACTGGCATGCCTTATTGGATCGATCTGACCAGCACTGATATTCGTAAATCGAGCCATTTCTACGCTGAACTTTTAGGCTGGGAGATCGAAGAAAAAGCCAGCGAATACCGCATCGCACGGGTTCAAGGCCTACCAGTGGCAGGGTTTGTTGCCCGCCCGGAAGCAGACAATCAACCCGATACCTGGGTTACCTATTTTCTTAGCGGCGATATTAATGCCGACTGCACAAAAATCACCGAGCTTGGCGGGCGCGTGCTTAGCGAACCTATGAGCGTTGAGCTCGGCCATATGGCAGTAGCGGTAGATAATGCCGGTGCGCTTTTTGGTCTTATCCAACCCGCCGGTGAAGATTCTTTTATCGCTGCTGGTGAGCCTGGCACCCCAGTGTGGCATGAATTAAGTGCCACTATTAACTATGAGCAGGTTACCGAGTTTTATGCCGAACTTTTCCAATGGTCAACCGCTGAACTCGGTGAGGTATACACCACCGCGCTTATCGACGGAGCCGCCTTCGCTGGAATCTTTGATGCCGAAGGCAATTTTCCACCACAGGTACCTAGTTTTTGGCAGTCCTATCTCGGCGTAGCTGATATTGAAACTGCGTGTGCACGTGCTGTGGAGCTAGGTGGCGAAATAATCCGTCAACCATGGGATTCGGAGTTTGGTCGTTTGTCGGTTATCGCTGACTCGACCGGTGCCACAGTTACCTTGTGTGAAGTAGATGAACCGGTACTAGAAGAAATCAGTGAATCTGATCCACTAGAAGGTATTGATCTCAGCCAGTGGTCATAACCTATGACCACTCAACGAGCAGCTAAGCAGAAAAACGGTAACCTGCCAGTGGATGTAGAGCTAACGCTAGAACTAGATGATCTCACCGAAAGAGTTCTAGCACTCGTTGATGAGGTACCACATGGTACTGCAGTTTCTTATGGCTATATCGCCCAGCAAGCCGGCTGCAGTCCACGTCAGGTTGGCCGCATTATGCGCACTCATGGGCATCTGTGTCCTTGGTGGCGAGTAGTGCGTGCTGATGGTAGCTGCGCAGTCGCAGAAAAAGCACGAGGTTATTGGGATAAAGAAAATATTGCCTATTTAGGAAACCGCGTGCAGCAGGTTATTAGGTCACCACAGCAGTAGTTTCACACAATATAAGTTTTAATCTGCAAGTTGGTTAAAGAATTCAGCCACATCTTTGACTCGTTTCCGTGCCTGTTCAGGAGTAGAAAGGCGGTGCTCAGAGATATATTCCACAATCTGAGCATCACTATGTGCTGTGCTTTCCACCCACGGATAGCGGCTAGCAATTTGATCATTGCTGGCATATTGCACGAGTCGGGCAGGAAGTGGCGCAGTGGTGTCAAAAGCTACCTCGCCGCGAATCGCTTCCGGGAGCATTGACAGATCAAGATGAGGAAACGTGAGTGCTAGAGCGTCGAAAAGCGAAGCAGAAAGTACCGCTAATGCTGCTCCAGAAGAATAACCCCAGGAAAAAAGCTGGCTCGGGTTTTGTTCACGTACCCAGTTAGCTGCTTGGTTAACCGATTCAATAACCTCGGCAAGGTTGGCTTGCGGAACCAGTGGATAATCAAGGTCAAGAATTGTGGTACCTGATAGCTCGGCAACTGCTGCTACTTCTGGTCGCCAGGCATTTTCTAGCGCTACGCCGGAGCCTTTCCACCATCCGCCTGGATGTAAAGAAATCGCCCAGTTGCCATTGGTTTGGGAGGGATGAAAGATCTGTGCGGCAAGAGTGGGATGATCTTCGACCGTGATCTGACCGGGAAAAGCCACTCCTGGCATAGCGTGATCAACAGCCGCCCCCAACATAATCATGGCCGCATGGGTAATACGATCTGGCAGCATCGCATCATAGGTATCAATAGCAACAATATCGCTGGGCTGATCAGACCACGGTGGATTTTTTTCCGGCTGCGTGTAGTGGGCATAAATATAGGAGGCTAATTGCTCTAATTGCTGGTCACGGGGCAATTCACGGTCAATACCGCCGACTTGAAACTCAGCACGCATGCGCTGTTCTAACTCATGTTCTTTACTATTTGTCATAGCTTCCATGGTACCTAAGCGGCACTATGCGTAACGACGACCTCTGCTTAGCGTGAAATCATATGCATAAGGACACCCGCAGGTGCCCTTATGCTTTGTGTTCGAGTAGTTTATTATCTACTCATTACCAAATGGTGACGCGCTTATCCTCGTCGATCCAGAGTGGTGAACCCTCTGCTATATCGAAGGCTTCGTAGAGTTCAGCAATATTGCCGGCAATAACATTGCACCTAAACTCGGCTGGAGAGTGCGGATCAATCGCTAAATACTGCGCAGCTAACTCTGGACGCGCCTTAGTCCGCCAGACTCGCGCCCAGCTTAAGAAGAGACGCTGCAAGCCATTGTACTCATGCTTTTCCAGCTCAGGATCGGCATTATCGACGCTAAACGGCAGTACCGGAGAGGTCTCGAAGGTTAAACCACGATCGGCAAGATAGTTGCGATAAGCCACCACTGCAATCCCTAGTCCACCGAGGTCACCAATATTTTCGCCTAAGGTAAAGCGGCCATTAACCCCGGTAGTTTCGATGTCGGTATCAGCAAGTGCGGTAGGAATAAGACCCTCAAATTGGTTAACCAATTTGCCAGTTAGCTCTTCAAAGGTGTGCTGATCTTGCTCCGACCACCATGACTGTAGGTTGCCATTGCCGTCGTACTGCGAACCTTGGTCATCAAGGCCGTGGCCAATTTCGTGACCAATAACAGCACCAATGGCACCAAAGTTCTCTGCCGCATCAATACCGTGCTCATAGAAAGGTGGGCGCAGGATGGCTGCCGGGAAAGTGATGTCGTTATTAACCGGGTTATAGAAGGCATTGACGGTTTGTGGGGTAGCGAACCACTCGCTGCTATCGGCAGGTTTGCCAATTTTTGCAAGCTCATAATCGTGAATGAACTCATTACCTCGGCGGGCATTAGCAATGAGTTGATCGCCAGTAGCGGAAAAATCAAGCCCCTCATAGGAACGCCATTTATCCGGGTAACCGATCTTGGAACTAAATAGAGCTAGTTTTTCTAATGCCTTTTCTTTAGTGGTATCGGTCATCCACGGCAGCTGGCGTACGCGTTCGTTATACGCAGCAAGTAAGTAATCCACTAGCGAAAGCATGTCAGTTTTTGCTTCCGGGGAGAAATATTTGGCTACGTAGAGCTGGCCGATTTCATCACCAACAAAGCTTTCCGCCACACCAAGTGCGCGCTTCCAACGATCCCGTTGCTCTGTGGCACCCGATAGGGCAGTTCCGTAGAACTCAAAGTTTGCTAAGGAAATCTCTGGACTGAGCATGCCTGCGCGTTCATTAAGCACCAGCCACTTAGCCCATAGTTGCAGATCTGCAAGTGAGGTGTTGGCAAAGACTTCCTCAATGCCGGCAACGAAAGTAGGGTTGCGCACAATAATAAGCGATTCAGGTACCTGAGCCGCACGTAGGAAAGTAGCAGTAGCAGCTGGTAGATCAGCAAACTGGGTAGGGTTGTAGCTCTTTTTAGCATCGCGGGCTTCTACCACATCGACGTGGTGTTGGGCGATAGCTTTTTCCACAGCGACGATTTTTTCTGCCGCTTCTGATGGGCTAATCCCTAGTTGTTGAGGGGAAAGAAATTCAAGCATACGGGCAATATGTGCCTGATAAGCAGCAAGTAGTTCTGCTTTTGACTCGTCTCGGTAGTAGGCCTCGTCAGGAAGCCCCAAGCCATCTTGGGTGACATAAGCTACTGCATTAGGCGTATCACCAGCATCTTTAGCTACCCAGAACCCTAAGAATCCACTGATGCCGGTGCGATTAAGTTGACCAAGTCCGGTGTAAAACTCTTCCAGAGTGCTAGCAGCGTCGATAAGCGCAAAATCTGTATCTAAAACACTGGTTCCGGCTTGCTCAATACCGTCGATATCCATAAATGAGGCATAGAGTTTGCCAGCTAAAGAATCAGGATTGTCTTGGACAAGAGTGTGCACATGCTCTTCGGCGTCATCACGCAGAGTATGGAAAGTGCCGTCAATGCCACGATCGGCGGGAATAACATGGGAGTCCAGCCATGGGCCATTAACAAAACGATAAAGATCGGTAAGCGCAATAGTCATATAACAACCTTAGCGGGTTAGCCGAGAGCTAAATAATAGATGGTGTGGATAAGGTGTAGCTTTTGGTTGTTAGATAATGGTTATAGCTCACTTCTGGTCAGTAACGTATGGTGCTGAGTGCATTGTCGTGGGATTTATTGTTTGGGCGTACTTTATTTTCTACTTCTTATGGTTTCACGTGGTGATTTACCCGCAAAAAATAAAAGTTTTCTTTCGGTTTATCTCAGCTAGTGTGGTGGAAAGAATGCGATTGTGCAGAGAAAAGTAAAGCTAAAATAAGAATCGTCGCAAAGAAAGAAACGTATAAAATTATGGTGAATTTAAAAAAATATCGAGCCAAACCTGCTGTAAAAAATTTTTATGCAGCAGTGTTTATTCTTATTGCACTGGCTTTATTAGCTTTGCCCATGGTGCCGGCAACTACCTTGCCACCACGGCAAACAAATATTCAGGAAGTAGCTTTTATTTCTCAAGATAAGAGCATAGTAGTTCCTATTCATGACGAAAATGATCTACCAGTGCTTTGTGATAAACAGATCGCGTTGGGTTTTCTTGATGAATACGATTGTTCTGGAACCTCGGTGCATATAGGAATTATTGAAAGTGGAACTGACCCGCAGCGCACCTTAGCGCGCGCATTGCGTGGCCACAACCAAATCACTGGGGTTGCTGAATTTGATGTTTACCAAGTAGATGACGTTTATTTTTATAGTAGAGGTGCTCATTCACGAGAATCTGATAGCAAAGATCTGGTGGCTATTACCCAACCTCAAGAACTTGATAATGCTTCCTATACTTACTATTTCTTCGTTTCCGGGGAGTATGCATACGATGTGGCAGCATTGGTTTTTCATACCCTTGGTGTTGACCCACCAGCTTTAACACAGCCACAACAGCCAGCAATTGAGGATATACCCGATGGCATACTCGATAGCTTGAAAGATAAAGAGGAACTAAGCGCATGAAAAAGTACTCGATAGTAAAAATTTTTTTGTACTTCATGCTGGCAATAGGTGTGCCTCTGGCCATGTTGCTTGTCTTTGGCCTTAATTTCTTCTTTTCCCCAATAGGTTCCTTCATCGGAATATGGTTTATGGCAGCGTACGCCTGTTTCTTTATTTTTCTGTTTAGAATTACCCCGGTGTGGCCGAAAGCCGGTTGGGGTTGGCTTATGGCAGCTTTGGGCTGGGGCGGCTGCGTCAGTTTGATAGTGGTAACGATCTTTGCAGAACCGGTGCTAACGGTTGTGAGTATTTTGAATTGGGAAGCAGTCACTGCTTCTTTTGCCGGCGCTTACCCGGAAGAGATTACTAAAGCTATTGGCGTGGTATTGATTCTATTGAGTTTTAAAAAGCTTGATCGCCCCTGGCATGGTTTTGTAGTAGGCGCAATGGTCGGGGCCGGTTTTGAAGTAGTTGAGAACTTTTCCTATGGCGTTGTCGGTGCAATTACAGACCCTAATTCTGATTTAGATGGCGCAGTTACTCTGTGGATGCTGCGAATATTAGTAGGACCTGGTTTACACGTGTTGCTATCTGCGATAGCCGGCTTCGGTATTGGTTATGCCCTGCTAGGACAATTGCCTTCTCAGCTTGCCCGGATTGTATTAAGCGCTGGTTGTTTATTTGTTTCCTTTAGTCTGCATTTCACCTGGAATCTGCAACAAGATGTTATTCCCTATGCCAATTTTATTATTGCCGGTATTTTTGGCTACTCGCTGTTTTTCTGGATCTGGTTTAAATGCAGTCAAGCGGCGAAAGCAGATCGACCGCTTTTGGTTACAACGAAGCCACTAACTCGCTTACCCCTTGAGATTGTTCCGGGTTCGTATTAATCGCTGTTTCGATGACCTGACCAATTGTGATTCCACTTGGTTCAGTCTTGGTTAAGCTAGCAGCACTTAGTGCACAGGCGCTGATAATAATTCCGAGCGCAATGATGATTCTTTGCTGCATGATGAGTCCTTTGGTGGTTAAGCAGGTTGTTCTACCATCATGGCTAGTCAAGCTGGGTACTTACTGTACGTAGCGGAGAAGCAGACTGAATGCGCTCGTAAAGTTTCGCCGTGAAGTACTACTAGAAACAGTACAAATAGCTATAGCGCCCGTATGGCTGAAGCATTTCAGCCATACGGGCGCTTTTATTTTATGCGTCTTATTCCGTGGTGATATTCATTTTCCCTGGATACCAGAGTCCAGAGCGAGTAATAACCTCGGTATCAATGTCGGCTAGTTCTGGATCTTGCCCTAAAGAGTTTGGACGTGGATTAAATACCTCAATGGAACCCCAGTCGCGTAGCCAATCATTTTTTAGATAACTAGGCAACTCATAGGAGTAATTCACGGCCTCAGCAGTACCCATGACGCCGCCGCCAGCATAATCCTGGAATGGGGTACCAGTAGATTTGCCACCGGCATCCGGAGTGATGCGGTACTCAGGAATTTCATCGACACCTGCATAGTGGCCAAAGGGACGCTGGCACGGGAACTGCAGTGGTACGGACCAGTCCAATAACACAGGAACCTCAGAGCCGACCACATTATTCAAGCTATCGAGAGTCGGCACACGTGGCGGGGTAAAAACAATCCACTGCTCTGGATCTAAGCTGGAGTCGATAGCATGGATACGCACTACATTCGCCTCATCAGGCAAGGAATCTAGTGGTAGTCGTAGGTTACGCCATTCTGGTGAGGAACTAATATCGTCCATTAAGGTCTCACCTAGCATAGTGACCGATCCATTCGCATTACGACGACCATACTCCAAAACCAAAGACTGTCCCGATTGATGCACGCCATTGATGTCATAGCGTTCGATACGTCCTGCCGCAGAGACAACTAATAGCGGGGTGTCAGTCGTGTATTGCTGAGGAAGCTGGTACCAGTCGGTCGTGATCTCAGCATAGTTTTGTGCCCCGGCAGTATAAGAACCAATAACTGGTACCTTGCGATAATCCAAGCCGAAAGGCAGGCGGTTTACTGAGCCATTAATGCCGGCGTCGCTACGCACACCGCCGGAATTGGAATCAGCGGCATCGGAATCGGTGCCTACTGCGTCGGCAAGCTGGGAGCTAGAGCTGGCAGTATTAGGAATATCGCTGGTAATGGAATACGGAATGTTATTTGGGTCAAATCCGCGATGTTCATCTACCTCTAAGGATTCACCGAGTGAAGAGTGAAGCGGAGTGAGGAAGGAATCGTTGGAATTGGTTTCTACCAATACATCATTAGCTAATGCACAGGTATCTCCGGTTAAGGCTCGCACATTGCCCAATCCCACCGAATAATTTGGGTATTGGGAGGCAAAGGCCTTAGCAAAAGAAGCCATATTAAACAGCACCACGAGTACTGCGGCAATAGCAATAGGTGCTGAGGCTAACCCCACCCACTTATTGGCACCGGTGTGCTGGGTGACTTTAGTACCTTCGCGTTCGGCGCGGGCAAGTTCTACATCACGTTTAAAGGAGAGAATCACACCACAACCGAGGATTAGCAGTGAAATAATTAGTACTACAGTCGATGCTTCGATGCCTTTCAGCTGAATAGTTTTATCGAACCAAGGAATACCGTAGCTAGAGGTGTACCACCAGCCATTAGGTCCGGCAAGAACAAAGGCCATAACAAAGACCATGCCGCCGATCATAAGCACGCGGGTGCGTGCCGAACGCAGTGCTACTATCGATAAGGCCACTGCGGCTAGACCTGCTACGGCAGCACCGATACCAGCGAAGACACCAAAATGGTGTGTCCACTTGGTGGGGGTGAACATAAAGAAGAAGAAGGTGCCTAAGGTCATCAACACTAAACGCAGTGCTGGACCTTTATCTGAACCAGGTACTTTTTTATTTTGCAGCATGGAAGCGAGCACGATAATAAGTGAGACCACCATGAACATGAAGGCAAAACGACGAGCAAAAGAGCCATCGACGGTTTGTTTCATCAGCGTTTCATAGCGAGCAAATTCCTCATACCAAGCTAGTGCGGGACCTTTTGCACTGCGTACGGAGGTGGATTCTAAAACAGTCATTAAGGTTTGATCACCAAAGACTGCAATAAGAACCGAAGTACCTGCCGCAAAGAAAGGCAAAAGTAGTGCTGCCCAAGCAACCCAGCTACTGACTGAACCCAGAAGCGGAATGCGTCGATACGCAATACGAATAATCGAGCCAAGACAAGCAAGTAACCCTGCTACGGCCATAAGACCAGTTGGCCCACATGCCAAGGTGAAAGCGGCGATCATTGTTCCTACCGCAGCCGGTAGCAAACGATCGGTGGCAATAGCTCGTTCAAAAGATGCCCAAGCAAGCAGCGAACCAAAAGCAATAATCGGCTCTGGACGCAAGCCATTGTTATAAGCCATCCAAAAAGCCAGGAACATAAAAGCAGTTGTCCACTGCGCTACTCGACGACCAGCGATTTTCTCTCCCAGACGTGGCAGTACCTCACGGGAGAGAATAAACCAGGTGCCAATGGTAGCCAGCAACATAGGTACTCGCATCCAGATTGAAGCGGTAGAAACCTTGGCAAAAAGCGCTAGCAAATCATAATAGGGGGCACCGAAAGGTGATTCTGGTACGCCCAGCCAGCGGTAATAGTTGGCCATATAATCAGAATCTGCGCTGGCACGTGCCATGGTTAAAATAAAACCGTCATCGGAAGTATTAGCACCCAGGAAATACCAGAAGGCAATAATTGCGAGCACAATGCCATCAAGCAGGCTAATCCGGAAGCGACCCGGTGCCATTAACCGAATATTGCCTTTGCCATCAAGACGGTCAATTCGGTAAATGCAATACAATGCACAGAGGGTCAGCACACCGCCTAAATACATTGCAAGATATTTGAACACTGTAGGCGAAGAAGTAAAACGAGAATTAATCTCTATCGAAACATGAAGCCCGCCAGCAGCAAGCGCTGTTGAGTCATTGAGTTCGGTATACACGCCAGTGACCATGGGGCGCACATCTTTATCAATGCTGCCTGTGAACGAATCCACCATAGCGGTGGTTTCATTCAGAGTAGACGTGATTTCTAGATCAGCATCAGCTGGCAGGCTTGCTACATCGTCTTCGCTCAGTTCCAAAAGCACATTATCGCGTACCACAACGCTTAACCCACCATCACGGCTTAATACAAATAACCCACGGCTGGTGGCATCTTCGCTGTCTTGAGGTAGCGTACCGACGACCAAATGCTGATTATCGCGTAGCTGAGCTAACGAGCTAATCGGTACCGTTGCTGTTAAAGACTGTGGTGAATAGCTTTTTAAGGGCGCGTTAACACTGTTAACAGACCCATTTTGTGGCCAATTGATAGTAGATTGCACCTGATTGACCGGAAAAAAAGGTAGCAGCAGGAATAGCAGCATTCCCAACAAGCCACTTATTAGTGCTGCGCGGACAAACCACGGCTTTTTATCGGAGACAGATGTAGACACAAAAGGAGATTCTACGGGATTAGGCACGAGTCACCACCACGAAGGGTCCAATAGTAGTGGTATTCCAACCTTGAGCAAATACCGCTGGATTGAATTTCACCCCTCGGAAGCGAACATTAGGATTATTGGGATAGATATCTTCTGCCAGGTCATAGTTCCAACCAGTAGCTTGAGACTCGGCATCGGTGGAACCCCGGAAGATAAACACTTCTGGGGCAGTCCAAGGTGCTTGTGCTAGTGCTTCTGAGAAGGCGGCGGGTGTATCAAGGACATCCCAGCTGTCTTTTGCCCACTTTTCAATAAGTGCATTACGCTGATCGAACTCACCTAAAGGATTAGCATAATGGCTGGTAAAAGCCTGGAAACCGCGATATGGGTAGAAAGACATGAAATTTAACTCGTCGCTGAGTACCACGGTTTGGCCAGGAATAAAGCCCTTGGCTAGGAGATGCTCATTGATCTCGCTGTAATATTGTGCAGAATCAGCTGGATAGCGATCGGCTCGTTGGCCAAAACCATCGGTATCGGTATGAGCTAAATCAATAGAATGTGCCAGGCGATAAGGAATATTTTGTGCATATTGCAGCCCGCCTAGTAGAAGCACCACACTCATGGTGATGGTGATAATACGAGAGGTGCGCTCGCTAAATTGCACCGGATAAAAACGGTGGATTGTGGATAGGCGAATATCGGCAAAAGCTAAAACACCTGCGGTTGCTAGCAGTAAAGCCACTGCGGTATCGAGACGGAAACCTAACAAAGTGAAACCTGCCAGGGTAGCTGCCATGGAGGCAACAATCCATAGATAGAACAACACCAAAGATAAACCCATCAGGCGAATATCGGGATCCATAGAACGAGCGATGAGATAAATCAGACCGACCATACACAAAACACCGACGACACTTGCCGAGAACATTGGTGCTGGAATTAGGGTGCCTTCGGTAGGAAGATAGTGACTTGCCGTGGCGCCAGAAATGTGATGACCAGTGATAACCGCCCAAAAATACGGTCCCCACACAATAAGTGCGATTGCTATTGAGCCAACAGCGACGATAAACATACGTAGTAGTGGTCGCCAATTTTTAAGTACACAGACACTAAAAATACCTGTGAGGGCGACAAGGCTCAGCGCGATAACAGCGGTAAAAAGAGTGTAGGTAGAAGCAGAAACCCCAAGGTATATGGTTAGCCCCGCAATAGCGAAGCGATCACCATGAATAGCATGACGGCACACAATAATAGCTGCAGGAATTCCTAGCGCAATAATGCCAGCATAGGGCTCTTCAGCGCTGGATACGATCATTAGACATGTACTTACCAGGGCAATGGCAGTGGCAACAACGAGGGATCCACTTAAGCGTTGCCATACTGGCACCAGAATGCTGCAGCATGCAGCGAGTGAAATAAGTGCCCATGGTTGGAATGCCTCCCAACCGGTAAAACCAAGAAGATTAGCGTAGCGTCCGCCAAGCCAGAACCACAGGCTGGGATAATAAGAAGGCAGATCCAGATAGTTCATATCTGAAGGTAGCCAGGTATCGGTCATCCGGGTTAAAAATTGCGTGCGGAACCCCTGATCAACGCTAATTCCATCAAGATATAATCGTGTCGACGATAACGGAATACCTAAGGTACTTACTACCAAACCCGCAGGAGCTACATAGGCAACCAGGTAGGTTAACCAGGTACGCCAGCGGCTAGCAGTTACCTTATTACGCTGGTCAATTGCCCACCAGATCAATAATCCACCAGTAACCGCAAGCAGGGTAAAGGTGGTAGCGGTAGTAAGTGCGCGGGTTACTAGTGAGCCACCAAAAGCCGGCAGGGTTACCGTGCGCAATAGGAACCACGATATTTGGGTAAAGAGTGCGCCGATAATACCGGCAGCGATAATGCTTATTAAAGTGGCTTTTTTGGATAGCCGATCGGGCTGGAATACCTCGTCGATAAGCCTAGGTCGATTATCTTGATCCACGGAAGTCATGGTTATTAGTCTGACACATAAGGGGAGTAATTCCCGGATCATTTCTTAGTGTGCGCAACTTATCCGAAGAAACTTTAACGATAATGTCAGGTGCCGCTTCCAACACGCATGAAGCCGGCTGATGCTCAAGCAATCAACCGGCTTAGTGGGTGCGTTTTCTTAGAATGGCAGTTTTCGGAAAATAGACTGTGGGATCAGCTTGAAACCGAAGGCGACATATTGGAAAAGTGGGTGCACAAAAAGGCTAGATTTCTTAGCCAAAGTAGCCTCCACAACAGCGGTAGCCACGTCTTCTTTATTCACGGTTAGCGGTGCCTGGCCAGCATCAGCACTCATCTTAGTGCGTACTTGACCTGGACGAACAACGAGCACATTGACCCCTGAATCGCGCAATGCTTCACCGAGGTTAACGTAGAAACCATCCATACCTGCTTTGGCGGCGCCATAGACAAAGTTGGAGCGACGCACTCTCTGGCCGGCAACAGAGCTTAATGCCACAATGGTGCCGTGCCCTTGCAGTTTGAATTTTTCGCCCAGCAATACTCCGACAGAGACTGGCGCGGTGAAGTTGGTTTCCACGCTTTCTACGGCGACCTTTTGATCCTGCCAGAGCTGCTCTTGATCCCCAAGGGTACCAAAGGCGACGATGGCAACATCGACATCACCTAGGGCAAAAGCAGTATCGATAACACCGGGGTGGCTGTCGAAGTCGGTGGCATCAAAATCAAGCACCTCAACGGAGGAAGCACCGGCAGCGGTGATTTCTTCTTGGGCGGCGTCGATGCGCGGTGAACCAGCACGAGCAGCAAGCGTGACGTGTGCGGGACCTTTAGCTAAAAATTCCTTAACAATGGCGAGACCGATTTCTGAGGTGCCACCTAGAAGAAGAATATTTTGTGCTTTACCTACTGCATTAAGCATAGATTTCCTTTCTTATTGAGCTAACGCGAGGTTAGCTGAGCTCCAGGCGGCGAGCCATATCAGAATTAAAGACGCCCGTAGGATCAATGTCGTGGCGGGTCTTAAGCCAACCCTGCATACCCGGATACATCTTGTGGAAGTTCTCTGCCGAAGTACGTGATTCTTTAGCTAAGTACAAGCGACCGCCGAATTCCATAACCCGACGATCCAAATCATCGAGGAACTCACCCAAACCTGGCTTAATTGGGAAGTCTACGCATACATTCCAGCCTGGCATTGGGTAACTCAACGGGGCTCGGTTACCCTCACCGAAGAGCTTGAACACATTCAATGCTGAGTAGTGACCAGAACGCTGAATATCGCGCACGATCTCCTTGAATGGTTCGACAGCCTCACGTGGCACAACGAACTGATACTGCAAGAAACCACGGGAACCATAGCCACGGTTCCACTCACCAATAAGATCAAGTGGCTGGTAGAACTGGGTGAGGTTTTGGATCTTGTTCTTGTAGGTGCCAGACTTTAGCCACCACAACTCACCGATAGCGATCATCGAATACTTGTTCATCGTAAACGATGGGAAAATATCGGGCACGGTTATAAGTTGTGGCGCATTGAACTTCAGTGGATCCTTTGCCAACTTAGGAGAAAGCTCCTCAAGCTGAGCAAGGGTAGCTAGTGAACCACGCGAAATAGCAGCACGACCAAGTTTTGGTTCTGGGCTAATTGCATCAAACCACGCCGAAGAATAGGTGAAATTAGACTCGGAACCATCAGAGTGGAATTCCACCGTCTCGTCGAGGTTAGCGGTGAGATCACCATCGGCAATGAAGTAGGCCGTTTCGGTCTTGGTCATCTTAATGGTGGCGCGCAGAATAATGCCGGTCAGACCCATACCACCAACAGTTGCCCAGAATAGTGTGCCGTCTGGGTCATCTGCGGAACCTTCCGGCTCTAGATGTAATACGCGGCCATCAGCAACAAGGAGTTCCATAGAGGTGACATGGTCGCCGAAAGAACCAGCCGAGTGGTGGTTTTTGCCGTGAATATCAGGTCCGATTGCGCCACCAATGGTGACCTGGCGAGTACCTGGCAGCACTGGCACCCACAGACCATAAGGCAATGCGGCCTTCATGAGCTGGTCGAGGGTAACGCCACCATCAACATCGACAAGTGCAGTCTCTGGGTCGATGGAGTGGATTTTGTTTAGCGGTTGCATATCGATAACCAAACCACCAGCATTTTGGGTGACATCGCCATAAGAGCGACCCATACCGCGGGCGATCACACCACGCTTGAGGTAATCTGGTTTATCTGCATTAATATCAGCGACGAGCTTAACGGCCTTAATGATCTCCTCTGGGTCGCTGGTAGCTAGTACCTGCGCGGTGGTTGGAGCAGTACGCCCCCAACCGGTGAGGGTGCGAGCTGTGGTATTTAGTTCCATGAGCCTTATGCCCACCTTCTTCAATTACGATTTGGGATGATAATTGTTCGCAACCCACCATACCGCTGTTTGCTCACAGAGACAGGAAAGAAAAATGTGAGATTTCTTTGTTTTGTTCTAAGAATTATCGAAGAATCGGGCGCGAACAAACATTTTATGGATGCAGTTCGTCTCGTCGTCTGTAATCCAGACCGCATTGTGCGGGAGCTTTATCTGGGCTGAGATAAACGAAACAAATTATAAAGATGTGCCCTTGACGTGCCTCTAAAGATCAAGTAGTTGCCGGATTTCTTCTGGTAACTCTTCTTGGGAAGTAATCTGCGGCCCGTCGTAAGTGTCGAGGATCTCATAAACGCGCACTCGGGAAGAAGAATCGAGCAGCGGCAATTCCTCGGCAAGCATGCGGGTCATGAGCTGATTCATGGGCGTATTGGTTAGCTCGGCGGCAATATGACCCGGCTCTTCTTTCTTCTTAAACAGTCCAAACATACCTCCATGCTAGTCGTTCACTGGCTACCTATGAGGTGAATTTTGTCTACTCTGGGTTTCATGAGCACGCCGACTCCTTTTATCTCGCTTGCAAGGATGAACCATGCTCGCTGATCTCATTGAGCTTTCCGCTTTTCGACGTGATCCCACGCGCACCCCGCATACTGTGATTTTAAGCCTGAATATGCAGGTAGGTGATGAGGAAATAATTCGCCACTTGGGCATTAACGATGGGTTATCACTGAGCGAGCTTTCCTGGGCAATTAATATTTGCTTCGGGTTAGCTCATGAGCAGCCACCATGTTCATTTAGCTACCAGGGAGATAATTACGACCTAGAAACCTGTATCCACACCGTATTGAACGACTCGAAAGCAACCATTGCCTATTGCTGCGGATTATGGACCATTGATATTGAGGTCATTGACATTATTATTCGCGATCAAGACACCCCCGATATGTTGTGTATTGGTGGGTGTGGCGCGCCCAGTGGCACCTTTGATCTTTCCGCAATTAATCAAACCCTGACCGGCACCCAGCTTATCGACGAGGTGCTTTCTACCTGTCGGGCAGAGGTACGCGCACTGATTCGCCGCAGTGGATTATATGATTTTGTTTCTTTATTTCAGGCCATGGACATAGCTAAATATGCCGATTCTAGAATTGCTAGAGCGCAGTTACCGCTAGAAAAAGATGTGTTTGCCCGAGACTGTTTCTTTGCCTATCTGCTCGCCCAGAGTTGTTTCAGCGATGAATCACTGACTGCTGAAATTGCCGAAAGCATTATTGTTCAGCTAGGACATACACACTTGTCCTATGAAAAAATTTGTGAGTGCGCAGCGGCGTCGATAAGCGCTTTGGAAAAACTCAGTGCCGGAAAGTCGATCCTGGAACGACTCGATATTTACCGTGGATTGCTTGCCCGGCTAAGATAGCCAGACGTGATCGAAGAACGCGCAAGCCTGAAAACCCAGTTAAGCCGATTTATTGGGGTGGGCATTATCTCTGCCATTGTGGATCTTGGCCTCACCTTGATTCTGCAATCATTGGGTTTGCATCGGCAGGTAGCCAAGGGTTTTGGCTGGGTAGCTGGTACCGCAACAGCCTACGTACTTAACTCCAAGTGGACGTTTAATACGCAGACCTCTACTAGCTCGGCGATCGCGGTAGGCTTGCTGTACCTATCTACTTTCGCGGTGCAGAATTTCCTTTATTGGGTAACCGATTCCCCCTTGCATGCGCTGGGACTGATTGGCACACCTAAAGATGTGGTGGCTTTTGTGATCGCCCAGGGTGTGGCCACCATTACCAACTTTGTGGTGCAGCGCGTTTTCATTTTTAAATAAGACACACAACAAGCTTGTATAGCAGGGCTAGCAGGCACGTTCGACGTGCCCAGCTAGTGTGCTTTGCGCTTGAGGAAACTGTCCTAGGGACGGTCGAATTTTTCGCTACGGCCTAACCGATGTAAAGATAGCCACTTTTTAAAACCAGCGATATCTTTGCGCTGGATAAGGAAGAACCAACCAAACCGGGCATACTCTTGGAGGAGTAGCCGGCGCATTCCTGGTTGATTCATTAAATAACCACGGTTTCGATAGGTGAAAAACCGTTTAGCCTCATTATCAGGATATTGAGTATGCATCCGACCACCCAAAATAGGTTTAAACTCATCGGAACCATCGGGGTGAAGATACGCCGCCTGCAAAGAGGTACCAAAAGCTAGCCCACTACGTACGAGACGACGGTGATATTCCACCTCATCACCTCGGATAAAAAGTCGGAAATCTGGTACCCCAATACGCTGCATTGCATAAGCAGAAATCAACGCACCATTAAACAGTGAGGCAATACCGGGCAGGAAATCCTCGTCGCCAAGCTCGGAGCGATAACGCCGCCAGCTAGTGCCACGACGTAACGGAAAAGCCAACCGATCTGGCTGCGCTACATTGCACACCACCGGTGAGACCTCTTCGAGCTGGTACTTGCTTGCAGTAGCAACCAAAGTGGCCAACACATGCTCATTTTCTGGATGCCCATCATCATCGGCACACCACACGGCATCAGCGCCCAACCGCAAAGCCGTCAAAAAACCGAGCGCAAAGCCACCCGCACCACCTAAATTATGCTTGCTAGATAGATATACTCCGCGGTGGCCAGCAATATCTTCCAAGAGCTTTTCGACGGCAGGATCAGCACCATTATCAACCACAATAATGTGTTTGACTGGGTGAGTTTGCCTAGCAACCACCTCAAGCGAGGTACGCAGTAACTCCACGCGGTGATGAGTCACAATGACGGCAGCAATCGTATCAGTGGCAGCAATAGGCATGAAGATTATTGTTACATATCTTGTGCATCATCTGCGTGATTGGCGTCTTTTATATTATCGCCATTCATACGTTGAATTAACCTGCGCACATGATCGCCGGCACCCTTGCCTTCATAGGCTTCAACAACCTCAGGGATAGCACCGGCTTGTTTAATCTGACCGTGATCAATCCACAAAGCGGTATCGCATAGTTGCGCTAAAAAGTCATTGGAATGGGACGCAAAAACCAAAATACCTGAGCGAGCAACCAACTCCTCTAGGCGCTTGCGCGCTTTATTCATAAAGGCGGCATCGACTGCGCCGATACCTTCGTCGAGAAGCAAAATCTCGGGTTCGATAGAAGTAACCACACCCAAAGCTAACCGAATTCGCATACCCGTGGAGTAAGTACGCAGTGGCATAGATAAGTACTCGCCAAGCTCCGAAAACTCTGCGATCTCATCCATTTTCTGCTTCATCTGCTTGCGTGTTTGGCCAAGGAAAAGCCCACGAATAATGATGTTCTCGTAACCAGAAATTTCTGGATCCATACCCACCCCGAGATCAAACACCGGGGCAACCCGACCGCGCACATGTGCCGAGCCGCGAGTGGGCTCATAAATACCCGAAAGCAGGCGCAATAAGGTGGACTTACCAGCACCATTGTGTCCAACTAACCCTACTCGATCACCCTCGCGTAAGTGGAGATTAATATCGCGTAGTGCCTCAACAACAACAGTGTTGTTCTGGTTGCGTCCGATTGCACCCCCGGCAGCACCAAGGAAAGCTTTTTTCATAGAGCGAGATTTTGCATCAAAGATGGGGAAATCCACGCACGCGTTGTACGTATCAATAGAAACCATGGATTCTCCTTATACCCAATAGCTCACGCGGAAGCGCCACTGACGCATAGCCAATAAAGCCACGCATACACCTACAATTGTGCACGCCAATACTACCCACCAATGGTAGGCCGGTAGCTCGGCACCGATCATTGGAGCACGAATAATCTCAAGATAGTGGTACAGCGGATTAAGCTGTGCTAGCTTAGCGCGCTGAGAAATCTCGCCGCCTTGTTCATACAACGTAGAAGTCATCCACACAATGGGGGTGACATAGAAAAGTAGCTGAGTTCCCGCCTCCAAAAGGGGGGCAACATCACGGTATCGAGTAGCCACAATGCCAAAAAACATTGATACCCATACGCCATTAATAACCAAAAGCGCCATCGCCGGGACAGCAAGCAACATATCCCAATCCAATGGACGTGGAAAAATAATCATCAGGATAACCCAGATCACCAGGTTATGTGCCAAGAAAAGCGTTTGCTTCCATACCAAGCGATAAACATGCACCGATAGGGCAGAAGGAAGTTGCTTAATAAGCCCCTCATTATCAATGAATACTTCGGAACCTTCTTTAATACACCCGGAAATAAAATTCCACATGATCAAACCAACAGTAACGTGCGGTAAGAAAGTGGCCACATCAATTTTGAAAAGCACAGAGTACAACAAACCGAGCGCAACAGCCATCACACCAGTAGCAATAGTGATCCACAAAGGACCAAGCACAGAGCGACGATACCTTTGTTTAATATCCTGCCAACCAAGTTGGAGCCAGAGCTCATGTTGAGTGAACCCACGCACAAGATCATTCCAGGCGGCTGAAAAAGTTTTAGACTGAGACGGCTGTGGGTCTTGCTGATCCACAAAAGTGATACGGTCTATCTTTTCCGTAATCATTGCGATGTCCTGAGGTTCATTTGAGTGGGCTTGTTCGTGCACATTTAGCTAGCCTAGCTGCTCGGGTGCAAGTATTGAATCTGACAGGCATACTTAATAAACGAAAAGGTTGCTTGGTACAGGAGTTCATGGATGTCTTTCGACGTTGCTCGGGTGCGCGGTTTATACACCTCGCTTAGTGATGGTTGGGTGTACCTCAATGCGGATTCTTCCCCGCAAATACCCGAGTCAGTATCAGCTGCAACCGCACGCGCGTTTCGTAATGCGCCCCTTATGGATAACAGTCAATCCACTGGAACCCATGCAAAAAACCAGCTCACCCTAGGTAGTGAAACTATGGTGGCCACCGCGCGCCGGGCGATTGCCGATCTAACTGGCACAGTGGAAAAAGCAGTTTTCCTAGGACCGAGTCTAGAAACCATTTATCACCGACTAAGCATTGCGCTCGCGCCTTTACTACGCCACGGCGGCGAGTTAATTTCCACCCGAACAGCCACACACACACTTGATGTGCCCGTGCATCGTTACGCCGAAAATGATCTCGGAACCGGTGAAATTCCGGCATGGCAATATCGCGATTTAGTCACCGGGGGTACCCGGTTGGTAACCATCAGTAGCGCCCACCCTCAAGTGGGTACCGTCAATAATATTGCGGAGATCGCTGATATTACCCACTCACAATCACGTGCTTGGGTGCTTGTCGACGCCACCGCCTGCGCCGGTATGCGCGATATTACTTTCAATACTCTCGGTGCAGACATCATCACCGTAGATTGTGCAGCCTTTGGGGGGCCACACATTGCTGCCGTCGCCTTTAGAGATGTCTCCATGTTTCCGCGCATGTACGTTGAAACACTACGCATGGATGTTGCCCCAGGACTTGCCGGTGGGGTATCGGCAGCAATTGATCATTTAGCTGATCTTGATGAGGACGCACTCGGAACCCGCAAAAAACGCCTCAAAGCCAGCCTGGCTGCTTCTGGACAGTATCTAGAACGCCTAGGAAACTATCTGGTGGATTCACTCAGCGTGCTGCCAAAGATCCATTTGCTCGGTATTAGCGGTGAGCTTGCTTCCGGAGCACATGTGGATCGACTGCCTAGAGTGAGTTTTATTATCGAAGGCGTGCCCGATGAAACTATCTTCAACCGGCTACTATCACATGGGCTGGTGGCAAGTATGACCCGTCGAGACGCGCTTTTAGAAGCTATGGGCATTGATGACACCCAAGGTGCGCTGACCATTGGCCTGCATGTGTATAACACCACCAACGATATCGACCAGCTTGTACGCACCATGGCCAGCCTGGCATAGAACAAAGCGGGTGAGTCTAGTACAAAACCTAGTGCACCCGCAGCTGGTGGCCGGTTACTGGTTAGAGAGTAAGAACAATTTTCCCAGTGACCTCCCCGGAAGCCAACATATCGTGCGCTTTTTGCGCCTCTGCTAATGGCATAGTGCTGTGGATTTGATGCGTAATAGTGCCGTCGGCAAGCAAAGGCCAAATGTTTTTAATGGTGGAAGCAACAACTTCTGCCTTGCCCTGCTTATCACGCGAACGCAGCGCGGTAGCAGAAATACTAGCGCGCTTAGAAAGCAACAAACCTAGATTGAGCTCACCTTTTACCCCGCCTTGTAAACCGATGGTGACCTGATGACCATGCTCTGCTAGAGCTTTGACATTCCCAGGAAGATATTTCGCCCCCATAATGTCCAAGATACGATCGCATTTACCCTTAAGAATCTCAGAGAAATCTTCCTCCCGGTAATTGATCAGAATATCTGCGCCAAGCTCTTGACACCGAGCCAATTTCTCTGTGCTACCAGCAGTGACAGCCACCGTAGCACCAATATGTTTAGCAAGCTGGATGGCAAAAGTGCCAATGCCGCCCGCACCACCATGGATAAGCACAGTATGCTCCGGAGCAAGACCAGTGAGCATACCTAAGTTTGACCATACAGTTGCAGCAACCTCGACAATAGCGGCAGCTTCAGCGAAACTATAGCCTTCCGGAAGCGGCATGAGCTGTCCTTCCGGAACCGCAACATACTCAGCGTAGCCGCCTCCGGCGAGCAAACACGCAACCTTTTCCCCCTTGGATCGGTTGGTAGTTCCAGGGTCCTCAATCACACCAGCGCAATCCAGACCTAGAATCTCAGATTCACCGGCAGGCGGGGGGTAGTGCCCAGCAGTTTGGAGCAGATCGGCACGGTTGACACTTGCCGCAGAAACTTTAACCAAAACTTCCCCCTCACGCAGTACCGGAGTATTAACTTCGCCAAGGGTGAGTTTTTTATTTTCAGTGATGATAATTGCCTTCATACCCCCTAGATTAAAAGAATTGCTAGGGTTTCGGCTACACTCTTCTACGCGCCCACAAAAATGGGTGATGGAAGTGTGGCAGAGCGGCCGAATGCACTGGTCTTGAAAACCAGCGTGGGGAGACTCACCGGGGGTTCAAATCCCTCCACTTCCGCCAAAATACGAAAACCTCAGCCTACATGTGTGGGCTGGGGTTTTCTTTTGTTTGTGGTGGTGGGCGGATTCTAGGGGTCGTTGCAACACCTTCGAGTGATTGGAGTTGTTGTAGTGGGCGTAAAGACTTGTGGGGGTGTACGGGGTACAACTCTTTTGGTATGGCATGTTTATGGCACGGTGTTATGCGTGAGATGGCCGCGGAATCAGATTCGAAATTCGAAAAAGAGTATGCCGTGGCCATTTCGAAGGAAGGTTAAGATATTTTTTGCCGATCTTTGAAAACGAGGCCTGCCATAGCTGCTTGGAAGAAACACTGACTGTGCCAGTTAAGAAACGACACACTCACTGAACAGGTTTCGGCTTAATCCGTAAAATTGCCTAGCGATTGTTTTTAAGCGCGCTATAGAGGAGCGCATGAGAAGTAGCTTACAGCCCCAGCACCCGAACTTGTTTGCTACGAAGCAAGAAGCTGAGCGGTTCCTATTGCAAGTATCCGAGAACTGAAATTAGATGTAGCTGCCTGTGTTGTTAGAGGCGCGCCGGGTGTTGCCTTGTTGGCGCTGTTAAACAGATGGCCGAGTTGTTACTGGGGTTCGTAGATGTACCTAGTGTTTCCACGACTTTTAGAATGCGCTAGTTTGACAACAGGATGCAACCATGACATTACATGCATGCTTTTTGGGCTAATAACCAATTGGAGATTGCTATAACCATGGAGTAAATGTCTGTGTTGATTTACCAGTGGGGACGGTTAATGAATTTGACCTTGAGTTAGTTTGTTGTTTGGGTTTCCGTACAAGGCGCAGTCGGTTGTCAAAGCTGGTCTCTATGTTTGCTGAGATGAAAAGAAACATTGGTTAATTGATGAGCTATTTTTGTCTTCTACTAGAGATTCCTCTTATTGGTTAGTGTTTGAGTTCATGGCTTAAATACGCGGGCATGATAAAGCACCATGATTGTTCAGCTAGGTTAGTTCAATTTATTTCATTTTTAGTTGTGCTCTACGTTGGGTTGTATTTTCGTTTGATGTGATGGGGGATATTGGGGGAACCCATATTTTTTTAAAATAAAAATCTTAAGATTTTTTAATGTTGAAATTGCATACATGGCCAATGGAAAGTATGCTCACCGGGAGCGATGTGGAAAATTATTGAAATCTCTCATAAGGAAAATCAAATATTTGAAGCATCGGTATTAATTTTTCTCAGAAAGTTAGTTTTAGTAATCCAAATCCCCTACGGTTACTCACCCCCTTGATGACTCATCTAGGTAGTGGGTACGGAAAAAAGAATATGAATATATCAGTTATAAAGCGCACTATGTCTAAGGGTGTTGTAAAGAATCCTTGGTTGGTGGTGCTTTTTGTGTTGCTTCTTGTAGCAAGCTCTATTCCTCTTGCCACCCACTACACACCACATGCCGCAGCGCAGGAAGCACCGGCAAAATCAGAATGTACAGGTGGGCGATGGGAAAACATCAAGTGGAAAGATGATAGCCCTAACGTTCAAGGTAACACTTATGTAGGTCCTAGTGGTTTCGCTGAAGTTGAATTCGATTGGAAGGCCGAACCAGACGCTAAAGCCGGAGACAAATTCGAATTTGACCTTCCCCCACAATTAAAGGCCATTAATACTGGCTCAATTGCTCTTAAAAATTATAACGGCGAAATTGTTGCCACTGGTGAATGGGTTGGTAATAAATTTATTGTTACCTTAACTGGTTTTCAAGAGCGCCATTTCGACGTTCAAGGTAAAGTTTTCCTTGCTGTAGCATGGAACACAAGTAGTTCCTTTAATGGTCAGTTAGATTTTACTGGCTGCGGTAGTGGACGTCTATCTGGAAAGTTCGAAAAACGCGAAGGCGGAGAATTTCACGATGATTCCAAGATTGGTGAATACCGTGGTTACGATGAAAAAAATAAGGTTCATACTATCCAGTGGTCGGTAGGTATCGACCCTAAAAAACATCAAAACGAAGCTACTGGCCGCAGAGTTGTAGTTACTGATACCGCTCCAAAAAACTGGAAGTTTGCTTGCAGCGGCAAATATGCCGATGGTTATGCTCCGGTATATGTCTCTTCTTTCGTAAAGAACGCTCAGGGGAAGATAGAATCTTATCGCCATGCCATCTATGCTGCTAATGGTCAAGTTGGCGGAGGAACTCGATATGGTTTCACAGATGTAACCCAAGATGATGGCTTTAACCAACAAAATACCTATCTCTACGAGCTGAGATGTAGTGAGAACCAGGTTTCTGTTACATTCCCCTATGGTTTATCTGAAGCTGCTGCTCCTGTGCTTACCTTGACAGCTTATACAGAGCAGAAGCCTCAGCCAGGCAGTATCGTAACGAACAAAGCTACGATCGATAGCAAAGAAGTCCAGGGACATGTTCGTTTCCCTACCGCAGGTGGTTTAGGATTTGGGCGTAAAGGTGGTTTCACCGTTGAGAAAATCGTTCTAGGAACCGAAGAGGATAAAAAGCAGGATTATAAATTCGATTACGAATGCAAAGACCCTCAAGGGAAAACTCAACAAAAGGGATCAACTAGCATCAAAGATGAGGAGTTCAGACATATCGACAACCTTGAAAAAGGTTGGATATGCACTGTCAAGGAAAACGTATCCGAGGCTCAAAAAAAGGGTAGAAAGCTCACTGTATCCTGGGTGGCGTTTGGCCATAAAACAGGTGTTAAAAGTATTCGTTCCGGCTCAGAGATTGAGTTTACCGTCGATGATAAATTCCAGGAAGCCATCCATGTTGTTGTTACCAACAAGTTTGAGTCTGAGCGTGGGCAATTTACGCTATTCAAAGAAGTTAAAGATCAGGATGCTCGAAAAGCCTTAAAGGGCAAGGAGTTTACCTTCGATTGGAAGTGCACCACTCCAGACAACAAAATAGCTAAAGAAGGTCGAGTAAAACTTGGCAACGGTAAGGGAACTGTCATCGATGACCTTCCCCTAGACTCTTATTGCACGATCAAAGAAACCGATATTCAGCAGATAGAAGGCTATACCCATAGTCTGAAGTGGTTAATCAATGGTGAGCCAAAGTCTGAGGATCCGATCGAGGTGATTCCACGTTCAAAGGATGCCGCAGAACCTTTGATCGTTACTGCGATAAATGAGTACACCCCTGTTGTGCCTCCGGTTCCACCAACAACGGAAACAACTACAGAACCGGTACCACCGACAACAGAGACGACTACAACAACGGAACCTGCTCCAACAACGGAGACAACGACAACTACTGAGCCGACACCGACCACCTCGTCGTCTACGATGATTCCTACCACAGAGCCAACGCCTACGACTGCGACAACGACAACTACAGAGCCAGCTCCGACTACGTCGTCTACAACAACGACCACGGAACCTGTTCCTACCACCTCGACTACGCAACCGGTGCCAACCACATCGTCGTCAACACCAACGACTACGACTACCACGTCGTCGGAGCCTATTGTGCCAACTACGACGCATCAGGTTCCACCGATCATTCCAATCCCTATCCCGATACCAATCCCACCGGCACCACAACCTGTTCCACCGGTAACAACCCAGGTGACACCACCTGTACCATCAACACCTGTGACACAATCATCTACACCTGCACCATCAGGTAAGACTCAACCAGGTACAGGTAGAAGTGGTCTTGCTAATACCGGTGCCTCAGTGAACCTGATAGCACTGTTAGCACTACTTCTAGCCATGATTGGTGGTCTTATCGTCTTCTACACACGTGGTAGGAGAAGAAGCTAATACTTCTTAGATCAATCGTGTTGCTCAAACACGATTGATCACAGATAAATAGCTCAACCCCCTCTTTTTGTTTTCTTGAAGAAGCACACTCTCAAAGAAAAACAAAAAGAGGGGTTTTTCTGTTTGTGTGGGTAAGGGTTTTTGTTTTTTTGTTTGTTTTATAGTTATTTAAATTTTGTGTAAGCCTGTTCTTAGTAATATTGTGGTGGCAAGATATCGACACAAAAAGCTTAGTTCTTTCCTTAATGAACTAGGTTTTTTGTTTTTCCCCTCACTTTTATCTGCCTCATGTTTGTTTTTTGCATGCTTGTTTTCTAAAAGAATGAGGGGTGTGGTGTCTTTTTGTTCTTTAGGAAGATAAAAAGAGATGGAAAAAACAATATGAATCATTCTCATAGAGAATTTCGAGTAGGTAGAGGTGTGTTGAAAAACCCGTGGCTTGTTGTGCTATCGGTTGTTTTTCTTGTTGCTGCTCTTGTTCCGTTTTCGACTCGTGTGTTGTTGACTGCGACTGCGCAAGAAGCCGCCCCTGTTGTTGATGCACAGGTTTCTACCGTTGATGCTACCGGTAGTGATGGTGTTGATAACCTAGGTGGGCAAACACCACAGGATGCACAAGTAGTATCTCACCAGGTGGAAGAGACTCCGGTAGAAGAGTCTTCTTTGCTTGAGCAGGTTATCACTGCTGTGAAAGGTGCTCTAGGCATAGAAGAAAACGCTGGGGAAGACATTCCTGTTGTTGGGCAGGACTTGGTTGAGCCTGCGCCTGCACAACATGACGAAAACCTCCCAGTGCCCGCGGAATCTGAAGGCCTGGCAAGTTTCACGGTGTACAAACGCGCCGTTATCAAAAAAGATGAGGCTGGAAATTCCCCGAACGTGCTGATATCGGCGGATAAAGAATTTAATTTCAATTGGGAATGCATTGATCCAGATAACACAAAGCACACCGGTACTCTTGAAATTCCAAATAATACCCAGCGAACAACTAATGATATTCCTGTGGGTTCAAAGTGTACTGTCACCGAGGATGTTGAATCAGCATATATTAAGGGGTTCCATAATGACCTGGTTGTATATGCTTTGGGTAACACCAGCAACATCAAACAGACTGGCCTATACACGGTAGAGTTCACTCTTAAATCCGAGGATGAATTTAAGTTCATTGCTCAAAATGAGTACACTCTCGCTCCTGAAGAAGAACTAGGTCAGTTCACCTTAGAAAAGAAGGTTGAAGGTGTTGATACCCAAAAAGAATTTGAGTTCACCTGGAAATGCGTCGACAACAATGGGGAAGTCACCGAAGGCGTTAAAAAGCTGCAAGCCGGTAAGAAAGTCGTAGTAGAAAACCTACCTCTGGAATCTTCCTGCACGGTGTCCGAAAAGGATCCGACTATTGAAGGTTATAGTCATGAATTAACCTGGTCAACCAATGGCGAGAAAAGCCCAGATGGTTCTGATTTCACGGTCACTCCGCGTAAAAAAGATGCAAAAGAACTTACTCTTACCGCAACGAACTTTTATAGCAAGGTTGCACAGCCAAGTTTTATGGTCTTTAAACCAGTTTTAGTTAAAGATGACAAAGGTAACCAAGACTATCTGGCAACCCAAAAACTCGTTGAGAAACTAAAGCAAGAAAACAAGAAATTCACCTTCACGTGGGAATGCACCACACCAGATAAGAAAAAGCACAATGGAACCTTCGATCTGGAAGCTAATGGTCGTTTCAATAGTGAGAATTTCCCGCTCAACACTGAGTGTACTGTGACTGAGGATAAAAACAGTGCACAGGTTCCTGGTTTTGCGCATCAGTTTGCTGCTCACTATCTCGGTAACCCTGAGAACCTGAAACTTATCGGTGAATCTCAGGTGCAATTCACTTTGAAGCAAAATGAGAAGTTTAATTTCATTGCTCAAAATGAATATACTGCTAAGTCTGCGATTGGTGAGTTCATTTTAAAGAAGGAAGTTAAAGGCACAAAGACCGAAGAGAAGTTTGATTTCAGCTGGCAGTGCTATAGCAGTGATAACAAGTTAGTTGCTGGTGGTAGTACTTTGCTTAAAGACGGGGAAACTTTTACAGTTCCTGATCTTCCATTAGATTCCCAGTGCCGTGTAAAAGAGAAGAACTCAAATATTGAGGGCTTTACCCATTCTCTTCAATGGTTTACTAATGATGAGGAAAAAGCAGCCGAAAACGGTGCAGTTGTTATTAGCCCACGTGATAAGGAAAGCGAAAAACCACTTGTAGTCAAGGCTGTTAATACCTACACCAAGGATGATAAGCCGGCACCAACGACTACTTCGTCTTCTGCTGCGCCAACAACAACTACTACGTCTTCGTCGACAACACGTCCAGCACCAACAACCTCGGCAACGTCAAGTGTGACACCAACAACGTCTACGTCTTCGTCGGTAAAGCCTACAACGTCTGCTTCTAGCACCTCGTCATCAAAGCCAACCACAACGACCTCATCTACTGAGCCGATTGTTCCAACCACAACATCTAAGTTCCCGCCGATTATTCCAATCCCGATTCCTATTCCGGTTCCTCCGGCACCATTCCCACCAGCACCAGCACCGGCACCAGCACCGGCACCAGCACCGGTGCCTGCTCCGAATGGTGGAAACAATAGCCCTGCCCCAGGCGTGACCACCGCACCACACCACGGTGGCAACAATACTGCCCAGCCACAGCAAAACAGTGGCAAGAACACCACTGCTGCTGCCCCTAGCCAAACGAATAAGGGTAAAGGGTTAGCTAATACTGGTGCTTCTGTCATCTGGTTAGTACTTGTAGCGGTTCTTCTTGCTGCAGTCGGTGGGTTTATTACCTATCGTGGTCGGTTGAATAAGAACAACTAACCTGCACAAACATGTGAGCTAAGCCTTAAAACGCTTTTGTGGCTTTCTTGCCCTTCAATATGAGTAAGGATAAGAAAGCCACTTTTTATAGAGGTATGTCATATGTTGCGCTGGTTTATTCAGTTTTTATTTTGGAAGTCACACGCACATGTACGCACGCACACATATGTAACCCTTTTTGACTAGGTTTATCTTCCTATGAGCAAACCCCAGGACAGTTACACTCCTGGGGTTTGTTTATTCATAATTACCGCATTGCTGTCGATTAAGAATTTTTAGCAACATTGTTTAGGCTAAAAACTACTTCGAATTCTTCGCAGAGAACTGGCATATCTATTTGGAACCCGCGTGGATCGGTCATATGGCGGCGCCAGAAATTTTCATGAGTCTTTCGCCAGTATTCTAGGCTGAGATCGCCCTCGCCTTCGGCACGTGCAAAATGTTCGTCAATATCGCAGAAGCGTCGAATCACAATATTGGTGGTGCGAATGAGTGCTACCGGACGGGAGCGACCGTCGGTAATAATGCTGAGCTCATCAAGTTCAGGAAGTGGTTCATTTTCGTGTTCATAATCCCATAAAGCAGAGGCGGTAGCAGTTTTCTTGCCGGCTGCTACAAGAGCAGCAAGCTCATCGGCATGGTTGTGATCGCTGCCAAAAGACCAGGTTTGTGGGGTTTCTATGGGAAGTTGTGGATTGGTTGCACGTGCTTGGGTGTAGAAATCATTGATTATGTCGGCATTCCAAGCGTCGATAAGCATGTTAGCTTCTTTATTGGTGGTAACAGTTATCCGTAACCCGTCGTTAAAAGCTCTCGTAAGAATGCCTTTGTGGGATAAAAGTTCTGCGCGCTCGAATGCATCAGTACCTGGTATCCAGACGAAATTGGCTTGGCTGTGAGCTGCTCCTACTACATGAGCAACGAGTTCTCGGGCGGTAACTGTTTGCTCGGTGCGGCTGAGAAACTCTTGGCGAGCGGGCGCAGATAGGGAAGCTAGGGCAGCTGCTTGAGCGAGCGCATTTACGGAAAAGGGTACCGCGACTTTATTTAGTGCTTCAATAATACGTGGATTGCCAAAGGCGTAGCCTACGCGTAGACCAGCTAGCCCGTAGGCTTTGGAGAATGTGCGTAGCCCGATGAGATTGTCATAGTGGGATACTAGTTCGGGAGCTAATGGTGTATCTAGATCACGTACGTATTCGATATAGGCCTCGTCGAGAACAACTAACACATTTTTAGGTACGGCTGCCATGAAATCCAGAAAATCTTGCTTGGACACAATGGTTCCCGTGGGATTATTTGGGTTACAGACAAAAATAAGCCGCGTACGTTTAGTGATTGCCGCGGCCATTGCCTTGAGATCATTTTTGTTATCCCCGGTTAGTGGAATAGGAACCGCAGTAGCACCAGTGATTTGTACGAAGATTGGGTAAGCCTCGAAACTGCGCCACGGGAAAATAACCTCATCGCCTACTCCGGCAGTAATCTGTACTGCTTGCTGGCATAAAGCAGAAGATCCACAGCCCACCGCTACCTGCTCAAAGTCGAGTTGGAGATGGTCAGCAAGTGCGGTGCGCAGTTCAGTTGCTGCCATATCTGGGTAACGGTTTATGCTTTTCGACGCTTTATCTATTGCCGCCAGTACGCTAGGCAAAGGATCAAATGAGCTTTCATTTGAAGAAAGTTTAAGTAAGTTCTCATTGCGCTTGCCAGGGACGTAACTAGGCAAAGAGTCCAGGTCATTGCGGATCATGCACCTAGTCTAGACGTTTGCTTACTACTAAGTAAGAGGAATAAGTAATTGTTATTGCTGCTATGAAGAGAATCTCTCGTTTTTTAGTCTTGGTTATGCCAGGGGTGGTGCTGGTAAAAAGTGTGGTCAGGCTATAGGTTTATCCCAATTTAGCTTGATTGAAAAAGTATATGGGGTAGGTGCTTTTACTGGGTATTTGCCCTTAACTGGTTAGCAAGGTAATCTATGTAGCGCTGGTTTCCAGCGCTGGAGACGTGCCAGAGCGGCCGAATGGGGCTCCCTGCTAAGGAGTTGACTTGTTTGCGCAGGTCCGGAGGTTCAAATCCTCTCGTCTCCGCTCCTTCCACTTAGGTGGAAGCTATTTCACCGGGCCTGGTGAAATTTGCGCCCGTAGCTCAACGGATAGAGCATCTGACTACGGATCAGAAGGTTGGGGGTTCGAATCCCTCCGGGCGCACCATTAAAACCCCTGGTAGAAGCCATTTTTACCGGGGGTTTCGTGTTGTTTTGGCCAGTGAAGTATGTGCTTGTGTTGTTGCAGGTTGTCGGTTCTCAAACCGAACAAATACCGAACAGAAACCGAACAAACTGTCATCATGTTGTGGTGAGACAGGTCTAGATAAAACGAAAGGTTAATTAAAAAAATTTAGTGAACGCTTTTTGTGTTGCTTTTTAGCTAAAAAGGGCAGCTTTTAGGTTTTGTGAAGTTTTAACCTCAGTAGAGGTTTTGTTCCTGGTTCTCACACAGGTAGATAACTGTGCTGGATTTTACTTTTAATCTTCTATTAGATTTTTCTTAGAAAAATTTTAGTTTTGCGGAAAGCGCTGTAGTGTTTCACATTGTTCCTACTAGAGCAGTTATTCATTTATTTGTTTTCCTATTTCTCGGTTTTAAAAGGGGATTTTCTTATGAAGATTCGTAAAATCAGTCTTGCTATTGTTAGTGCTCTTATGATGGCAGGTTCTGCGGTTGCAATTGCTCCAGTACAGGCTTTCACTCCTGAGAATTTAGCAGAGAATATTCAACGTAATTTTTCGCAATACTGGGATGGGGGTGTTCAATGGTGTGTTGGTGAGTACGGTGAGGAACAGCGTTCCCTCTGCCAGTACTACACAACGGTGTCTTTGAACTATCAGATCTATGTGGATGATAGCCGTCATCAGGCTAAAGCTGAGTACTTTAAGTCTTTGGTGGACAAGGTTGCAAAGAAGCTTTATGAATCAAAGTATGGTGTGGAGAGTGAGACTCTTTAACGCTTAAGTTAATGCCGGTTTTTTAGTTTTGGCTACGGTCTTTGATCTGTGTTATTTATGCTCTTATGATTCCTTCGCTTGGGATCGTAAGAGTTTTTTGTTGTTATGAGGCTAGTTAGTGTGCGATTTCATGTTTCGCACCGGCGGCAAGAGATTTTGGTGTCTTAATTATATTAAGAGTTAGGGGGAACTGGTGCAGGTAAAGATTTTGGCTATGCTCTCAGCATTTCTGTTGGTATTAGCATTTCTTAGTGTGCTTTTTTGGACTCGGGAAGCAGCACTTATCCTTGTAACGATGTCGACGATTGACCTTATATTGGCAATGTATATCCAGCATTTCAAGTGTGCCAGTGAAAAAATGACTGGAGCCTTGAAAGCGGAATTAGCAACCGAGATTATTTTTTTAGTTTTGGGTTTTTTCATCATCTTAATATTTGATAATTGGGTTGGGATGATGCCTTATTTCTATTCTTTAATGAATATTTTTATAGTCAAAAAACAAAGAGTTGCCAAGGTCGATGATTCAGACATGTAATTGAGGCATAACAGGTAGTGGCGTATGCATAAATATGGGCTAAATAGTGGGAAGTTTGTTTGCTTTGATACGCCGTGAGTATTTTAGGTAAATCTTTTGTATCTTGTGGTTGTGATTGCAATCAGTTAATACGGTGGTGTTTTTGGGGCTAGGTATTTAGTTCTGTGGTTGGTTTTGGTCTCGAACAAGGGCCGAACATAGGTTGAGTTATTGCTAGTAGGGCAAGGAAATATCTTGACTAGGGATTATAAGGTTGGGATTTTGAATCTCTTCGGGTGGTACCGAAGATGTAGTCTGATTTGTAGCCGCTAATAAACGAGGTATTTTTAAGGAAAATAAGGGTAAAAAGCGTTTTTCCAAGTTTGGTTTATTGAGAAAAAGCGTCCTTTTTATGAGTTCTAGGCGTAGGCGTTACCTAGAAATTATTTGATGGTGATCAAATATTTGCGATAAAACATGTGCTGATGCAATATAAACAGCTGCAGCAAGTAATGCATGTACTGCTCCTGTTGCTACGGCGGTATAAGATAATGCAACAATAAAAAATATTGCGGTAGCTGTGGCATATTCTACTATCTTTTTGTAGTGTTCAAGATTTTTGGCTGGAAATCTTAACCCAATAAGTATCCAACCAAAAAAGAATTTGAGTAGTAAGTCTAGGAGAAAAGCTACTAGCCACATCCATATGCACCATATGATTGCTACTGGCAACGTTATGGAATGTAATCCGTCAGCCACGTGGAGTAGAAATATTCCGATAAAAGCCGGTACTAGTGGAAAGACAAGCATAAATACCACTACGCCGAAAAAGCATAACTATTCTTTAATTACGCGCATGATAAGCCCGATTTTAGTATGTGTTTCGATTTCATCGGGGGTGGAGGTAAAACCCTTCTCATAAGTAGTGCACTTTGTCCTAGTAGATACCGGATTAGTTTATTTTTACAATGGTGACGTGCAGATAGGGTGAGCCTTGAGGATTAGCTCTAGTTTACCGAGCCTACAGCTAAGCTTGGCGTTTATTTTTTCGTAAAAATACGATTGCAAGCACAAGACCAATAATGATCAATAGCACACTAGCGATGAGATCGGCTAGATACGTAGGCCATGGTAGGTCGGTTCGGACTGGAAGGTATCCACGTAGGAATGGTTCGGCGATAAAAAGAAGCGGAATAATGAGCTCGATTTTGGGTATTTTTTGAGAAAAGAACCCTAATAGGCCAAAGATTGGTCCGAAAATAAGAGCAACGATAAACCAGAGGAAATCGTTTGAAAAAATATTTAGGCCATAAACTCCTAAAATTACACATGCGATGTAGTGGATTATCAGCATGAAAAATAAGATGCCTGCTCCGGCTAAAGCTGCATGTAGTGGGCGTCGTAGTTTTGTTTTTTCACCCCAAAGGTTTGATTTTCCTGCCCAAAAAGCACAGCTTGCCCAGAGAATATTTGATCCTAGAATTTTTCCCGATAAGTTGCGGAAAAATAGTAAGGTATCTGCTTTCCCTTCAAGTATGCCGAAAAGAGTTAGGTGAGTGAATGCGTATCCGATGGCAATGATCGCGCAGAGAGGTAGTAGTCGTTGAGTTTTCATAAGTAAGAGTTCCTATATCTAGGAAAGGCTTGCTAAAAACTTTGAAAAGCAAGCCTTAACTGGAAGGGAGTTAAAGAAAATTATTGTTTATTGCGTAGACCAATACGCGTGGCAATAATCCGCTAGCACACCACCCGTTACGTATTACCGATGCCGACGATCCTGGTCGTGCACTTTTACTATGCATTTAATCTGCATTGTATTTTTTAACTGGTGTACTACTTATGTTTTTAGGATTAGGCGTTTCATTATTTTTCCTCGTACTTGGAGTAATACAGCTACCAGTGCTACCGCTTGGGATAAGGTTTTAATGAGGTCTAGTTGGAATGTGGTGACCTCTGTTTTAATCAAACACTAAGGTTATAATAGTGTGGTTTTATTATTTTATTAAGTAGTTTTTAACACATTGAATGTGGATGCTCTGTATGGTTGATCTAGGGCTTGCAGCAAGCTTTTCGACGAGATTTATACCTGCGATATGAGAAACCCTATTGTGTGGTTTTTATCAAGAAATAATTTTTGATAGAGACAAGTGTTTTAGCGTCAACCACTTTTTAGTGGCAAGATTCAAGGCATAACTTGTTCTTCGAAAAAATAGTTAAAACCCCAGTTCACAGTGCATGTGGACTGGGGTTTAGCTATGTCGGATGGGTTAAGCTTGTGGAACTTTTGTCCGAGACGCTTTAATGCCGACAAGGATCGTCGCAAAGAGGGAAGCAGTAAAAAGCACCCACCTATCTGAGACAGCACCGAGTCTACTCTGTGCCCAAGACTGGATAGAGAATTGGGTATCAGTGTTGAGCAGGGTTGGTAAAGAGGCGGAACCATAGCTGGTGATGAAAAGCCAACCAATGAGGACAAAGATGACGCCGGCTGCCATAGATAAGGTATTGGTACGCAGTGGGCCGAGCTGAATTTCTTTACCGCGCAGCCAGGATTTTTGGCCGAGCTCGAAACGATCCCATAGTAGTGCTAACAAAAATAGTGGCAGTGCCATACCGGCAGCGTAGGCAGTCATAATGAGTGCGCCATATGCGGTGGAGCCAGAGACTGCGGCAGTTGTTAGTACTGCGCCTAGTAGTGGTCCGGCGCAGAAACCTGCGAACCCATAGACTGCGCCGAGGAAAAAGACGGGGATAACGCCCTGGCCGCGTACTCGTGAAGAGAGGTTCGCCAGGAATGGAATACGGAATCCGCCGCCGAAGAAGCTGATAATACCTAAGATGATAATCAACCAGCCGCCAATAAGAATCGCCTGGTCACGGTTACTAGCTAGCCAGGTGGCTAGGCCGGTGCCAATGGGTACCAGTGTCGAACAGAGTCCAAGGAAAAAGACAAATGTTTTGGCGGTAAGTTCTTTAATTGATGAGAACGCATAGGCGAAAAACGCAGGCACCAAGAGAGCGGAGCAGGGGCTAATCAGGGTGAGCACACCTGCTGCGAAGGCGCCAATAAGGCCGACAGAAAGCATTTATCCTCCTAGGGCGTAACCAAGTAATGCCGCAGTGAGCACTACTAAAACGATAAATAGGATTGCTAACCAGTGCGGAGTGTTATGCATTCGCAGCTGGCACCTCGATTTCACCATTGGCAACCTTGGCTAATTGCTGCTGGATAATTTCTTCAAATACTTCTAGTGGCTGTGCACCAGAAACGAATTGGTCGCCAACAAAAAAGCTTGGGGTTCCGGTTAAACCAATTCCGGTGGCGTATTGGCTGGCCTGCATAACGGCTTGGTCGTAGGTTCCATTGGTTGCTTCGGTGCGGAAACGCTCAATATCAGGTACGCCAGCTTGCTGTGCGAAGCCCACAAAATCGTCGATAGTAAAGTGCGGATGCCCATTAACGCTTTGCGACGCTTTGTAGAGGGCTGCTTTGTATTCGTGGAATTTACCTTGTGCGGCAGCTGCGCGTCCAGCTTTTGCTGCCTCAACTGCATTGGGTCCGTTGACTGGTAGATCGTTCCATTCCACGCGTACTAGGCCAGTGTTAACGTACTTAGCCATAATGGTGGGGTGGGTCTGGTTTTGGTGGCGGGAGCAGAATGGGCACTCGAAGTCAGAAAATTCTGAGATCACCACGGGAGCATCAAGTGCGCCAATGCCAAAGGGGTCGCTCATGCTGCGACGGTGTACTTTAAGCACATCATCTTGGGAAGTGATCTCGCCGGATGGACCAAAGACCTGAGCATTTCCGGTTCCATCACTAAATTGTGTACCAGGGGTGGCCTTGGCAGCAAGCGTGGCAATATCATCTTCGTTCATTGCGGCAACGGTGTCAGCTTCAGCAGTAGGCGAGGCTACTGCATTATTAGCACTGGTGGCCGTATTTGTTCCGGAAGCAGTTTGATCGGTACCACGTTCACCGAGCAAATAACCAACGGCGAGAGCGAGTAAGACAATAACTGTTACCAGCGCCCACATTATTGGAGATATCGTGGAAAGCGCTGAGGGTTTGTTCGCAGAGTTCCTTGAAGACATGGCTGCATTTTAGGTGACATGTCAAAAAGAATCGAATGATATTGTGACGGTATTTTTGTCCCTAAAATGGCAATAAAGGGTAAAAGTCCTAGCTGCGGGCACCTATAACATCCATAACATATTTAATTGGTGTGATGTCAAACATGATGACAGGTTCATTGAGAGGTGGGGTACGGGGGTGGGGTGATATGGATGGGTTGGTCCCCAATGTTAAAAACATTACCCCTTAAAGAGGTTAATTTATTGTTCCTTCTTTAGTTATTAAAAAAGCCAATGAACTGCATATTTCTCACTTTTTTCTTTATGGTGCGGAGTATTGACCCCCAAAATGGGTAGGTTATTGGCTAGCTAATCGGTAGGGTAATGCACATCATTATTCTGGTTGACTTTTAGTTAAGTGATAAGGCCGGTGGAAACCTGCCGTTCAAATATTTTTCTAAAAACCCACTCGGATTTTGTTGTAGCTGTGTGAAATGTGCCCCGCTCTTAACGTTTAGATAAATTCAGAAAGGACACCATGAGTACTCCTATTACCCATGAATCTTCGTCCCATTCTCTTGCTGAAGACGCTGAGGTGCGGGATCAGTCGGAATCTCGTCGTCAAATAACCGGCCTGATTGTCGGTATTGCCCTGGCGGTACTGATTTATTTTATTTTTCCTGCTTCGGCAGTAGATACGGTTCTTAGTGCCGACCCAGAGTTGGAAACAAACCATGCATCCTTGCGGATTACTGCAGCTATTGCTGTGCTTATGGGAGCGTGGTGGATGACTGAGGCAATCCCCTTGGCGTCCACGGCATTAGTGCCATTAGCTGCATTCCCTCTTTTTCAGGTGATTTCTTTTAGCAATATTGCCGCACCTTATGCATCCTCGACGATTTTCTTGTTTATGGGTGGGTTTATCCTGGCTTTAGGTATGCAACGCTGGAACTTACACCGTCGATTAGCATTAGCTGTTGTGCTTATGGTTGGTACAAAACCTAAGCAACTTATCGCAGGATTTATGCTGGCAACAGGCTTTTTATCGATGTGGGTATCGAATACCGCAACCGCCGTAGTGATGCTTCCGATTGGTGTTTCTGTGTTGCAACTGACTGCGGAATCAGTAGGTGGAATGCGTAACCAGAAGAAATTCGCTACTGGGCTGATGCTGGCGATCGCTTATGCAGCGTCGATAGGCTCTTTGGGAACTATTATTGGTACCCCGCCAAATGCTTTATTGGTTGCCTATATGAAGGATAACCATGACATCAATATTGGTTTCGGGCAGTGGATGCTAGTTGGTGTGCCGCTGGCCGTGGTGTTTATGACGATTGCCTGGGCGATTTTGGTAACTATATTTAAACCTGAAGTCGATGATATTCCTGGTGGGCGGGAAATGATTCGCGGGGAACTCGACAAGATGGGACGTATGGGCTTTGGCGAGGCAGCTACGGCAGTGATCTTCATCCTGGCCGCATTAAGCTGGGTTTTTGTTCCACTAATTGTGCAGTGGGCGGGCTGGTCAATCAAAGTTGATGATGCATTAATTGGCATTGTTGCTGCACTACTTTTATTTATGATTCCTGCCGATACTAAAACCGGCGTGCGCCTTATGGATTGGAAAACTGCTAATGAACTTCCCTGGGATGTATTGCTGCTTTTCGGTGGTGGATTAGCGCTATCAAAAATGTTTTCTACCTCAGGGTTATCGCTGTGGATTGGCGAGTTAGCAAAAAATCTTGATGCACTACCTACTTTTGTCCTTGTTGCAGTAATTACTGGTTTGGTGCTCCTGTTGACTGAATTTACTTCAAATACGGCTACAGCTGCTACCTTCTTGCCGATTATGGCCGGCGTTGCCATCGGTATTGGTCTGACTACTCATGGCGACCAGAACATTTTGTTGTTGACTATCCCAGTTGCGCTTTCTGCTACCTGTGCTTTTATGTTGCCAGTTGCCACCCCGCCGAATGCGATTGCTTTTGGCTCGGGATATGTAAAAATTGGGGACATGGTCAAAGGTGGATTATGGCTGAATTTGGTCGGTATTATTCTGGTTACGCTTGTCACCTACTTCTTGACCGTTCCCGTTTTTGGTTTGGTGTTTTAACTCCTCGTAGTTAGTACAAGGTAAAATTTTGTGGTTCAGTCTTTTTATGCTTTGCGACGGTTGTAAGAATTAATTTGGTGAAATACGCCGTATGAGGTAACATTTCACTTCGTTGCACCGCACAGTGCCACAATGCGCCCGTAGCTCAACGGATAGAGCATCTGACTACGGATCAGAAGGTTGGGGGTTCGAATCCCTCCGGGCGCACCATTAAAACCCCTGGTAGAAGCCATTTTTGCCAGGGGTTTCATGTTGTTTTGGCCAGTGAAGTATGTGCTTGTGTTGTTGCAGGTTGTTGCATCTTGTTATTTCTCGACCCGAACAAAAACCGAACAGAAAAGGAAGCCGTATGGATGCCCTAGAAGCGCGCCTTGACAAGCTACAAAGTGATCTTGATGATGAGCGCGCGAAACGCCGCAATGCGGAAGCTGACAATCACGGTCTGCATATGGCTTTGGTAACAACAGTAACGCATTTAGAGCAGCTAATACGTTGGGTAGATGGTGGTGCAAAACCACCTAGGCCAGATGATATTGATTTAGATGCGATCAAAGCACTATTGAAAATATAAAAATACCCCCCTTTAGCTGGTGTTTATACCAGCTAAAGGGGGGTATTTTTATATTTTAGGTTACCGAGTTTTTCCTCTTAGCCTAGCCAGCGTCCGATAGTCGCCTAAATTTTAATTAAAGATTAGTGCAGCGGCAAAAATAACTGTCAGTATTAAAGCGCCTATACCTGCAAGGGTGAAGGCTTTTTTATTCTGAATTACCCATGCTCCTTCGGAAGATGGTGTAGCAGAAAAACGTGTCGATATAGTAGCAGCAACCCATGAAACGAGAAAGAACGGTATCCAGATCCATTCCGGATAGCTAAATTTTATAGACATTATTGCTGCACCGGCGGTTATAGAGGCGGCTACGGTTGCAGCATATGCCACCATGGGCATAACAATCCCATAGGGTGTTTTAATTAAAGCTGTCAACTTCATTGTAGTTTTGTGTGCCTTTGTTTTAGCAACTGATTGCGGTAACCCCGGCACCTATAGCTGCACTACAACCAAAACCACCTATTCCGCCGGTTGCAGCCCCGAAGGGAGCACAGACAAGGAGGTCGCCAGTGATATTTAAACCGAGCGAAACCCATTTATTATCAATGCAGCGTGCGCGAAACAAATTTTCATTTGGATTTGTAGCAATAATTCCTCTAGGAACCTCTTGGAGGATAAAGTCTTCAGGAAGATCAGCCTTGATGCTGGCAACAAGCTGTCCGTCGATGTTATGCACGTTGATTACATTGCCATCGATACTGAGCTTATCCCCGTCGAGTAGACGTGGGACGATGAAGGATCGCTCTGTATCAAATGTGCGTGTTCCGTCTGGCCCTTCAAAAACGAATGCATGTTGGGAGGAAATATCGCGATGAGAATTGGTGGTAGGATGGTTGCTTTCTGGTAGTTCTTGAGCTTGAGCAACAGTGGAACCCAAGCAAAGAGGGATTAATATTGTTGCTGAGGCCATACTTTTTATCAATTTTGAGGGCATAAGGCTTACTTTAATTTTGGTTGATTTGCTGCACAAGGGTTTTGTTCATATTTTTATTTTTGGGTTAGATATTTAGTTCTGTGATTGACTTGTTTTGTGGTGAGGTCATTTTTTCAGTACCGAATAGAAACCGAACGTAGGTATTATTTCTGCTGGTAGGGCGGGTAAACCTTTTGACTACGGATCAGAAGGTTGGGGGTTCGAATCCCTCCGGGCGCACCATTAAAACCCCAGCTCACAATATGTGTGGGCTGGGGTTTTGTGTTGTTTTGGTTAGTGAAATATGTGCTTGTGTTGTTGCAGGTCGTTGCATCTTGTTGGTTCTCAAACCGAACAAATACCGAACAGATTTGACTATAATTTTCATGTATTCCAGTAGCAGGTGAGATACCCTAATTAGGTATTAATTACGGATAGAAGGGCTTTGGACCATGCCTGATAATGGAAAAATTCCATTTGGTCAAAATATGACCAAACCTATTAATGTGCCACTGAGTAAATTAGATTTAGTTTTGTGTTTATCTATTGTGGCAATACAAGCTATTTATCTTTCTTGATAGAGATAGCAGAAAGCCAAACTGCGGCGATAAACACGGTAATGATGGTCCATCCAAGCCCGATAGTGCTAGCTTTGTTCGAAACGATGTTTAAGTAGCTTCCTTCGGTAAAAATGGGTGCTACAACAAGGCAGTATAGCCATACACCTAATAAGACTGAGGAAAAACCTTTGATGATGTTTTTTGGTGAGGTTAGTTTGGACATGTGAAAGTTTTCCCTTTTTTAGCAAACCTTGTCAAAGTTGATTTGGTCTTCTAATGCTGCGAATCCCAAGCCGCACGTAGCTCCTCCAAGCCCACTGGTTCCTGCACCAAAAGCTCCACAAACACCTGCCGCGCCGACACGATAAGTCCATTTGCCAAGTGTAGACTTTCCACACGCATCAACAAATAAGGCACCATCTTCTATAAGGGATAGTATTTCATCGTCATAAACGAAACGAGTATCTAGCTTATTGCCGTCATGGTCATATAGTCCTGGGCTAGTGAAGCTACCGACGACTTCTCCTTTTGAATTGATGATATCTGCTTGTTGCCCGTCTGCACTGATTTTAACTATGTCCCCTGGTTGCAGATCAAGTTTTCGTCCTTGTATATCGGCATCTTCAACTTTTCTAGTTTTCCGGATTAGTCCGTCTGAGCCGAGCAATGCATTGTCATGAGAGCTTTGTGTGGTATTGCTTTCAGTGTAGTTTTGCGCGGATGCTGGGAAGGTTGTACTGCATGCGATGATGAATCCAAGGGTAGAGGAAACGATTAGTTTAGAAAATTTCCGATAACTGATCACTATTTTCTCTTTATGATATGGGACTTTATGAACGATTTAGGTTGAGTATATGTTGTGCTTATTGGTGTTACAAGGGATATTTGTAGTTTTGTTATTGGTTAAGGAGAAGAACGGAAAACTTATATGAGGTTTTTGTTGATATGGCGTTGTGGTCGTATATGTGTTGAGAAGAGTATTTTTTGCACTTTTCTCCATCGTTGGCAAATATAAGAAGTTATCTTTGGGGATGTTCGGAATCTAATACCGAACAGAAACCGAATATGGGTAGCATTTCTGCTGGTAGGGCGGGTAAACCTTTTGACTACGGATCAGAAGGTTGGGGGTTCGAATCCCTCCGGGCGCACCATTAAAACCCCTGGTAGAAGCCATTTTTACCAGGGATTTCATGTTGTTTTGGCCAGTGAAGTATGTGCTTGTGTTGTTGCAGGTTGTTGCATCTTGTTGGTTCTCGACCCGAACAAATACCGAACAGATTGCCATCATGATGTGGTGATAGGGGTTTAGGTGAAGCGAAAAAGGCTAACGAAAAAACCTAAGTGAACGCTGCTTGTCTTAACTGAGGAAAAAGGGAGCTTTAGATTTTGTGGGTTTGTGGTCTTGCTGGGGGTTTGATTCCTACTGGAGCGGTTATTAATTCATTTATCCTGTTTTTTGGTTTAAAAGGGGATTTTCTTGTGAAGATTCGTAAAAATCAGCCTTGCTATAGCTAGTGCTGTCATAATGGCGGGCTCTACATTTGCAATTGCTCCAGCACACGCAGCACGCACTCCCCAAGAATTCGGTCGGGAGGTTCAACTGAATTTCTCGAAATACTGGAATGAGGGCGTTCAAGAGTGCGTTGGTGAGTACGGTGAGGAGCAACGCTCCCTGTGTGAGTATTACACTGCGGTGGATTTGAATTATTTGATTCACTTACAAGAGGGTTTTAATCCAGCTAGAGCTGAGTATTTTAAGAAGTTGGCAGATGAGGCTTCGTATAAGCTTTATGTATCAAAGTACGGTGACGATAACTCAATTCCGTTTGATTAAATATAGTGCCAGTGTGTAGTGGTTTTAGCTACTGATGCTGGTTTGTGCTTTATTACTCTTACGATTCCTTGTACTTGGGATCGTAAGAGTTTTTTGTTGCTATGGGATAAAAAGTATGTAACTATATGTTTCCCTCTGAGGGCTGTGGTGGCAGGAGACCTTGATGGGATGACTAAGAATTCGAGTTAGGGGTATAGTAGGTCGGGTGTTTAATTTAGATTATGCGTAAAGTAATAAGTAGTGTAGCTGGATTTTTAGTAACATTATTTGCTTTTACAATTTTGATAACAAAGACGACTGGGGAAATCAGATTCTGGTGGGTTGGCCTTGTTGTAACTATTGTTCTTTATCTTCCTTCATGGATTGATTACGTATTTGTGGAAAGAAAAGATAAGAAGGAATCTACAGAATAATTTATTTCCTGCATCTTTTTTGTGCGCGTAGGCTGTCACTGGTTTTTAAGCGGTTGTATTTAAGTTTTATGTGATTCGTTGAGCACTATCTTGTATAAAGTGCGTATGGAGTGGTTTTCAGGGATGCTCATGTTTGAGTATTGGTGATAAACCCCTTAGCGGAGGCGTTAACTCGATTGTCACCTATCTTTTCCTTTAAACCTGAATGTCCTCATTCTTTATATTTGAATAAATTGCGAACAGTAGCCGAATATAGGTTGAGACATCGCTGGTAGGGAAAAATATTCTAACTACGCATCAGAAGGCTGGAGCGAATCATTTTTGAGAACATGATTAAAAACCGGATCGCAGTATATGTTTACTGAGGTCTCTTATACGTAGCGGGGGTGTTCTTATATAGGTTGTCAACTTATTGGAGTTGGTGGCGAGGGGGCACGCTAACGTTCTTTTATTGGTTGTGCCTGTTTTGTACGCAGCTATGTAATCGTGCTGGCCTTGAGTGGCCTGTTGTTGCTCAGGTTGTGTTCATTATTTGTAGTCATAGTGAAGGCGATGTTGATTTGCCTACGTATGAGCGCGACTACTGCAGAGTTGTGTTTCTTGCCTTTTATTTATTTTTCGTTCGCCGTATTGGCATGAATGCCCGTGGAATCTGATGGATAAACAGTTGATTGTTATTTAGCTTATTTAAGCTGAGACGTATATTTTCTGGAAGCGCTATATTGTGCCTGAGCATCATCTAAAAATAGGCTCCCCTAAGTAGGGAAACTATTGTACTTCTTCGTCTAATTTCAAGGCATAGTCAGAAAAGAAGAGGAAAAAGCATGTGTGGACCAAAGTTGTAGCGGAAGGGTGTTTCGACTAATTATGTTCCTCGTTTTCTTGGGATTAGCGGTTTTCATAACCCTTCTATTAGTTGCGAGTAAAGCTACTTACCAGAGAGGCGTTTTCAACAAATTTTCTGTTTTTATAGGTGTTGTGGCGGGGTTAGATTTCCTTTTTCTTGTGGTATTTGGGTGGCGTTTATCATCTAAACAGAATTTTTTTGGAACTTGTAATAGCACTTGTGATTTTGTTGGTTTTCATTCCGGTTGTCGGGAAACTATTTGGACAGATAAAAAGAATGAAGGCCAATGGACATAGTGGTTACAAGATGCAATGAGCATAAGAGCATTTGAAGCCAAAGTGTTTTCTCTGATTGTGCTGCTTTGGGGGTAGCAGTGGGTGGATTCCTGGCTATCTTTTCATTGTGGTTAACGCATTAACGATGCGGAGTACTTATTCGTATTTATATTGCGTGCAATATAAATATTAACTAGAGGACTTTTTGCGTATGTGACGCTAGCTATGCTCTTGCTGTGGGGATGTGAAGCAGGATCAGTGCTGGTCTAGGTAAATTGACTTCAAATTTTATTTCCCACACCTAATATTTCCTAAGTGAATTTTTATGGTGCAGCAATATAGATTTATGGCTAAGGGCGTCCTTAATAATGCTGCTTACAGGCTTGGTGAATTATCATTAAGCACAATAATGTTAGTAAGAATTACACCTAAAAACAACAGTTCTTAAAGGTGATTTAAAAAACAGTACAATAGTACCAATTTTCTAGTACACATGTACCGATTAGGTATATCCTATTCTCAGACACCAGTTAAAACATACGGTGAGTGCCTATTTGAGTTTTTACATCAAAGATGAGGTGAGCTGTGGAATATCGAGTATCTTCGGAAGTTGGAAAACTGCGACAGGTGATTCTTCATCGCCCAGGGCGAGAAATGGATCGTCTGACACCAACCAACAAAGATGAACTTCTTTTCGATGACATTTTATGGACAGAACAAGGGCAAATTGAACATGATGCTTTTGCTCAGGCATTAAGAAAAGAAGATGTAGAAGTTTTATATCTTGATCAGTTATTAGCTGAGACTTTAGAGGTGCAGGAAGCCCGCGAGTGGGTAAGTGCAGAAACCTTTGAACAGCGGTGGTATGGCGTTACTGGTATTGAATTAATGCGTGAATACGCAGATTCATTAAACGCCAAAGATCTAGCAGAATTATTTATTGCAGGCATGACAAAAGCTGAACTTGTTGAAAAAGTGGGCTGTTTATCTTCTGCATATATTGATCGAAGTGCTGATGATTTTATGGTTTTGCGTTGCTTACCTAATCATCTCTTCACCAGGGATACTTCATGCTGGATATATAACGGCGTATCGGTTAATTCTATGCAAAAACCTGCACGCCAGCGTGAAACTATTAATGTTCAGGCTATTTATCAGTGGCATCCAAGATTTGCCGATGCGAATTTCTCTCTCTGGTCACATGGGTTAGAAGATGGTCCAGCAACCATTGAAGGTGGCGATGTTGCAGTTATTGGCAACGGTGCGGTTTTGGTTGGTATATCAGAGCGAACAACAGCGGCTGGTTTTGAGAGGCTAGGACAAGCACTTTTGACCGGTTGTGAAGAGATAACTTCGGTCACTGGCATTTTGATGAAGGAAGAACGTGCTCAGATGCACCTCGATACCGTGATGACCATGGTTAATGAGGATACTTTCTTAAAGTACAAACATTTGGGCATGCTTCCTACGATCACACTTACTCGCGGTAGCCATGGAAGTATTGCAGCAAAAACTAATGCTGGTGAAGATATGCATAAGGTTTTAGCAAAGGCATTGGGTAAGAAATCAATCAATATTTTGACTACGCCTGAGAATGATTTCGCTGCCGAAAGAGGCCAGTGGAATGACGCATGCAATGTTTTCACGGTTGAACCTAACGTCGTTGTTTCTTACGACCGTAACCCAGTAGCCAATGAGTATCTCGAAGCGCAGGGAATTCGAGTAATTGCAGTACCTGGTGCTGAACTTGGCCGTGGTCGTGGTGGTCCACGGTGCATGAGCTGCCCAACTTTAAGAGATGACATTTAACGCATAAGGATAATTGACAGAAAGGATATACCGTGGCAAAGCTAACGGGAAGGCATTTTCTCAAAGAACTAGATTTCACTCCGGAAGAATGGCTTTATCTTCTAGAACTTTCTAAGAAGCTGAAAGACGCCAAAAAGAATAAAACCGAAAAGAAATATCTTGAGGGGAAAAATATTGCCCTGATTTTTGAAAAAACTTCTACCCGGACGCGATGCTCCTTTGAAGTTGCCGCCTTTGATCAAGGAGCTCACGTTACCTACCTGGATCCTTCCGGATCACAAATGGGACATAAAGAATCCGTTGCAGATACGGCTCGTGTTCTTGGACGATTCTATGATGGCATCGAATTTCGGGGTAAAAAACAAGATCACGTCGAAACGCTTGCAGAACTATCAGGAGTGCCGGTATGGAATGGTCTTACCGATGAGTGGCATCCAACCCAAATGCTTGCTGATCAATTAACCATGCATGAAGCCAGCGGCAAAGATTATAAAGACATTACTTTTGCCTATGTTGGTGATGCTCGGAATAATGTTGCAAATTCACTTTTGATTTCTGGGGCAATGCTGGGCATGGACGTTCGCATTGTGGGGCCAAAAGAACTTTTCCCAGAGCAAGCAATTATTGATGAGGCACACCGACTCGCTGAAACGACTGGTGCCAAAGTAACCATCACCGATGACCCTTATGCGGGCGTTGAGGGTTGTGATTTCCTGTATGCCGATGTGTGGGTCTCTATGGGAGAGCCGAAAAATGTGTGGGATGAGCGGATCGCTTTATTAAAGAAGTACCAGGTCAATAAGGATCTTATGGCGGCTACCGCGAACCCGAATTGCAAGTTCCTTCATTGTCTACCAGCATTCCATGATCGTAACACCACTGTTGGCGAAGATATTTATCAAAAAACGGGCATGGATGGCCTGGAAGTCACCAATGAAGTTTTCGAATCAGAAGCATCAGTAGTTTTCGATCAAGCAGAAAACCGGATGCACACAATCAAAGCAGTTATGGTGGCAACTTTGGGAGAAGGATTGGGGGAATGACGTGCGGATAGTGGTTGCACTTGGGGGTAATGCGTTACTTCAACGAGGGCAAAAAGCTGATGCCCAACCTCAAATTGACAATGTAGTTGCGGCCGTCGATGCGCTGGGTCAGATCGCTGAGGAACATGATCTTGTGCTTACCCACGGTAATGGGCCTCAAGTTGGCATACTGGCGCTTCAATCGGCAAACGATGAAACCTTAACAGTGCCTTATCCTTTCGATTCTATTGGTGCAATGACACAGGGCATGATCGGTTACTGGATGCTGGAAGCGTTGGAGAATCGCCTGCCGCATCGTTCGGTTGCCTCCATTGTGAACCAGACTTTGGTTCTTGCAAGTGATCCAGCCTTTGATAATCCAACCAAGTTTGTTGGTGCAGTGTATTCAGAAGAAGAAGCACGCCAGCTAAGCCAGGAGCGCGGTTGGGTCATGAAGGAAGACGGCCAATATTACCGACGAGTTGTTGCCTCACCAATGCCGCAACGCATTGTTGAAATAAAGGTCATTAGGACACTGGTGGAAAACGGTATCATCGTTATTTGCTCTGGTGGTGGCGGTATCCCAGTGGCTCGCGATGAAAATGGACGCCTGGTTGGTATTGAAGCTGTTATTGATAAAGATCGCTCGGGTGCTGTTTTAGCAGAGAGCCTGGACGCAGATTTCTTTATGATTCTCACCGACGTTCCAGCAGTTTTTGATAATTATGGAACCCCAGATCAAACAGAGATTCGTCAGGCAACTCCTGCCCAATTGCGTTCTAAAGGCTTTGCAGCTGGATCAATGGGGCCCAAAGTAGAAGCCGCATGTACGTTTGTTGAACTTACTGGTGGCGTGGCAGCTATCGGCCGGTTAGAAGATGCCGAGAAGATCCTGAAAGGCGAAGCAGGAACAATTATTACGCCAAGCGGATCTTATATGAGTCCCGCTCTCAGCGTTAATTCCTTGCCACGCGCATCATAAATCGCAACATAAAACTTTTTAAGACTTCACCTTGCGCGACAAGGTGCAGAAAACAAGACGCAATAGCGTCACAGTCATGGTGTCGAGGGAGACACCAGAACACAGGAAAGAGGTAGAACCATGACAAAGATTGTCAATTCATGGAATGATTTCGATCCGCTGAAACACGTGATCGTTGGTAAAGCGGACTTCTCAGTAATCCCCGATGAAGAACCTGCCACCTCTGAAAAGGTGCCTGTCGATTCTGAAATGCGGGGCATGTGGGGACCTCGACCTACCCACATGGTAGAGAAAGCTAACGAGCAGCTTGATAATTATGCGAAGGTTCTTGAAGGACTCGGTATCAAGGTGGATCGGCCAACTCCTATTCAGTGGAATCAGCATATGCAGACCCCAGATTTCCGAGTGAAGTCCGGTATGACGCAAATGCCGCCACGTGATATTTTGCTGACCATGGGTAACGAAATCCTTTCGTCTGCCAATTCATTCCGCTGCCGTTATTTTGAATATCTTGCTTATTGGCCGCTTATGAATGAATATTTCGAGCAGGATCCAGATTTCAAGTGGACTCAGGCACCTCGACCTCGTCTAACAGATGCTTCCTATAAGCACAATTATTATGACGAGAAGATCTCTTTGGAAGAACGTCTTGAGCGTACCGCTAACCTTGACTTCGTTACGACGGAAGTTGAACCTATGTGGGATGCTGCCGATGTGATGCGTTTGGGCAAAGACCTCTTCATTCAGCATGGTCTAACAACCAACCGTAAAGCCATGGAATGGTTCAAGCGTTACTACCCAGAGCACCGCGTTCACGCTGTGAACTTCCCAGGAGATCCATATCCAATCCACATTGATGCAACGTTTGTTCCGCTGCGCCCTGGCTTGATTATTAATAATCCACATCGCCGACTCCCAGACGAGCAACGCAAGATCTTCGAAGCAAATGATTGGCAGATCGTTGATGCTGCAAAGCCAGCACACGATGAGCCACCAGCACTGTGCTACTCCTCAGTCTGGTTGTCCATGAACTGCCTGGTCATTGACCATAAGACAGTGGTTGTGGAAGCTTCGGAAGTCTATCAAGCTGAGCAACTTGATAAGTTGGGCTTCAATGTTATCCCAGTCGAGATGCGTGATTTCGCATACGCCTTCGGTGGTGGCTTGCACTGCGCTACTGCTGATGTGTACCGCGAGGGTGGATGTGAAGACTACTTCCCGAACCAGATTCCTAACGACGTTACTCTCGTCTAGGTAATCTTCGCCTAGGAGGGAGTAGCTTCATTATGAAGCTCTCCCTCCGTTTTTTAGCTATATCTCTTAAAAAATAGTGAGCGTGACTCTCAATGGCTAGTACTAGCACCTCGGTAACACCTGTACCGAAAAAGCCAGTCCTATGGATAAAAAAAATCGGTTTTATCGCCATGTTCATTTCCGCAACTGGAATGGGCTTGGTAGGTACACTTGCCCGGCCATCGACCCCGATTAATCCTAATACCGGCTCCAGCTATATCATCGGTGATTTCTTGGCTGCTGGACGCATGATGGTCGGATGTCTTGGCATGTTGGCCGTCATTATTGGACTTAAAAAACTTGATAAGCTGCGAAACTCTAGAGTGTCTTTTGCGGTGGTCGCCGGTGGATTATCCATTGGTATTTCACTAGCACTGTATGTTTCTTCGACACTGATGACTTCAATCGCAAACGCAGTCTTCCTTATTTACACTGGACCAATATTTTCTGCACTATTGGCGTGGATTTTCCTTAAAGAGAAGATTAGCTTACGCAACACCTTCTTCCTCTTATTAGTGTTCTTGGGCATGCTGCTTACAATTGGCATTATTCGTTGGGACGAGGGCATTCGTATCGGTCTTGATTTAGCCCCTAACCCGCAAATGCCAAATAAAGCTTTGGGTGATCTTTTTGGCCTTGGCTCTGGTATCTTCTATGGACTGGCGTTGTTCTTCTATCGCTATCGAAGTGATATGGACTCCGAAGTTCGAGGTTTTTATAACTTCATTTTTGGTGCAGTCGGTGCAATAGTGGTCATGGTATTCCGAATGAGATTCATTGATGATACTAATCCGTTTACTGTGATGCAGCCGGTGAACTGGGCATGGGCAGCAGTACTGTTCGTCGTTTGTGGCTTTATTGCGATCGGTTCCCTTGTTGTTGCTGGTAAGAATCTTTTGGCAGTGGAACTTTCTACTGTTGCTTATTGGGAATGCGTGGTTGCCTTGCTGCTTGGGCTATTCCTTTGGAATGAACCAATTTCCTTATTCGGTTTCATTGGTGGAGTGCTCATTATCATCGGTGGCTTAGGGCCAGTGATTGCTCTTATTTCCACCCGAAAGCAGAGCGAGGATTACCCGTCTCACATAGACTCAAGCAACGTGAGTTAGAAAAATATAACTGGTTGATTAGGAAAGCTGCTGGTGTTATCCAGTGGGACAGTACCAGCAGCCCCGCAGATAGGAACGCTGGTAAGTGCTGTGGAACGACCTTCAGAAATAAGTGTAAAAAGTAATTACAGTGACATCGATCATTCTGCCTTGAAAAAGGCTGCTGCTGGTAGCTTTTTGGGTAATTTTGTTGAATGGTTTGACTACGCTTCCTATAGCTACCTTGCCACGATTATTGCAGCCGTATTTTTCCCGACCGATGATCCCGCTTTGGCATTGCTACAAACCTTTGCGGTTTTTGCATTCTCCTTTATCCTGCGTCCAATAGGGGCTGTGGTATGGGGTTATCTGGGAGATCGACGAGGCCGGCGGTGGGCATTGTCGTGGTCAATTTTACTTATGTCAACCGCTACCTTTTTGATCGGTTGTATCCCATCATTTGCCACAATTGGGTATCTGGCGCCAATTCTATTATTGACTTTGCGAACAATACAAGGATTCTCGGCTTCTGGCGAATATGCTGGTGCATCGGTTTTTCTGGCAGAGTACTGTAGCGCGAAACATCGGGGTATTTATACCTCATTAGTTCCTGCTTCGACTGCAACTGGACTTTTGCTGGGATCAATTACTGCTACTGGGTTATATTCATTTTTTACTCCAGACAGCTTAGAATCTTCGGGTTGGCGGCTACCATTTCTTGTTGCCGGACCATTAGGTTTGGTGGGACGCTATATTCGGATTCATTTGGAAGATTCGCCAGCATATGTGGCGATGACTCAGAAAGCTAGCCAAAAAGTAACTCGGAAAACAAAAAATCCATTTCGAGTTTTATATAAGAATCACTGGCGGACAGTAATAATCGCCTTTGGTGTGGCCTCTTTGAATGCGGTTGCATTTTATGTATTACTGGCATACATGCCCACCTATCTGACCGAAACAGCGGGATTTGATAGTGGGAAATCTAATTTAGCGTCGTCGATTGTCTTGCTTGGGTATGTCTTCTTCATATTCATAATGGGACATCTATCAGATAAGTATGGTCGTAAAATCATGCTTTTCGTCGCATGTGGTTTGTTTATTGTGCTGACAGTGCCACTTTTTGCTTGTTTGGAAACGAGTAGTTTCTGGACGGTAGTCGGTGTAGAAATGTTGCTTGTTCTTATTTTGACGATGAATGATTCAACCTTACCGACGTTTCTTTCTGAATCTTTCCCAACCGAGGTGCGATATTCCGGTTTTGCGTTGTCATTTAATATGGCCAATGCATTATTGGGTGGAACTGCGCCTTTTGTGGCTACGTGGCTTATTGGTGCAACAGGAAATGCTCTTGCACCTGCATGGTATTTAGTAGGAATTGCCCTGTTGGCGATGATAGCTATGATTTTTGCACCCACTCCGGTGGAGTTCGAGGGCAGTGAAGATTTGGCTGAGAAAATAAGTTTGTTGCAAAGGAAAACAGAAGCATAAACCGCGCATGTGCTACACTACATCGGGGTAAGTTTTCCAATACCCGATGGTGAGGTGAAAGCATGTTTGATGATGCCTATCAAACTCGGGGAAGACGGAAACGGCAAAAAATCATTGAGGCTACGGCTCTGCTCCTGCGTGAGTCAGGGCCGGGTTCTGTCACACATCGCAGTGTTGCTTCCCGGGCAGGGGTTTCTCTTTCAGCTACGACATACTACTTTTCTGGTCTCGATGAATTATTAGAAGAGGCTGCTCGGTTAAACATACAGTCGTGGGTTCAACGTGTTCGGCACACTTGGAATGGCATCGTTGAAAAAGAGCCTCCGGAAAATGAGCGAGAGGCTGCGGAAATCCTGATTCGTGCTTGTTTGCCTAAAGATATTCCGTTGGATAACCACTATCGGCAGCTTATTGCTGTGGGTACCTCTAATGTGGTGAAGAAGGCTTATCGAGCCGGACGGATTGAGCTTGATGCTGCCTTGGAAAAGGTTATTGAGCATATTGGGGTAGACATTCCGGCACAGGTAGTTATTGGTATTGTTGACGGTGCTGCGGTTGCTGCTATTTCTGAAGGGCGCGATATTCGAGAAACTGCCATGAACTTGCTTATTCAAGTTTTGAATTTTAAATCGGACGATGAGCATAATGGGTTACAAGAAGTTGGGGGCAAAGCGGTAGCAGCTCGACTATGAGTTGTTGTATGCGTTAATAGAAGCTAAACCTTGCCGAAAGGCAAGTAACTAAAAGCATGCGCGTCTCGCTGGTAGAAGCGTTTCCTTATTAGGGTAGGTGTCGGGGGATGCTTTTATGTGGATAAATGCTCCCATATCTTCATTGACCTAGAGAAATATGTATTTCTGGGATTTTAATGTGGGTAGCGTGGTTTTGAGCTGGGTATTTTTTTGTTCTTTCATGTAGCTGCGGTGTACTCTCACAGGGCAAAGTTAGTATTGCCTTGCCTTATTCATTGGTGGAATTGTGTTGAGCTGCTGGATAAGCGCAAGCTTTTCACAAGGATAATGATGAAGCTACGTGTTCATTTGATAACACTTTCTATGGTTAAGGCTCTTGCAGCTGCTGCCACATTAATGTTGGTATTCATGCTCTGTAGTCCAGTACAGGCTGCAGATACTCGCTCGCTTAGGTACGACACTATATATTCAAATATTGGTGTTACCTCGCGCAATATTGTTTATGACGCTGCCCGTGATCGAATTATTGTGCTCGAAGATAATGCAACAGATAAAACTGGTGCGTTTAACTGGTTTGATGTGACAACCAATACCGTTAATGAGAAATCGGTTCCACTAGATCATGCGCAGCCAGAGCATATTGCTATTGACGAAGCCCGTGATCGGTTATATATCCTGCACTATCGCACGGAAGCATTAAGCGTTATTCAACTTTCGACGAATACCGTGCTCAAAACAATAACTGGCATGCCTAAATGGGCAGCAGGTATTGCTTTGAACTCAGATACCGGCAATGTGTACGTGTGGAGCAAAGAGATCATTGAGGTCGACCCGGAATCAGAAACTGTCAGTGAGCCGGTTAAGATTTCTCATGAGAAATATCCTCGCCTTAAAGATGCGGTGTACGACTCGGAGAGCAAATTTTTGTGGATTGCCGAGGGTAATAAGTCGATCATTACCGCCTTTGATACTCAAACTAAAACCTGGAAAAGCGATGTAGCAATCCCAGTATCAAGCTTTAAGTACAATGACGAAGAAGTAACAGGCCAAACTTCGATGCTGGCTTTTGATCCCACCTTGTACACCCTATATGTGGCAGTTACTCCACGTAGCGCCGATAAATGGACTGGGACAAAACTAATCAGCATTAATACCTCAACCGGAAAGCATATCGGGGAGCCGATTCTGCTTGGCGATACCGTTCGTCAACTTTTGGTCAACCCGGCCACCCATGAGCTTTATGCATCAGCAGGCTTTGACAATAAAGTACAACTTATTGATCCTGCTACCTGGACGGTAACCCAAGAAGTAGATTTCAATACAGAAAATATTACTAAGGGTACTGGTACCGCTGCTGCAGATACCTGGGGAATTACGCTGAATGCTACGGGTACCACGTTGTATGCGAGCCATCCATATACTAATCGACTTTCTGCCTTAACCCTTAGCGGTACCGCTGCGCCAGCAACTATTCGGCAGCCAGCACCCGGTCAGGATGACACCGATTCACATACGCCACCAATTAATAACGGTAGCCCTTGGCAAGGGCCAGATGCGTTAAGCGTCGAAAAGCCAAGTGAGACCGCTATAGCTTTGAGCGAGGCCACTTTTACCTGGGGTGTTTCTGAGTATGCCCAAGGGTGGGAACAAGTCGGTCTAGGCAATACAGTAAAGGTAGATGAAATCAACCATACCTTTACCTTTAGTGAGGGAACCGGTTGGTTAAATCTAGAAAATGGAACAACTCAAATTGGTTGGTCGGGAGGGTTTTCCCTGCGCCCCTATGCGGGATTGGTACCGTCGATTCGCTTCTTGATGGGCAATCCGCTGCTTACAATGCATAAAGATGGTTCTGGCAGTGTAACAATGGATGTATCTACCGTCGACCCTCAGAATAACCAGAGCGAATATAAGCGGGTTACTGTGGCCAACTTTGCCGCTGGAACCTTTATGGGCGAAAATCAAGGGGAGACCGTATCGGTGACCGGTAGGCCAGAATATGCTAATAAATCCTGGCCACAGGAGTTTGTGGATATCATTCCTGAATCAATGAAGGCATGGTGGTTTAGCACCGGTGCTTCCCTGGATCCAAAGAAACCACCAGCTGAGGTTCGCGTTGCTTTCCGACGACCAGCAACGTCTCCTGATTCGGAAGAAGAATCGAACTTCCCGCCATTTGTACCCATTCCACTTCCGATTTTGCTACCTCTTTTGGGTAGTGCCTCGTCTGGTTCTTCTGCACTAGGGGCAGAAAAAGCAACACCAGCACCAGTTGCGCAGCCAGAGCACAAACCATCTACCCAGGTGTCAGAACAAAAGGTAGCACCCACCGAGCAAACTATGGCTCAGAAGAAAGATCCCCAGAGTAGGGAACTTGCTCGTACCGGTGTGTCACTAGTGCCTCTTATTATGCTAGCCATGGCTTGTATGCTTGGTGGGGCAGGTGTTCTGAGATTATTTTCCCTGAAAAATAAAATATAGTGCTCATGTGTAGCCATTATGCAAGGGCAAAAAGCGTGATGTGAGAAGCTATTTTGACCCCATGTGTATATAAAGCTGGATTCTTTATCGGATCCAACTTTTTACTTTTAGTATCACAGCCCATCAATATGGGGTGTATCAATGATGCCTTAGATGGTTAGATGCCAATCAAAAGATTGACCCTAGTCCTTCATGACGACTAATCTAGGTTAGATTAACCTAATAAGTTCATGTGTTTTGCATATTAATGATCTTGCTGTGGTTAGCCAAAAATCTTTTTTGATACTTGAGTGATGCAGTTTTTGAAAAGCTGAATTAGTTAAGCAGTGGAGGAAATATATGTGGGAAATTTATGATCGACTGATTGCTGATATTGATCCAAAGGTTCAGGTGGTATCAACCAAGACGGCGGAACCGGTTGCAGAAGTAGTCAGTTCAGAGTCAAGTGTAGGTCGCGCTTTCTTATTGCCTTCAGATTCACGTCCAGCAACATTGACGGCAGAGGAGATGGTGGGTCGGCCGCTTAAAGACGTAGCACAACTAGCTAAATCATGGAATTTTACTGAAGCTGCCTTTGGTATGGCAGCGATTAATGCTTGGTGGGGTGCACGGCACCGGGTAGTAGAAAATGGATTTGAGCTAATGGAATCCACATCCTTTGGAGAACTATTCAATCCCTATGCTGAATTAGTTGCCGGGAAGACAGTGGGAATCGTAGGACACTTTCCTTTCGCCTATCGGGCACTAGCTGGTGCTGGTGAGATAAAGATTTTTGAACGTAATCTACGTCCTGGTGATTACCCCGATTCAGCAAGTGAATACCTGCTTCCAGAATGCGACTACGTATTTATTACCGGTTCGGCATTCGTTAACAAAACCATGCCTCGGTTATTAGAACTCAGTAAAGATGCATTCACTGTTGTAGTCGGCCCTTCGGCATCGTGTGCGCCATTTCTTTTGGAATATGGCGTTAATGACCTTTTAGGGTTTTCCTCAACGCCAGAACCGGAACCGGAAGCTAACGGTTTGGACTTATTTATTGCACATGGCACCTGGCATGGCCGACGAGTCAAATTATCGGCATAAGCCGAATATGCCATACACGGCGGTATAGCACCAGCACGACAGCGGTTAAAGACTACTTAAAATCTGGTTAAGAGTTTCATTGTGTCGTCAACTATGTCTTGGTGCAGATAAAAAATATTCAAGAAGGAAAAGAAATGCGAAAATCAAGGCCTTTCATTAAAAGTTCGGTAGCTATTTTTATGGCTACGTCGCTGATTGTTGGGTGTAGTTCGCAATCGGATCAAGCTAGCGAACAATCTGCTACTACTCAAGCAAACGCAACCACCCACGAACCACACCTGGTTAGCGATCATAATGGGCATGAAACAATGGTGCCCGGTGAAATTAATCGGGTAGTTTTTGAACAGATTCCATTAATGTCTACCTTTTTAGCTTTTCATGATGGACAAGCACCTGGATTGGTTGGGGCAAGTGCACACCTGATTAACCAGATGGATCAAACCATTGTGATGCAAAAAGTACCTGAGGCGTTGAAAGTTGATACGTCTTTTGATGATAAAGGTGTCCCCAGTGCGGAATCATTAGCAGCATTACACCCAGATGTTGTTTTTAATAATGCATTCAATGAAAAGAACTCAACGATTATTGATTCCGGTGGGCTAACCAGGGTTGGGTTTAAAACTGTTGGGGCACCTACTGAAACCTATGTCGAATGGTTTGAATTGCTAGAAGAGGTCTATGGAACCCCAGGGAAAACCAAAGATAAGGTAGCTGCCGGGAGCAAAATTATCGACGATGTGACAACACGAGTAAATAAAGTTGATCCCGCTGCGCAAAAGAAAGTTCTTGTTGTCATGGGGGCTGGTCAAGGAACATTACGTGTTGCTGGTGGCAGGGCTGGTTGGTTCACCGAGTCGTGGGCTGATCGAATGAATTTCCACAATGTTAGTGCTGGTACGGATCAATCAGCGGTTCAGGCGAATCTTGAACAGATTACTGCTTGGGATCCAGACGTTATCTTGGTTACTGGTAGAGGCATGTCTAGCATGACGGCAGCAGAAATCCTGGGTAACCAGATTGAGGGAATGGATCTCAGTAATCTGCGAGCAGTCAAAGACAAGCAAGTCTTTACTACCGAACTTGGGATGTGGAACTGGTTTACCCCCTCGCCAGATGCTCCACTGGTAGCAGCTTGGTTGGGAGAAAAACTATATCCAGAACAATTTAGCGATCTAGATTTAGCAAAACTAACCAAAGATCACTACAAGCTTAACTATGGTTGGGAGCTTAGCGACGCTGAGATTACGCGGATTCTTGATCCAGACGCATAAGTGAGCTGAAGAGAAAATTCATGATGGTTCAGTTAACTCGTGGTGATAAACTGCGAGGCTGGTTTGTGCTTACCCTTATTGCTGTGGTTATCGGGGTATCTTGTCTAGCACTAGTACTAGGACGATACCCAATCGCACCGACAACAGTTATTGAGGTACTGCGCAACGAGATTTTTCATAATGCGGTGAGCGATCCAACAAATAGATCCATTGTTATGACAACTCGATTACCAAGAATCGTGTTGGCACTCTTTGTTGGTTGCGGACTAGCAGTTGCCGGATCAGCTTTCCAATCATTGTTTTCAAATCCACTAGCTACCCCCGATACCCTGGGGGTAGCAGCGGGAACCTGCGTTGGGGCTGTGATTGGGCTTATGCTCGATTGGAATATAATCGGCGTGCAACTTTTGGCACTTATCTGCGGGCTCATTACGGTATATGTGGCCATGATAATTGCTAAAACACAAGGTCAAACGTCGATAGTTATGTTGATTCTTGCTGGTGTAGTTATGTCAGCAGTGGCAAATGCAATCATTTCAATTTTAAAATTGGTTGCTGATCCAACCAGCAAACTTCCCGAAATCACCTATTGGCTCATGGGATCCTTAGCTGGTGTGCAATTTAGTGCAATCGCATTAGGCATACCAGGAGTAGTAATTGGTTTAATAGTGATTTATTTATTGCGGTGGCGGCTCAACATTCTTTCTTTATCTGAAGATGAAATTCGAGCAACCGGAGTCAATGTAAAAATATTACGGCCGCTTATCATTGGAGCGGCAACCCTTATCACCGCGTCTGTGGTCTCTATGTGTGGGCAGGTGGGCTGGATCGGACTTTTGGTACCACATTGTGCGCGCATGCTCGTTGGCAACAACTCCAAGGTGGTCATCCCTACCTCAATGCTATTGGGGAGTTGTTTTATGGTGATCATTGATACTTTGGCACGAACAGTCTCCGCTTCTGAGATCCCTATTTCAGTATTAACCGCCCTTGTGGGAGCACCATTTTTCATTTCGCTACTACGCAGCAGTGGAGGTCGATGGCGATGAGCCTTGCAGTAAAAGCAGGTGAGTTTTGTTATCCCGGTACTGCTAGGTCAATTCTTAACAATGTCAATTTTCAGCTTTTATCAGGTGAACTATTAGCCATCCTTGGACCCAATGGTGCTGGAAAAACCACCCTGTTAAAAGCAATGATTGGGTTACACCAATGGACTAAAGGAGAGACGTTTCTTCATGGGATTGCCTTGAAAAATCTCTCCATACGCGAAATTGGGTGCGCAATTTCTTATGTACCGCAAGCAAAATCCGCCGCGCCCTTATCGTTGAGCGGCATAGAAATGGTAGAACTTGGTCTCGCACCAAAACTTGGTACCTTTGCCCAACCGGGCAAACAGGAACGCAACCTTGCCTGGCAAGCTTTAGAACGCGTCGGGGCAACCGGCTTAGCAAACCTACCCTGTGGGCAAATGTCTGGGGGACAGTTCCAAATGGTTCTCATTGCCCGAGCACTAGTTACAAACCCACAGGTACTAGTACTCGATGAGCCGGAAACAGGACTTGATTTTCGTAATCAACTAATAGTTTTAGAGTTACTACGACACCTTGCCGATAGCGGTTTAATGGTGGTGATGAATACACATTATCCCTCGCACGCACTACGCATTTCTGACAAGACGATACTGATTGGCAAAGACCACAGTATCCGATTTGGGGAAACAAAAACACTGCTTACTGAAAAAACCTTATCCAAGTTATTTGATGTTGAAATTGCAGTAGCACAGATTAATTCCGGGGTGAAAACACTAAAAGTGGTTGCACCAATAGGCCTTATAGGCTCTTAACTAACGCGCTTTATCATGCTCTAACCAAAGCAGGTATTTTCCTGGCTTTGGTTAGGAAAGCATTTTTTGTAGCTAAAAAACCTCAATCCGAGCACCAAGATTTTCTGCCTGAATAAGCTGGTTTACCCACCCAGGTGCACCGGGATGGACGCGAAAGACCGGCCGACTTGAGATCTTTAGTGGGCTTACCGATTCACTAGAGTGCATTCCTGAACGTGCCTCGAAGCGGATACGAGAGCGATAACCAGAATCAACGAGTTCTTCGATATTTGGTTTCGACCCGGTCAAATGAGCACGGGTATCTTCCAAAATACTAATGGCTTCGTCTACAGCGTTAAGAAGTGCTGGTGCATTGGTTTCACACATGGCTCGCACGAGGGAAGGCGCAGTACCAGCAACCCGGGTGCCATCACGAAAACTACCTGCGGCTAAGGATAACGAAAGTGCGCCGCCATTATCACCGACAATTGCTAAGGTTTCTGCGAGTACATGCGGTAGGTGCGAGATTCGTGCTACCGCGGCATCGTGTTGGGCGACTCGGCAGGGAATAACTTCAGCACCAACAGTTGATGCCATCGCAGCGACATCACGCCATAACTCTAACCACTGAGTACTCGGAGTATGGTCAACAGCATGATCGAAGGTAACTACCCAGGCTGCTGATTGGAAAAGTCCATCGATACTAGCACCCCAACCGCTTTGTGCAGTCCCAGCCATGGGGTGCCCACCAACATATTTATCTACTAATCCATGTGCACGCACCATTGCATATACCTCACTTTTTACGCTCACCACATCAGTGAAACCACAGTGCGGGGCATACGTTGCTAGTGCCCCCAAAAGGGTATTAATAGCCGGCATGGGGGTAGCTAAAACAATGAGGGCGTTATCACTTTCAGCGCGCTTTAAGGTGGCTTCAAGATCGGAGCTAATATCGAAACCTTCTTTGACACCGGCGCGTGTTCCTGAAGGTGAGCGGTTAAAGCCATACGCTGGTACCTGTTTGCTCACCAGTGAGCGAAGTAGCGAACCGCCAATGAGTCCGAGTCCAATAATGCATACGGGGCGTGTAAATGGAAGCGTAGTCACCTTTTCAGTGTCGCATATCCCGACTACGGTTAGCACTATGAAGCACAACTTTGCTGTGACCATCACGCGCACCGACTCCACCTGGCAGGTGCACACCTTTGATGATGATTATTCGGATCTTCAGACATCTGTGCGCGCCGTTCGTAATCTACGCGCTGAAGGTGCCTCCTTTGCTCTTTTATGTGTAGAAGATGATTATTTTGTTGTTGTGCGCCCGACACCTACCAAGGTGAAGTATTTGCTTTCCGACGCCTCTGCCGCCTCCGAAGATGATTTTGCCGCCAGCATTCTCGAAGAACTAGATGTAGAGATCCCCGAAGCAGGGGAAGACCCGTGGGCAGAAGGCGATTTCGATATCCTCGCAGATATTGGTTTGAGTGGGCAGATTATGGCGCTTATTTGCGATGAAACCGATTGGTGGGCATCTGAACAAGTACAGCGTCTTGCCGAGGAACTAGGAGTAGAAGATGAGCTTGAGCAAGCACTTGCCCCAAGCTCTCGGTGAATATCGCGCTGAACAACGTATGCGTATCGCGTTGGAGCAAGCACACTTTACCCCACCAGGTGATATCCCAGTGGGGGCAGTAATTTTTAGCCCTTCCGGAGAAATTATTGGCCGTGGGGTCAATCGTCGAGAAGCCGATCAAGATCCTTTAGGACACGCTGAAATAATGGCGATCCGGCAAGCAGCACCACGCTTAGGGGATAGCTGGCGGCTTAGCGATTGCGAACTAGTGGTTACCCTAGAACCGTGCACTATGTGTGCTGGTGCCGCAGTAGGAGCACGCATGGGCAGCATTATTTTTGGTGCTTATGAGCCCAAAACCGGGGCCTGCGGTTCACTTTTCGACGTGGTACGAGACCAAAGCCTACTGCATCGTCCACAGGTGCGCGCCGGGGTATTAGAAGACGAGTGCAGTCGGTTACTAAGCGACTTTTTTACGTCGTTACGCAATTGTGAACATGCTTATGAACTGGGAAAATAGTTCATAAGGTAAATTTTTTTCGGATAGAGCTAAGAAAAAGCGCAACTGCTACGTAGTATGGAAGATGTAAACAAAAATAAATTTTCTTCAAGGAAATGCGTATGGAACTGAATAAGAATGCACTTTCCGAGGTGGTTAACAAAGTTAGCGACCTCAATGAGAAGGCTTCGGCTGTAATTGACCAGGTGAAAGAGAAAGTCGCGGATAACGAGACCTTGTCTGGCTTGGTTGAGCGCGCCGATGATGTCCAGGATAAGGCCGAGAGTCTTATTAAGCAGGCTAAAGAGAAAATGGCAGGTGATACTAATGAGTAATCTTTCCAACAAATTTGAAGATGTAGCCGGCAAAGCTAAAGAAGCTATCGGTGAGGCAACTGATAATGAGAAACTCGAAAATGAGGGCAAAAAAGATCAGGTTGTTTCCGATGTTAAAGAGGCTGTAGATAAGGCTGGCGAGTCCATCAAGGATGCAGCAAACAAAGTTATTGGTTCTTTTAAGAAGGACGACGATCAGTAAATTTGGTGCTGCGTCACCGTATTGCTAGGCTGTTTTGCGGTGGCGTGTCCGAGCGGCCGAAGGTGTTCGCCTCGAAAGCGAATGTTGGGTAACCCCCAACCGCGGGTTCAAATCCCGCCGCCACCGCAGCTAACCCCCTTTGATTTACATGATCAAAGGGGGTCTTTTAATAGGTGAGTTTGTTTGAAGAAGGCCGGATATTTTTTGTGATACATGCCGATAGCATGCAGCATATTGTGGATATGTTTATTGTTCACCGCACCTGATATGCACCGTTAATATTGACGCAAATGAATAGCACCTTGACCGCGGGTAGCTCGTACTATCTGGGCAATAGCAAGGATCATCTCTAGTAATTCTTCAGTACGATTCCCGAGTGCCCGGAAGAGAAATCCTGGTTTATCGCATTCCGAAATTGCTGCAATGACACTTGAGTTCTTGGTTAAATATTCAGTTAGATAACCTCGAACGGTGTCAATAATCTCAGAATTAATGTTAGGGTCAAAACAAATTGCGGTGGCAATATGAGTTTTCCCGCCCATAAATACACTAGAATCTTGGGAAAATTCTATCTCCAATGGATTAATCCGTAGGTTATCTACCAGCACAAGTTCTTTGTCTCTGTGGATTACAGAACGAATATGGGCTTGGTGATATAAGAAATTTTCCCCTTCCGGAGACCAGCCTGGAGTAATGATGTCGGAAATAAAGAGAGAGCCCTGTGGGTGTACCTGTGCCGTAATATGCTGACGGAAATCTGCATCACGGTACAGGATGAGTTGATCCGGGATATATTCTAAAACCGCATCCGCAGCAACATGAATATCAACATTTTGGACAACAAAGTCCCCTGGAGTTCGATACACCTTAGTGGCTGATTGATCTGTCAATAGCATTGATGCTCCAGATTCAACAGCAAGCTGGATGCGATATGCATCGCCGCCAACATACCCGCCACCGGGATTAACGATGGTGTAATACACCTGTCCAGAATCATCGAGGTAATGCGGGCGAAGAATTTTCAACGCTCGGGTATGGTATTGGGTTGTAGCGACTGATTTATTGCCGCTCATACCAATTCCTAATTCGAGCACACCCATTTCCTCATGCGGAGGATTATGCTCAAAAGTGCCTTTATCGAGATCCCACATTTAGTCCGCCAGATCAACCATTAAAACGTCGTGACGGATCCAGTTGATAACCTTATCTAGCCCCTCATCGGTTTTAAGATTTGTCAGTACAAAAGGTTTATTACCCCGGAAAACCTTAGAGTCTTCTTCCATAACGCGTAGATCTGCGCCCACATGAGGGGCAAGATCTGTTTTATTAATGACAAAGAGATCAGACTTAATCATGCCCTGACCAGCCTTGCGCGGGATCTTCTCGCCTTGGGCAACATCGATAATGTAGATGGAAAAATCTACTAGCTCTGGACTAAAAGTTGCTGAGAGATTATCGCCGCCTGATTCCACAAATACCAACTCAAGGTCAGGATGGCGCTTGACTAGTTCATCAAAGGCAGCATCATTCATTGAGGTATCTTCCCGAATGGCGGTGTGCGGACAACCACCGGTTTCGACACCAATAATGCGATCTTCGGGCAAGAGACCTTCTTTAGCAAGGATCTTTGCATCCTCAGTGGTGTAAATATCGTTGGTGATTGCCGCCATGGAGATTTCGCCGTCGAGTGCACGGGTAATGCGCTCGATTAATGCGGTCTTGCCGGAACCAACTGGTCCGCCGACACCAATTTTAATAACACTCATTTTTCTCTTTTCCTCATGTGGTTGATTGTTAGGACATGAACATACGGCTACGCAAGGTTTCATGCTGCATTTGCGCCACCTCTAGACGTGGGGCGACCGCACCTAGATCCGCTACCGTATGCGTCATTGTCAGCTGCGCTGCCTGGATAATAACCTCATAGGCACTTACCAACACCCGCTGCCCAGCATCTTGGCCGAGCGGGATAGCACGGATAGCATTCTGGGTCATGGAATTAGCCATCTGCATCAGATAAGCAGTAACAGCTTGCCGGGGTGATACACCTTCTGAACCTAGAAGAAGGCCTACAGCAATAGCGGGGTTACCATGCATTTCTTCGGCCAGGATTGCCTGATAATACTTTTCGACGATGGGTTGATCCGGAGCAATAGTTAAAGCTATTTTTGCCATGCGCTTTCCCATAGAGTTCATGGAAGTGCGCACTTGTTTGGCTGTTTGGCAGGCATGAACTAATTGATCTAGTTCGTTAAGGTGACGTAGTTTCGTCGCAAAGTCTTTATCGGACTGAACCAGTTCTACCGCAAAACGGACCGTTAATGCTTCAGTAAAACTTGCTTGCCGTAAATAGCTATGCAGCCAATGCTGGTAAGAATCCGGATCATGGACATCATTGGCCTGGATAAAAGTTTCCAGTCCTGCCGAATGAGCAAAACTACCGGTTGGCAGAGCTGAATCAGTGAGATGCCAAATGATGAGCTCTGCTCGGATACTAGTGGCTGTGTTCTGCATGACGGAATGCTTCTGGCATAACATGATTGCCTCGGGTGTACTCCACACCAGCATGTTCGAGATAATGCTCTACAGTGTGGTCGAAACGTACCACCATGGCAGCTTTATCAAAGACACTGTCTTGGTCGAAGAACTGGGCTTGTAGATGGCGGTTTCCGAGTGTGTGCGCAACTGCTAAAGCTTCTCGGATATCCTTTGGCGTAATTACGAGAACATCAGTGGCAGCAATTTCGGCTACTAGTACGGTGTCATTGTCTTTGATAAAGATATCGCCATCTTTTATTTCCCGAAGATCATTACTTAGGCGCAAAGCATATTCTGCACCGTTTTTACTGGTTACTCGTTGAATACGCTTAAGCCGGGTCTCATTATCAAAGATAATGGTGTCTATAACTAATGCGTCCCGTTCAGCTTGCGGGAGGTCATTAATATTTCCTTGTATTTCGGTAATAATCACGTGTAATCTTTCGCTAATTTTTAGAAGCAGTACTAAGAAGCAGCACTAAGACGGAGCCAGTGTGTACATCGGCTCTGCTTTGTTTTATTCCGGTGTGCTACTCAAGATAGGAAAACCGGTGACGTTATACAGCCACTAGAACAAGAAGTAGCGCTGAGCCATTGGAAGCTCGGTAGCTGGCTCAGAAGTGATAGGTTCACCGTCAACAGTGAGCGTATACGTTTCTGGATCCACTTCAATGTTTGGGGTGGCATTGTTGTGCTTGAGATCTGCCTTGGAGATTGTGCGCATGTTCTTTGCTTCGACAAATTTGCGATCAATACCAAGTTGTTCTGGTATGTCAGCCTCGAAAGCAGCCGTCGGTAGGAAGGTTACCGAGGTACGACCAGCAGCAGCACCACGAGCGCCAAAGGAATAACGCATGGTACGAGGCTGTGGCGTTGGGATAGAAGCATTAGCATCACCCATAATCGAGCGAGCAATAATGCCAGACTTAATCACGATATTTGGCTTTACACCGAAGTATGCCGGATCCCAAATAACAAGATCGGCGAGCTTACCTTCTTCAACAGAGCCAATCGTATCGGCCACACCAGAAGCAATAGCTGGGTTAATGGTGTACTTAGCAATATAGCGCTTGATGCGCTCGTTATCGTTGTTGGTAGTATCGCCTGCTAGTGAGCCCCGTTGTTGCTTCATCCGGTGAGCAACCTGCCAGGTGCGCAGCACAACCTCGCCCACACGACCCATAGCCTGAGAGTCGGAGGAAGTAATAGCCAAGACACCCATATCGTGTAGAACATCTTCGGCAGCGATTGTTTCTTTGCGAATACGTGAATCAGCGAATGCGATATCTTCTGGAAGATCAGCATTGAGGTGGTGGCACACCATGATCATGTCAAGATGCTCATCCATCGTATTAACGGTAAATGGCAGGGTCGGGTTGGTTGATGCTGGCAAAACATTAGGTAGACCAGCTACTTTAAGAATATCTGGGGCATGTCCGCCACCAGCGCCTTCGGTGTGGAAGGTGTGGATTACCCGGTCTTTGAAGGCAGCAATGGTGTTACCGGCAAAGCCGCCCTCATTCAAGGTGTCAGTGTGAATAGCAACTTGAACGTCCATTTCATCGGCAACGGTAAGCGCGTTGTCGATGGTATTTGCGGTAGCACCCCAGTCTTCGTGAATCTTAAGTCCGATAGCGCCAGCGCGAATTTGTTCGCGTAAACGCTCTGGGTTGGAGGCGTGTCCTTTACCAAGGAAACCTACGTTGACGGCAAAATCGCGAGAAGCTTCGATCATCTTAGCGATATTGCTTGCACCAGCGGTTACGGTTGTTGCATTAGTAGAATCAACTGGGCCAGTGCCACCACCAATAAGAGTGGTGGTTCCATTATCTAGAGCTGCCTCGACCTGCTCAGGGGAGATGAAGTGGATATGGGTATCAATAGCGCCGGCAGTGACAATCTTGCCTTCGCCGCCGATAACCTCGGTGCCAACACCAATAATGATATCGATATTGTCCATAATATCGGGGTTACCGGCTTTGCCGATCTTCATAATACGGCCGTCTTTAACAGCGATATCAGCGGAATAAATGCCGGTGTAGTCAATAATAGTGGTGTTGGTGATAACCAGGTCGGGAACTTGGTCTGCGTCGACACGGGAGTTTTGTCCCATGCCATCGCGAATAACTTTTCCGCCGCCGAAAGAAACCTCATCGCCATAGTGGGTCAGATCCTTTTCAACGACTGCAATGAGGTCGGTATCGGCTAGGCGGATTCCGTCGCCGGTGGTTGGTCCGTGTAGTTCTGCGTATTGGCGACGACTCATTTCAAAAGACATGATGCTGTGCTCCTCTAGGCTTTAATGTGCACTGTTGTAGTTGTGGTAGCTGTCTAGACGGCTAGTCAATTTTTCCGTTGACTTTATTGTTGAAGCCGTAGATTTCGCGGGTGCCGGCAAAGTCAATGAGATTGACTGTGCGAGAATCGCCCGGTTCGAGTCGTACCGCAGTACCAGCTGGAATATCGAGACGCTTACCCATAGCTGCTTGACGATCAAATTCCAGTTCGGAATTAGCCTCTGCAAAGTGGAAGTGGGAACCAACCTGGACTGGTCGATCGCCTTTATTGGTTACCTCAATTGTGATGGCTTCGCGGCCGGCATTCATAATGATTGGGGTGGTCTCAGAAATGAAGTATTCACCAGGGATCATAGTGGGTCTCCTTAAGACGGCAATATTGTTAGCGAATTGGCTTGTGAACGGTGACTAGTTTGGTGCCATCTGGGAAAGTTGCTTCTACCTGAACATCGGCGATCATCTCTGGTACGCCTTCCATAACATCATCGCGCGTTAAAATGGTGATGCCTTCAGCCATGAGTTGAGCAACAGATTTGCCATCGCGAGCACCCTCCATGAGTTCAGCAGTAATTAATGCGACTGCCTCTGGATGGTTGAGTTTGAGACCGCGTTCTTTACGACGTCGTGCCAAATCAGCTGCGACGACAATCATGAGCTTATCTTGTTCACGCTGAGTGAGATGCATAAGAATCCTCCATTTGGGAAGGTTGAATTAGGGAGACGTTCTTCTACGTACAGGGATACCTAGAATTTCTTAGAATATTAATGGTGCATTATGGATTTTGTATTACCGCTGTGTAGGTAAGCTGGTACGTGAGTTGTCCTCGTGTGTCGACTTGCTGGTTAATTAGGATCAGTCATCAGGTAAGAATTGAGCGTTATCAGGGCTTCGTCTTGGTATTAGTCCTTTTTAACGAGTTGTTTATTTATGGTGTCATCAGAGCTTGCGGGTGCCAACGGTTCGAGGCGATGAGATTACATATGCTTAGCGCTGTCGGAGATAAAAATATTTTTATTGGTGATTCTTGCTGGTGTGATAGCGATTATGTGTTCCTGGTGGTCGTGGTGCCGATCAATAAACAAAATAAATAAAACGGAGATTTTAAAGTTTCACAGGTTTTGTCGGTACGCTGAATCACTGTTGTTTCGTTAGCGGACTTGAGGAGTATATCAATGGCCAAGTTTTTGTACCGGTTAGGAAAATGGTCTTTCCGGGCAAAATGGGTGGTCATTGTGGCCTGGGTGCTATTACTGGCCATTTTCGGTGGGTTATCAACACTATTGCAACGTGGTTTTGTAGATACCTTTACGATGAGCGGTACTCCCTCCCAACAGGCCTTTGAGATTTATGAAAAAAACTTCCCTGAGGCAGCGAATCCGTTACAAGGTACTGGCGTTAACATTGTGTTCCAGGCACCGGAAGGGCAAAGTTTAGCTAACCCGGAAAATACGGCGGCAATTCAAAGTGTCGTCGATCGTATTAATGAGAGCCTAGGCGATCACATTACTAATACGACTCGGTGGGGAAATCCGATAACACTGAACCCTGAACTGCAAGCGATGATTATTGACCAGTTCACCTCTATGGGATTGCCAGAAGAAAATGCTCGCTTAGATGCAGAGAATCTCTCCTTGGTTTCGGCAGACAAAACCATTGCCTATACCACCTTTGATTTTGATTACCCGCTTACTGCTGATGTCACAGATGAGGATCGTCGATTAGTTAATGAAGCACTCCAAGTAGGCAGAGACGCTGGGCTAACAGTAGAAGCTAATGGCACTGGCTTTGGTGACCCTATCATTATTGAGGAAACCTCAGAGATTATTGGTGTGGCAGTTGCCGCCATTATTTTGATTTTCACTTTTGGCTCATTGGTTGCTGCCGGTATGCCGGTGCTCACCGCAATTGTGGGTGTAGCTATTGGTTCTTTAGCTACGGTACTTGCTACCCGCTGGTTTGATATGAATACGGTCACCCCAGTGCTAGCAATCATGCTGGGATTAGCTGTGGGTATTGACTACTCGCTCTTTATTATTTTCCGCTATCGACGTGAGCTTAAGCGGTTGAACCCGCAAGAAGCAGCCGGTATGGCGGTAGGTACCGCCGGATCAGCAGTGGTTTTCGCTGGTATTACCGTTATTGTTGCCCTAGTGGCACTAGCAGTTGCAAACATTACCTTCCTTACCTATATGGGTATTGCGGCAGCCTTTACTGTGTTTATTGTCGTATTGATTGCGCTGACTTTGGTGCCAGCGGTACTAGGGCTATTGGGTCGGCGTATTTTCTCAGGCGAGTTAAAAGTTTTGACGCGGCGTCGAAAAGCAGAAACCGTAACTATGGGTAAGCGGTGGGTAACGTTGGTTCATCGCATGCCGGGACTAGTTATTGCAGTGGTGATTTTCGCGCTGGGGGCTTTGACAGTACCAAGTTTAGGGTTGCATTTGAGCTTGCCGACAGACACCCAATCGGACTACAGCACAACCCAACGCAAAGCAGCCGATTTGATGACTAAGGGGTTTGGTGCTGGGGTTAACGCACCGATGTTAGTAGTTGTTGATGCACATGATGTGAACCCGGACGCGGAGATTCTGCAGCCGTTGATTAGTGCACAATTAACTCAAGAAAACCCTACTGAGCAGGAAAGAAAACAGGCTGCGGTGTTTGCTTCCTATATGTATGTGATTCAGAAATATTCGACGAACCAGGATATGAAGCATCTTCAGCTGGTTGCGATTAGTGATGATCAGCTAGCCGTGCAGATGTTGCTTACCCCAACTTCTGCCCCGGAAGCGACATCGACCAATCAGCTTATTCTTAGCTTGCGTGAGCAACAGGTGGAAGTGGAATCGGCAACTGGTATTAATACCGGTATCACTGGTTTGGTGCCGATTCAGCAGGATATTACCAACCGTTTATCCTCAGTGATGGGTCTTTATCTGCTGATCGTGGTGGGACTAGCCATTGTTTTGCTCATGATTATTTTCCGATCAGTACTAGTACCACTGGTGGCTGGAGTGGGCTTCTTACTCTCAATTGGAGCGGCTTTTGGCGTGACCGTCTTGTTTTGGCAGGAAGGCCTATGGGGCTTGGTTCCTACCCCAGGGCCAATTATTGCCTTTATGCCAATTTTCTTGATCGGTGTGTGTTTCGGCCTGGCCATGGACTACCAGGTATTTTTAGTCTCTGCCATGCGTGAGCACTATACCCATTCCGGTGGGCAAGCAGCCAAAGGTTCAAAGTACACAGCAGTAGAAGAATCCGTTATTCACGGTTTTGCCAGCGGTGCGCGAGTAGTTACGGCTGCGGCTTTAATTATGATTGCCGTATTCGTTGCTTTTATTGGCCAGCCGATTCCTTTTATTAAGATTTTTGGCTTTGCTTTGGGTGCGGGTGTGCTTTTCGATGCTTTCTTTATCCGCATGGCATTTATGCCGGCAGCGATGTTTATTTTGGGCAATGCTACCTGGTGGATGCCACGCTGGTTAGATAAGTTGTTGCCACATCTTGATGTAGAAGGCGCCGCGCTAGAAAAAGAACGACTAGAAAAACAGAATCCTCGGTAAGATAACCCAATCATGACTGATATTACCTTTGAACTTGGCACAGAGCTTTTCGACGAACCCGGAAAACACGGACGCACCGGCACCATTCACACCCCGCACGGTGATATTCGCACCCCAGCGTTTATTCCAGTGGGCACAAAGGCCACAGTGAAAACCCTTACCCCGGAACAGATTCGCGAAACTGGTGCCCAGGCAGTGCTATCGAATGCCTACCACCTGTATTTGCAGCCTGGTCCAGATATTGTTGACGAAGCCGGTGGTGTGGCTGCCTTTGAAAATTGGCATGGCCCAACCTACACCGACTCCGGTGGGTTCCAGGTAATGAGCCTAGGAGTGGGCTTTAAAAAAGTGCTTGCCATGAATGTGAAAGGGTGGGAAGAAAAAGATATCCGCGCCCGACACAAAGATCGTCTGGCTAAAGTTGATGAAGATGGCGTGGATTTTCGCAGTGTGATTGATGGCTCGCGGCATCGTTTCACTCCAGAAGTCAGTATGCAGATTCAGCACCAACTCGGTGCCGATATTATGTTTGCTTTTGATGAGCTCACCACGCTCATTGATACCCGAACCTATCAGGAAGAATCAGTGGCACGCACCCACCGCTGGGCACAGCGGTGTATTGACGAACACAACCGGCTAACCGAACAGCGCGTAGGTAAGCCCCTGCAATCGCTATGGGGTGTTGTCCAAGGTGCACAATACGAAGACCTGCGTCGACAAGCTGCGCGGGGACTTGTTGAGATATCCAATCAAGCAGAAGCCGAAGGACGACGTGGTTTTGGTGGTTTCGGCATTGGTGGTGCACTAGAAAAAGAGAACTTGGGTACCATTGTTGGCTGGGTATGCGATGAACTGCCCAAAGACAAAGGCCGCCACCTTCTCGGAATCAGCGAGCCAGATGACCTGTTCACCGCTATTGAAGCTGGTGCGGATACTTTTGACTGTGTGGCACCTACTCGTTTGGGTCGTCGTGGTGGAGTGTATACTTTAGATGGTCGACTTAACTTAACTGCAGCTCGCTTTAAACGCGATTTCACTCCGGTGGATGCAGAATTTGGCGGTTATGTCAGTGAAAACTACACCCGCGCCTATATCCACCATTTGTTTAAAGCAAAAGAATTCCTGGCTGGCACACTATGCACCATGCACAATGTGACTTTTATGATCAAGCTGGTTGATGATATTCGCTTCCACATGGAAGCCGGCAGCTATGCGGAATTCAAAAAAGAATTTATGGGACGCTACTACGCGAGCAAATAAAAGGAGCCTGAGTATGGCGGGGAGATATGCGCCGTCGCCAAGCGGTGACCTACATTTTGGTAACCTGCGCACCGCACTCATTGCCTGGCTGGCGGCGCGCTCTACCGGAAGGGAATTTTATTTACGGGTAGAAGACATTGATACCCAGCGTAGTTCTATGGAATCGGCACGTCGGCAAATCGAGGATCTAGCCGCGCTCGGTTTGGATTGGGATGGTGAGATCACCTACCAGCACGATAATGATGCCCGCTATACACAAGCATTAGCCAAACTGCCGGTGTATGAATGCTATTGTTCGCGCAAAGACATCGCTGAGGCTGCTCGGGCACCGCATGCGATTGCCGGGCAATATCCTGGAATCTGTCGCAACCTTTCCGAAGCGGTTCGGAAACAACGACGGGCACACTTGGCAGAAAATAACCGTATTCCGGCACTACGGCTGCGCGCGGAGGCTAACCAGTGGACAATAACCGATCTGCTTGCTGGTGAAGTAACTGGGGAAGTCGATGATATGATTCTTCGCCGGGGCGGCCAGAACCCGGATTGGGCATATAATTTAGCAGTTGTGGTCGATGATGCAGCCCAGGGGATTGACCAGGTAGTACGCGGTGATGACTTGCTTTCTTCAACGCCGCGACAAGCATATTTAGGCCACCTATTAGGCTTAGCGACGCCACTGTATGTGCATGTTCCACTAGTTATTAATAATCGTGGTGCCCGTCTTGCTAAACGCGATGGGGCAGTGACCTTTCGTGAACTCAGCGCTGCTATGGGTGAGGCGGACGTGCGGGCAAAGATTGCTCAATCATTGAATCTGCACGGCACAACGATGAATGAGCTACTTGAAGATTTCACGCTGGAGAATATTCCGCGTACCCCCTATATCTGGTCAGGGTAGTACCGCTAAGCACAGATAACTTCACGCACTAGAAAATATCTAGTGCGTGAAGTTCTTATTCGTTGCTCTTATCGGTTGCTTTGTGCGCTTAGAAGCGAACCGGAGGCTGTCCCATACCCATACCGCCCCGAGTTATGGTGGCTTCACCAGCGGTGACAGTGGTGGTTGTTCCATTCACACTGATGGTATATGACTCGCCATTATGAAGCTCAGCAGCGGAATACTGCACTAGACCAAAGTTCTTTAATGCAGTAAAGCGAGTAATCTCAGTACCGGAAGCATCACTAATGATGACCTCATCACCCGCAGCGCCAGTGGCAGAAGTAGAAATCCAGCCTTGTCCATCGCTAGAGCTAGGGTTAGCTGCCATGCCATTAGAGCCTAGCGCGATGAGCTCACCACCGGTGATCGTAAAAGTACCGTTATAGTCAATAGCGCCATTGCCATTATTTGTTGGCCCCCAGACTGTGGTGGTGCCGCCCGTGATAATCAGATCTCCATTTGAATCCAAGCCATCGCCACCGGCATTAATGGTGACTGTGCCGCCCGAGATTACAACTTGTTCGCCGGTAGATGCATCACCGCCCATAGCTCTACCACCAGGCATTTCTCCTTGTTGGGGCATAGCGGGGATAGCAGGTGACTCTATGTCGCTTCCGGTAGCGGAGGTAGTAGTTGCATCGGCAACTGCTGTAACACCGGCTTCTGCGGTAACCGAACCAGAGCCGTTAAGTCCATCATCACTGCTGGTGACATCGACAGTGCCATCAGCAATAGTAATCAGGCCAGCTTCTAGCCCCTCGGTTGATTTGGTGATAGTAACCGAAGCGCCGTCGATCAGTAATGTAACTTCGGCATGGATTCCATCATCGGCGGTAGCAGCGGTAACAGTACTGCCAGAGCTCAGTCGGATGGCACCATCGGTATGGAGCGCATCGTCGGCACTATTGATGGTGATAGTTCCGCCTTCGCTAATGAGGTAGCTATCAGCTTTGAGACCTTTTTGGGAAATGTCGTCATTTTTCCCGCTATCAGCACCGCCACCAGCGGTGATAGTGATATTTCCACCGCTGATAAGAATATCTGTGGTAGCGGCAATAGCATCGCCGTCGGTGGTCAGTGTGAGATCACCGCCGGTGATAGCGATATAGCCCTTGGTGGGGTCATCGTCTTTGTCTGACTTTAGTGCATCTCCACCAGCGGTAACTGTGATTGTGCCGCCTTCGATTGCGAGGGCATCATTTGCTTGGATACCGTCGTCGCCAGCGGTGACGGTGATAGTTCCAGAAAGAATAACGAGATCATCAGAAGAGCTGATTCCATCATCAGTGGCAGTAACATTTAGTGATCCATTACCACTGAAGGTGAGGTCGGCAGTGGAGTCAATTGTGCCATTAACTGTATTAGTCCCGGTGGTAGAGATTGCCACATTAGCAGCCTCGGTGACGGTTATATCGCCATTAATAGTGGCATTATCCATAATGAGTACCACGTCAGCATTGGCAGCAGTAATGGTCACTGAGTTGTAGTTACCAGTTAACCGATAGACTCCGGCAGCGGAAATAGTTGCGGAAGTGTCGCTGAGTTCTTGAGCATCAGCAGCATCCCATTCGTCATCGTTATAGGTGGTGTAGTCGCTATTATCTGCCATTGCTTGGGCAATAGTGGGTGGCTGGGTGGTGTCATAGTTGTCGTAAGTCGTTGTGCTCGTTGCACTTGTTGTGCCCGTTGTGGCGGTGCCGGTGATGTTGTCGGTGGAGCATGCGGTGATACCTAACGCAAGTGCCAGGATAATAGCAGTAAGTGGTGTGCGATGGTTCATTGGTTTTCTCAATTCTTATAAAGATATGTGCTCAGGTATTGGCACATATAGGTGGTGAGTCACAGGAGTTTTTTACTCGGTGTGGTGGTTAGTTATAGAAGTGGTGGTTGAGCACTTTATGCCATCGGTTGTGCGGCAAAGCGGAATCTAGAGCGGCCATCCCGGTGCCAAACTTGGATATTTTTGCTGGTCGGTGACCATTTGCCCACAATAGGCGGTCGAGTTCGGAAGGACGAGAACCCGATTTGGTTTCAAAGATCACCATGTCTGGTCGAGCGAGGTATTGATTATGCGCATTTGCCCAATCAAGTTCGGTATCAAAAGTAGCGCGTCCGGCACCATCGGCCATGAGTAAGGTAGTGCGTTTATAGCTACCCCACATTGTTGGTTGCAGGTGAGCACCAGTACCGGTAGGCTGTCCGGCTGCGACAAGGCGCTCTTCTAGCCAGGGGCGTACGTCGTCGATAAGCACATCGTGCATTGCTGCTTCGAAATCATAAGGGATTCGCTCTTTGATGGTGACCCCACGCGCACCTTTGGCTTTGACTTCTAGGAATGCGATTTCCGAATCAACATAGGTGCGGGTGCGCACTTTGAACTTGTGTCGCCGCGGATGTGCTGCCAGATAAAAACTACGCAAATCTGGGGTATCAAAGTAGGTGGAGCGATAGGCCTGTGGTGCTTGCCCATTGAGAATCAGCACGCGGGTTGCGGGGTTGAGCCCATTAATAACCCGTTGCACATCATCGCGGCGCAGAACATATTTACGATCTACGCGAGTCAGCATCGCTGCTTGCGCGATAAGTTCATCGAGGCTGATCGGTTTGAGATCATCCGTTATGATTGCGGTGCTCATAATGGTACTTTCTTGTGCTTATCGACGTTTGTCCGACTTAGTGAGCCAGCGCCTCACGGTGTGGATTTTCGGTGATCGTTTGAACGGAGACTTTTCTTTTCATTGTTGCTTCACCGCGTACCAATCCCACATCAACCAAGGTGAGATCATTAACAAGATCAAGCTTAACGACGCTGATAGTGTGCACCTTCGCGCCGGTAAGAACTTCCGCCTCTTGGCGTAGTTCTTCTGGATCAGTGATTGCACGATCAAGTTGGATCTGTTGAGTTTCAATGGAATTTCGGCTGGTGAGGGTGGTATCGGTGATAGCCATAACAGCAATAATGAGAACCATCATTGCAAGAGGCATAGCCGCTGGGGTAGACGTTAGCCCGGCAATTAAGCCAAGTGCCAGAGCAGAGAAGTAGTAGGCAACCTCGCGTTGGGAGATCTCCGAAGAACGCAAGCGGATAATGCTGAGAACACCGAAAAGACCTAGGCCAAGACCAGAGCTAACTGTTGAGGTAGCCAAAACGGTTGACACGGCAAGCACACCGATATTCACACCGAAGAAAGCAACAACGAGATCGGCGCGACGATGCTTGGGGTAGTAGAGCGCAAGAACAAGAACAGAAATAGCGACTAGATCGATGGCGATCATGGCAAATGATGCGGTAGTCATGTGGTGAATCCTTCCGGGATTTTTTTGGTTGTGCCCGTTTACTATGACTGTTCATACTGTAAGCTTCCTGTGCACTGCCCAGAATTTCCCCACCAGAATGCTATAGATTTTATAAGCCCAGTTAAATAGGTGTTTTTTGCTAGTTTTTTGTTAGTGTGCAGCAAAAAAGTGGTTCACAGGAAAATTCATATTATAAAAAGAGTTCGCTTATTCCCTGGTAAGTGCTGACGTAAATTAATAATATGTGGCTTTCGTGGTGTTATTTGTGAGATCTAGGTGTATTCGAGAGTGAAAAATGTGGGATCATGCCCGTTTTTGTCGGGGTGGGGCGATAAAGAATAGATGGATGCGAGGGTAATTCCCGAAGGTTTTGTATGGCGTTGCTTTACTGCTGAGTTATAAGATTTGGCGCTCAATAGTTTTTAAGCAAGTGGTGTCCTCATAGAAAAGAGGGGGAGTTTTGTTCAAAGCGCTGCCGTAGGGAAGAATTTTTGTTTTCCTATAGGGAACTTCTTTGGGTTAACAAGTAGTGATAGTGGGGGAAAGAGCCTGTCTTAATGAAGAATGAAAGACAGGCTCTTAGATAATTTTTCAGACAGCCGAAATTTGGGTTGTGGTAAAAGTTGGGTATGACACTTCATACCCTGTGGCTACGCTATGGTTATAGGTGATGTGCGGACTATACCGACATAGCTTTTGTCTGGTGAACTATGGGGGATAGTTATTTTTTATGTATTGATCGCGCATATAGCAGGCAACCACCGGATCCGATAAGGGTAATAGGGATTCCCATTGAAAGGATGGGATGAGAATAGCCACTAGCAAGAATCTGCATGATATTTAAAGAAATACCAACAAGTGTGGTGCAGATAGAAAGTATGCCGAGGCATTTTTTCATTATTTTCTCCTATTGAGACCAGCATCCCCCGGTAAGGAATATACGAATACCACGTCCCCATGAGTTACATAATCCTGCTAGACCTGAGGAGATTGTAAGCAGTCCAGCTATCGTCGCAGCTACAATGGAACCTACTCCTGTTGCGGATGTGATGATAGCGGCTAGCGTAGCTACGCCGGCTCCTGCTGTATATGCATTTTGTAGGGCTGTTGCAGAACAACTGTTCAAAAGCAATGCCGGGGGAAGTTTTTGAAAACCATTTTTTCCTGAACAGGTAGCACGTAGCTCAGTTATAAATGGTGTAAGTGTATCTGCTTTTTCTTCAAGGGGTACAAGCTCTTCTTCTTGGGCATAGATTAGCCATTCTTGGGTGATGAGTCCTACAGTAAAATCGTTTAGTGTGTGGGAGTCAATTGAAGGATTATTTTTTGCTTTGGAATAATCGAATGAAGAATTTTGATAATCAAGGTATTTATCAATTTCTTCAAGAGAAGTTTTCTCTTCTTTAGAAAGAACATTTTCGGGGATAGTGTCTTGAGTTGTAAACTCTCCATACTGGGTATAGATGGGCGGTCTATTTTGCGCTAAGGCGTTTGGAGTGAAAAATATGGACGCTGCGGTGGTGAAGGCGATTAAAGAGGCTGTTTTTGATTTCATGGAAAACTTCCTCGCGGATATCAAATTAAATGCTGACAATTATTAAGCTAGTTGTTAGAAAAATTTTTGAATAGTGTTTAGGTTAAATTTATAAAAGTTAACCCTATTTTGGGGTTGCAGTTTTCTTGTTTTTAAGAAAAGTAGATGTTTGTTTTACTGCTACTTGTGTCAGCAACGTATTTTGGGAGAGTTGGGATAGTAGGCAAGGCTAATGACATGTGAGTATCACAGAAATTCAAGGCATGTCTACAATGGCACCCCACCTCGCCAGCTACAAAACGTACACCGTCAACTAAAGCAATTAACCCTTCATGATCGGTGTCAGACAACGAATGAAATGAGCCAACGCCCATGATTGTTGCAACATCCACCAAAGGCTAGGCGTTGCAACGACTTTCTGAACTCAAGGGCGGCGGCACCAGCAAAAATCCCAGCTTCTTCCTGAACTGGTATTTTGCAAAATGCGGAGGATGGGCGCTTACTGTCGTAGCATCACGTACCCGGCGCGCCTCGATTACCTCAGGTGGTAGCCAGATGTTTAACTCTATGGCTCTTGATATTTCAGATAGGAACTCTTCTGCCTCTCCTTTGGTGGCAAAAGTAGTTGGTGCTGTGTAGTTTTTTTCGTTTGCTCCTTTATAGCGTGCTTGGAACCTGCCACTAGGTAGCTTTCTGATTGACCCGAATCCGGTATGTCGGGTGCGGCGTTTTTTAGCTGGCATAAGGGGTGCCTATTCGTATGAGGTATTACAGCCGTGCCATAAACGTGCCATAACTGAGGCCATTTAAGTACGCTTGTGTCCACTTATGTCCTTATCACATCATGGAAAATTACCAACATATAAAAGAAAATCCCAGCTCATTTCTGAACCGGGATTTTGTATATTGCGGAGGATGTGGGATTTGAACCCACGAGGGTCGTGAAACCCGCACGCGTTCCAGGCGTGTGACATAGGCCGCTAGTCGAATCCTCCAGCAAGCACACTAAGTGCTACCCGAAACACTATACACAGTGTGTATAGCAATAACAAAAACTTCCTGGCGGTGCGGTTTTATCCTTGGGTTATGAAAAAGTTGAGCTCGATGAAGATTTGGGTTAGGCTTGGCGGTGGACTTCGCATGGCGTTTATCCCATGAACTCCCCCAGGGCAGGAATGCAGTAAGGGTCAGTGGGCTCTGGCGGGTATGCGGAGTCCTTTTGTTATTTATACGGCGTATGGGGGTGCGTCGATAAGCGAAAGCTGGATTGTGGCCTGGCTATGGTGAAGGTGGGAATAAAAAACTGTGCGTAATCCTATAACAAGGAAGAGAATTATTACCGGAAGATAAATATTTTATGCTCGTTTACATGGGATTATGTGAGTTTCGTAACATATTTATATGCGGTATGGCTTTACCTGGGGATTTATAGTTGTTACGCTCTTTGAAACCATTTACACCATTTTCACCACAGAGGAGAAAAACCATGCTGCAAGGGAATCTTGCTCGTTCATTCTTTCTTTCCGGAGCGCTGGCGATTATCGTTGGCCTGCTCATCATGGCTTGGCCAGGAATCACACTGGTCACACTGGCAATTGTTTGGGGTATTTACGCTATCGTCGATGGCATAAGCAGCTTCATGCGGATCTCTAGCACCCAGGGTGGCGAACGTTTCCTGAATATCTTCTCTGGAATCATTGGCGTTGTTGCTGGTATCGCTGTTATTGCTCAGCCAGTATTGGGCATGGCCATTTTGACCTGGGTTCTTGGCTTCTGGATGATCGTGCGCGGCTTCACTGAAATCTTCGGTGCCTTCTCCTCAGTGAAGGGCGGCGCTAAATGGTGGCTGGTTCTAGCTGGCGTGCTCTGGATTATTGCTGGTGGCTTTGTTATGTCTTACCCAGGAAGCGCAATGGTCAGCATTATTTACTGGCTTGGCTTCTTTAGCATTGTTTGGGGCATCGCCTTGATTGTTGCTGGTATTCAGGTTCGCTCTGCCGAAAAGAAAACTGAAAGTACACCAGAAGCTGAATCAGTAGCTTAAAAAGATACTAAAAATGCCCACATTATTTTTTATGTGGGCATTTTTTATGCGAGCATTTCATCACGTAGGGCTAGTCAAGTAGGGCTGAGGGAAGAATTTTTAATATTCCGATAGCAATCAGCGCGGCAACTAAGAGTGGGCCTATGGCAGTTCCTGGAAGCATAAAAATCATAATCAGGACAATGACGAAAGGCTTTTTCAACGCTATTGTGGTCGCTGCAACCATACCAGCAACTAATACAGTTCCGATGTCTGCCTGAGGAAGAAATACTAAGCTCACAGCTCCTGCGGCGGCACCGGCAAAAGCGAGCGGGAAGAATTCACCGCCTTGCCAACCAGATATTAAACTCAGCGCAGTAGCTATTACTTTTAAGACGGCAAGTGCTAATAAACTCCACCAGGCAGATTGTTCGATAAGCGTGGTCAACTCTGGCATCTGTGCGTGTCCAGAAAAGCGCAATAACGGCACTATCGCTAATAAAGCAGCTAAAACTACTGAGCCACCAATAATACGCAGCCAGGGGGAAGCAATTTTTGCTATATACATATGGCCATAGTGGTGCAGAATAAGAAAAATAATGGCCACAACGCAGCCGCATAATGCAGCCGGAATTGCTTGCCACCAGGTCGCTATTTCTCCACGCGGTGCTATAGGAAGCTCAAGGGCATGTGGATGCGCATCAAAGATGCGCAAGGTGGTCATAAAAGTAAGAAAACCACTAATACCGGCAATAAAAGCCGGAAATTTTGTTGGTGGGAGACTGTCATTGTCAAATGCGGCAGATGCCGGCGGCGAACCATAAATACTAGAAAGTACGGCCGCATTACCAGCAGCACCGATAGCCTGAGCCTGCTGCTTCGTTGTAGTAATTTTTGTACTAACAAAAATTGATAGTTCAGCAACAATTGCTACCAAACCTGCTTCTGGCCCAATAGAAGCTCCGAAAGCAACCGCAACAATGGCGGATAATGCAATAAAACCAATTTTGCGAGCATGCAGCGGATTGGGATCCGCACTTTCTGCAATAAGCTTATCAAGGTTACTGTTTTTATATTGGGTGTGCAGGCACGCCAAAAGCACACCACCGACACAAATAACAATAAAAGCAAATAAAGCGCTGCTGCCTAGATTCCAAATGCGGTGCTGTAAACCGACCATAAGCAGTAGGCTGAGTGCGCTAACAATGCCGGCAAGTCCTCCATAAAGGAGGGAAACTGAGAAAACTTTAGTGGTCATGGTGTGTCTGTTTTAAGGATTTGGTGCGGTTTTTTCGTAGGCTATCGCTTAGGGCATGGCCTAAGGAAGCGATAAAGACAAGGTCAAAGATAATCATGATCATAACTAGGATCTTTGCGGCTTGACCAACGGGGTGGATATCACCAAAGCCTACGGTAGACATGGTGGTAAGCGTGAAATATAGTGCGTCGGTGCGGGTATGCAATCCGGTAAATTGATCAGGCTCTTGGTAGGCCAAAATAAAACAGGAAAAAGCACAGGCATGAGCGGCGACAAAGATCAGTGCAATGAGATTGAAAAACTGTTTTTCTTGTTTGCGCAATTGATCAGTGATGACCACCGCAAGGACTATGATCATTCCTACCGCTAAAATAGGTTGCGCTATTGAATCACTATTGGCTTGTACTGGTGCCAGGTAGAAGATAGCCGTCGTAAAGATATAAATAAATATTTGTTTTAATACGGGGGAAAGAAGAACGTTCATAGGAAAAATTTTCTTAAAGAAAACTTATGGTGTTAAGCAGATAAGGTGATATGTGGCAATGGTTAGGTGGGAATAGATAAAAACATGGCTTAGAAGTAAAAATAATCTAATTCAGTTTTTTATGTTCTTATTAGGGCTAGAATGCAAAGTGCAGGTATCCGTTGTACAAGAGTAGCGCATAAAAAATTTTAAGGGTGACTAACGTGTCTTTGTATGACTTTGAGGCTCAGCGTCGCACCGAGCTGTATGAAGAAACTTCGGCCAAATATAAGCAATTACAGTCTCGCCAACTCAAGCTTGATCTCACTCGGGGTAAACCATCGAGCGAACAACTCGATTTTTCTACTTCTTTGCTGTCCCTTCCGGGAGAAGACTTCCGTGCTAGTGATGGTACCGACTGCCGTAACTATGGCGGATTATTCGGAATTACCGATATTCGCGCGTTATGGGCAGAGCTACTAGGACTACCAAGTACTCAGATTATTGCCGGCGACGGATCTAGCTTGAACATTATGTTCGATCTCATTTCCTTCGCCTACGCCTTTGGCACTCAGGATTCCCCGCGTCCGTGGAAAGATGAGGAAAAAGTAAAGTGGCTCTGCCCGGTGCCAGGTTATGATCGTCATTTCACCATTAGTGAGCACTTTGGTTTTGACATGATCCCAGTTGAGATCACTCATGATGGTGTGGATCTCGACGTAGTGGGTGAACTATTAAAAGACCCACAGGTTAAAGGCATGTGGACAGTGCCCATATACGCTAACCCCACCGGAGTGACCTTCTCTGAAGAAACCTGTCGCGCATTAGCAGCACTACCTAGTGCTGCCCCTGATTTCCGAGTCATTTGGGATAACGCCTACGCAGTACATTCACTAAGTGATGACTTTCCAGAAGTACACAATGTGATTGACTTTGCCGAACAAGCAGGAAACCCCAACCGGTTCTGGGTTATGAGCTCAACCTCAAAGATTACCCACGCCGGTTCAGGAGTATCTTTCTTTGCCTCTTCCGAAGCTAACCTGGAATGGTACGCCTTACATGCGAATGTGCGCGGGATCGGACCGAATAAGATTAACCAACTTGCCCACGTACAGTTTTTTGGAAATGCCGATGGCGTGCGGGAACATATGCGCAAGCATGCACAGTCCCTAGCGCCGAAATTCCACCGGGTACTTGAAATCCTCGACACCCGGCTGAGTGAATATGGCGTAGCTACCTGGACCAAACCTACTGGCGGCTATTTCATTTCCCTCGATGTGGTAGATGGCACAGCAACCCGAGTCGTTGAACTAGCCAAAAATGCTGGCATTGCTCTTACCGGTGCTGGTTCTTCCTTCCCGCTGCACCATGATCCTAACGATCGCAATATTCGCCTTGCTCCTTCGCTGCCACCAGTAGCAGAACTCGAAGTGGCTATGGATGGGGTAGCAACCTGTGTATTACTTGCCGCACTAGAAAAAACACTCGCTAAATAGAGAATAGAAAATAAGGCGTCCCTGATATTAAGGCAGGCGCCTTATTTGTGCTTATCGACGTAAAAACTTCTCATCCCCGGACGTATCCGAAGTATCGGAAATGTAGCGTTCAATACGCATATGAAGATCATAGTGATCGCGCAAGCGAGCAATTGTCTGCATCATTGGGGACGCATGGTGAGCATCAATGGCTTGTTGATCCTGCCAAGAATCAATGAGTAATACCGTGTGGGGGTCGTCGATAGGCACAAAATACTCATAACGAAGATTACCCGGTGCATTGCGAATAGCAGCCACAGTGCCGCTTTCAACCATCTCGCGAGCAAATTGCTGTGCCGCATAAGCAGTACCGGTGTAAAAAATATTAACTGTGATAGCCATAGTGGCACCGCTCCTTAAAAAAATATTGCCCAATGCAAGTGTACCGGTACTGCTAGCGTAGAGAACATGCGCTTTGAAGAAACTGCCCTATGGTTGGATAATCTCGTTCCGGCTGCGATGGTGATTCACGAACCCATTGGTGGTACTGGCTTTAAGGTAGCAAGCTTTAATTTAGGAGCAGAAACATTTGCCGCCACCGTAGAGTTCAATCATATTGACACCGGATTAGAGGCACAGGGCAAAGACGTGCGCAGTGAATTGATCAGCGTTGCCAAATGCGAAGCACCCATTATTGTCGGTGCATTAAATGCAGCGGCAAGTATTTTTGCTGAAGAACCTCGTCAGCACGCCATGCCAGGAGCACTCGTCGCTGGGATCATCGAACGCGCCGGCCTAGCAGAGCAGGTTAGTGTGCGGCATGGACTTTTTGTGGCTCCATTTATGTGGGGCAAACAAGTACCACAATTTGATGAACCAAAACAATTAACTGTGCTCTTACACATGCTCATGCTGACCCAGGATGAGTACGATTATGCAACCACCTACGGGGTTGCTGAGCTCCAAAAAGAGATGCTGGCAGGAAGTATCGACCTAAACAACTGGGCTAGGTAATCTAGACGCGTGGCTTTATATCGTAAGTATCGTCCCGGTTCCTTTGCAGAGCTGGTCGGCCAGGAACAGGTGACTATTCCGCTGATCAACGCCCTTGATAGCGGACGGATCAATCACGCCTACCTGTTTACCGGACCTCGTGGCTGCGGTAAAACCTCCTCAGCACGCATTATGGCGCGCTCACTCAACTGTGCGGAAGGACCAACCTCGACACCATGCGGGGTATGCCATTCCTGTATCGCCCTTGCCCCCAATGGTCCAGGCTCAATCGATGTCACTGAGCTTGATGCGGCTAGTAACCGTGGCGTAGATGATATGAATGAGCTACGCGACCGGGCAATGTATGCGCCGGCAGAATCTCGCTATCGTATTTTTATTATCGACGAAGCCCATATGATCACCCGTGAGGGAGCCAACGCACTATTAAAAGTGGTCGAAGAGCCACCCGCGCACCTTATTTTTATTTTCGCCACCACAGAACCGGAAAAGATTCTTCCCACCATCCGCTCCCGAGTACACAGCTACCCCTTTAGGCTACTGACTCCCCAAGCCATGACGGATCTATTAAAACGCACAGTTGCCGGCGAGCAAGCAACTGTGTCCGAAGACGTATATCCCATGGTGGTGCGCGCCGGGGGAGGCTCCCCGCGTGATACTTTATCTCTGCTTGACCAGCTACTAGCCGGTGCAGGAGAAAGCGGGTTGGGTTATGAACAAGCACGCATGTTACTCGGGGCTACCGATGATGCGCTTATCGACGCAGCCATTGAGGCCATCGCGGCTAAAGATGTGGCAGCTTTGTTTGCGGTAGTCGATGACGTTATCGAGATGGGCTTAGACCCACGCCGCTTTGCCAGCGACCTACTAGAACGCATCCGCGATCTTATGATTTTGCATAGTGTTCCAGACGCACTAGAAATAGGACTGGTCGACGCACCCACCGATCGAGGCGAAATACTAAGCGCACAAGCACAGAGTTTTTCTTCCGGGGAACTACCGCGTATTGGCACACTGCTCAGCGAAGACATTGCCACCTTACGAGGCGCAACAAGCCCGCGACTGCTGCTAGAGATCTTATGCGCCAAGATGATTATCACCCCGCTTCCGGAAGCGACTTTTGTTACGCAGGACACAAACACCTCAGCGGCGATGCCCGCTGTAACATCTGCTAGCTCAGCTGCTGCATCAAAGAGCGCTAGCACAAGCACAGATAAACCGGTGGTGCGCTATGAACGGAAATCGCAACGTCTAGCTAGAGAGCGTGCGGAAAAAGAGGCACAAGCAGCACAGTCAACAGAACAAGAGGCGCAACCTCAATCACCGCCAGCATTGTCGCAGGCTAAGCCAGAACAAGCGAATAAAGAACAACAACCACAACCGGCTGTAACCAAGCCACAACCGACACCAGAGGTTGTTTCTGAACCAGAAGTAGCCCAACCGACTATCCAGGATGTACAGGCGAAGTGGACGACGGTAAAAGAAATCGTCGAAAAGCAAAGTGCAGTCATGGCGGCGTTGCTAGCGGGTGCTTCAGTGCTCGGGATAAAAGACGAAGAGTTGATCATTGGGCACAACACTGGTGCCTTGGTCGAGCGATTAAATGCAGAGAATAACCGGAAGATATTAGCTCAGGTTTTAGGTGATGAGGTTGGTTTGACACTAGCCCTGCGGTTTGTGATCAATACTGATCCGGCTGCCCACGGTTTTGCTGTAGATGAAGCACCACAAGTATGGCAGCCAGAAGCTGAGCTAGACGCTGAATTAGAAGCAATAGCCCAGCCAACAACGAAAGACGAACCAGCTGTTAATACCAAGCCAGCAGTAGCAGTAGAACCAGTTGCAGCGGAACCCGAACCAGAACCGGTTGCAGAAAAACCTGCTGCTGATCCTTGGGGCGAACCTGCTCCTATCGGTCAGTCGGTGGCACAGTCGACGCCCTTGCGTACGAAACCACCACAATACAGTGCCCCAGAGCCTGAGCTCGCATCACCTGAGCCAGAAGTTTCTCGCCCACGCTGGCAAGAGGCCGCTGAACGAGGACGCGCGCATATGGCAGAACTTGCTGCGCGCCCGCAATTTTCCGATGGAGTTCCGCTGCCTCCGGAGCCAGAAGATGACAACGAACCCCCCATGGTTGACCCCTATGGTTACGATGCCGATGAAGGTATCCCAGAGACAACATCTCAGCCAGCAACACCTCAGCCGACAGATGTGGTAGCTACGCAGGTAGCTAGTCAGCAGGAGGAAGAAGAAATGATGGCCGCCGCTGCTGCAGAACCGGGCACGATGGATCATCGAGACGCGATGACTGTGGCGATGGACATGCTTGCGGCAGAACTCGGCGCTAAGCGAATCTAATCGGTATGCTTGTGCGAGTAAACAATAAAAAGTGAAAGGTACCTATATGACTCAGCCAGATATGTCGCAGCTTCTTGCCCAAGCTCAGCAAATGCAAGCACAATTGCAGGCCGCTCAGCAGGAGATTCTTGCTTCCACTATTACTGGTAGTGCCGGAAATGGCCTTGTTACCATTGAGATGCTCGGCAATGGCCAGGTGCAAAATGTCACCATCGACCCACAGGTAGTCAACCCTGAGGATATAGAAACCCTACAAGATTTGCTTGTTGGTGCTTTTGGTGAGGCTCATGACAAGCTAGGCCGTCTTGCCGAGGAGAAGATGGGGCCACTTTCCCAGGGTTTTGATTCTATGGGCGGGCTGTTCTAAGTCGGTTAACCGCAGCATAATCCGCGTCTTTATGGCAAGGACGCGGATTTTTCGTATTTGTTATGATTAGTTGTTTGCTTATTGTTACAACCAGGGGATAGCAGAAATGTTTGAAGGGCCGCTGCAAGACCTTATCGACGAGCTTTCTAGGCTTCCGGGAGTAGGGCCAAAAAGTGCTCAGCGGATCGCTTTTTATTTGCTCAGCGTTGAAGCCGCCGATATTTCCAGGCTTCAAGACGCGCTGGGGGCGGTGCGCAATGGGGTGCAATTTTGTCGCATTTGTTGCAACATTTCGCGCGAGCAGGTGTGCCGAATTTGTGCTGATTCGCAACGCGATCGGGGGCTGATTTGTGTGGTGGAAGAACCCAAAGATATTCAGGTTATTGAGCGCACGGGCGAGTTTTCCGGGCGCTATCATGTGCTCGGCGGGGCACTTGATCCGCTGGCTAATGTAGGGCCTAAAGAGCTGCATATCACTGAGTTATTGCAGCGCATTGGTGGAGTTCTCCCGGATAGGGAATTAGCCGATTCCACCCCGGAAGCGCCATTATATGATGAAACGCCCACGGTTACTGAGGTCATTATTGCGACTGACCCCAATACCGAGGGCGAGGCAACTGCTGCGTATATTGCGCGCCTGCTTCGAGATTTCCCCGACCTAGTGGTTTCCCGGTTAGCTAGCGGTATGCCACTTGGTGGTGATTTAGAATTTGTTGACGAACTCACGCTATCGCGCGCATTAAGCGGTCGGCTTAGGCTTTAATTTTCGGTGCCTAGCAGTTTTAACGCAGCACTTATTTAACGTAAGTGGTTATTTGGTACTTGCTAGGCGTTCCTGACGCAGTCGCTCAATAATAGGTAGATCTAAAGGCTCAAGCTCAGAAAGCGAAATACCCATTGCCTGGCTAAGAAGTAGATCGGCAAGCTGTGGGTTACGCGCTAATACCGGACCGTGCATATAGGTACTAATAATAGAGCCTTGCACCGCACCCTCGGCAGTAATCTGGCGATCATGATCAAGAAACTCCGCCGCTGCCGCAGCATCACAGTTACCTTGGCCAAAAGTTACCGTGCCAAGTGGTTGCGCATCAGCGCCCAGCAACGTAGCACCCAAGTGATTCTCAAAACCGGTTAGTGGCTGGTTTAGCTCAGCGGTAACCCCCGCGCCGGTTGGCTGAGAGCGCACTTCGCCAATAGCACGAGTTTCTAAACTGACAGTGGTTGCGTCGATAAGCCCAAGTCCATCTGCGATACGCCCACCAGCGCGGAAAGACTCACCCAAAATTTGAAAGCCAGCACAGATCGCCAAAATAGGGGTCTGCTGGGCGGCAGCACGCTTGAGGCCATGGGTATCGGCTAGCTTTTCGACGGCCAAAAGTTGCGCAGTATCTTCGCCACCACCAATGCAATAAATATCGAGCGAGTCTGGGATTGCTTCGCCAAGAGATATCGAAACAACTTTGGCGTTGATCCCGCGCAGGCGAGCACGCTGACGCAGGATCAAAGCGTTGCCACTATCGCCGTAGGTGCCCAAAATATCGGGCAGGATTAAACCGATGGACAGCATTAGGCCTCCTTTTGCGTGGCACCCGCGCGCAGCAGAGCCTTTTTTAAATCACGGAATGCGGTGTAATTAGCAACTACTTCAATGCGCCCGATAGGGCAGGCTTTAATTGCGGTGAGCGGATCGGGGATATGCTCATGTTGCACGCTGGCATAAGTGAGCCGCACAGCAAGATCAGTACCGCGCTCACCAGTGGATTTAACTTTAAGGCTGCTCAAATCCTCAAACTCGACATCCCACAACCAGGAAAGATCCTCCCCATCGGCAACCTGACCATTGACTGCAATGACTAGCCCATCAGCAGTGCGATCAACCATGGATAAGGCTTCCTGCCAGCCAGCAGGGTTTTTAGCTAACAAAAGGTGTACATCACGTTCGCCTAATTGCAGAGTGGAGTATCGTCCAGCAACATTGGTGACACTTTCGACCGCATTAATAGCGTCGGCAAGCGAAATACTAAAACATGACACCGCTGCCGCAACAGCTTGGGTGGCATTACCTCGGTTAGCATTACCTGGTAGTTGGAGTTTGAGCGGAACGATCTGTGAGTCTGGCCCGGCAATACCCATCGGTGAGATCGTCCAGCTAGGTTGAGGGCGCTGGAAAATAGAGCCGTCGGCAAGAGGCTTAGCGGCACGCCACGTATTTCCCTCATGGATAATACTGCTTCCGGTACGCGGACAGCTGGTGGCATCATTGAGCCACCCAGCACCGGCAGAAACCCACACTACATTCTTGGCGGCATAGGCAACTGAAGAGACCAATACATCATCGGCATTAGCGATAACCGTCATCTCTGGGTGCTTGGCGACGCATTCCCGTAAGGTACGCTCGATCTTATTTATTTCGCCCACCCGATCGAGCTGATCGCGGGAAAGATTGAGTAACACCAGACAGCTAGGACGCAGCCGCTCAACAACCTGTGGCACATGCAGCTCATCGACTTCTAAGACCACATGTGAGGCAGACTGATTAGCCATAAGAGCGGAAATGATACCGGCATCCATATTATCGCCACCCTCATTGGTAGCTACAGTATGCGCCGAGCGCAGTGCCGCCGCGAGCATGCGCGTGGTGGTGGATTTACCGTTGGTTCCCGTGACGATCGCTACGGGGCGGTTTTTACCTAACGAGGACATAATGGCCGGGTCGATTTTCTCGGCAATAAGACCGCCGATCATTCCACCAGAGCCACGCCCTGTTTTTTGTGAAGCAAAGGTAGCAAGCCGCGCCGCGCCAATGGCTAGCTGCGTGCGCACTTCAGGGAAAAACTTCATGCCAAAAGCATAGTCGTTGTTGTACTAGCTATGCTTCTTCAACAGGTGTACCGGGTGCGGTGTTCTTAACAAGACGGAGAAATTCCTTATCACTGAGCAAAGGAATACCTTTGCGAACAGCATGCATGGCTTTGCCCCGTAAATCATCCCGTTGATTACACACCACAACTGAGGATCGTCGGGTGGTTTTGGGGGCATACACTAGCTGCGCAGCAACAATCTTTCTAATAAGAGCATCGGGATGAACCGTAACCTCAGGGGCAATTACTACTTCCATTCCCTGAACTAGGCCTGTTTTGGGTGTATAGACACCAGGATTTTTAAACGCGGGTTCGGTTGCTATTGCCTGGTTATATACCTGACTGCGCTGCAAACCAAACCGATCGCTACCTAAATTATTAGGTGAGATGCTTGCCATTTTTCCCATAGCATCGAGAACAAAAAAAATCCGAGTCACAATATCAGTTTCTTCACGGATAACTTCTCGGGCACTAAGCTGGGCGCGTTTGATGGTGGCGTGTGCTGGTTCCACATCAAGGTGAAGTGTCTGGGCAATAGTGCGGATCCGGTTATCTTCTAACACCAAACCTTGTTGGTACGCACTAGCAAGCGTATCGACGATTTTGTGTGGCTTGGGCACATGGCCTACACGTTGGCGACGACTTCGCTGCCGGTTTCGGCTACGATTAGCCCGAGCAGCTTGCGCCATAGCGCGCCGAGCCTCAGCGACAACAAACCCCCAAGTCATTGGCAGATTATTGAGGATGAGTGTGCGGCCGTCGATAAGTTTGCCAAGTGCTTTAAGTATCTGACTAAACCGCTTACCCTCGGCAACCTCGGCGCGAGTGAATCCATGCAGATGCTGCGGCCCTGGATCGCTTCCGGAGTTAATAACACTATAAAACTCTTCGGTAACTTCACCATCTTTAGTGAGCACGACCGCATGAAGCGCAACTATTCGTGAGGTTGCCGGATGAATACCGGAGGCTTTGACCGTAAGCACAACAAAAGGCGTACGTGCGATTTCTCTCCGACGCTGTTGCGCCCATTGGGCGGCTCGCTCTGGTTTAGAAGCGTCCGAAGACTCCGGTGAGTGACTCATGGGCACCTAGTCTACCCGGAAGCGACTTTTAGTTAGTGCTTTGTCTAAGCTAATAGCTCCAGAAGATCAGCTTGCACCTGACGACGACGAATCTTGCCCAGCTGGTCACGAGCGAGATCTTCAAAGTGATAGAAGGTACGAGGCACTTTATAGCGGGTGAGCCGTTCGCGAGCGAAGTCTTTTAACCCAGCTGGATCAAGAGCTGCACCATCGCGGAGAGTAACACAGGCGACTACATCTTCCGAGCCGTCGTTACGCGGGCGACCAACTACCGCAACATCAAGCACATCCGGATGGGCAGTCAGTACTTCTTCGACCTCAGCAGGATAGACATTAAAGCCACCAGTAATAATGATTTCCTTAATGCGGGCAACCAGGCGAACAAAGCCGTCCTCTTCCATCACACCAGCATCACCGGTGCGCAGCCAACCATTATGGAAAGCCTCGGCAGTTGCTTCCGGTTTATTCAGATACCCTTGGAAAACCTGTGGGCCACGCACTAATATCTCGCCCTCTTGGCCATCGGGCATGGTCTCATCGAGATTATCTGGATTAGCAATGCGAACTTCGGTAGAAGGAAACGGAATACCCACATAACCAGGACGACGGTTACCATCCATCGGATTACCACAAACTACCGGGGAAGTTTCAGTAAGGCCATAGCCTTCGACTAAAGTGCCGCCGGTGAGCTCTTCCCACGCTTGGACAGTTTCTACTGGAAGAGTTGCCGCGCCAGAAAAGGAGGAGCGAATACCTTTAAGCTCAATATTTTTAGCATGCGCTTCGGCAATGATTTTCTCGTATAAGGTAGGCACACCCGGTAGGAAGGTAGGAGTGTGCTTTTTGAGTACTTCCATAATGAGTGGGATCTGTGGTGCAGGTAGCAGAATGATTTCTGCACCAACCTTGACCCCTAATGCGCAGTTTAACAACATGCCATAGACATGGAATAGCGGCAGTGCGGCAAGGAATCGCTCTGGTTTTTCTCCTAAATCACTAAACCATTGCATACCCATCATGAGGTTGGAAACCATGTTCCCATGTGAGAGTAATGCTCCCTTAGGCACACCTGTGGTGCCGGAAGTATAAAGAATAAGCGCAATATCTTTTTGGGCGATTTCTGCTGGCACAAAGGAAGCACTATTGCCACCAATGGCATGGCTTAATAGGGTAGACCAGGCAATAGTATTGGGGGCTTCGCCACTAAGGGCATCACGCTTAGCCTTAATAAAAGGCAGCGGTAACGAGAGCAACATTTGCTTGGAGCGTGGCATTGCCTCGATAAGGTTCACCGAGATAATGGTTTCTAGGGGAGTATCGCCACGCAGCTTTTCTAAAGTATCGGTTGCCTTATCCCAACCAATAGCCACGCGTGCACCGTGATCTCTAAATAATCCACGCAGCTCGTGAGCAGTATAAAGCGGATTGTGTTCAACAACTGTGGCACCAAGTTTCAAGATGGCATAGAACGCGACGAGGTGCTGCGGACAGTTAGGCAGCACAATAGCTACCTTATCGCCAGGGCGAATACCGAAGGCCTTAAGCCCTACGGCAGCGGCGCGTACCTGCTGGTCAAGCTCGGCATAGGTTTGAGTGCGACCAAAAAAATAGGTTGCTGGACGGTTCGGGTTTTTAGCTAGGTTCTCGTCGTAAATATCACATAAGGTGGTGTGATCGTCGAGGTCTGCTTCTGGATTAGTCCAGGGTGCATACTGCTTAACCCAGGCTTTGGTTTCATACGCGCTCATAGTGCCCTTTCTTTGGCGGTGGTAGTCGCACAGACGTGGAGTTTTCTCGCGGTATTTTTACGTAAATATGCGCAAAAATAAATGATTTCCGATACAATATTATCTAATAGTGCCAGGTATTTTCGGAAATAATTGGTGACGAGCCGAGCACACCACCATTTTTATTCCTAATAACCACCCCGTTGATAAGCAGATATCGCTGGTTAAAAGAAAGATTTAGTTCAGTGCGCGATTCACTGCAGAAGTAACCGCTTTCAGCGAAGCATAAGTAATCGAACCTGCGATACCTACCCCCCAAACCTGTCGGCCATTAACATCGGCCAAAATATAGGCAATAGATTCAGCATCGTCACCAGAACTGCGGGCATGCTGTTTAAAGGCTTGTACTTCTACATCAATATCCAAGGATTCCAGCGCATTGGTATATGCAGCAATAGGACCATTACCTTGTCCAGAAATGGTGATTGGTTCGTTGCGGTAAATCAGATTGGCATTAATCTGCGCTTGATCATTTTCGGTTTGGGCGGCGTCGATACGCATTGAAACCTGCTGGATAGGGGTCGTGAGATCAAGATAAGTATGATCGAAAATCTCCCACATGCGTGCAGAATCAACCTCGCCACCGTGGGCATCGGTAACTTTTTGTACCACAGAAGAGAATTCCACCTGCATTGGACGAGGCAGCGACACTTTATGATCGGTCTTCATAATATAAGCGACCCCGCCCTTGCCGGATTGAGAATTAACCCGGATCACAGCCTCATAGTTGCGACCAACATCTTTCGGATCGATGGGTAGATATGGTACCTCCCAGGTTTCTGTGCGCAGTTCCTCCCATGGTATATCAGCATGAGTGGCTCCCGAACGAATACGCGCGGCCATAGCATCAAGCCCCTTATTTACAGCATCTTGATGCGAACCAGAGAAAGCAGTAAAGACTAGGTCACCACCATAAGGGTGGCGCTCCGGTACCCGCAATTGATTGCAGTATTCGACGGTGCGTTTAATCTGATCAATATCAGAGAAATCAATTTGCGGATCCACACCTTGAGTGGCCAAATTAAGACCCAAAGTAATCAAACAAACATTCCCGGTGCGCTCACCATTGCCAAATAAACAGCCTTCGATACGATCCGCGCCGGCAAGATAACCCAGCTCAGCGGCGGCAACGCCGGTGCCACGATCATTATGCGGGTGCAAAGACAAAATAATGGAATCACGACGATTGAGATTTCGGTGCATCCACTCAATAGAATCCGCGTACACATTAGGAGTAATCATCTCGACGGTGGAGGGAAGATTAATAATGATTGGATCTGCTGGGCTAGGATCCATAACCTCAACCACGGCGTCGCACACCTGCTTGGCATAAGCTAGCTCAGTGCCGGTAAACGACTCTGGTGAATATTCCCAACGCCAATTGGTATCTGGATAATCACGAGCGATTTTTTTAATCAGTTGCGCAGCATCGGTAGCAAGTTTTTGAATTGCTTCTTTATCTTTTTTAAACACGACTTCGCGCTGCACAATTGAGGTGGAATTATAAAAATGCACAATGACATTTTTTGCACCCTGGCATGCCTCAAAAGTACGACGAATCAAATGTTCGCGGGCTTGTACCAATACCTGAATGGTGACATCATCGGGAATCATATCCTGCTCAATAATTTCACGAACAAAATCGAAATCTGTTTGTGAAGCAGAAGGAAAACCTACCTCAATCTCCTTATATCCCATAGCTACCAGCAAGTTGAACATGCGACGCTTGCGCTCGGGACTCATCGGATCAATCAACGCCTGATTGCCATCACGCAAATCAACCGCACACCACTGTGGAGCCCTATCGATGCGCTTATTCGGCCAGGTGCGATCCGGAAGCGAAATTTCTTCCACCTCAATATGAAACGGCTGGTAGCGATGGATCGGCATAGTGGAATTTTGCTGCTTATTCCAAACCTGTTGCTCATTGGTTTGCCCGCTGACTGGGATTTTTCCGGCTGAGGTGGCGAAAGTGTTGTGTGCTGACATGAGTCAAGATACCTAACTTAAAAATAAAGGCTTTAGGGTTTATCGCATGGTTGAGCTTGTGATGAACACGGGCGCTGTGGTTTATCGTTGTACCAATCGCTGTAACTGGTAATAACGTGAGGTGATAAGCCCTATCACAGCCGGCTAGCACAAACTCCGCGACGGGATGCCGGCCGTGTATGTTCTAGGCCTGTGACCCGCCGCGGCGAAGAAGGAGAAGATTCGCGCGCTGCATGTGGCATAGCATACAGGTATCTGGGTTGATTGGTGGAATCACAGCAGGGTTTTATTCATTGTGTGGTTACAGGGAGCTTGTGAACACGTGCAGCTAGCTCTACATAGCCTCTACATAGCGTAGAGGAGCATGTTGTACATTAAATCGGTGCATAATATTCAGTGGCAACCAGCTAAGTCTAGGAATCCTAAGCCGGAGCTTATTCAACTCGAAGCAGACGGGGCAGTGGCTTCGGTTACATTTCCCGCTTCCGGAAGAGTGGCACAATGGCTGCGGCTTCCAGGCTTGCAGCGACAGCCGCTCATGCGCGTCGATTGGGTAGGGGCTGCGCTTATCCTTGCCGTATCTGTTGTGTTTCGGCTGGGCTGGATGCAATTTATGCGTGGCGATAGTAGTATCGCTGAACTGCTGATCCGTTGGGATGGGCACCATTTTCTCGATATAGCGAAATATGGTTATCTCACGGCAACCGGTGAGGGGCTTCCGGAAGCGGATATTCACCATACCCGGTTGGCGTTTTTCCCTGGGCTGCCTATGTTAATGCGCACAATCCATTCGATTAGCGGCATGGAATATATGTGGGCTGGTGTTCTTATCGCCAGTATTGCCTCATATTTTATGCTCGTTGCCATAATGGCACTTGCCGGTCTTATGGGAGCACAGTTGCCGGCTCGGCTCGCGGCAGCTGTAATGCTTGCCGGAGCGCCATTAAATATTACGTTCATGATGGTCTACACGGAAGCGCCTTTTCTTGCGCTGGCATTATGGGCGCTTGTTGCTGTGATCTATCAGCGGTGGCTATATGCTGCGCTACTTATTTCTGTAGCTGGTTTGTTCCGTTTGACCACGATTGATTTGGTATTAGCGTTTGCAGTGGTGGTGGCGATATATGCAACAAAAAACCTTCGTGCCTGGGTGGCGGTTATTTTCTCCATGCTACCGATGGTGGGGTATTTATGGTGGGCATCAAGCTATACCCGTGATATTGGTGGTTATTTTGGCCTACAGAAAAAGGGTTGGCATTCTTCTTTTGATTTTGGTGTAGCCACAGTGCGGTGGATTTCTCGTCGACTGCAAGGATCCCAAGAGATTGCATATATTTTTTCGGTTATTGTCATTGTGGTTGCAGTAGCCATGGTATTTTTTGCTTTTCGACGTTTACCCTGGGCGTATTGGCTTTTTAGTGCTGCGGTGGTGGCTAATGTGGTGCTTTCCGATGGGATTATGACCTCTCGGCCGCGGCTCCTGCTTCCGGCGGTGCTTCTTTTCTTGCCGTGGGTTATTGAATTAGGCGACCGAATAAGCAGAAGAAAATGGTTAACTATTGCGATTGGTTATGGATTAGCCGGATCGTGGTTTTCCATTCATATGATTACGGTTTTTCCCTATGCTATTTAGTGTGCGTGAGAGTACTGGTGTGGTTTAGCCGACGCGGCGACTCGATAGGGCGATCGTCGATAAGATCATAACGATGAGTGCTAGTGCCATAAGTGTCCAATTCCACCCGGAGACCTGGAATTTTTCCCCTAAAATGGCATAGCCTAATGCGAAAGCAACGATGGGTTCGACGATAGTCATTGCTGGAAGAGAATTTTTTAACCGGCCGGCATTAAAGGCGTATTGCTGCACAAAAGCGCCCAAACTAGCCAGGGCAATAAGGCTATAGAGCTGCCAGCTAGTGAGTAACCCCCACCCGCCAGCGTGAGTAAATACATCGACAGTGGCTTTAGAAAGTACCGCCACAAAACCATAGATTCCGCCGGTAACACTGCCTAGCAGTAGTGCGCGCTGGTTTAAATTAGCGGTACGTTTTGCCCACAGCCACATGCCGATAAGAATGACTGCTCCAATAACTACTGCCGTGCGCCATTCGGAGAGTTCTGGTTGTGGTTTTCCCGGAAGCGGTTTTCCTAAAATAACCAGGATTGCCACCGCGATGGTAAGCAGGCTGGCCCAGGTCATCTCATCAGAAGCGAGTTTGCGTCCGTCGTAACGTGCGGATAGAGGCAGGGTAAACATTAAGGAGAGCACCAGAATGGGTTGCACAATAAGGAGAGTGCCAAACCCTAAGGCAACAACTTGTAATCCATAGCCAATGAGTGCGGTGGACATACCAATCCACCAGCGTGGTCGGCGAATAGCGGAAAAAAAGACGTGTTCAGAAGCTTCGGTAGCGACTCGGTGGCGCACGACAGTGCCCCACGCGATTGTGAGCGCAGAGGCAAGTGCGAAAAAAACTGCGAGTACGTTAGAAGACATCATTTACAGACAGTAGCCTTAAAATAGGGTGGGGGCTGGTATCGGCGAGCAAGAAATGTTGCAGATAGCATAGTTGCTGACAAAAGTGTCACATAATTACCTATTGCCCGGCAGGTAACGGTAGGCTGTCAAAGCAGTAGGGATGGACGAACGTGTGCGAATGAGAAAACGCTGAGAAAGTTTGTGCCTGAGATTGAGGTGAAAATAGGGAAGGCGGTGCCAGTTATGGCTCTTGTCGTACAAAAATACGGCGGTTCCTCATTGGAAACACCAGAACGTATCCGTCGTGTTGCCGAGCGGATTGTGGCCACAAAAAAACAGGGCAATGACGTTGTTGTTGTGTGCTCTGCCATGGGTGATACCACTGATGAGCTACTTGATATGGCTGCTCAGGTCAACCCGGTACCACCGGCGAGAGAAATGGATATGCTGCTTACTGCTGGTGAGCGTATCTCGAATGCATTGGTGGCCATGGCAATTGAGTCTTTTGGGGCTCAAGCGCAGTCTTTTACTGGTTCACAAGCTGGCGTGATTACCACCGAGCGTCACGGCAATGCTCGAATTGTGGAGGTTACTCCTGGTCGGGTGCGTGAAGCTTTAGACGCGGGCAAGATTTGTTTGGTAGCCGGTTTTCAAGGCGTTAACCGCGAATCGAAAGATGTGACAACTTTAGGCCGAGGTGGCTCAGACACCACAGCGGTAGCCCTAGCAGCTGCGCTGAATGCCGATGTGTGCGAGATTTATTCCGATGTCGACGGTGTATATACTGCGGATCCACGTATCGTGGCCAATGCACAAAAATTAGACAAACTCTCTTTTGAAGAAATGTTGGAATTGGCTGCAAGTGGTTCCAAGATTCTTGTTTTGCGCAGTGTTGAGTATGCCCGCGCCTTTGACGTGCCGCTGCGCGTTCGTTCGTCGTATAGCAATGATCCCGGTACGTTAGTTTCCGGTTCAATGGAGGATATTCCCGTGGAAGAAGCAATTTTAACCGGTGTGGCAACCGATAGTTCTGAAGCCAAGATTACGGTCATGGGAATTCCAGATTCTCCCGGTGCCGCCGCTGGGGTTTTTCGCGCTCTTGCCGATGCGGAAATCAATATTGATACGGTGCTGCAAAATGTTTCTTCGCTAGAAGATAACCGCACTGATATTACCTTTACTTGCCCGCGTGCTGATGGTCCGCGTGCGGTGGAGATCCTGCGTGCCTTGCAGCCTAAGAATGACTGGCAATCGGTGGTTTATGACGATCAGATTGGCAAGGTTTCTTTGGTTGGCGCTGGTATGAAGTCGCACCCAGGAGTGACTGCGGAGTTTTGTGAAGCGTTGCGCGATCAAGGGATTAATATTGAGCTTATTTCTACTTCGGAAATTCGTATTTCAGTGATTATCCGCGAGTCAGATCTGCCGGCAGCCACCCGCGCACTTCATGAGAAATTCGATCTTGGTGGTGAAATAGAAGCTGTTGTTTATGCCGGAACGGGGCGCTAACACTTTTTCGCTTTTCGACGTCTCCCGCTGCGTGTTGTATAACCCGCAGTGGGAGATTTTTATGTGTGTGGAATTTTTATTTGGCAGCGGATGTGTAGTTTTGCGCCAGAGGACGTAAGGTATGTGACGCGTCAATAAAAAATTATGAATGTGTCAGTGGGGAAACCTAGTTCAGGGGGTACTCATTGGTCTCATGCGTGCAAAATGTTAGGCTGCAGAAGTTTGGTGTTTTTTCAGGCAGTAGTAATTTTTTGTGAAAAATTGCACTGTATGCACGAATCAAAGTTCTGAAGTAACAACTTCATCGAGAGGAGAATAAGGATGGAAGAGTCTGCGCGTTCTTTTCCCATTCCTCATATTCATGGGTGGTTCAAAGCCGCATTAGCAGCTGTTGTAACTATCGCTATGCTGCTAGTTCTGGTTCCCTTTATTGGTAATGCTCAGGAACAAGGTGCCGACAAGTTTGTCTTAAGCAATCCGGTACTTACCAATGATGCCGATAGCACCACCCTGAACGATACGATCACAGTAAATACCACTGTGAATTTTCGTGTCCAATGGGCGCTGAAAGAAGGTAAAAAATTAGCTGCTGGTGATACTTTCAGTGTTGAACTTCCCGACGATATCATTGGCTATCCGGCTAGTTTGCCTGAGTTTAAACTGCGTGATGGTAATGAGGATGTGGCAACGTGCACCCGACATAACGAAAAGAAACTCTCGTGTACTTTCTTGGATAACACCGAATTGCTGAAAAAAGAACAGCGATTAGGTTCACTCAATGTTTCGGTGCAGGCTCGCACAGTTACTAATACCAAGACTGTATCGGTTCGCGTTAATGGAACCGAAAAAATGGACCTGTCTCTTCCTAAAGGCAATGGAACCTGCGTGATCTGTGCGAACAAAAATATGCCTCAGGTAGCGGTTAAAAGCGGCATCATTGAGCGCGCACAGGCAAACGCTACGCCAGGCTCGTTGAATTCTTTTGATCGGGTTCGCTGGGAAGTTACTATTCCCGGTAACCAATTAGCTAGTGAGAACCTTAGCCACTTAGAGATCACCGATACCATTACTGGTGACCATTACTTTAAAAACAACACAGATATAGACCATACCCAGCTACGCGTCCGGGTCTATGATTCAACCGGTAAGGAAGTAACCAAGGAATTCTACCCTTCGCTTACTGGTAATAATCCGCACGTACTTACCGGGGTAGCAGAAGGTAATGACAAAGACCATACCGTTGTTGCCCGTCTGAACGAGCTTAAAGCTCGCATGAATAAACCAGCTAAAGGTTGGAACCCAGATGCCTCAGGCAAAGAAGATACTCGAGTAGGAAACTATAAGTGGGTTTTTACCTACTACAGCTTCTTTGTGGAAGGTAAAACACCAGCTAGTAAGGCGGAACTAGATATTATTCCGGCAAAGAATGTTTTTAAGGTTACTAATAGTAAAAACATTACTGCTGAGCGTAGTGCCCGCTATAGTTCTGCTGGCGGCGATGCTTCTGGTGTCGTTCCGTTCTACTTGACTAAACAGGTTAACGGGCTTAACCCAGAGCTTTTGAAAAGAGCACAGCAACACTACTTTAGTTTCGATTATGTATGCCGCAAAGAAGTAGGCAAACCAGTTGAGATTAATGCTCTTAGCGAGCTGACTAAATCTGGAAATGCTGACCTCTACGATAGAGGTAGTTTTGGTCTCGGCGTTGCTGGCGATGGTTCTCGTGAGCGAAGCCCTAAATCTTATCCAGTAGGCACACATTGCCGAATCTGGGAAGATAAGGCATCGGCACGATTCCATGATGTAGAGCCAAATATTTTCACCACAGTTGAATCTAGTTTGTTGGAGTCGAGCGATTTCGCGAATGTCGTGCTATCAACTGATTTGATAAAGAACGTGGTGCCATTCCAGAACCTTTATCCACCAGTAGCACCAACGACGACACCAACTTCTACTACCCAGTCGACGACAACGACTACTGAGACAACGTCTACTACTGAACCAACTGAGACAAGTTCTACTACCGAAACGACGGAACCAACCGAGACCTCGAGCACCGAGCCAACGGAAACCACCACAACCGAGACCTCGACAACGGAGCCAACAGAAACGACTTCGACCACCTCGACGACGCAGGACACTACCGAGCCGGTACCACCTACGACTTCGAGTACCGAGCCAACAGAGCCAACTTCAACAACCTCAAGTACTGAACCGACTCCAACGACGTCGACGACTGAGCCAAGTACTACCCCAAGTACCACTAGTGCGACCACAACTCCGCGAGTCCCTTCCGGGGGCTTGGAGGTAAGCAAGCGCGTCGATACGCAATCTTTGGTGGGATCGTCGATACCAGTGAATAAGGTGTTCAACTTTGTTGTGACTTGGGACGTTAATGGACAAAGCGTCACTAAGGAATTTAGCCTTTCCGACGGACAAACTTTCGCTGATTTTGGTGAGATTCCAGCGGGCACAACCGTGATAATTCGTGAGATTCAGCCTGATAATGGTTTATTTGAGAGCTGGGCACAGCCAAGCTTTAGTATCAATGGCCAAGATGTGCAGGCGCAGGATAATGCTATTCGGGTAACCACTGGTGAAGAAACCGTGGTGAAGGTAGCAGTGACCAACCATCGCAGCATTCCATGGTGGCCGATCTTGATTCCGTTGATCCCACTTATCCCATTAATACCGAATATTCCACCAGCCTCGCCTGCTCCACCGCAGCCGGTGGAAACCCCAGCACCAAGTAGTGCACCAAGTAGTTCGATGACTAGTACACCAAGTATGCCGCCAAAGGCAGATACGACTACGACGCAGAATAAAACCCAGCGTAACCTGGCAAATACGGGTGTAGAGCTCAACTTAATTGTGTTGCTTGCCCTCGTCCTTGTTATTGCAGGTCTAGTTAGTAGGTTTAAGCGCTCTTAAGTTGTAGCGTAAGTAGCTAAGCTATTGAAAAGAAAATGTCGCCTCCTGGAAATATAGGAGGCGACATTTTTAATGTTTGAGCACATGTGTTTAACCACATTTGGTTAAACATATTTATGGTGAAAGAGTGAAAGCGCAGGATCCTATCACTTTTTAGTGCTACTTATCTTCGATAAAAACCCAACTTTTTATTCATAAAAAGTATTAGCGTCAGTCGCTTCCGGGGTAGGATGAGGAAAAATTTACCCTGTTTGTGGAGACGAAAGGACGTTTATTCTATGACTACTGTTGCAGTTGTCGGCGCAACCGGTCAGGTTGGGCGGGTTATGCGCGATCTTTTGGAAGCGCGAAAATTTCCGGTCTCCCAGATTCGATTCTTTGCTTCTGCGCGTTCTGCCGGAACCACGCTGAGCTTTAATGGCGAGAATATTGAGGTAGAAGACTTAGCGCTGCAAACTGAAGATTCTTTACGCGGTATTGATATTGCGCTATTTTCTGCAGGCGGTAGTACCTCTACTGAGTATGCGCCACTTTTTGCGGCTGCCGGGGCGGTAGTTATTGATAACTCTTCTGCCTGGCGCAAAGATGATGAGGTGCCGTTGATTGTCTCTGAGGTTAACCCGGATGATCGCCATGATTTACCCAAGGGGATTATTGCCAACCCGAATTGCACCACCATGGCAATTATGCCGGTGATCAAGGCGCTTCATGAGGCGGCAGGGGTAGTTAAACTGCATGTTTCTAGCTATCAAGCAGTATCTGGTTCCGGTCTTGCCGGCGTGGAAACACTACTTAAACAAGCTGCGGAAATTGGCGATCAAGCCGCTGAATTAGTTCACGATGGCGCAATGATGAACCCAACTGAATTGGGACCATATATTGCTCCCATTGCCTATAATGTGTTGCCGCTGGCCGGTAATTTAGTTGAGGATGGCAGCCTGGAAACCGATGAGGAACAAAAGCTGCGCAATGAATCGCGTAAGATTCTTGGCTTGCCGGAGCTAAAAGTGGCTGGAACGTGTGTGCGGGTTCCTGTATTTACCGGTCATACCATGGTGGTGCACGCCGAGTTTAATCAGCCTATTAGTGTTGCGCAGGCACAGTCGGTACTAGAGCAGGCACCAGGGGTACAGCTAGTTGAGGTTCCTACTCCGCTTGCTGCTGCAGGAAAAGATGATTCCTTGGTTGGGCGTATTCGACAGGATCAGACCATCGATGATAACCGTGGCTTGGTTTTTGTTGTTTCCGGAGATAATTTGCGCAAAGGCGCAGCACTTAATGCTATCCAGATTGCGGAGTTATTTGTTTAATTGCATCTTATGATGAACATATAGATAAATGCCGAACACTGAAAAGAAGGTGTTCGGCATTTTTTATTAGGCGCTTGTTGCACCGCGCTCGTCATTGTTTTTGCTGGCTGCGAGAATATCTGCGCGAGCACGTGCTACCCGGGAGCGAATGGTACCAATGCGCACGCCAGCAATAGTGGCGGCTTCTTCGTAGGAATAGCCTAAAACTTGGGTCAAAATGAGTGCTTCGCGACGCTCTATTGGCAGCTCATCGATAATAAGCTGCACATCCACCCAGTCACTCCACGTGGATTCACTAGGGGAGTCAATGGATTCGACCTGGGCAATGGATTTTTTGGGTCGGGCAAGATCGTGGCGGATATTATCTACCCATACTCGCCGGGCTAAAGAAAGCAGCCAGGTATGTGCCGAAGAGCGAGCGGCAAAACGTGGTAAGGCGCTAATTACTCGTAAGTAGGTTTCCTGGGTGAGGTCATCGGCAATTCCGGAGCCGCCGAGGTGAGCAAGGAGTCGCCACACGTCTTTTTGGGTCAACCGGATGAATTCGGTGAGCGCAGCTTTATCTCCGCGACCAGCTTTGAGTGCTAGTTCGGTGACATAGGCGCTTGGGCGCTCGGCGTTTTTCATGGCTGTTGATGTTACCACTGGGGTAATAGTTGAGGGAATAGTACGTACAATGTGTGGCGATGGGGTCGTCGAAAAGTAGTAAAAAGGGTCATTAGGGTGCGTAATTAGGTTTTCCTAAATTATAAATTTATTTTGCAAGGTTTTTACTTTTAATATAGATTGTTCATTGACTCACTTTGATAAGAAACCCCTTTAGGAGGATCAAATGAATTCTTCAATTGATTCAGTATTGGCCAACGGTCAACTTTCAGACACTTCCGGAACCACGACTCGTCACGGCGGGCAGCCGGTCGCTAGTGAAAATATCTCTATTACCGCTGGCGCACAGGGGGCGAATGTACTCAATGACATTCACCTCATTGAAAAACTGGCGCATTTTAACCGCGAGCGCGTTCCAGAGCGCAACCCACACGCTAAAGGCCATGGCGCTTTTGGTGAACTGCACATTACTGAGGATGTTTCCCAATACACCAAGGCAAAACTCTTCCAAAAAGGCACTGTTACCCCAATGGGTGTGCGTTTTTCTACCGTTGCCGGTGAGCAGGGTTCGCCAGATACCTGGCGCGATGTACATGGTTTTGCGCTTCGTTTTTGGACTGAGGATGGCAACTATGACATCGTCGGCAATAACACCCCGACTTTTTTCCTACGGGATGGAATAAAATTCCCTGATTTTATTCACTCCCAGAAGCGCTTAGGTCGTAACGGGCTACGCGATGCGGATATGCAGTGGGATTTTTGGACCCGCGCCCCAGAAAGCGCCCACCAAGTTACCTACCTGATGGGGGATCGGGGTACTCCGAAGACCTCGCGCCACCAGGATGGCTTTGGCTCACACACGTATCAGTGGATCAATGAAGCAGGAACTCCAGTATGGATTAAATACCACTTCAAGACCCGCCAGGGCTGGGACTGCTTTACCGACGCCCAGGCGCAGGAAATGGCCGGAAAAAACGCTGACTACCAGCGCGAAGATCTTTATAACGCAATCGAAAACGGCGACTATCCTATTTGGGATGTCAAGGTTCAGATTATGCCTTTTGAAGAGGCAGAAACCTACCGTTGGAACCCCTTCGATCTAACCAAGACCTGGTCGCAAAAAGACTATCCGCTTATCGACGTCGGATACTTTATTCTTAACCGTAATCCACAGAACTTCTTCACTCAGATTGAACAGCTCGCACTGGATCCATCCAATTTGGTGCCAGGTATTGGTCTTTCCCCAGATCGCATGCTGCAAGCACGTACCTTTGCTTATGCCGACGCGCACCGCTACCGTATTGGACCGAACTATCGCCAGCTGCCAATCAACCAGCCAATTGTGCCGGTCAACACTTACTCGCATGAAGGGGCAATGGCTTATCAGTTCAATCCTGCGACGGCACCTACCTATAGCCCGAATCGCTTTGATAAAGGCGCAGGTTTCCTCGATGATGGCGAGACCACCAGCTCTGGAAAGAGCTACGGGCAAGCTGTTGATCTCTATGTGAACCCAGATCCACATGGCACAGATCTTGTACGTGCTGCCTATGTTCGTCATGAGCAAGACGACGATTTTATTCAGGCCGGAATTCTCTTCCGGGAGGTTTTCGACGACGGTGAGAAACAGCGTTTTATTGATAACGTAACCAATGCCATGGTTGGTATTTCGCCAGAAGTTGAACAGCGCGTTTATTGGTACTGGTCTCAGGTTGATGAACAACTAGGTGAAGAAATCAAGCGCGTTTTCGCAACTAAGAAGTAAAAAACTTTTATCAGCGCCCCTTTTAAGGGGCGCTTTTTCGTTGGTAGGAAGGTAGATAAGCCTATGCTGTTGAGAAGATAAAACGACCTGGTGTGTCATACACCCAAAGGAATATTCATGCCATTTCAACCTTTTTTGGTTACTGTTGCCCGCACCCAAGAAATCTCTCCCCATTTTCGCCGGATCACTTTTACTGGTGCCAGCGAGATTGGCCCAGCAGTACCGGTGCGTGACCAGCGCATTAAACTTATTATCCCCGGTACAGCCGGGTTGTCTCAGCTAGTTGGTGAGGATTGGTTTAGCACCTGGCGCAGCCTAGATCCCGCTAGCCGAGGATTTATGCGTACTTATTCCATCCGTGATCTTCGTCGACAAGCAGATGAAATCGACATTGATTTTGTGCTCCACCCAGGAAGCCCCGGCCCGGCAAGTAGTTGGGCAGAAACCGCCAAAATAGGCGATCAACTGCTTATCATTGCCCCTGATCGTGACGATGACACCGGCGCAGGCATTGAATTTGCTCCCGGAAGAGCCCGCCAGGTTTTCCTCTTTGGCGATGAAACAGCCGTACCTGCGATTGCCCGCATTATCGCTGATTGGCCAGCAGGGCTTTATGGTACCGCCTTTGCCGAGGTGCCCGATGCGGCAGATATTCAAGAGTTTGATTGTCCTGATACGCTCACACTGAATTGGCTGGTACGCCCAGCAGGGATAAACCATGGCGAGCTGCTGAATCAAGCCGTAGCCGAATTAGTACATGCTCCAGCAACACCAGTGCTGTTAACAACAGATGCAGCGCCAGTATGGGAAACACCGGTGTATTCAAGTGCCGGTGAAGAAATAACCGAAGAAGCAGTTGCCGAAGATACTTATTATTGGATTGCCGGTGAGTGCTCAGCAGTAACAACAATGCGTCGGTTATTGGTGAAAGAAGCTGGTATTCCGCGCGGTAATGTGTCGTTTATGGGTTATTGGAAACGAGGTCGCTGCTTAGATGATTAAGCAGGCATGGGCTGTGTTAAGGGCGGTAGGCAAGAACTGATGGATAAGTATTTTTATGCACCAACTGGTGAGCATGAGCTACAGTACTCACCGGTTAATGCGATTATTGGGCCACGGCCAATTGGTTGGATCTCCTCGGTGTCACCTAGTGGACAGGCAAATTTGGCACCGTACTCGTTTTTTAATGTGTTTAACCGTAAGCCACCGATTATTGGTTTTGCCAGCATTGGTAGGAAAGACTCAGTACGCAATATTGAAGCAACGGGGCAGTTTTGTTGGAATATGGTGTCCACTTCGCAACTGGCGGCCATGGATGCTACCAGTGATCCGATTACTGGTGATGAATTTGAGTTCGCGGGCATCGAAAAAGCGCCCTCTCGGCTTATTGCTGTGCCCCAGGTAGCGCAGTCGCATGCAGTTTTTGAATGTCTACTCACCCAAATCGAACAACTTAAAGACGCTTCCGGGAAGGTGACTGAATCAGTGATGGTCTTTGGCGAGGTTATTGGTGTACACCTTGATCGCAGCATGATCGACGACGGACTGTTTATTACCGAACGTGCCGAGCCACTTTTACGCAGCGGTGGTGCCGAGACATATTTCCGTATTACCGCAGAATCAAGAATAGATTATCGACGATAGCGATAATTAAAAATAGTGCCTTTGAACAGGTAAAAATGTTCTTTTGTGTTAAAAGTTGTTATGTCGGTATTGATATAAAGATATGTAGTGATATATCTTTATATATCAGCGATATAACGGTATCTCTGATAACGACACTTCTTAACGGAAAGGACTATTATGCGTTTCGCACATCACCACCACCGCCACTTTGACCGCGAAGATGCCCACTTCCATGGTCATGAACATCACGGACGTGGACACGGACATAGAGGCAAAGGCCGAGGGCGCGGTGGCCGCGCCGGGAAAGGCGATCTTCGGGCAGTAATTTTGTATCTGCTAAGCACTGAAGCAATGCATGGATACCAAATCATCACCACTATTGCGGAAAAAACCCAAGATAATTGGACCCCAAGCCCCGGCGCAATTTATCCCACCCTGGCCATGTTGGAAGACGAGGGTTTGATTACGATCACTACTGAATCCGGCCGCAAGCTTGCCACTATTACCGAGGCCGGCGCACAGCTGGTTGCCGAAAATGCTAACGACTGGTCAATAATTATGGATCGGTACCACCCAGATAATGAGCAAGCTCGACTAGCAGCTGATGAAAAACTACATGCAGCATTTAAACAGCTCATGTTTTTGTTGCATGAAACCGATAGCGAAAAAGCACTGACAGTGCTCAACCAGGCTATCGAGGAATTAAAAAAGAGTTAATTAAAAAAGAAGAAATCCTGTTTACTCACCTCAGCAAACAGGATTTTTTTTATTCTTCGGTTTCGTAGAGTGAGCGCCCCATAATAAAACTTCCGATAGCCAAAATAACGAGCAGTCCGGCAATAGTAAGCACCACCCGGATAAGATTCCCGACCGAAAAATCACCCTGACCAATATCGTTAATCAGGCTGGCGATAAGAATCAGCGGTAGCGCTACTGAGGTGGTATTACCCATAAGGTTTGCCCGGGTCAAGGCATCGGGAGCGCGATAAAGCGCAATAATTGTCGCTAGGGTGAACATGCTGGCCACAATGATAAGCAGGCTCGCTGCAACGTCGTAAAGCATTATCGGCGCCCCTTCGAAATAATGCGAGCATTACTCATTGTTGGCAATACGCCACCAACAAGCGCGGCAAGCAATGCAATTTCATAGTTGATTTGGGTATCATTGTGCAGCGCCCACAGCAGATAAAAGCCGATCATGCAATAAAACACCATATCGGAAATAACTGCGCGGGTTAGTTGCTCTGGAGTGCGAAACATTAAAATAATCGTCGCCAGAATACCAACAGCCATAGTTGCCATACCAATAAGAGTGACAATCTCAAACATCAGTTATCCTCCCATTTCGGTGCCGGAGCAGGCTTTTCGACACTCACAGCAGACCAATCAAGCGGAATATCTTTTACCCTTGGGCTCAGCATCTCTTCCATATGTGCTAAATCCTTAACCACCGCTTGTGGATCGGCACCAGCAACCGCATGAACATATAAGAAGCGCTGTTCATTATGAGAATGCAGCGTTAATGACAAAGTGCCCGGTGTTGCAGTAATGGAAGCAGCGAAGGCAGTGATAAGAAAATCACTGTGGATTCGCAGTGGATAGTGCACAACGCAAGGATCAATATTTTTGCTTCCGGTAACGGTATCTTTAAAAAGCGTCCAGGCGGCCATAATCACCTGGCCAATAAGCCACACAATATAGATCAGTGCATGCATTAGCGGCCTCCTTGTAAATTATCACCAGTAACAACCGCTACCGGAGGTTGCTCGCCTTGATAAAGAACCGCCTGCTGATAGCCAGTGACATCGAGTAAACCAGAAGCGGCTTGGTTGGTGGCCTGGTAGAGCTGTCCGGCGAAAATGAACATAGACAAAGACATCACGATCATCACCGCACCAGGAGCCAGCCGGGAAAACGGAACCCGAAGCGTTTCCGGAAGGTGACGCATCGGAGCCCCCCAATACACCTTGCGCCACAACCGCAACATGGCTAAGAAAGCACCGAAGCTAGCAGTGATAATCACCGCGATTACTAGCCAAGATTGCCAGGCATCTGCGCTAGCGATGCTAAGAATTAAAAACACTTTGCCCCACAGGCCAGAAAACGGCGGGAAGCCCACTACCGAAAACGCCCCGGAAGCAAATACTGCCGCCACTAATGGATCGCGCCTAGCAATACCGGATAGCTTCTTAATTTTGTCGGTGCCATAGGTTTCTTCTACTGCACCAGAGGTAAGAATGAGTGACCCAAGGGTAATCATGTGATGTAGTGCATAGAAGATTCCGGAAGCGATGAGAGCTTGAGGGTTGCGCTGGGTAAAAGCTAGTACCACCAGAATCATGGGCATGCCATTAATCATTTGGTAGGCAAGAATTTGGCGCATAGATTTCTCACCCAAACCACCAAAAGCGCCCACGATCATAGAGATCACGCAGATGGTGATAATCAGCCACATCCAGCGGGAATCAAGATCGAAAATAACGACATAAATACGCATCAGCATATATACCGCAACCTTGGTATGCAGGGCAGAAAATAGTCCCATGACCGAGGCCGATGTTGCCGGATAACTACGCGGTAGCCACGTATGCACCGGGAAAATACCGGCTTTGATCACCAGAGCTACCACAATGACCCCCATTGCTACGGTGATGGAACCATGACCGCGCGCTGCTCCAGCAAGAGCAGCAATATTTACTGCCCCAGCAACACCATAAAGTAGTGCGACACCGATCAGCAGCAGGGTTGAGGTGGCCAAATTGACCAGCACGAAGGTACGCCCAGCGCTTAATCTTGCCCAGGTGCCGGTCATTGCAACGAGGGCATAACTTGGTAGCAGCATGACCTCCATAAAGACGAAGAAGTTAAAGAGATCAGCAGTAAGCAGCGCGCCCATAACACCGGTGAGCAGCATAAGCGAAAGTGAAGGATAAAACCGAGAGCGGGTTTCGCCCACCACAATGGCAAACCAGTTTGCGCAGAGTGCTACGAGTGCGGTGGTGATAATCATGATCGCAGCAAACGGATCAGCAGCAAAAGAAATCGCTACGCCACCAACATAATGTCCGATGGCATGCGCCATGGTGCCATGCTGGGCGACCTGAGCAAACAGCAAACAACCCGCAATCACAATGCCGAGCGGGGTCAGCAGTGCAAGCGTATCTCGCAACCACCGCCAGGGAGCCATTGCGGCGATTGCTACCGTCGCAAGGGGTAAACCTACAAAGAGGGGAAGTACATAATCCATTACTTAGCCTCCGTTTCGCTTTTTAACGCGTTACGACGAGCGGTATAGGCCTCATCCTGGGCAAGTTCGGCATTAGTGGTCGAACGCCCCAGGGTTTGTAGTGGTGAATCTTCGTCGGCAACTTCTTCCGGTTCGGTGTCATCGGAACGGCCCAAACCAGACAGGGTGAGCATATACGTTGTGGTTGCCATGGCGATCACAATGGCAGTCAGTACGAAGGCCTGAGGGATCGGATCAGCAGCGTCGCTGAGTGCGGTCCGGCTAGGGAACGGCTCGCCACGCCAGGCGGGCACACCAATCGCGAGAATAAGCAGGTTGGTGGCATGACTAATCAAGGTCATACCAATGACAATGCGCAGCATCCCGCGTTGTAGAACCAGGTACACGCCCCCGGAAGCGAGAATTGCGATAATGAGTGCAAGAATCATTTATTTCTCCTTTCCGGACTCGGTGATGTGTTGGTTGCTGTCGTCGATAAGCATGGCACTGGCCTTGCGGGCTTTGTTACGTAATTTTTGGTCTGTGTACTCAGAACAGGAACCACGGGGATTAGAGAAATCGTCGAGATGGCCAACCTTAGGCAGTGAAGCAAGTGGAGAATCCTGCCGGTTATAGTTGAGATCGGCGTAATCCATACCAGGACGTAGATAGCCGCCGAGTGCATTAATCGCCATGGATACCATGCCCAACACCGCCAAATAGACACCAACATCGAAGATCATGGATGTAGTCCAGTGTTGACCAGCCCAATGTCCGTGGATGGCGTACATAAAAGAACCATGCAGCAAACCAAGTAAACCGGCACTCACAGCAGTTAAGATACCCACACCGGTGAGATAGATGGGTAAGCGAACCGGAAAAATCTGCTTGTCGCGTGGTTGCGAACAATAGCTCAGCATCATCGCTGCCGCAGCAACCAGGGCAGCGATAAAACCGCCACCGGGGGAATTATGGCCGCGCCAGAAGATCATCACCGAGAGCATAATAAGGATCGGGGTGAGGAATTTCAGCAACGTGCGCAACGGAATGGAATTAAGCGTGGCCTGGTCAAAAGGTGCTGGATGGGTACCAGGGGCAAAAGGATAACGTGGCATGGACGTAATAACTGCCGCAATTGCGATCGCTGCCATACCTAATACGGAGAGCTCACCTAAGGTATCGAAACCACGGAACTCCACCAAAATAGTATTAACGACGTTATCGCCACCAGAAATCTCTGGAGCCTGCTGGAGATACCACAAAGCTAGCTCGCTGCGCTGGTGACGCGAGAGCAAAACCCACACCGCAAGGAAAGTAAATACCCCCACGCCTACACCAAGAGCAATGCCCAAGGCGTGTTGGGAACGACGTGGCCGGTGGAAATTCTTTGGTTGCTGGCGAACCACCATCATCATAATGACCACGACTAAGGCTTCCACCATGAATTGTGTAAGAGCAACATCTGGGGCACCTAATAAAAGCACCTGCAAGGTCACGCCTACCCCAACCGCGCCGATATAAACCACCGCCGTGAGCCGACGCCTAGTGCGCACCACACCAATAGTCGCAATGGTAATAATGGCCAGCGGCACAAGGTCTGTCCAACGATCGGTTGCTAGCCGTGGGCTTAACGCTACTGAGTCAATACCGCCATGAATAAGACCAGGGACAAGATAGAAGCAACCAAAAATAATTAACAGCAAGAACATGGCGGCCAAATGCCTGGTAGGGGCAACCGAATCCGCCATCTTTCCTAGATAAGCGCCTATCGACGAAAGCCCCTGATTGATGTTTCTTAGCGCAGTATTACCACTTATTGGCGCCAACTTCTTACCGCTAAGCGCAGCCCAAATCCGGTGGCGCACCACCACCCCTAGCGTGCCAAGAACCAATACCGCCACCGAGATCATAAAGGGCACGCTGAGACCATGCCAGAGGCCAAGGTGGGAATGCGGATTAGTGGAAATAGTACTAACGGCTGCGTTGATGGGATCGTCGAAAAGCGAAAGAAACGCCACAATGGGCACCGACATCATACCGGGAAGCGCAGCTGGCAACCATAGGCGCAGTTTTGCTTCCTTGACTTCACTCATATCACGCTCACCGTCGATAAAACCATCGAAGACAATGCGAGCAGAATAAGTAAAAGTAAAAAGCGCGCCAATGCCAGCAGAAAGCAGCAATAAAACCACTCCAGCACTAGACAACGGTGCCTCAGTGAACGCTTCCAACAGGGATTCTTTAGAGATAAAACCAAACAATGGCGGCACGGCAGCCATAGAAGCAGCAGCAATCACCACAGAAGCAAAAGTAAACGGTAGTTGACGCCAAGAACTACCTAACCGAGTCACCTCACGAGTACCAGTTTGATGGTCAACAACACCAATAAGCATAAACAAACTGGACTTAAACAAGGCGTGGGCAAGCGTATGCGTTAAAGCAGCAGCCAGTGCCACCGGAGTACCCACGCCAATAGTAGCCACAATCCAGCCCAAATGTGAGACCGTAGAATACGCCGTAAGCTTTTTTAAATCGGTCTTTTGGATAGCAAAGAAAGCCGCCATCACAGCAGTGAACATGCCGATAACAATCAGCAGTAGATTCCACGTACGCACATCATGAAAAACCGCGCTAAAACGCAGCAAAACATAAATACCCGCCTTGACCACAGCTGCCGCGTGCAAGAACGCTGACACAGGAGTAGCAGCCGCCATCGCTTCCGGAAGCCAAAAATGAAATGGCAACTGCGCAGACTTGGTAAACGCAGCTACCGCGATCAACACGGCAAGCGTGGCAGTTAATGTGGGCTGCTGCGCCCAGAAATCAGCCGCCAAAATCCCAGAAATACTGGTTGTCCCAGCGTGTGCAGAAGCAACTGCTAAAGCCACCAGTAAAGACAACCCACCAATAAAAGTAAGGATCAAGGTGCGCTGCGAGCCTTGCTCACCACCTTTGCCACCCGAGCGAGCAATCAGCATAAAGGACGCGAGTGATACCAGCTCCCAAGCGATAAACAACACGAAGGCGTCATCGGCAAAAACCAACAGCAAAATTGAGGCCATAAACGCCGTCATAAGGGTATAAAAGCTGGTGGTGCCATGTTTTTTAGGCAAATATGCTGCCGAATAAACAAACACAACTGCGCCAATGCACAGTGCGAGCAATGCGAAGAAAATACTTAAAGCATCTGCACGCAGGGCAAAATTAATGTCGACACCGGCGCCCAGCACATCGGGAATCCAGGTAACGCGGTAGGTTAGCGCGGTACCGTCAGGGGGCAGATCCCGGAAGAGAACTCCGGCAGTGATAAGGAAAATAGCAGCTAGCAGCCAGCCTGCTAATCGATCACAGATCCGGACCAACAAGGGTGCGCTGGCCAGCGCAAGGACAGCTAGCACAATGACATAGAGTAAGGTCACAGAGTCTTCACACCTATTAAAATTCTTCACTCCCGTCACTCCCCGGAAAGAGACAGACAAAGAGGTTGGTTGGATAAAAACTTTCGATGGGCAATAGTGAACCTGTCTTACTCTATCAGCAAGCAAAACTGCATGACCATCGGTGCGCCTGTGACAAAAGGGAACGTAAGAGCGTTAGTGTGAAGCACTATGAATGCTCGTCGCATCGTCGCCGCTACCTTGCTTAGCGCTCCATTGCTTTTTGGTGCTGCCTACTTTGCTGGCCACGACCTATCCGAAACATGGAACGCACAGGAAGCCACCGCCGCACCCACCGCAATCGACGATGCCCAGCTTGTCGACGCACGTCGTGCCACTGGTGAAGCAACGACTCAATCTGGTTTTCTTGTCGACGGTATCAGCCAGCTTGTCGACGGCACCAACCAACTTACATCCGGCGCAAACGAACTAGGAGCAGGCGCACTGAGCGCACGAGACGGCGCTCGCCAGCTTGCCGACGGACTTATCCAATTACAAGCCGGCACCGGACAACTTGGCGATGGTGCTACCGAGATTGCCAACGGTATTGACACTGCGGTGAGCCAGCTTGTGGGGTTAGAAGCCGTGCGCGGACAGATCCTGACCGCCATTAATCAAGTGCGTGCCGAGATCGCCGGAGCTACCGATAAAGACACCGTCGAATTCCGTGAACAACTTGATGGCTTTAGCCAACAGGTAGAAAATTTTCACTTTGACCCGGCCACGATTACCGAGTTAGAACGACTACGCACCGGAAGCCGCGAATTAGCCAATCAGCTTGATGTCGCTGGCTATGGCTACCACGACGGCATCTACACCGCCACCAAAGGCGCGCAAGAACTCGCTTCCGGGCTAGATGAACTCGCGGGCGGGGTAGATGCGGCCATTGCCGGAGTCACCCAGCTAGATACCGGTGCGCAGCGGCTGAATACGATGGCACATAACAATAAGGAGAAGATCGCTGGGATTCAACGGGCGCTTCCGGGAGCGCAAGCTGGTACCCCGGAAGCGACTGTTACACGCACTCTCGCCCCGCTTTATGCTTTCCTTATTGCTGCCGGAGTAATGCTCGGTGTGCTTGGCCGTCGTGGGCGAGTGGTGATACTTGTTAGCTTGTGTCTTGCTGCTATGACCGGTTTTTTGGCGGCGCTGATTGGTATCGGCGTTGGTGTTGGCGTAGCTAGTGCAATCGCTGGGGTAGGGCTTTTGCTCGCTGTGGTCACGGCGCTTGGCACTGAGGCGGCAGTGCGCGTTCTCGGACAAAAGTCGCTTCCGGGGGTGGTTGTGGCGGCTATCGCACAGGTGGCCGTTATTGGTTGGGTGTGGACGCGTGCAGCAACACAGAGCGTTGATACGCTGTGGCAGGTACTAGCAGGGCTATTACCCTTGAATTATGCCACTACCGCGATAACAACACTTGGCAACGGTGGCTCGATGGCCATGCTCTGGCTAGCGATTGGCGTGTTAGGTGCATTAGGTGCGGTGTCAGCGGGAGTAGTGCTGCGAGTTAGATAGACGCGAGGATTGTGCGTCGAAAAGCTCTTTTGAGGCAAGTAAAAAGCGAGCCTGATCGCTGCGCTAAAAGGCAGAATCTAGACTCGCTTATGGTCGGGATAACAGGATTTGAACCTGCGACCCCCTCGTCCCGAACGAGGTGCGCTACCAAGCTGCGCCATATCCCGTGGTCGTAAATTGAACTTACTCCTCAGCGAAAGCTGGCGCAAAAAAGCAGCTAACTAGCTAGTGTTTTGCCAGCGTTAAGCTAGCGACGCTCGGTAACACGCACCAGAGTTGCAGACGGCCGACAAAACAGACGCACCGGGGCGAACTTGGACTGGCCGAGGCCGTTGGAAACATGCATGGCCATGCCGTCGAAGGTATGCAACCCGGAAGCGCGTTTAGGATCAATTCCACAGTTGGTCACGATCGCTCTTTCTCCCGGAAGCGCGATTTGGCCGCCGTGAGTGTGCCCGGAAAAGGAAATGTCGTAGCCGTCGGCAGCAAAACGACGCAGCACGCGCGGTTCAGGAGAATGCGACAAAGCAATAGCTAAATCCGCTTCCGGGTTGGGAGGACCTGCGATCTGGTCGTAATCGTCGAGATCATGATGCGGATCGTCCACCCCGGCGGCTGCAATTTTAATGCCAGCAGTGAACTCATGTCGTGCTTGATTAGCATCAAGCCAGCCGTGTTCAATAAAAGCCGCTCGCATGCCCTGCCAGGGAAGATCAATCTGTGACGGCGTACGTTTCTTTCCGGTAAGGTAGATCAGCGGGTTGACCATCCGCGGCGCCCAGTAGTCGTTGGTACCAAAACAAAACAGTCCAGGGCGGCGCAGTAGCGGGTTAAGCGCTTGTAATACATAAGGGACGGCTTTTTCGTCGGAAAGATTATCGCCGGTGTTAATCACTAGATCTGGGTTTAATTTATCCAGTTCGGCGACCCATTGTTGCTTTGCGGTCTGGTTGGGGATCATATGCAGATCCGAAATATGCAAAATGTTAAAGCTTTCTTTAGCGCGTAGTGTACCTTTTGCCAGTAGTGGCACACTGACTTCCTTTAACCGGAAGCGAGTGGTCTCATAGACCGCGTAGGCGGTAGTAGCGGCGGTAACCCCTAGGGCAGTTTTGAACATCGACACCTCCATAACCCTAGTACACTCCAACTTTATGACCTTAAAAGCAACCATCCGTGAAGATATGACCGCTGCTATGAAAGCACGCGATAAACAACGTACCGGCGCCTTGCGCATGCTGCTCGCAGCCATCCAGCAGGAAGAAACCAATGGTACAAAACATGATGTCGATGACGCCACAACACTGAAAATCATTGCCCGTGAGATCAAAAAGCGTCGTGAATCCGCTGAGCTCTACGCTGCAAATGGTCGCCAAGAGCTTGCCGACGCAGAACTTTTCGAAGCCAGCGTCTTCGAGACCTACCAGCCCGCTCAGCTTGATGACGACAGCCTCAACACACTGGTTGCAGAGGTGATCGCCGCCATACCAGGCGAGGCCACGATGGGCCAGGTGATGAAGCTAGCCCAAGAAAAAGCTTCCGGAAGAGTTGACGGAAAACGCCTATCGACGGCCGTGCGCGCAGCCCTGGGCAACTAACGCCCGCCGAGCAACTGCTGAAGCAAGCTTTCGATATTGTCTTGGATATCGTTAGCTTGCGGCTCAGGTCGAGTAACCTCTCGTGGTGTGGGGCGTGTGGTCGTGCCATCAGAGACATAAACAGTTACCGTCGAACCCCGGCGAAGTGGCAGCGTGGCTTCGACACGCACCACATCGTCGCGGGCAATTCCGTTTCCGGGAGCTAATTGAGTTAATACTGAATACCCCTGTTCCTCAAGCTCTCTGCGCACATCCGCAATTGGTCGACCAGCGTAGCGAGAACTCAAGCTAGCGCCTGCGCCCTGATCAAAACTCAAATCATATCCCGGAAGCGCTCCTTGGGCTGCGCCGAGACGAGAAGCAGCAGCGAACCAGGTTCGCGCAGGCTCATTGCCACCAAACATGGTGCCGGAGCCGCATTGACGAGCTGGGCCAGTACACAGTGGTGAATTAGAGGTGCCGTCGTTATAGATGTAAGTTGCGGCTGCAAAATTGTCATTCAGGCCTAAAAAGGCAGAAGAATAGTGAGACTCGGTGGTGCCAGTTTTGGCGGCTAATGGTGAGTTCCAACCATAGGCGCGAGCCGCATCGGTAGCGGTTCCCTTGATCGAGTCGTCGCTCATGCCGTTAACTAGCGCATCAGCAATTTCGCCACTGAGGGCTTGCTCGCAGGCCGGGCGTTCGATATAAATCTCGTTTCCGGAAGCATCAGTGACCTTATCGACGGGATTTGGCTCACACCACACGCCCCCGGAAGCGAGTGTCGCTGCGACATTGGATAATTCCAGAGCATTGACCGCTGTTGGGCCAAGAGTATAGGAACCTAAGTTGTGGTCCTTGACATAGTTGGCAATGGAGCTGGTGCCGTCGAAAGTTCCTTCCTGTGCGTAACTACGTAGTCCCATTTTCACAGAAAGATCCACCACAGGCTCTACGCCTACTCGCTCAATAAGCTGCACAAAAGTAGTGTTGGGAGAGTATGCGAGAGCGTCACGTAGCGTCATTTGTGGTGCGTAGGAACCCGAATTTTCCACGCAATAGGTGTTTGCAGGACAGTTGGCGGCTCCGCCCTCACCGAGTCCCACAGCCTCGTAACGCGCCGGCACGTTAAGCATGGTGTTCAGGCCATATCCCTGTTCAAGGGCTACAGCAGCGGTGAAAATCTTGAAAATCGAGCCTGCACCATTACCAACTAACGACGATGCTTGTGGGAAGACGGTTTCGCCGGCTTCAAGATCAAGCCCGTAGCTACGCGAAGAAGTCATCGCCAAAATGTTTCGGGAGTCCTTTCCAGGAGCGATAATATTCATGACTTCGGCTACACCGTTGGTTTGTCCGTTTACCTGTCCGGAAGCGGCTTCATGCGCAACGGCCTGAATTTCTGGATCCAAAGTGGTTTTAATCGTGTAGCTGCCACGGGTGAGCTGGTCGGTGCTTAGGCCTTTTTCGTCGAGGTAGCGCAGAACATAGTCGCAGAAAAACCCACTGTCCCCGGAAGCGATACAGCCGTTGGCTAAGTTAGTTGGGGTTTCGAGAACACCGAGAGGCTCTAGTGAGAAACTTGCTGCCGCTTCCGGGGCGAGAACACCGGCGTCCACCATTGCTTGTAGCACTGTGTTGCGTCGCTCGGTGACCCCTTCCGGGTTGGTGTACGGGTTTAGATACGACGACGACTGCACAATACCGGCCAGCATTGCTGATTGTGGCACATTGAGTTCAGCTGCCGGGATACCAAAATAAGTTTGTGCAGCTGCTTCGATACCGTAGGCGTTATTGCCAAAGGGGATGAGATTGAGGTAGCGGGTAAGGATTTCGTCTTTGCTAAGTTGCGCGTCGATAGCACTGGCCATGCGCATTTCGCGTAGCTTACGTGGGATCGAGGTCTCGGTGGCGGCAGTCTGTTCGTCTTCGGTTGCCGATGCCACCAGTAGGAGATAGTTTTTTACATACTGCTGGTCAATTGTCGAGGCACCCTGTTCGACCCCGCCGGCTAATAAGTTGGTGGCAATTGCGCGTAAATTGCCTTGGATATCTACGCCGTTGTGCTCATAGAAACGTCGATCCTCGATCGCGACAATGGCATCTTTGATGGTCTGGGAGATTTGTTCACTAGTTATTTCGTAACGACGCTGTGTGTATAACCATGCGATGGGCGTGTCGTTTTTATCCGTGATGGTAGTTACTCCCGGTGTTTGGGCAACGGTGAGATCTTCCAAATTCGATTGCATAGTGTCGTTGGTTCGTTCCACGGCGACGGCAGAAATAGCTGCCACAGGTGCGGTTGCAATGGCACCGGCTACGCCAATAGCGGCAGTAGCGGCAACGAGCTTAGTTAAAGAATTCCAGACGGTCACCTCATTTACCCTACTTGGCTTTGCGACGAAGGGGGAATGGGGTAAACCCCCACAAAGTGTGATGCATTCGACTAGACGGGGCATTTGTGAATACACTTACAAATGCGTAAAGCTTTATTCGGCCGCGACCTTCTATCAACTAGCGAAACATAGGAGAAAATCCATGACCACAACAATTGCTAACGAGACTCAGCACAGCCCGTACGTATCGTTGGCGTCTTCGGTTGAATGTGGTGATTGGGTTAGTCAAGCAAACTGTCGCCATGGTGATCCAGATGCACTTTTTGTTAAAGGTGCGGCACAACGTCGTGCTGCAATGATTTGCCGCCAGTGTCCAGTGCTCAACCAATGCCGCGCCGATGCATTAGATAACAAGGTTGAATTCGGTGTCTGGGGAGGACTTACCGAACGCCAGCGTCGAGCCATTTTGCGTAACAACCCACACATTAAAAGTTGGGCAGACTACATAGAAAATGGTGGAGAAATCTACAACCTTCTCTAGACAGTGACGTATCCTTATTTCCATGACTAAATGGGAATATGCAACTGTGCCTTTAATCACTCATGCCACTAAACAAATTCTCGACTCCTGGGGTGAAGACGGCTGGGAACTTGTTAGCGTCGTCCCCGGCCCTAACCCAGAAAACGTGGTGGCTTATCTCAAGCGTGAGGTGCAGTAAATGCGCCCATCGGAAAGACTTCGCGAACTAGGCATTGAGCTGCCTACAGTAGCCGCTCCCGTGGCCGCATACGTTCCGGCAATCAAAACTGGAAACCAGGTGTGGACATCTGGGCAGCTTCCGTTTGTTGACGGCGTGCTTCCTGCTACCGGAAAGCTAGGTGTTGATGTCTCCCCGGAAGCGGGTCAAAATTATGCGCGTCAGGCTGCGTTAAACGCGCTAGCTGCAATTGATGCGCTGGTTGGGATCGATAATGTTGCTCGGGTGCTTAAAGTTGTTGGATTCGTCGCTTCCGGGGAAGGCTTTGGTGGCCAACCGGCAGTGATTAATGGTGCATCTAACCTTATGGCGGAAGTATTCGGCGCTTCCGGGGAACATGCACGTTCTGCTGTGGGGGTAGCCGAGCTTCCACTCAATGCGCCAGTAGAAGTCGAGGTTATCGTCGAGCTTCGCTAAGCTAACTGCTATGGAGCATCCTGCTTATAGCCTACTGCGTCCAGTTACCCCCTCTGTTGGCGTCGTATTGTGCCCGAATCCTGGGTATGCGTCATTGGAGGGGACTAATTCGTGGGTGGTGCGCGCCCCAGAGGACTCACATAGTATCGTGATTGATCCAGGCCCGGACGATGAGGGGCATCTTAATGTTCTGAATGCTAAAGCACACGAGGTCGGCCTGATTCTTCTTACTCATCGCCACCATGATCATGCTGACGGGGCACCTCGCTTCCGTCAGCTTACTGGTGCACCTGTTGCTGCTTTTGATCCTTCCTACTGTATTGCCACCCCGGAAGCGCTTTTCGACGGCCAGATCATCACTGTTGATGGGGTCACTCCGCAGCTTGAAGTCGTGCATACTCCAGGGCATACGGCAGATTCAGTGTGTCTTTTTGTGTGGTCGGGTAGTCCGCATGAATCCACTCTGGAAGGGATTATTACCGGTGATACGATTGCTGGTCGGCATACGACTATGATCTCGGAAACTGACGGTAATTTAGGTGATTATTTGCATACGCTTGAATTGTTGGAGAAACGTGGCAAAAACGTAAAGTTGCTTCCGGGGCATGGGCCCGACGGCGAGGACGTTTCAAGTTACGCGCGGTGGTATATCCGTCGGCGTCAGCAACGTCTTGATCAGATTCGTGCGGCACAGCAAAAGTTTGGTCAGGACATGCCGCTAAAACAGCTTATCGACGAAATATATGACGATGTCGATCCTGTGCTTCGTGGCGCTGCGGAACAGTCTACTCGGGTAGCATTGCGCTATTTAGCGCAACAGCAGTAACTTACGCGGCTGCATATACTGGATGCGCGATACTGTCGGCGTAGAGTTTGACTAATTCTCCGGCAGAAAGTCGGCGAACTGGCATGTGGTTGACGCGTGCTTTTCCGGAAGAGAAGTATACCCATTCCAATTCGCCTTGATTGTTGCGTTGGATACGGGCGCGTTTTGTGGTGCATTCACGGTGGTGGCGCGGGCATAACATGGCGAGATTCTCTATGGTAGTTGCCCCGCCTTGGGAAAAATCAACAATATGATGTCCTTGCCCGAAGCGCGCTTGTTCGGTGCAGTCTGGGTGGGCGCACAGGATTTGGTGTGCGGATGCCATGGCGATGTGTTTGGTATTGAACCAGCGTCGCTCGATTCGTACCGCGACCTCGGGTTGTAGCGTTAGATCGTCGTAGACCACTGCCCAGCCATGATTGCTGAGTTTGTCGTCGATACGCTCGTAGATTGTGCGCCCATCAGTTAGGCTAAAAGCCTTGCGCTCAGTACCGTTAAAGAGCTCACTGGCGAACATAATCGCGCAGGGCTCAAGTCCTTTTTGACGCAGGGTGTTGTTGTCTGAGCAGGTGCAAATATTTGTGCAATTGCATTTATTCGGAGTCGCTTCCGGAAGCGGGGTCATGCCCTCGCGCAGCATCTTGAGGATAACATCTCCACGGATGTGGCTGTCGGTGCGCCCGCTTCGATGGGTTTGTTGTGCTTTGACTTGGACATTTATGTATTCAGCGATATCGGAAAATTGCTTTTCGACGAAGCGTGCGGTCAGATATCGGTTTCCTTCCCCATCGACAGCAGAAAGATTTGCTCGCGTCGTTGGGTGAAAAGAGCTGCTTTTATTGAGCTGACGTGTGCGGTCTTTAGCCTGTGCATTAAGTTCAGTCCAGCTAAGACGTTTTGCTTGCGTAACTAGCTCTAGAAACAGTTGGGTGCGGGTTGTGGTGACGTCGGTACGCAGTTGTTTGACGTATTTGAAAATTGTACATAGCTTATCCACGCTTAATTCATCACGTTGTGCAATATCGCGGATTTTTATTAATCGTTCCAAATCGGCACGGTATTCTTCCCGTTCTGCTTCCGAGGCAGTTTTCTTCGGTGTAGTAGGACTAAATAAAAATTTACCTAATCTCTGCCAGTCGCGAATAACCTTCGGCGGACTACCAAAACGCATTGACAGCTCGTCGGCGGAGTTTTTGCTGGTATGAACAGCCACGATAAGTGCGATACCCAGACGGGAAACAGAAGTAAGAAGTTCGAAAATATTCATAGCTTGACGTTAAAATGATTTTCGTCTTTCTGCAAGACCTGCTATGAAATCTGTGGAAAACTATGAGAAATGAGGTATCTCTCACATGAGAATTCCACAGATTTTATCGAAAATGTTATGTTCTATTTTATTCTTAATAAAAATGTGCTAAAGAACGAAAAAGGCCACCGGTAAAATACCGGCGGCCTGCGGATTTAATAAACTAGCGAGCGCGTTTTGCTAAGTGCTCAGTGTCTACAATAAGTACGGATTTACCCTCGAGGCGAATCCATCCGCGATGCGCAAAGGTTGCTAGCGCTTTATTTACAGTTTCCCGGCTAGCGCCGACCAACTGGGCAATTTCTTCTTGAGTAAGATCGTGATTAACACGCAAAGCCCCGCCTTCTTGAGAACCAAAGCGGTTAGCTAGTTGCAGTAGTGTCTTTGCTACGCGGCCTGGAACATCGGTGAAGATGAGATCTGCCAGTGAGGCATTGGTGCGGCGTAGGCGACGAGCAAGTACACGCAGTAGCTGCTCTGAGATTTCCGGATGGGTATTGATCCAATGACGCAGCATTTCAGAGTTCATAGTAGCTGCGTGAACCTCAGTTACACAGACGGCTGAGGAGGTACGTGGCCCTGGGTCGAAGATAGATAGCTCGCCGAACATATCTGAAGGGCCCATAACGGTTAGTAGGTTTTCTCGGCCATCGTTGGAGTGGCGGGCAAGCTTTACTTTTCCAGAAGTGATGATGTACAAACGGTCACCAGGCTCGCCTTCCTCGAAGATGGTAGCCCCGCGTGGAAACCGAACCGTTTCGAGGTCTTGAATGAGATTATTGACGGCGATGGGATCGACGCCCTGAAAAATCCCGGCGCGGGAAAGGATGTCGTGCACTGCTTCCACGATGAGTATTCCTCTTTCTGGGGTGATGGCTCATACGGGTGAGCCAAATGCATCTTTAGTGTCTTTTAGCTCACTTTACTATGAAATAATTAACATTGACACCCAAAAACACCGGTTTTATTTAAGCATCATTTCAAGGGGGAATCGGGGGCAAATAGATTATGGATATGTCAACCTTGTATTTTACGTCGAAAAGCTATTGTGCGTGCTTGAGTGCATTTCTGAAGGATATAATTACAATCGTTTGCATATGGAAGGGATTTTGGTCTGAGTACAGAAATACGCATCAGGTTGACCCCGAAATTAGTCCCCGAGAATATATTGCTCCAATTTGTCCATGAAGCCAAGAAAAACGGCAATGCCTACCGGGACAACGAGAACTGAAATAATGCTCATAACAGAAGAAGTATAGTTGGCGTGTCAACAGATCAAGCTAATATGCTTAAGTCTCATGGCTTTCAAGGAGACACCGCTGGCACGAAAACGTAGGGCACGCAAAATTAATCGCGAGCTTGCCCGCGGCTACCCCACCGCGCGAGCCGAGCTCAATTTCACCAACCCGCTGGAGCTAACCGTTGCAACGATTCTTTCTGCCCAATGCACCGATGTGCGCGTTAACCAAGTAACCCCGGCATTATTTCAGCGCTATCCAACCGCTGCAGACTACGCCAGCGCAAATGAGGCAGAACTGCAAGAAATAATTCGCCCAACCGGATTTTATAAAGCGAAAGCACAGCACCTGATCGGGATGGGGCAGAAACTGTTGAGCGATTTTGGTGGCGAGATTCCGGAAGCGCTTGACGATCTGATTTCGCTTCCGGGGGTAGGGCGCAAAACTGCTCACGTAGTTCGCGGCAATGCTTTTGGTCTTCCGGGACTGACTGTAGATACCCATTTCGGCCGGCTTATGCGCCGATTTGAACTTACTGAACACACGGATCCGGTGAAAGTTGAACGCGACATCAGCGAACTAATCGAGAAAGCACAATGGACAATGTTTTCCCACCGAGTCATTTTCCACGGCCGTCGCGTCTGCCACTCCCGGAAGCCAGCATGCGGGGCATGTTTTATCTCACATTTGTGCCCAAGCCGTGGCATTGGCGATCTCTCCCCGGAAGCGGCTGATTTGGTTAAAGACCCTTTCGTTTTGTCGCTAGCAGGTAAAAATGCGTAAAACACTTCTTTTTTCAACGCTGGGCTTTCTCGTTATTCTCGCAATATTTGCTGCGCTTCTTCTGCCTACGAAAGCAACTGATGAAACCGTGGCACAGCCTACAGAAATTGCTGATCGTCCAGATTGCCCTGGTGAGACGCTAGCGGCAGTCGCTTTGGATTGCCTTGGCGGAAAAAAAGTCGCTTCCGGGAAGAAGTACTCTGTTGTTACGTTGTGGGCCTGGTGGTGCCAGCCTTGCCGGGCTGAATTACCGCTTTTCGACGAACTTGCACAGCATCATCCAGAGCTTAATGTGGTGGGGGTACATGCGGATCCCTCAGCATCGCAGGCGGCCGCATTATTGACCGATCTTGGTCTGCACCTGCCTAGTTATCAAGATAATGACAACTCTTTTGCCGGTATGTTGGGACTACCTGCAGTGGTTCCCATCACTATCATCGTTGATCCGGAAGGGAAAGTTGTGACCTTCATCCCACGTGTTTTTGACACCTATGACCAACTAGAAACCACAGTATTGGAAGCAATTGTATGAGCACACCACCATGGTTACGTCTTTTTGATGATCAGCGTCTTCAGCATATTAATCGCCGGCTAATGCCAGGGCGAGAGTCGGCGGTGTTGATGCTTTTTTCCGGAAGCAGTGATGCACAATCGCTTCCGGGGGATGCTCGGGTTTTGCTGACTCATCGTTCTCCGTCGCTACGCACGCATTCTGGACAGATAGCCTTTCCGGGAGGGCGTGTTGACCCGGAAGACACCGATATAGTGGATACTGCTTTGCGTGAAGCTTGGGAGGAGACTGGCCTGGATCGTCGTACAGTCACTCCCTTGGCGCAGCTTGATGAGGTTAATGTGCGAATTAACCGTGACCCGGTGCATCCTATTGTGGCCTATTGGCATACTCCTAGCGTGGTGGGGGTGGTTGATCCTGGTGAAGCTGATGATGTCTTTTTAGCTGATGTGCATGCTTTGCTTGACCCGACTAATCGCCTTCTGGTTGGTTTCGATGATTGGTCTGGGCCAGCTTTTCGTTACGACGGTTATCTTATCTGGGGGCTTACCGGTGGACTGCTGGACACATTTTTTCAACAAGCGGGATGGCAAGAACCGTGGGATCACCGAACACGCTACGATTTGATGGATGTTTTGCGTGATTCGCGCAATAACGAAAAACACTAAGAGCATTCCACGATAGAGAAAGGGCTCATTAAGCTGTGTCTGCTGGTTCTGTCGTCGATACGATTATCGGCATTGCGCTTATTTTGGCAATCCTTTCCGGGTGGCGGCAGGGTGCATTTGCTTCCGTGCTTTCAGCAGTTGGGGTGTTGGCTGGTTTAATCTGTGGCGCGGCGGCGGCGCCGTTTGTGATGTCGTGGACTGATTCGACCGCGCTGCGTTTTTTATTGGCGCTGGCTGTGGTGATCTTGCTTGCTGGGCTAGGAAACCTTACCGGGGGTGTGTTGGGTGCGTCGTTACGCGAACGGATGCGATTAAAGTCGTTTCTTTTTGTGGATTCTTCTGTAGGGGCAGTATTTCAGGCATTAGCGACGCTGATTGTGGTTTGGTTGGTTGCGATCCCGCTTACTACGGCGTTGCAATCGACCCCGGTAGCGGTAGGGATTCGTAATTCGAAGATACTTAGTTTTACCGATAATTACGCGCCTTCTATGCTTCATACGCTGCCATCAAGAATTTCGGCGATGCTGAGCGAGTCTGGGCTGCCTCCGCTAGTGAGCCCCTTTTCCGGGAACACGTCGGTGCGGGTTGAAGCACCTGCGATCAAGGTAGCTAATACTGCGCTAGTTGAACAGTTGCGTCCGAGCGCAGTTCATGTCCTCGGTGAGGCGCAGGGGTGTGATCGTCGTTTGATGGGCTCTGGTTTTGTTATTGCCGACGATTATGTAGTTACTAATGCGCATGTTGTTGCCGGCACTAATCTCGTTGCTTTAGACACAGTCACCGGGCTTTTCGACGCTGAAGTAGTCTACTATAACGCCGAGCTTGATATTGCTGTACTAAAGGCCAATGGTCTTGGCTTGCCGACGCTTAACTGGGCAGACAGCCCGGCAGAAACCGGCGATGATGCCATCGTGATGGGCTTTCCAGAATCTGGTCCTTTTGAAGCTGCTCCAGCACGCATTAATGATCGCATTACAATCTCTGGACCTAATATTTACGCTTCCGGAAGAGTTGAGCGCGAAGCTTATACAGTTCGTGGAACTATCCGTCAGGGGAATTCAGGTGGTCCAATGGTCAACAATGATGGCGCTGTTCTCGGTGTTGTATTCGGAGCCTCAGTAGATAGTAGTGACATTGGCTATGTTCTTACCGCTGAGGAAGTCCGAGCTGCTATTGGCGATATCACCGCATTGAATACCATCGTTGACACCGGTGAGTGCGTAAACCATTAAATTAGGCCATAAAACCTGCTACGGAAGCAGCAAACGCTTCCGGAGACTCAAGATGCGGGCGCATGCTGTCAACGTTTTCTACCACGAGCTGACTGCGTGCTCGCTTCCGGGCGAGGGCAAGCATGCGGGTACTGCGTGGCGAGTCGTCGACAAGCATATGTACTGGTACTTCGACAGTAAGGTTGAGCCATTTTACTGGCGGGCGTGCTAGGGAAAGCTTAAGTGTTTTTGCGCGTGCCCCGGAAGCGGATGTTATCTGGGAGGCTTTGTGGCGTAGCAGGAGTTCTTCGTCGAAACGCTCTGTTGCTTGGAATGCGGTGGTGGTGGCAGCGCGCAGGTCGCGTTCGATGGGGTCTGCTCCCGGAAGCGAGATTCGCTCCCAGGGGCGGTAGGCTAGTGCGCGGCGCATTTCTACTGGGTGTAGACCGTCGACAATGCCGATGGAGCGCACGTGACCGGGGTGGCTGGTGGCGAGCACCCAGGCAATGGTGGCGGAGACGCCGGCGCCGAAAACGTGGGCGCGTTCATGTCCGAGTGTGCGAATGGCGCCAGCAATATCGCCGGTGGCGTAGCGGATTTCGTAGCCGGTGGGTGGTTTGTCGCTCATGCCGTAGCCGCGTAGATCAATGGCAGCGACGTGGAAGCCGTGTTGGGCGAGGCGGTGAATGCAGTGGCGGTAGTCGAACCAGCCGCCGTAGCCGTCGTGAAGCAGAATAATGAGATCGGTTTGCGTAGCAGCGGAGGTTGCTGCGTGCAGTCGTACTCCGCGGGTGTGCAACATTTGGTGGGTAAAAGGTCCGTCGAGTGCGACGACTGTGGGGGAGAGGTTGTGTGTGTGCTTCATAAGAAATGCCCCACTGTTGAAAGTGAGGCGGTGTAGTTTAGGTGTACATTCCGGGTTTTTCGAGGGCAGTGTTGGTTTGTCCCGGTACGAGTGTTTTTAGTTCTTCGACGCTTGCCATGGTTTTGGTTGGCAGGCTAAGTTTCTTGATTTTCTTTACTCCGAATAGTGCTAGGAGTCCGGCGAGTACCAGCATGCCGAGGAAGACAATGAGAAATGCTGCCCAGCGTTCGAGCCAGGTGGAGAGCAGTTCGGCGAGGAAGAAGAAAAAGAAGAAGGAGCTGTATAGTGCGATGGTGCCAGCAACCCCAAATAGTCCACCGCCGATAGCGCCTTTCTTGACCTCAGCGGTGATCTCGGTTTTGGCTAGTTCGACCTCTGCGCGCACGAGCGAAGACATTTGGCTAGTGGCATTGCTAATGAGTGTGCCAATTGAATCGCTGCTGCTGGTGGTGTCTACGTCGCTGAGCGGAATAGCGTTCACCTTTGCGCTGAATGTTTCCGCGCTGTCGGTAAACAGACCATCTTTTTTGCTCACGGGTGCCTCCATAGAAGAAAAGTTCACTTGTATCCTCTATCGTGCCAGAAAAAGCATAGGATCGGTTATTTAACCGCTGAAATTGTTGTGAATTTGTAAGATAGGTTGCCATGGAGCTTTTCGACGCCCTCACCCCGCTTTTCGACGAAGCCAGCGCAGCCATTAACGCAGTGCACCGTCGTCCAGTTAACCTGCGCAAGGTCGAGCTGACTAGCTCAGAAGCGACGTTAAGAGGCGCGCGCAGTAATGTTTCCCTTCCGGAAGCCGGTGTGAGCGAACAGGAGTCGATTAGTGCATATAGCCTTCTTGCCCCGGAAGCGATATCGGAAATAATTCGCACTTTTGCGCGAGCTCCACTGCAAGTTTTTGCGCACATTGACGTACTTGCTGGTGGCTCTGGGCGTCCTACAGGCGATACAGCACGGCTAACCCAGCTTGCTGATATTATTGCGGCGCGGCGTAGTGAGAAATTTATTTCTGCGATTGTGCATGCCGAAATCCTTTCCGGAAGGATGTTTGGTTCGCGCAGCGGCACAGTAGCTCGGGTGGGAATGCGTTTGGCCGCGATTAACTCTGGATTTGATCCTCGCGGACTAGTGGTGCCAGAACCGCAGCTTAAGCGTGAAGAAAAAGCATACGTGGCGGCGTCGAAAAGCTATTTCACCCTTCCGGAAGAGTTTTTTGCTTTGCATGCGCGCGCGTTTCTTTCCGGGGTGGCAGAAGCGGAGTCGATTGCGCGACAGGCTAGCGGTAGCGCTTAATAATCCAGGAGCCGCCGAGGGTTAGCGCAGCAACTAAGGCAAGAACGCCGGTGGAAATACCGATTTCTTTTCCGGAAGGCATGGGTATTAGTGGTACTGGGTTCCGGAAGACTTTGATTTCCCAGCCGTTTTCGGTTGCGTATTTGCGTAAACTGCGATCAGGGTTGACCGCTATGGGCTTTCCGACGGTTTGAAGCATCGGTAGATCGGTCATAGAGTCGGAGTATGCGAAGCATTGTGCAAGATCGTAGTTGTTGCGCTGTGCTAATTCATGGATTGCTTCGGATTTTGCTGCGCCTTTGCAGTAGAACAGGATGGTGCCGGTAAATTTGCCGTCTTTTTTTTCAAAATCTGTGGCTACTACTTGTTTTACTCCGAGTTCTTTGGCGATTGGTTCGACGATTTCGCGGGCGGAGGCTGAGACAATAACCACGTCGTGCCCGGAAGCGAGATGTGATCCGATGAGTGTGCGTGCTTCTTCGTAGATAGCGGGGCAGACGACATCGTGCATAGTTTTTTCGATGAGCGTGGTGAGTTGCTGAACATCCCAGCCGGTAATCATGGCAGCGAGCTGGTCGCGACTGGCATCCATTTGCTCGCTGGAGTGTCCGGAAAACATGTAACTGGTTTTGGCGAGGTACATCTCTAGTGCGGTTGCTGGAGAGATTAAACCGGAGTTGAGTAATTCTTTTCCGTAAGCGTAGGCAGAGTTGGTGGCAATGATGGTTTTATCCAGATCGAAAAACGCCGCCGTGCGTGTGATCCGGGCGGGTAGGTGTGCAGATTTGGTAGTAAACATCGAAAATGAGTGTAGTCGATGGCAAAAATGCGGGAAATAAATGTAAAAAATCTTTGTTGAGTGCTAAGCAAGTGTGTCATAATGATTTTGCTTGGCCCCGATATACAGTGTGGCCGGCCCCGGCCCGCCCCCCCCCTGTGGCCGGGTAAGGCGGCTCGCGATTTTATTACACCCCCCGTAACGCGAGCCGCCGTTTTTTGCGTTTCGACGCTACTTAAGCTTGTGGATATATCTACAAATTGTGGAAAACCCCCTTCGTTATAAGAATAAAATTATGTAACTACTGTGACTTATGTAGCTAATGTGACACATGAGAATAAAATCTGTGAAATGGCAAAAACAATCGGACATTTCACTGCGAGTTATCCACAGATTTTGTCTAGCTACTAGGCAAAGTTGGGTATGCGTAACACACTAAAACCATGAAAGAAGCCCCGATTTTCATGGCCATTACCGATCCCATAATCCATCCGGAAGCAGCTCATATTATTGCTGCTAGTGGGCATAACGTGATTGATTCGATCGACCCACGTGAAATGACTCGGCATGCGCACCGAGTTGCCGCCTTACTAGTTGATGCAACAACGGCAGCCCACGCTGCGACTTTACCGATAAACACGCGTATCTTTTTGCTCTATCCGGAAACAGAAGAAATTGACTGGAAACTCGTTGCAACAATGCGTGCCGACGGGGCATTTATTCTTCCTGCTCAATCGCCAGAATTATTAGCAGCGCTAAGCGAAAACCCACAGCATACGGGAACCAAGGGCAGCGTCATTGTAGTAGTTAGTGCTACCGGTGGGGCAGGCTGTTCAACGTGTGCGGCCTGGTTAAGCACAGTGATTCCTAATGCAGTTTTATTGGATGCTGATGCTTATTCCGGTGGGCTTGATTTGTTATTAGGAATTGAAGATCGCGTAGGGGTTCGCTGGGGTGATCTTAATTTTCTTAGCGGCGGGATCAACCCTGAAGATTTGCTAAAAGCTTTACCTCACCACGAGCAAACTCGCGTGCTGACAATTTCTCGCACTGGTGATCATGGTCTGGGCTGTGATCAAGTTTTAGCAGCAATTAATTGCCTGCGTGAGCATTGCAACGTTGTTGTTGATACACCGGTGAAATATGTAGAAGAAATAGCCGATGCTAGTGATATTACGATCGTTCTTGTTCCTGCTGAATTGCGTCCTGTTGCGGCTGCTAGTCGTCTTATCCAGGTGTTGCGTAGTCGACGGGTAGAAACAGTGGTATTAGTGCGTAACCGTAGTTGGGCAGGACTAAGTGAACAAGAAGTAGCGCACTATATTGACCACGAGGTTCTTGGTGTGATTAAGCATGAAAAGCGTCTGGTTAAGGCAGTAGAAAATACAGGTTTGCCGGCTGCTTCTAAAGAAATTCGCAGTCTTTGCGATCTGATTCACAATGCAGCATAAGCATCCAGCAACAGTGAAGTACGACGAGGTCGCTGAGGAAGTTCATCGTCGTATTTCAAGTCGAGAACAGGTAACTGATAGGGCAACGGTGCAGCTTATTAGAGAAGTTGCCGGTGTGATTAGCGATCAAGATGTGTTGTCAGTACTGCGAAAAATTCGCCACGACGCCCAAGGTGTTGGTGTTTTGGAGTCGGTGCTAGCGCTTCCGGGAGTAACGGATATCGTCGTTAATGGAACGCACGGAACCTGGTTTGATCGCGGGAACGGATTGGAAAAAGCTTCCATAAGGTTCGAAAAAGATCAGGATGTGCGTCGATTAGCTACTCGATTACTCGTTGCTTCCGGGCGCAGGCTTGACGACGCTCAAAGCTTCGCTGACGGTCGGCTTTACCGTGATGATGGATCCAGTATTCGTATTCATGCGATTTTGTCACCTCCCTCGGAAAATGGTACGTGCTTATCGCTGCGAGTATTACGCCAGAAATCTGTCAGCCTCAAACAGCTTTATCAGGGTGGTTCTTTCGACGATGAAATGTATGCAGAACTACAGAAACTAATCCGACGGCGGCGTAATTTTCTTGTGGTTGGTGGTACCGGAAGTGGCAAAACGACGCTCTTGGGAGCATTGCTGCGAGAGGTTGACCACCACGAACGCATTATTTGTATTGAAGATACTGCGGAACTACGTCCGAAACATCCGCATTTTCTTACCTTGGTTACCCGCAGTAATAATATTGAAGGTAAAGGCGAGATCACCATGGCTGATCTGCTGAAGCAATCACTTCGAATGCGTCCTGACCGCATTGTCGTTGGTGAAATTCGCGGTGTGGAAGTTGTGGATTTATTAGCAGCGCTCAACACTGGTCATGATGGTTGTGCTGGAACAGTGCATGCGAATTCCATTGAAGAAGTACCTGCTCGTTTAGAAGCTCTTGCAGCCTTGGGTGGGTTGGATACCCATGCTCTGCATTCGCAATTATGCGCTGCTGCCCCAATGGTTTTAGTGATGAAGAAAACCGCTTCCGGACGGCGATTAAGCCAAATCGGAGAACTGCGTGGCAACCCAATAAGGGTACACATTCTTTATTCTGCTGAGGTGGATTCATGACGGCATTAATCCTACTTAGCGTGGCGTTTCTTATTAATCTTCATCCGGCACATCGCTTGGGTCTTACCCAACCACGTTGCAGATTAGGCTTCATTTTTGGTGGCGTGATCCTTTTATATTGTGCAACTACTCTTGCATTACCACGCATTACCAACAGTATTGGTGTATTGGTTGCGTTTAGTTTAGCGGCAGCAACCATTGGCTATAGCGTGTATAAGACACGCCTAACAAAAATGCGCCTGACTCATCAACATGCCATTGCTCAACTGGTAAGTCTGCTTATTGGCGAGTTGCATTCGGGAAATGATATGGCGCATGCGCTAGGAAATATCGCGTCGGAGCTAAAAAATACCACGCTATCAAAAGCAGTTCGAGTGGCGTCGACAAGCGCCCGATCAGGTAGTAGTGGTGCCAAAGAATTGCATGCCTATGCACGGTATTTTCCTGAGCTTGAGCCACTAGCGCGTAGTTGGTTGATTGCGGAGCAGCATGGGATGAGCCAGCTGGGTTTGCTCACCCAGATTCAAAAGCGTATCGACGCCGAACTTCGCCACCATGCACGAACCAAAGCCGCATTACAAGGCGCGCGTCTTAGCGCACTGATTTTGGCTGCTCTACCGCTTGTGGGCGTTCTTATGGGAAGCGCTATGGGACTTAATGTGCTGGTATTTCTAGCCAGCGGTTTAGGGTCAGTATTGCTGATCATTGGGGTGGGTTTGATGTGCGCTGGTTTTTTATGGTCGCAACGTATTATCAACGGAGCTATGCCATGATCGCTACATTATTGGTGGTATTAGCGCTTTGGTTGTGGGATTCTCACATTTCATATCGCTTAGGCATGCCAGCACGAGCTAGCCCGATAACCTTGCCTCGTCGGGCACCGCACTATGACCCGAATGCACTTGCTTGTGATCTTGACCTCTTTATTGCCTGTGTACATGCTGGACTTTCGATTACTCATGCCACTGCAATTGTGGCAGAAAGCTCATCGCTGTCGCAGTGGTCACACGTTGCTCGCATGCTGAGCATGGGCGTACACCCTCTACGTGCCTGGGAAGAACTTGCCGAGGTAGATGGACTAGAAGAGATCGCGGTATTAGTACGTAACTCTTTACGTTCTGGATCAGCACTTGCCAGTGGCTTTGAACGTATTGCACATACCCTGCGTGCCCAAGTAGAAGATCACGCTGTAGAACGTGCTGAAAAAGCCGGAGTGCTTATCGCACTGCCACTGACCTGCTGTTTTCTTCCTGCCTTTTTTGTCTTAGGACTTGCCCCGGTGCTTATCACATTGGGCACCACCGTTTTTCATTAACAATTCACACAAAGGAGTAACCACATGAATACCTTGATTTATAACACTCGCCGTCTCTTAGCTGGTGATGAAGGTATGACAACTATTGAATACGCCATGGGTGCACTTGGTGCAGCAGCCCTAGCCGGTGCTTTGTACCTAGTTGTCTCTTCTGGAGGGGTGCGCGACGCTTTAGAAGGGATCGTTACCGACGCACTCAACAAAACACCAGGCTAATGCATATGAGAAACGACGACGGTATGGTCACTATCGAAACCGCTATTGCCAGCAGTGCTTTGATTGTCTTTGCAACACTCATCTTCGCTGGCTTAACCGTAGTGGCCAACTATCTTAGCGCTATTGATATTGCTGGTGCCGCCGCACGCGCGCATGTCATCGGTGTGGACTATGTGCCCCCGAAAGGCCGTGTGCACATTAACAATGATGGTGAACGTGCCACCGCTACCGCAACGATTCCCACTTTCTTTATCGATGTGGAAGCACAGGCTGTGTTTGCAATAGAGAGTGTTCATGATAACTAGCGGCATACAGGTAAAAGATGATGCCGGCTCAACGACCATCCTTGCCGCCGGCTTAGCTATCTGCATGGCAAGCGTGCTTGTGGTTATTGTGGCACTTGCCCAGTCAAGCATTGATAGCCACCGCGTAGCTGTTGCCGCCGAGCTTGCTGCGGTTGCAGCTGCTTATACACACTATTACGGCAATAATGGCTGCGCGGTTGCTGCTGAGATCGCCGAGCGAAACCATGGACAACTCAGTGATTGCTACACCACAGACATGGATATAACCGTGACCGTTTCAATGCGTAGACATCAGTACACCGCCACTGCTGGCCCGCTCTAGCACTTTATTGCTAGCTTTTATGGGCTAGCAGTGAAGTCAATGCCCCCAATAATGCAAGCGCACCCTGTTTGCTTAGGGGGCTATTTCCATTTCCACACTTTGGTGATTGCACACACATGGGGCATCCGGAAGCGCAGGGACAATCGCGAACAACCTCATAAGTCATCTGAATCCAGGTGGCGAAGCGCTTATACCCACAATCAGCAAACCCCGCCCCACCGGGATGACCGTCATAAACAAACACCGTGGGCAACCCAGTATCTTCGTGTCGAGTAGTAGAGACCCCGCCAATATCCCAGCGATCACAGGTGGCAACAAGAGGCAGAATACCAATTGCCGCATGCTCGGCAGCATGTAGCGCGCCGGGAGTATCGTCGATACCTAATTGGTCGAGAATCAGTGGATCAATGGTATAAGCTACTGCTCGCGTAGTGAGGTTCATGGCGGGTAAATCAAGACTAATTGTGTCGAGAATGCTTCCATCAGCAGCTGTGCGCACGTATCCGGTGACCTGGTTGGTTACCTCGACATCAACATTTGCTACCCAGACCCCGGAAGCGGGATTAAAAACCGCTTCCGGAGGGTTGAGGATGTGGATATCTGTGGTTGAACGTGCATATGTAGAAAAATCAGGCAGTGCTGGTTGCACGAGCGCAATTAAATTCTCTAGGTCAAGCTCTTCGACAAGAAAACTCTCCCCCTGGTGGATATACACCGCTCCCGGATGGATTTGCTGAAACGCCTGCGCTGCATCAACGGTACCAAGCATGCGCCCATCGCTGGCGTCGACGATATTAAATTCCTTTCCGGTGCCGCGTAGTGCCACCTGTGCATGCGGATCCGTCAAAAGTGGGTTGGCAAACCAATGCCCATTGCGCTTGCGTACTAGTTTTTCGCTTGCTAGTTGCTGCATAACTTCCGTAGCCGCCAAGGTTTGCACTTCTGTGTCACTGAGGGGCTTTTCGACGCATGCACACAACATATGTCCATAAAGAATATGTGGATTATGCGGATTGACTACTACCTTTTCGATCGGACGACCAAAAATCGCTTCCGGGTGGTGGATAAGGTAGTTATCCATGGGCTCATCGCGGGCAACTAAGACAACTAGCGAGCCTTGCCCGCGTCTTCCCGCACGCCCGGCCTGTTGCCAAAAGCTTGCAATTGTTCCTGGAAATCCAGCGGTAATGACCGCATCGAGCCCGCCTACGTCGATGCCGAGTTCTAGCGCATTGGTGGTGGCAACGCCGAGTAGTGTGCCGTCGTCAAGAGCTTGTTCGAGTTGGCGACGCTCTTCGGCTAGATAGCCGGCACGATAGGCAGCAACGCGGTGGGCTAAATCTTTTCTTCCGGAAAGGGTGAGTTCTTCTGCACACCGTAAGGCCGTGATTTCTGCTTGTCGACGCGAACGGACAAAGGTAAGCGTGCGTGCTCCTTCGCCTATGAGCGTGGCCATAATTCCAGCGGCTTCTGAGCTAGCTGCGCGGCGCACTGGTTGCTCTAAGAAGCCTGGTTCCCACAGGAGTACTGTGCGGGCTCCTAGTGGGGCGGTGTCTTCGGTAATGGCGATAACGTCATCGCCGATAAGTTGGCGGGCATGTTCGCTGGGGTTGTGGCTGGTTGCAGAGGCTAAAATGATAGTGGGGTGGGCGTTGTAGTGGGCGGCGATGCGGAGTAGACGTCGTAAAACAAGTGCGATATGTGCGCCGAATATGCCGCGATAGGTGTGGCATTCGTCGATGACGATGAATTCAAGGTGGCGTAGTACTTTTGCCCAACGCTGGTGGTTCGGCAAGATGCCGGTGTGGATCATATCGGGGTTAGTGAAAATGAAACGTGAGTGGTCCCGAATTCCGGATCTCGCTTCCGGGGGAGTGTCGCCGTCGTAGGGCGCGGGCGCAATCGAGCTGAGGTCTTTATCGTCTGCGGCGGCGATAAGCCGTGAGACGCTGAGCAGCTGGTCGGAGCCGAGCGCTTTGGTGGGGGTGAGATAGAGCGCGCATGCGGTGTGATTTTCGGCAAGTCGGGTCAAAATGGGTAGTTGGTAGCCAAGTGACTTCCCGGAAGAAGTTCCTGTGGCTATTATCACATTAAGTCCTTTCCGGGTGGCGTTGGCGCAGGCACTTTGGTGCGCATAGGGTTGGTGCGCATAGGGGTAGTGAATGCCAGCGTCGATAAGCGCATTTCGTAGTGCAGGGTTGACCCAGTCTGGCCACTGGTCGTATGTGGCTGGACGTGGGGGAATGCTGTGGTGGTGGGTGCAGGTGGAGGTAGGGAAACGCTTTTTGATGGCGTCGGCAAGTTCAGTGCCAAGCTGTGCTCCGGTTGGATACCCCGTATTGGGGTTAGAACTCTTCATGGATACGTCCTTTTTCTTTTCCGCTGACCTGCATTTTTGGATAATCGGCAAAGGTTTTCTGTTCTTTTGTTGCTAAACGTGACACACTAGACCTTGGTCGCCGAAGAAGCATTTTTAAGAAGGTGATCTGCGGGTTCTTCACCGTTAAAAAGTGAGCAAGTACCTGTGGTTTCGTTGGATGGAGATGATCGGCCGCACCTCCAACATGCGCCACAACAAGGTAGCGCATCATTTTTAAAGAAGGATAGGTAGTAATTATGGCAAAGGGAACTGTGAAGTGGTTCAATGCGGAAAAGGGCTTTGGCTTCATCGCTCCTGAAGATGGCTCCGCAGACGTTTTCGTGCATTATTCTGAGATCGGTGGCAATGGTTTCCGTACTCTGGAAGAGAACCAGCTCGTTGAGTTTGAGGTAGGCGAGGGTGCTAAGGGCCCACAGGCACAGCAGGTGCGTGCTCTTTAAGCATCCGTCAGGATATAAAACCGCTTAGTTTTACTAGGCGGTTTTGTTGTTTTTCCTGCTTTTCGACGAGTACCCGTAGTATAAAAATACGCTTGAGTTGCGCGCAGCAGTGTGTGCGTGTGTGCGCTAGTGTGTTACAAGTATTGAATGCGTTATGTCGTGTTGCGCTTCATTACTTGAAGAAGCGGATGCACTGAGAAAAATTCTTAAATAACGAGTAAAACAAAATAAAGCCTTATTCAGACGCACGCGGATTGAGGAAACGAAGCAGTCTATGTCGAAAACCAGTGGCATGAAACGCCTAGTGATCGTGGAGTCGGCGACCAAAGCAAAAAAGATCGCACCATATTTGGGAGACGACTATATTGTTGAGGCGTCGGTGGGACACATTCGTGATCTTCCGCGCGGCGCAGCCGATATTCCGGCGAAATATAAAAAGGAACCATGGGCACGACTCGGTGTGAATACTGAGGACAACTTTAAGCCCCTCTATTTGGTTAGCCCAGATAAGAAAAAGAAGGTTGCCGAGCTAAAACAGAAGCTCAAGCAGTGCGATGAGCTTCTCCTTGCTACCGACCCCGACCGGGAGGGTGAGGCTATTGCCTGGCATTTGCTTGAGGTACTTAAACCCAAGGTGCCAGTTCGACGCATGGTGTTCAATGAGATCACAAAGCCAGCGATTTTAGCGGCGGCAGAAAATACTCGCGAGCTAGACGCACACTTGGTTGATGCGCAGGAAACTCGCCGCATTCTCGATCGCCTATACGGCTATGAGGTGTCGCCGGTGCTGTGGAAGAAGGTTATGCCGAGACTATCGGCTGGCCGGGTGCAGTCAGTGGCTACGCGCGTGATTGTTGAGCGTGAGCGCGAACGAATGGCCTTTGTCTCTGCCGAGTATTGGGATTTGGAAGCTACCTTTGATACCGGGGTGCAGGATGCGGCTAACCCCACCTCTTTTAGTGGTCGTTTGACTTCTATCGATGGCAAACGAGTAGCACTGGGGCGCGATTTTGATGATCGGGCACAATTGGTTGGCGATGCGGTTGTCGTCGATAAGCAAAAAGCTGAGCTACTTGTTGCTGCTCTTGATGGCGTAGCTATGTCGGTGGCAAGGGTGGAGGAAAAACCATATACCCGTCGTCCCTATGCGCCTTTTATGACCTCCACTTTGCAGCAGGAAGCTGGGCGTAAATTGCATTACACCTCTGAGCGCACCATGCGTATTGCTCAGCGGTTGTATGAAAATGGTCACATTACCTATATGCGTACCGACTCAACTACCTTGTCTGAGCAGGGATTACGTGCCGCGCGGGAGCAGGCGATGAGCCTCTACGGAAAAGAATACGTTTCCGATTCTCCGCGGCGTTATGATCGCAAGGTAAAAAACTCTCAGGAAGCACACGAGGCTATTCGCCCGGCTGGTGAGCGTTTTGCCACCCCGAAGGAGCTTTCTGGTCAGCTTGATGCCGAAGAGTTCAAATTGTATGAGCTTATTTGGCAGCGCACGGTTGCCTCACAAATGGCCGATGCCAAAGGCACTAGCATGAAGGTCGCTATTGCTGGTACTGCCCAAACCGGTCAGCACGTGGAATTTTCTGCTACTGGGCGTACCATTGTGTTCCAAGGTTTCTTGCGAGCTTATGTAGAGGTCAGCCAGCTTGCCGACGGCCGTGATCTCGCAGATAACGCCGAGAAACATTTACCACGGTTATCGGTAGGCGATGGACTAGGTGTTAGCGATCTAAAAGCCGATGGCCACTCGACAAACCCGCCAGCACGTTTTACCGAAGCGTCGTTAGTGAAAATGATGGAAGACTTAGGCATTGGTCGCCCATCGACGTATGCCTCGATTATTAAGACCATTCAGGATCGCGGCTATGTGTACTCCCGCGGTAACGCCTTAGTGCCTAGTTGGGTGGCTTTTGCCGTCGTTGGTTTGATGGAGAAGAGTTTCTCTGCGCTAGTCGATTATGATTTCACCTCTTCAATGGAAGACGAACTCGACGATATTGCCGCCGGTAACGAAAATGGCTCACATTGGCTGGCTGGATTCTATTTCGGTGATGCAGAAGCCTCCGACGCCACCGCAGAATCCATTGCTCGCCAGGGTGGTCTTAAAGCTCTCGTGGGGGAGAACCTAGAGCTTATTGATGCCCGGGAAGTAAATTCCCTGAAGCTTTTCGACGACGAACAAGGTCGCGCCATCGTTGTCCGGGTAGGCCGTTATGGTCCGTATATTGAGCGCCAAATTGGTATTAAAGACGGCGAGCCAGAATATCAGCGCGCTAACCTTTCCGATACCATCACCCCGGATGAGCTAACCTTAGCAGGGGCAGAAAAGCTCTTTGCGATTCCACAAACCGGACGCGAATTAGGGCGTAACCCCAGCAATGACCGCATGATCGTGGCTAAAGAAGGCCGTTTTGGCCCTTATGTCACTGAACTAGTCAAGGACGACGAACGCGAGCGAGTGGCTGCTGATGCCGAAGTAATTGTGGCTCAGGAGCGTGCGGAAGAAGATGCACAGCGTGCCGCTGAAGGTAAGCGAGCAAAGAATTGGGAAACTAAGACTGCAATCGCGGCGAAAGAAAAGCGCATTAATCAGATCATTGAGGAAACACTCAAACCAGCTGCCGCATCGCTTTTTGCGACGATGGAACCAGCGAGTGTCACCTTGGAACAAGCACTACAACTTTTGTCCCTACCGCGCGAGGTTGGCATTGATCCAAGTGATAATGAGCCGATTACCGCCCACAATGGTCGATATGGGCCATATCTGAAGAAGGGCAGTGATTCGCGTTCACTTGCCAGCGAGGAACAGATTTTTAGTATCACCCTAGATGAAGCGCGACGTATCTACGCTGAACCAAAGCGGCGCGGACGCGGTGCGACCCCATCAGCAATTAAACAACTAGGCGATAACGATGTTTCTGGCAAGCCAATGAGCGTGCGTGACGGCCGCTTTGGCCCTTATGTCACCGATGGAGTAACCAATGCTTCGCTGCGTCGTGGCGATGACCCTACTTCGCTAACCGATGCCCGGGCTAATGAACTCCTTTCCGAGCGCCGTGCCAAAGAAGCTGCCGAGCCGAAAAAGACCGCCACAAAGAAAAAGGCGAGCAAGAAAGCGGTGAAGAAAACCACGAAGCGCGTGGTTAAAGCAAAACGCTAACCTCGCTCCCGGAAGCGATGGATGGATTCGATGCCATGCCCGCACATAATAAAGGAAATGTTTTTCACTAGCGCTTCCGGGGGCTCACGCCGATTGTTGTTAAGCCAATGCAACAGATGACCGACCACTGCCAGGGTGTAGTGGTCGATAATAAAACGTCGGTCAGCTGCGTGCAGCTTGTCTCCGCCAAGCTCGCTAACGATGGCGGACATCATGATGCGCAATTGTTGGAAGAAAAACTGCTCAGTTTGCTGAACACTAAGCGAGTTCAGTATCGCATCGACTTGTTCTGCATGATCGCTCATATAGTTCATGAGCTGAATCAGTCCGGGTACCCAGCGTCGATAGCTGGCATGGCTGAGAATATGAGCGCCAACTTCATGCTGAAAAACCCACACTGCCGCATCTTCGACATCCGCAAAGTGATAGTAGAACGTCTGGCGAGTAATCCCGGCTCGTTTCGCTACCGCGGCTACAGTAACTTTTTTCAACGGTACTAGCGCTAGTTCTTGTTTGAGCGCTACCGAAATTTTTTCTCTCGCATCCACTGGATTAACTCTATCCTGACACTTTGGCGAAAGTGTCTATAGCCAGCAGTGATATTGATTTTTACACTAAGGGTAACTCCTAATGAGTAACCAATATCAAGGTGATTTCCCTCAGTAGTGTTCGTGGGAATACACCTGCGAAAAGGGGATATGATGTTTCTATTTGAATCAATTACCGCTGTGCAATGGGTGATGTGGGTTATCGTCATTGCAGTGCTGATGGCTTTAAACGAGATCGGTCGTCGCTGGCGGAAAGCCGGCTGGCTACTTTTTATTGCGCTTCCGGTAGCGTTAACAATTTTTGTGTGGCCGCACACAGCCGGCGCAGGCAGTTCTACCGGCACCTGGTTCCACTGGGTGAAAGTATATTCTGCCCTTGCCGGCGTACTTGGTTTTATGGCGTTGCGTTATCATCCGCGTTTGGCCGCAAAGAAGTGGGCGTTAACTTTCCCGGCAGCGATTCTAGCCCTTAATATTTTCGAAGCCTGTGTGCGTGATTTCCAGGTAGGTGCCATGAATGCTGATGGCATGGTCGATGGGGTGTACATGATTTCTGGTTCCTGGAACTGGATGAATGGCATTGCTGGTTTGCTTAATTTGCTTACTATTTGTGGCTGGACTGGGATTATTATTTCTCGTGATGCGTCGAAAGATATGATCTGGCCAGACATGTTGTGGTTCTGGATTATCGCCTATGACCTGTGGAATTTTGCCTATGTGTACAACTGCGTGGGGGATCACTCCTTCTATGCGGGTGCGGCGCTGCTTATTTCTTGCACCATCCCGGCGTTTTATATCAAGCGTGGCGCATGGTTACAGCACCGTGCGAACACCCTTGCCTTGTGGATGATGTTTACTATGGCGGTGCCGGCTTTTGTGAGTGATTCGCATTTTTCCGTGCAATCCTCGCATAATCCGGTGGCACTGTTTGTGGTCTCTGCGATTGCTTTGGCGGCGAATGTGGCGGTGTTTGCTTATCAAGTGCACCGTATTATCACCCGGAAGCGACATCCGCTTTTCGACGAACTCTACACCGACCACAAGGCCTACCAGGAGGTCTATGTAGCCAATAAGGAGCTGGAGGAGAAGCGGCCAGAGATTTCCGCTACACCCTATTAAAAGCCTTAGTAAAAGCCGAGTTATGTGGTTTGAGGCACAGTTTCGCACTCACCTATGTGGTTGAAATTCATCTTGGAAGTGCTGTATGTCTAGCTTCTGATTCGTTCCAATAAAAAACTCATCGACGTGTGTCGATGAGTTTACTTTTTTAGGTAGTTCCAAGCATCTCATGGGATGCACCGCAGTTAATTTAGGGAAGTTACTACTTTCGATGCTCTACCGCCAATCAGCCAAAAATACACAAAACCCCGCCACATAGTTTATGTAGCGGGGTAAATAAGCGTTGTTACGCTGTGCGCGTAGCTCTACGCTGTGCGTACAGCTTTGCGCTGTGTCCAGCGGTAAAGTCCTGCGACAGTACCGGCAAAGAGGATAATGCCGAGGATATTAGCGAGGCTACCAAGCTCAAAGAGGGCTAGTGGTGATTCCTTTCCGGAAGCGCCGATAATTGCAGCGTTAACCACACCAAACAGCGACTCGCCAACGATAAGACCAGTGGCTAGCAAAATACCTAGCCGCTTGGTTCCTTCGGGATGAGTTTGTTTTTCTGCCCAGGTATCATAAGCTCGGCCAATAAAGGCACCGAGTGGGATCATGAGGGTCAGCGAAATAGGCAGATACATTCCCATGCCCACTGCTAATGGCGGCAGGCTAAATCGAGTGGTTTTGCGTAGTATTTCGTCGATAATAATGATTGCCACACCAATGAGTGCGCCTAGGGCAATGCGATTCCAATCGAGGGAATTACCAAAAATACCATTGGCGACAGAGGAAAGCAGCGCAGCTTGTGGGGCAGCTAGTGCATTCTCGCCTGCGCCTTCCATGCCGGCAAAACCAAAGCCAGTGAGCATAAGCTGGAGTACTGGTGGGATAATCACCGAGCCGAAGATAACACCGATAATCAGTGCTACCTGCTGCTTCCAGGGGGTTGCGCCGACTAGTTGGCCGGTTTTGAGGTCTTGGAGGTTGTCGTTAGAAATGGTGGCAATGCCGAAGACTACAGCGGAGGTAAATAGTGTGTAGGCGACCAGTGCTGGGGCATTGGTGTCGGATTCGTTTCCGGTAACGGCTTTGATCAACAGTGCGGCGGTAAGCACCACAATAATGCCCACACCGGAGATGGGGGAGTTGGAAGCACCGATAAGGCCGGCCATATAGCCGCAGACAGAAGCGACAATTAATCCGATAAGTAAAACGAAGACAATGCTTAAGCCTACGAGTAACCAGGTGTGGTGTGCGATCGCAGAAACATTGATAAATAGGTACAGTAGTGCGCCAACCGGGAGCATGGCGGCCAAAATTGTGCCCACGACAATGTTGAAGGGAATGTCGCGTTCGGTGATATCGACTTCTTCACCGTCGTGACGCAGCCTAGAGGAGCGTAAAGAATCATTAATGCCGGTGATAATGGGGCCAATGATTTTAACGAGGGTCCAAATAGCTGCAACTGCCATTGTGCCGGCACCGACAAAGCGTACTTCGGCAGTGAAGGTGGAACTGACCACCTGTGCTAGTTCATCGCTTCCGATAAGCGAGGAAGAGAAATAGGGTAGCAAAATGCCGAAGGAGATAATAACGCCGACGATCATGGCAATGCCTACGCCCACACCGACTAGGTGGCCAACGCCGATTAGTGCTAGTGAGAGCGAAGAAGCTGCCATGGTGCCACCGGCACCGAGGCGAAATACGGTAGCGAGTTCTCCGGCAACAACCTTCATTGCCGCCAAGAGTGAGAATCCTGCTGAAGCGAGACCGCCCGCGATAATGACGTGTAGGCCTTTGCGGTTTTCTTCTTTGTCGGTTTCCGTGGCGTTGTCGTCGCCAACTTTAAGTACTTCGGCAGCGGCAACCCCTTCCGGGTAGGGTAGATCGGAGCCGGTAACTAGGGCGCGTCGCAGCGGGATGGAATACATCACGCCGAGGATGCCGCCGATGGCACAGACGAACATGGTGGTCCAATAGGGAAAGCCCGTCCAGAAACCAATCATGACTAGGCCAGGCAATACGAAAATAATTGCTGAGAGAGTACCGGCTGCGGAAGCAATGGTTTGGACAATATTGTTTTCGACAATTGTGTGCCCGCTAAACCTGCGCAAAATAGCCATAGAGATAACGGCTGCTGGTATGGAAGTAGCAAATGTGAGACCTACTTTAAGCCCGAGGTACACATTGGCTGCGGTAAACACAAGAGTGATGAGTCCACCGATAATAATGGCGCGTAAAGTCAGCTCGCGCATTGCCGATCGGGTGGAATTCGTGGACGATGTAGCCACTGGATTTTCTTTCTACTGAAAAGCGTTGGTTACTGAAAGTTAAATTTCAATATGGTCAGGCTTTATACAGTAGGCTCTCTGAGGCCTATGACACAACCAGCCGGCTAGAGCTTTTCGACGATTTTATGACCCATCCGCTAATGTTGGCCGGATCGGGCGGGCTAGTTGGGTCATTAAATTACGTCCCCGCAATTCCACGGATTTCATGAGTGTCCAGCGTGCTTGTTCTGCCTCATTGGCCTGGCGCAGTGTCGCCGCATTAGTTAAAACTCTTCCGGGAGTGTCTTTGGCGATCTCGGTTAAACGCGCAGCGGTATTGACCGCGTCGCCGATCACGGTGTACTCGAAGCGATCATGCCCGCCGATATGCCCTGCCACCACATGTCCGGAAGCGACTCCGATTCCAGCTTGGAGGCGCAGGTCTTGTAATTCCTGGCGTAATTGTCTAGCAGTAGTAAGTGCATGTCCGGTAGCGTCGGAAAGCGCAATAGGTGCGCCAAAGACAGCTAGGGCAGCATCACCTTGAAATTTATTAATAATGCCCTTGTTACGATGGACCACTTCGACGACTTTTTCAAAAAAGTGGTTGAGTTCTTGCACAACTGTTTCCGGGTCGTGTTCAACAGTAAAAGTAGTAGAGCCGATAACGTCGATAAAAACCACTGCGACCTCGCGGTCTTCCCCGCCAAGTGTGGGGCGTTCTTCTAGGGCGCGTCGGGCTACTTCGATGCCAACATATTGGCCGAAAATATCGCGGACTTGTTGGCGTTCTTTTAATCCGCGCATCATTTCATTGAATCCAGCCTGGAGAACACCGATTTCGGAACCATCATAAATATCTACTTGAGTATCGGTGTTTCCGCGACGAACCTTATCAATTGCTCCCTGGAGCTCGATAATCGGGTCAACTACGCTCATAGTTACTAGCGTGGAGCCTAAAAATCCGGTGATCATGGCGCTGGCTGCGAGGGCAATAATTCCCGGAATAATATCGCTGGCTTGGGTAGTGAAAAAGCCGGCATAGTGGCCAAGCGTCATGAGTAAAATGCCGACAACTGGAACCGCCGAGGTAAGAATCCAGGTAAGCCGAAGTCGTTGGGCAATGGGTAAGCCCATAGTGGAGTCTTCAAAGCGGCGCGCCAAGGCAACTGCGGCAATTCGGCGCACTAATCGTTCGGCTTCCAAATAGGTAATGAGTACAACGACGAGCATGGCCAACAAAGCCGCTACACTCATGGCAACAGCAAGCCGAGCTGAGATTTGGGCAGCAACAATAGCAAGAATAATAATGCCTAATAGCCACACTATTGCGGCTAAAAGCGCTTGATTCCACGGGATGCGCAGCACGAGGGTACGCACCATATTGGGGTCGTGTTTATCGGGATTGCGCTGCCAATACAAAATTGGCCTAAACAACAAGGCGGTAGTTAGAGCACCAATAATAACCGCACAGATCATATAGATAATGCCGACCATAGGTAGATAGCCGGTATCGGTAAAGGTGCTCATTTCTGGTAGCGGCACTAGGTAACGCAAAAAAGCCATAATAGCGAATGCGCCGATTAAGTTAGACCCCAGCACCGTGGCTGCATAAAGCGGCCAGGAGGTGCTAAAAATCCACTTGATACCACGCCAGAATTTGGTCATGAATTATACTTTAATGCTTAATCTAATACTCTTGGGCGTGTGAGTAGTGATATTTTCACGCAACTAGGAGTTGGTGAGGTGGTTGCCGAGCAGTTGCGTACTGCCGCAGCTGCTGCACGCCAAGGCGATCGAGGTTCTGCGATGACCCATGCCTGGCTTTTTACTGGTCCACCAGGTTCAGGGCGCTCGGTAGCAGCGGTTGCTTTTGCCGCCGCATTACAGTGTATAAGCCCAACCCTTGGTTGCGGACAGTGTGAGCAGTGCGTGGCTGTGCGTCGTAACGCCCATTCTGATGTGTTACACATTGTGCCAAAGACCTTATCTATTGGTGTTGAACTCATGCGTGACGACGTTGTGGTTCCGGCTTCCAAAGCCCCCACTGTTGGCAGGTGGCGGGTTGTTATTCTCGATAATGCAGATAGACTAACCACCGAATCGGCGAATACACTGTTAAAAACAGTTGAAGAACCCCCAGCACATACGGTGATTATTTTTTGCGCACCTTCGGATGATCCTCGTGACTTTATCCCCACTCTGCGCTCACGCTCACGACATGTGTATATCCCACAGCCAACTACTAAGGAAGTAGTTGAGCTACTAGGTAGACAAGGCATTGCAGAATCAGTAGCCCAGCTGGCGGCGACGTCGACAAGCAATAATATTGGTCGTGCGCGTCGATTAATTGAAGACGTGCGTGCACAACAATTACGCGATGAAACTTTAAACCTTGCTGAACTGATCTTCCATCGCGATACAGCATTTCAGGCAGTGACTGCCATCATAAAGAATCGGACGAAGGCTGCTACCGAAAATTTGGACGAAGAAAACGCAGCTGAGGTTGAACAGTTGCGCCAAGCGCTCGGTATGGGCGCGCGCGGTAAAGGAGTACACAAAGCGCTACAAGGATCGAATAAAGCAATTAAAGATCTAGAGGAAGTACAAAAAAAGCGTAAAACTCGAGCTATCCGCGACATGCTCGATATGGGGCTGACCGATCTTGCCGGGCTGTATCGTGACGCGTTGATTCTTGCCAGTGGGCGCGAGAACCTCATGCACCCGGACAAACGCCACATTAGTGAAGAGGTCGCTGCTAAAGTGGGCGCGCCAGGAATAGTGGCATGTATTGATGCGGTGATGGATTGTCGAGAGAAGATTGCTATAAGCGTGCGCCCGGAAGCGGCTTTCGATGCAATGGTAGGAAAACTGCGCAAAGCCTACCGGGTACACTAGGTTTTCTTTGGATTGCCGTTGTGTTGTAGACTTCTGACTCGGTGCACATGGTGCTAGCAACGTAGTTAAGCGTTGTGCAGCAGTTTATCCATAGGTATAAACAGTGCCCGGCCGCCTTAGCTCAGTCGGTAGAGCGCTTCACTCGTAATGAAAAGGTCGCGGGTTCGATTCCCGCAGGCGGCTCCACTAAAACCCCAGCTAGAATATGATTTCTAGCCGGGGTTTCCTTTTGCTTCATATCTGCTGCATGTTGCATGTTGTTACAGGTTGTTGTATCCCGTAGCGAATAGAAAGCGAATAGAAAGCGAACAAATAGCGAACAGATTTGTAAAAAAATTACATAGGGATCGACGGAGGAACAAGAGCCAAAAATATACATCAACTCAAATGGGCCAGAAGTTCGACCGCGTTTCATGCTAGCTCAACAAGATCGGTCACCTTGTTGAGTATGAGCACCTATCGTGTCGGGTACAAAGTCCAGTTGGATTTCCTATAGGTGAGCGTAGGCATCAAGCGTCATTGCTGCACTAGTATGTCCAAGCATCAGCTGAACGGTTTTCACGTCAGCTCCAGCTGCGATGGCAAGTGATGCTGCTGCGTGTCGTAGCTCGTAGGTTGTTAAGCCTGATATGTGCGCATGGGTGCAGATGGTTGCCCATTGTCTGTGTCATTTGGTGGATGTCCAAACATGGCTGGTTTTATCGATAAGTAGCGGAGTTCTGCTTTTCCTTGGTGGGGGATACCTGTTGATCTGATTTTGTTTCTAGTGATGATTTTTAGTTTTTCGGCCTGGTCTAGTAATGCTTTGGTCACGATCTTGATTTTGCGTTGCTATCTGGAACCGACCACACGGGGTTGGTTATTCTTGCTGTATTTACGGTGGTGACAGTAGAGATCCAGGCTGCTATTTTTGCTCGTTCAATTTTCCAACATAAGGCGGTGACTTGTTTGCTGTTTTATCGGGGTTCGATCTTGCGCAGAGGTCACGCACGAATGCCATGAGGCAAGACTTCTTCCTTGTCAGGGTGAACTGTTTCCAAATTGGAAAGAGTTCACTTGTTGGTAACTCCCTTTCACGTCTTCTGCCAAGATGACCATGGAAGGGAGTTTCTTTTATGACGCGAGTAGCTTGTTTAACTGTTTGGCGTGTTGTGGAATTTCCTCTTTACTGAGCATTGTGATGTTGAGGTCATGGCAAAAGTCTTTGAATTGATTGAAGTTCTTTTTTGTTCGTTGGAATTAGGCGGTGTTGTCACGGCGACAATAGTGAGGTCTTGTGGAACAGGGATTCTTTTTTCTCCTTGGGTGAGTTGGCCTTCTTCTTGTTGTAATTTATCGACCTTGAGCGTCCAAGAATCAATGAGTGCTCGTGTATTACTTGGAGTTGCTGCTTGGAAATTGAATGCTTGGTTAAGCTCGATTACTTTGTTGGCGTCGATTACTACAAGGTTGAGATCTAATTCACGGTGGGCAACGTGAACATCAGCATCGAAAATGGTGGCCTTTTCAAGGAATGGGTGTTGTTCATATTCTCTGCGAATGAAACTTTTGATTTTCCTTACATCTGCTCTATTTTTTCCGCTCAGTGATTCACTGATGAGAGTGGTAAAAAGTAGGTCTGTAGCTTCTTGAAGATTGTGTGCATCCATGCTTTGCATGGGGCTTACTTGAATGAGGTTTTGCCAGTGGCCACTGATGAAGTGGAGGTAGCTTGATAATGAGTGCTGCCGTTTGATGTTGAGCCAGGGCAGTTAGCGTGCCAGGTACTTTCAAAAGTTGTTTGAATGTAGTCTCGTCGCCTATTTTGCCTTCTTCGGTGATTGCTTGGATGCGGGGGTAGTCACGTTTTCACCTAGGTTTTCTTTCATTATGTGCGGGTTATATAGCTACTACATACTGCATACTATTTGTGAATCCGACCTGCTTTATACAACCGCATCCATGTTTCAAGCAGCACTGGAGTGACTCCTAGTTTAGCTGCGACTAGTGCTGGCATCCTATCGCATTCGATATTTGTAGTCTCTACCATATGTTTACGGTGAGCAGGTTTTGTGCCGTCCACTGATCAGCTTGATGCTCTGAAAAAGACATAGGGAAATCGTGACCGTAGTACGCGTGTTCAGTTCATGGGCCATTGCAAAAGTATGTGCTGCGGGGCTAAACCCAGAATTTACGATGACCGTGCTAGTCGATAGATGAAAACATGCGTTAAGAGACAGTTTCAGTTTGTGTGTTTCAAACGCGTTTCGACGGTGTCCATAAGAGGTATCCTAGATGAAGTTTTTCCTCTAGAGGGGTGTATGTTTTTCGCTGCAACCTGCTTGGCACCAGCGTTGATTTTTCAATAAGTGCATCATCAGGTTCTTCAGCCTTGGTGGGTGGACTAGGTGCAGGTGTAGCGCTACGAGGCTCATAAGTGATGATACTGATCTCAAGACCACTAAAGCGCGGAAAACGCTCAACCAAAAGCCGTGCTCCATCAATCTTCTGTGCCATCGTATCCCACAGTACTTCGATATCTGCCCTTTTTTAAGCGCTATGCGGATATCAAGACGCGTAGATGGAACTCTATGGGCACCACGATGGCCAGTAGCCACCAGCTCATTAACCGGAGCAACCCTATAGGTACGCGTAGTAGCAATCACCTTATCCGTAGTGGCTTCGCCTTTAACTGTATGACGAATCAGGATGGTGTCAACGATTCCAGTCTTTTAGTCTTATAGCGATTTTTCTTCAGAAAGCCAGTCTCGGTGAAACGGTAGTAAAAGAAAACCGACAAAAACACAACTAGGAAAGATAAGTTCCGTTAAAGGTAAAGAATAAAGTAGCACTGATGCTACACGCAATATTGTAAAACCTGCTACTGAAATCAGATTTATATACTGAGCACTTTTCTTCTTGCGTATTGAATGGCTTACAAAACCTGCTGTGAGAGCGATACCAACAAGTAGCACTATGCTGGATACAAACTCTATAGATCTTCCATTTGTGGAATTAACCATCGCGGTGGAGATGCTCGCAGCAGTAGATAAACCGTAAAGAATGGATAAGGCTAGTGTGAAACGTAGCTGTCGTCTCATGCGCATTCACCAGTGTATTTAGAAGGGGAGACCCCGATTGCTCCGTCACTGAGTCCAATATAGCCAACTTTTAGTGGATGAAACGAAAAATTAACTAAAAAATTAAGTGAACCTTCCTTGTTTTAGCTAAAACAAAGAGCTTTTAGGTTTGTGGAGTTTAACCTTGCTAGAGGTGTGATCCCTACTGATCATGTATGTCGATAATTGTGCTGGAGTTCACTTTTAAGTCCCTATTAGATTCTTCTCGGAAAAATTTTAGTTTCCGTGGGGGTATTGCATTATTGAAAATTGTTCCTACCGGAGCGGTTATTCATTCACTTATCCTAAAAAAGGATTTTCTTGTGAAGATTTGTAAAATCAGCCTTGCTATTGCTAGTGCTGTCATCATGGCGGGTTCTACGTTTGCAATTGCTCCAGCACACGCAGCGCACACTCCTGAAGAGTATGGTCGGTAAGCTCAACGCAATTTTTCGAAATACTGGAATGAGGACGTTCAAGTATGCGTTGGTGAGTACGGTGAGCAGCAGCGTTCTTTGTGTGAGTATTTCACCGTAGTGGATTTGAATTATCATATTTACTTAAGTCGCCATAATCATGATAAAGCTGAGTATTTTAAGAAGCTATCAGATGAGGCGTTTCGCAAGCTTTATGAATCAAAGTATGAGTATTACACCTCAACTCCGTTTGATTAAAGTAATGCCGGTGTGTGGTGGTTTTGGCCACTGACTCTGGTTTGTGATTTTTTTACTCTTACGATTCCTTGGGTTGAGGATCGTAAGAGTTTTTTGTTGCTATGGGCTAAAAACATGTGATTGTATGTTTCACTCTGAGGGCTGTGGTGGCAGGAGAGATTATTAAGCACTCGAGTTAGAAGCATGGGGGGGTAATGACTATTGGTAGCACACAGATTACTGCCCAACTGGTGATAGTGGTTTAAATAAGATCAAAGCACTGTTGAAAAACATAAAAGACATCCTCTTTAGTTGGTTTTTACTTCAACTAAAGAGGATGTCTTTTGTTGAGCGTAGTACGTAGTAGTTTTCACTACGCACATGCTTTTACGGTCTAGTTGTTCTTATTCGCACGACTACGGTAAGTAATAAACCCACCGACTGCAGCAAGAAGAACCGCTACAAAAGCTAACCAGATAACAGAAGCACCAGTGTTAGCAAGACCCTTGCCCTTATTTACTTGGCCAGGAGCAGCACTAGTGGTGTTCTTGGCGTTGTTCTGCTGTGGCTGGGCAGTGTTGTTGCCACCGTGGTGTGGTGCGGTGGTCACGCCTGGGGCAGGGCTATTGTTTCCACCATTCGGAGCAGGAGCAGGAGCAGGCGCTGGTGCTGGTGGGAATGGTGCAGGAGGAACCGGAATAGGAATCGGGATTGGAATAATCGGCGGGAACTTAGATGTTGTTGTTGGAACAATCGGCTCAGTAGACGTCGTCGTGGTTGGCTTAGCCGAGGTTGTCGACGAAGTAGTCGTTGTTGGTGCCGGCTTTGAGGTTGTTGGTGTTACCGGAGGAACACCAGGGGTGTACTCATTGCGTGCATCGATAGTAAAAACCTGCTCAGAGTTGATGGTGAAGCTAAACGTGTTGTTTTTTTGCTTTACTTGCTTGTCATCGACAACAAGTTTATGGGTGAATCCATCGAATCTAGCAGAGTTTTCATCCTCGGTAACGGTACATGTAGTTCCTACTGGGAGGTTTTCACTTCTGAAAGCGCCGGTAGCTTTAACAGTGAAGCTACCGGTTTGCTTGTTGCCTTTACCGGTTGGTGGGGTGCATTCCCAAGTAAATGCGAAGTCACGATTGCCGAATTTCTTATCGTCATAGCCGTGTGTTCCATCTTTTTTGATGATGACAGCGGACTTGGATACCCGGAATTTTCCTTGTTTGTCTTCAGGTTTTGGAGCAGTAGAAGACGAGGTGGTTGTCGGTGCGGGCTTATCGTCTTTGGTGTAAGTGTTAACCGCTGTTACAACAGGTGGTTTTTTATCTGCCTTGCGTGGATCAACTGAAACCACACCGTTAGGAGCAACTTTGTCTTCACCGTTAGTCTTCCACTTAATGCTATGCGTATAACCAGGGATATTGGTGTTGGTTTCAGAAACCTTGCAGGTGGAGTTCAAAGGCAAACCAGTAACGGTGTGTTTTCCATTGTTCTTTAGTTTCGTGTTGCCTCGAGTAACTTTACTGGCGTCGTCGGTGCACTGCCAGGTGAACTCGAATTCCTTGTCCTTGTCTTTTTCTTCAAGGCCTTCGACTTTTTTCTCTAAGGTGAATTGACCGGTTTCTTGTTTATCATCCACAGGGGTGTAGGTGTTGACTGCAGTAACAGTTAAAGGCGTCTTAGCATTCTTCTTGCGTGGGGTTACTGTAATAGGGTTTTCAGATCCCTTTGAGTCCTCGTTAGTCAACCATTCCAAGCTGTGGGTATAGCCGTCTAGTTGTGGGATATCGGTTTCTTTGATCGTACAAGAAGAATTAAGTGGGAGACCTTCAAGGACTATTGCTTCTTGATCGGCAAGTTTTGTTGTGCCTTGTTTGACGATTGCATTGTTAGTGGTGCATTGCCATTGGAAGCTAAATTCTTTGTCTTTTAGTTTTTCTTTAGCTGTGTTGTCTTTGACTTGTTTAATTAAAGAGATTCGACCAGTTTCAGGTTCAGGAGCCGGTGACGATGAGGTCGGCGTAGGCCGCCCATTTTTGGCATAAGCGTACTCTACTGTGACGTTGGTTTCTTCGCCGGCTTTAATCGTAAAGTTAGCTTCTACACCAAAACTCCCGTTTCCGCCCTCTACTGTGACATTGGATGTACGAGTGTATCCCTCGACATTAGGGGCCTCATTGATGAGGTAGATAGTGCACTGTGTATCTGCGGGGAAGGAATTGCTTTTATAGTTGGCGTCGCCAGTTAGGGAAAAATTATCGCTTCTCGTAGCTTCTCCGTTTTTTGTGCATATCGAATGGTAGCGGCCTTCTAGGGATTTAAAATTAGGCTCGGTGCTAGCAGGTTTTCCATTGATTGTGATTTTCTGTTCAAGGGAAAATGTTCCCGTTGTGGTTTTCTGTTCTTCTGCGGTTTTCTGTTCCGCTGGTTTGAAAACGCCTTTGAAGAATTCCGCAATTTTCTCAACAAACGATGGTTCTTCATCTGTTTCTGTTGTGCCAGCAGGTGCTTCCTGTGGATCTTCTGTAGCTGTTGCCTCCTCTACGGGGAGCTGATCAGAAGGCTGGGTTTCAGCGTCATCAGATGGCAGCTCACCAGCAGTAGCGTCGTCTACAGCAACGGTGGTGTCTTCTACTGTGTCGAGGGGGTTGTCTGTTGTTTCGGAAAGTGCTGTTTCTTGTGCTGTTGCGCTATGAGAGAAGTTGATAGCAAGTGGTACAAGACTTGCTATGAGAAGAAGTGTGAAGAGTATAGCAAGCCATGGGCTATGTAATAAGCCTTGGCTTGTTTTTCTTTTTGTAGGGGAATGATTCATGTTTTTTCCGTATCGTTTTTTTGAGAGTGCTCTTTATATAGAGCGCAAGACATTTATTCTCGCCTTATGTCAAAGGATTAGAGGGGTGACAGGCTTTGAAGCAGCCTGGTGTGGTTCCGCAAAGGCTGTTGTCAATGTCTTATTGATTTAAATTATCGTCAGTAGAGGGGTGTATACAAGTTCTAGTGGATACGGTTAAGTATGTGTTTTTATTGTGGGAATTGGCTTGTTCGCGATTATTCTAGTACTCGTAATTCGATAAAAGTATTAAATAAAAGAGTGAAAATTTTTCTTGGCCTGGGTTTATTCTGGTGGAAGAGGGTATGAAATACGCTGCCTGGGACTGGCAATCTTTTATCTATTTCTGATTGCAATCAGAGGCACCGTATTAACCAGGAACACTGTATTAAATCTGCGTTTTTAGGGATGACAGACAGCTGTATGTCAGTAGAGTCGCTAGTCGTAGGTGCGATGTATGTGGGTGTTCATCTTGCAGCAGCCGTGACGGTTGCGCATGAGTTTTTCAGTTGCGTGCATGCCTCATGGTGGCTGTAACGCCAGTGTTTGTTATTGGTGTTTGATGTATCGTCTGCTGCGGGTAAAAAGGGAGAAGCTTCTAGCTCGGTAACCTACAAAAATATCGCTTAATCTGGCATAGGCATAGCGCTTCTACTGGAATTACTTTTTGTTGTTTTGGGTTATTGCATACACAAACTCAAGCAGGATAAGTCCGATAAATCCTGATGCTATTGCAAGCACTATTGCTTTTTGGATGAGAAAATTACGGAAAGAAAGCATGCGATGGTTGCCATAACTGATAACCAAGTTCCTAAGACGGAATAACGTTGCACTATCGGATGATGAGGCTTTTGCTGTTGTGCTGTATACGCAGCAGTTGCAGACAGTATGGTTGCAGAAACCATCATTAATAATGGAAAATATAAGGCTATTCCGAATTTTTCAATTTAATTACAGACGACAAGATTCCGGCAGCAAAGTCATGGTGTATTGCCTGAGTTGTTAGTACTTTAGCGCAGGACTATCTGTGCAACTGAATATTGCCTTAGCATCTAATGATGAAGAATGGATTTATCCTATATATCTATATAAGATGCTGAGAATTTGTAAGTCCGAATTTAGGCCCTTATTAGGGCGTTGATGGGAATAGCTGGTGGAACTATTGGAGATCCTGCTTTAGCAACTCGGAGATCATGGACAGGTAGATCCGGAGAATCATGTGGTTCGGATTCAACTTTATAAGGATGGGTGTGTTGCTGAGTTTACGATCTCTGAATTGTGTAGTTTTTCGGATTGAAAGATCCGCATTGTTTGAGGCGTCAATTCGAAGTGCGGTATGAATTGGCGGCATTTATCTGGGATTCCCAAGCGTGTATACACCGTGAGCAAAAGCCGTTCAGAGATTATTTTAAAGCTTCAAGAATTGCTGATTGCTATGTGCCCTTTTCGCATGACCAGAAATATGCGGGGAGGGAATGGGGAATGAAAAAATTATAAAAGTAGGCGTATTTTTGGTTAATAGTAGGTTTTCTATGATTGAAAAGATGTCTACTTTTTCTTGTATATGAGTCCATCTCTACTAGATATCAGTTGTTCTATAGTTTTAAAGAAGCGTTTCGACGTTTATCGGGATCGCTATTTTTTTATTACAAAAATCTTCCCTTAAATAGTGTTATTGGGGCGGATGTGGTGCATTCTTTGGCAAATTAACTGTGTTATTGGCAACATTTTAGGTATGTAAAGAGCAGTTAAAGACGTTATTTTTGTGACATAGTACACTTATGGCACTTTCCTTAAAAGAAGATTATTGTGCGCTCCATCACTTGAATGGAGTGGGGATATGTGCAGTATAACGACTGTTTTCACCGATTTTTTCCGGTGTATTTCGTGTTTGTAATTTTCCCTTTTTCGCGTTCGTGTTGAGCAAAATAGATGGTGCCAATTTGCTGGGAAAACGGGAGTTATTCCAGGTTATAGGCTATAAAAAAGGCTGGGGTAACTCTGGGTGATAGCTGGTAAGCGAACCGGGTAAGAATTTGTTAAGGTTTTTCCAGGTGTAAATACGCCTCCCTAGATGACTTTAAGTAAATAACTATCCTGCGGGCTATCTACTGATTTTGATACGGCATGGCTGTACTGGGAAAAGAGCTAATATTAGTTTTGCTCCTAAGGGAGCTCACAGGTTACTATTGCTTGGTTACTCACACGTTTTATCTCAAGGAATCTTTATGACGCCCTCCCTATCACCGGTAGATCGCGTGCCAGATGCGCGAACCTGTTCCCGTGCGCCTCTGGTAGAGCAAGCGCACGCGATGGTTCGCGCGGGGCGTCGATTCTTCCGGCGTGCCTTTGCGCTATGCGCAGTACTTTTTCTTAGCTTCACAATGGTTGGTACCGTGCCACAGACTTCGGCTGCACCAACTACCACCGAGAATGCTCGCAGGCTAGTAGAGCTTGACGAAGATGATGATGATTTCTTCGCAGGCGCTCTTGCTGTCGATGAGAAATGCTCGGGATCCTTCTCCGATTTTTCTTGGGGCGCGGGTAATTATGTTGAAGGCGGTATCTATCGCTCACGACGTGGACATCCGGCAACGCTTAACTTTAAGTGGACTGTAAATGATGATGCCGTTTCTGGTGACACTTTCAGCTTGAAAATTCCAAAGCAGTTGGAAATTGAAAAAAGTCTCCCAGGTTTTAAGCTCTATGCTTCAGATGGTTCTGAAGTTGCAGATGTCACCTGGAAAACTGTCAATGGTGTTGACATAATGATGATTAAACTCAGTTCTTATGTTGATACGCACTCGAATGTGACGGGAACCGCTCATGTGTCGTTGACCTGGAACTATCATGGAGAAAATGGTTTGCATGACCTTGAATTTGTGGGGTGTGATGGACATTCCGAGACATTGAAGGGCGAACTTCTTCCTGAGCCAAATGCTGGTATTTTCCAGATTTCTGCGAAGAGTGGAACGGTTTCCGTTGGACATGGTTATGTTTCATGGAGCTTGGGTCTATCAAGTGCTCTTGACAAAGACTATAAAGATGAACAGTTAGTTGTTCGTGATCCAGGTGGCGATGGCTATGTTCTTACCTGTGAGAATTTACGCGTTGCTAATATCACACCTGCACCATATGACAAGGTCGACTACTCTAATCTCCTTGATAAATCGCGTTATTCGTGTCGGTCAGATGGTGATCGCGGTATTATTGTCACCTTTAACAAAAATGCAAAGGGAAACTATGTAGACCGGTATGAGACCATTTGGCTTAGTATTCTGGGTAATTTGACCCCTGATTATGTCGACTACGATAAGTTGCACAATGTTGCTTATGTAGATGGTGGCCCACGCCATAGAGGTGAACCTGACAACCGTGTTGTTCCTGGTGAAGCTGACGTACCGGGTTCTGGTGGTATTGGTGATGGTAAGACAGTTCGTTTTGATATTACTAAGATAGTTGAGGGTTCTAAAGCACCAGCAGATGCACGCTTTACCTTCGAATACAAGTGTCGTGGCGATGATTTCACCACGCTGCCAGCTATTGGTAATGGAGAAAAAGCACGTTCCGTGCAGACGAAGTCCTCGGCAACCTGTGTTGTCCGTGAAAAAGATATACCAGCTGGTGTTACCGTTGCTTATGAGATTTCCAATCCAGAAAGTGGAGCGCAGCTCACTGATAATGGTGACGGTTCCTTTAACCTGTCATTCAAAGCCAACAGCGATGCCAGTGTCCAGATTAAGGCTACAAATACTTTCCCAGATAAAGCTCCAGCTTTCGCTGTGGAAAAGAGTACGACCGATAAACCAGTTGAGCTTCGTGGTAGCACGAGGGCTTTGTTCCGCACCTATCATGTGAAGGTGACAAATACTGGTGAAGCTCCTGGCAAATCACCTGAGGTTTTCGATTTCCCGCAAACACCACAAGGTTTTGAGCTTGAAAGCTTCTTTGCTGATGGCAAGCAAGTTCAACTGGGTGCAGATGGGAAGAGCTACTTGGTGACAAGTGGTGACCAATTAGATGTAGGAGAATCAAAAGAACACATCATCAGTATTAAGTACAACATTGAACTAACTGATGTTGATATTAAGGCATTAGGTCAATGCTCTGATGATGAAGAATCACCTGATCCGGAACAAGGTATATATAACCTGGTTACGATGAAGGATGATACCGACGGGCCAGAAAATAACGATGCATGTACCACTGCAAAAGATAGGCGTGGCATTGTTAAGTGGAAGAAAGTTGATACCGCTACTAACAGTCCGTTAGCTGGTACTGAGTGGACTATTTCACGTGGTGCACTTGGTGATAGGAAGATAGTTATTGCTGACTGTGTTGCGGCACCAGATGAGCATCAAAAATGCGTTATTCAGCCACAAGGTGACGAAGACGTCTACTATGATGCCGATCCTAATCCAGGTAGTTTCGTAGTGATTGGATTGCCAGCTACCAATCTACGCTACAGCTTAGCGGAAACCAAAGCCCCTGAAGGATATGCACCTATTAGCAGGCCCCAAACCTTCCTCATCTACGAGGGTACCCCAGAACCATATATACACACATTCACAGTTCCTTTTGAAAATAATCGAACGGAACTGAGATGGTTCAAGCTTGATGCTGATACTAAGTCTCCACTTGCTGGTACAAAGTGGTCCATCAGCGGCGATAAGCTAACCGACGAGGTCATTATTAGTGACTGCGTTGTAGGCGGTGCAGATCCAAGTGCATGTACACCTACGGATCCTGACCAGAAGTATTTTGATGCCGATCAGCGTCCCGGATATTTCTTGGTGGAAAAACTTCCAGTGTCTTCTGCCACTGGATCCTATACTTTGAAAGAAGTTGAAGCACCTGAAGGTTACGGTTTACTTCAGCGAGATTATAAGTTCAGCCTCAATGAGGCTACCCAGTATAAGTATGCCTTTACAGTTGGCCTACGCAACCAGAAGACTAGCGTGACTTGGAAGAAGGTAGATGCTGGTACGAAGAAACCATTGGCTGGTAGTAAGTGGTCAATTACCGAAGGTGGATTATCATCGGAAGTAATTATTGCTGACTGTGTTGCAGATACTGCGAATGCTTGTAAACCAGAAGATGGTGCAAAGTACTACGATACTGATCCAGCCGCGGGTAGCTTTAAGGTTCGTGGTCTCCCAGTATCCGATGAGGCGTATAAGCTTAAAGAAAGCGAAGCTCCTCAAGGCTATAAGCTGCTAGAAAAGACAGAGTACTTTACCCTTAACGCATCTACTAGCTATAAGCATGATTTCGAGGTGGCTTTCGAAAATGAGACAAATGTTCCTCCACGCTCGCCACACCTACCGTTGACAGGTGGCACCGGAACGGACATCTTCCTCATCATGGGTGGTTTACTAGCTGGAATAGCTGGAATTGCCGGTGCTTTTGAGATGAGACGTCGTCGCCGGAACAGCTAGAATAAGTTAGTTGCTCATTAGCTAACTATTTACCGAAGCGCCCCGCACAACAGTGCGGGGCGCTTTTGGCGGTTAAAATTGTTTTACTATTTGATAAACACAGAATTTTTCATGGCTATGCGCTAAAGCATTGGATGAATCATTGTTAAGAACGCTGATCATAGCAGCGTATCTTTCAAGTAGCTAAACTTAAGTGTTGGGGAATATAGCTTTTGAATATAGTGTTAGTAACTCGTTCAGGATAATAATTACCGTAGGTTGGATCATCTGTGAGTGCGGTATGAGAATTAATCTCTCAATAAACGCTTACCTGATTTAGCTTTGTGTATTGATGTTATTTCTCTATGGGCACAAATTAAGATACGCATAGTCGAGGATCCATGAAAGTATCATTCTCGGATCTGTTGTTATGTGTGCCCTTGGAAGAAGATACACAGTCGATACTATGAAAAACCAGCAAGATCAGTATCTTGCTGGTTGAAAAATTCTATAATTACTGTCGCTTAATCCGAGCTGCTACGGCTGCGAGAACAAGTATTGCAAGTGATCCGATAAGATATAAGCGGGCATGCGGAGCACTAGTTTGAGTGGTTTTTTGTGGTGCTGGAGCTGTTGCTGGGGTAATAATGCTGTTGGTATCTTTACCACTGATTACTTGCTCGATCCAGTCAGCAGAATCTTTCAGCGAGGTAATAAGCGCAGAACGATCTGGCAAGGTAACGTCGATAAAACTCGGTGATGCGGTGAAAACCCCAGTGACTTTTCCTTTATAGAAGAAGGGGCCACCTGAGTCGCCACCTTGGGCTGCTGCACGTGAGTTTGAGGTGACGCTAATAAAACTACTAGCCGCGAATGCCATGTCCTCAGCAGGTAATGCCTCATCGCCGGCTACAGCTTGGTTTTCAGAAGATGGCTGATCTGAAACTGTTTCTTCGGTAGGTGCAGCAGGCCCAATGCCTTCATTGACGGTGACATCAGCAACAGGCAGTTTTTTTGCTCGTGCCATACGTGAACCGCTACTCCATCCGTAGATAGTTCCTTGATCGCCAGGCTTAGGCTGTTCAGTCCCTACTTCTGCCGGGGTGACGTCAGTTACAGCTTGGGTAAGGTGCATTAACGCAACATCACCACTTTCTGATAACGCCCAGGAATCAACATCACGAATAGAAGTATTATCTTCTTGCCCTAAACGAACCTGTGAGCCTTCGTTATTGGTAGCTTCCAAACAATGGCGCGCGGTCACAACCCATTGCGGTGCAATAAGCGTGCCGGTGCAGTCTCCAAACGTGCCCCGGCCACCGATTTTGATTGAAACAACTGTGTTGCTTTCTGCATTAGGCTGTGCTTGTTCAGCGCGAATGAGTGCAAACGCTGGATTTGCAGAAGAAAACATTAATGCGGTAGCGAAAAGTGCTGAAACGAATGTTACTTTTTTCTTAGACATAGTGTTTTCCTTTGCTTAAGCATGCGCTGGCTTAGCAGCAGATGGAACGATGAATTTGATAAGAGTGGAAACAAGTTTTTCAACTGGGCCTTGGCCAATAAAGCGTGCCCACAAGGTCGCGAAAGCTAAGAATGCGATAATAAATCCAAACGTCGCTAAGTTTGATTGAATCGCAATGTGCTCTTGCCAATAAGCTGCAGTCAAGATATGCAAAATATAAGTTGTTAGTGACATCGTGCCCATAGCCGCAAATGGCTTGGTTAGGATGCCTGCCTGCGAATTGCTCAAAAGGATACACAGATGCAAAACGACGGCAGTAATAGCTACTGACAGGAGAATCTCGCCAAGTGCGCCAGTGTGTCCATTAAACTTTAGCCATACAGGTACCTCGTGAATTGTACGCAAATACAAACCGATGATGGCAAACATTGCGCTGACAGCAGTTAATAACCAACTTAGTGCGGGCTTGGCGATCTTGATATATACGTCGTAAAGAATCATGCCCGCAATAAAGTACGCACACCAAGCAGCTAGTGGATAAATCTGTGGCCCTGGTGCTGAGACAAAGGTATAGACGGAATATGCAGTCACAATGACGAATGCGAGTAATTTCCATGGAAGCGAAATAGCAGGCACCCATGCGGTAATAATCATTGCAAGACCCATGACCACTAGAACGACATGGATATCACCTGCGAAGGGAAGTAGTGCAAGACCGATAAGTGCGATTAAAGCTCCACGGGTAAATAACCGCAATAAAGTGGTAAGGGAATAATTGCGGCCGATAATCATCATCGTAATTCCGGCAATCACAGCGAACATGGCGGAGGGCACGCCTAAGAGCGTAATTTTTGTACTCCATACCAGAGAACCTAAATGAACAACGATCATGCCAATGATCGCCAGTGCGCGAGCGATATCAAGACCCACGATGCGAGAAGTTGGTGCAGCAGACACCAGATTCCTCCTTTACAGAAAACCAATGAAGAGATTAAAAGGTAGCAGACACGCAAGTCGAGAACCGAAACGCTCAGCGCACCGGTGGAAGGGGTGCCTTCATTTTTAATCAATTGAGGACAATTATTTTTTACAGAGTCAATCAAAAAGACAGCTGGTACAAAACTAATAAATAGCTGTGCATTTTAAAAATATGCACAGCCTGTTCTTATATTTTGCTGACGCTCAAGCATATTACGCCAAAATCCCAGTTCGCGGTTTTAAACACCGCATAAAACTGGGAATAATAAAAAAATTGTGCTCATGAGAGAGTTCTGTCACAACACGTTGGTGCGGGGTTACGGAATGAAAACCCGTTTTCGAGGACAGATGATTTCAGTCTGCTTCTGGTGGGACCGCATTTTGCAGTGCAACCGCTCTGGCTAACTGTGCATAGCGTAGTTCTTGTTCCCGAAATCGAATGTATGCGGAGATTGTGACAAACATAAAAGCGATCACTAAGGCATAGAGCAACAAATCGGTGCCGCGATCAACACCAACGAAATTTGCTACCGCTGTCAGATCATCTGGACGCAGCACTGCCCAAATGCAGATAATGACAAAAAAGAGAAAACCTAGCTTAACGCCTGCCTTAGCCCTAGCTTTTCGACGATTGCTGACGAAATACAGCACTAGACCCGCTGTAGCCAAGAGAAGGAGAATTTGGATCAAAATCTTTTCCACTATCATAATCTCCTCGCTAACAGGCCATCGGCCAGGATATTGACACCATTAATAAGAGATTGTCCTTTACTCATAGAATATTCGGTGTAGAGAATGTCGACCGGTTCTTCGGCAACTCGCCATTTCTTTTCCGCAATCTGCGAAATGATCTCCGAGGCATGGCTCATGCCGCTCATCCTAATGTTGAACTCCCATGCGGTTTTTTTATCGAATACGCGCAGACCGTTGTGTGCATCTGACAAACCAAGTCGACGTGTTGTTGGGGAAAGCATCACCACAGTTTTTAACACGATGCGCTTAATCAGTGGTACCTGATCGTCGCTGCTGCGTGGACGCCCAAAACGCGTGCCGACGATAATATCTAGTGGCTCATTGCGCAGCCGTGTAATCATTCGGACAACATCTTTGACCTGGTGCTGACCATCGGCATCGAAGGTACAAAAATATTGTGCACCTTCTTGTTGTCGTGCATACTCGATTCCAGTCTGTAATGCAGCCCCTTGGCCTAAATTGACAGGGTGGTTAACAAGGTGGGCACCTGCTAAATGAATTTGGCGAGCGGAATCGTCTGAGGAGCCGTCGTTAACCGCAACGATGTTCGGAAAAGTCTTGCGGGCGTTCTCGATGACCTCGCGGATCACCGCGCCTTCGTTATAGCACGGGATGATGAGCCAGGTGTCGGAAAAGTCCTGAGAAGTGTCCATGATGATCTTTAGCCTATGATATCTTGCGCCAATCGCCTATCGACTCGCCCATAAAACCGGTAAACTCGTCGCGGTGAAGAGCATTGGTATCGTTATCGTTTCTTATGGGCATGAAAAAGAAGTTACTCGTTTAGTAAATAGTTTTCTCCCACAATTAGCAGAAAACGATAAGGTACGCATCGTTGATAATAAAAAACCATGGCGCATTAGTAGCGAAGATTTTGCTGATGACCGCATAAAGGTTATTTGGCACGATAATGGGGGATTCGCTGCTGGATGCAACGAGGGGGCAAAAGATCTCGATGCGGATGTGTATTTTTTCCTCAACCCTGACACCCTTATCGTTGATCCTACGCTTCTGGATTCAATGCGAGCGGCCGCGGAGACCGATTATGCGGCATGGATGCCGTATCTACTGTTGGAAGATGGAACGATCAATAGTGCCGGTAATGCTCTGCATATTTCTGGTTTAAGTTGGTGTAACGGGCTAGGTCAGCAACCAATTCCAGGAGAGATAACTGATATTTCGATTGCATCTGGTGCGTGTTTAGCGGTCAAACGCGAATGGTGGGAAAAACTCGGTGGCATGGAGTTACCGTATTTTATGTACCACGAGGATACGGATTTCTCGGCACGTATTTTGCTCGCAGGAGGGCGTATTGGTCTCTACCATAACGCCTTCGTGCAACATGATTATGATTACGGCAAAGGTGATTATAAGTGGATATACATTGAGCGTAACCGCATTGTGTTTGCTCTTTCCACATGGCCTGGTTCGGTGCTTGCCGTTTTAGCCCCACAGTTATTGGGTGTGGGGCTGGGGTTGTGGCTGATTGCGGCTAAAGAAAAACGCCTGGGATTGAAATGGAAGTCTACCAAGCTGTTACTTAAGGATGCGCGCACGATTTACAAGATGCGTCGTCGTACGCAAAAGTTACGCAGTGTCAGTGCAGCTGAGTTTTTTAAGAAGATGTCCTGGCAGCTGGATAATCCAAATTTGGGTATTAATAACCGTATCGTCGATGCCGTGTATGTGATGTATTATCGGGTGGCGCTTAGCTTGCTCGGCGGCGGGCAGTCCTAAGAGCAAGGTTGCGGGAGAATGAATGTCCCCACCGTCCGGCTGGTCCTTCGGGTATGGTGACGACGGTGGTGTCATTAAGGGTAATCTTTTTAGCGCCGTCTTTGAGAATAGAGATGCGGATGCGACGATCTGTTTTCATATTGTGATGGTGTTGGCATAGTACTTCGCCATTGGTGGGATCGGTGTTAGTGCCGTTGTAATTGGTTATATGATCCATTTGAGTATTGATGGCATCTGCATCGCAACCAGGAAAGACGCACACACCATCGCGTGCTTTGAGAAATACTTTCCCTGGTAGGTTAAAGAAACGCTCAGTGGTGGCCAAATTGGTGTACATAAGGTTGACATTTTTTACCCTGCTTAACCAGTATTCGGTTTGCTCGGGAGTAAGCGCGCCAGCGCCGAGCAAATCGAGCCCATCGTATTCATTGGGGTAGAGGTGAAGAGTAACCTTGGTGGCGTTTTCTTGTCTAAAGATTTTGGTTACGGCTTCTGGGGCGGTGCAGTTTTGTTCACGCTGAGTTTTCTCAATAATCTCGCGTAGTTCTTGGGCTTCGTCGCATGGCAAAGTGGCCGAAATGGTGGAGGTATAAGGGCCGCGACCATAGGAAACCTTTACTTCTTTTTTAATGCGGGTCGCCACAGCATCTGGGTCTAACGCAATAAGTGCGCGGTTAATGCTAGTAGAAAATGCCTGCGGCCGACGCAGAACCTCGTGGTGATGATGCGGGGTAGAAAGCTCGACAAGTAGATCGTCAATACTTTCGAGTATTTCCGTATCGACGACTCCACAAGTAGCCTTTTCGACAGCGATAATCCGCTCTTTATCAATATGGAGGTCACTTCGTGCTAACTCCATAAAACGAGGGAAGCGTTCGCTGATAGTAGCGGCGCGCATAATATCGCGAGCTGCAGCTCTAGTCACGCCAAGAGCGGTGGTTAGAAGTAATAATTGTGAGTCATTATCGGCTTCCGGGTCGGGGGTGAAGGCGTCGATAAGTGAGAGAAAAAGGCGGTTTTGTTCTTTGGTGTACTCGGCATATTGATTGTCGGTAGCTACATGACTAAAATATGGTGCTTCGCTGCTGCTCATCATACCTCCTTAGCAAGTGTGTTCTAGTCTGAGCCTAATAAGAAACCGCTTCACTGACAAGAGTAGAAGCGGTTTCTAGGACAGGAAGGGGTAGAAAGGACTCACGGGAGTCTATTTCGAGGCACGTAACAGGTACTCTCCGTAGCCAGACTTGCGCAGAGGCTCGGCGAGCCTAGTCAATTGCGCAGTAGAAATAAAACCCTCCTGCCAGGCAGCAAGTTCAGGCGATCCAATAATTATGCCAGTGCGTTTTTGCAACACCTCAACATAGGCGGCAGCCTCGCTCATTGAATCGATAGTGCCAGTGTCGAGCCACACATCACCGCGAGCGAGCTTTTGTACATTTAACTGGCCACGACGCAGGAATTCCTCATTCACGCTAGTGATTTCCAATTCACCACGCGCTGAAGGCATGATGCTCTTGGCGATAGAAACCACATCGTTGGAATAAAAATAAAGCCCAACAACCGCATAGTTGCTTTTGGGTTGCGTAGGTTTTTCTTCAATTGAGATTGCTCTGCCAACCGCATCGAAGTCGACCACACCGTAGCGCTCGGGATCTGCCACTTCATATGCAAAGACTGTACCTCCATGCGGTTTTTGGCAGGCTTTGAGTGCTTGGCCGAGAGCTTGGCCGTCGAAAATATTGTCACCGAGAACAAGCGCTACATCATCGTTACCAATGAAGTCTTCGCCGATGATGAATGCCTGGGCGAGTCCGTCAGGGGAGGGTTGAACTGCATAAGACAGTTCTATTCCCCAGGCGTGGCCGTCGCCAAGCAAGCGTTGGAAGCTTGGTTGATCTTCGGGTGTGGTGATAATGAGAATTTCGCGAATCCCGGCCTGAATAAGCGTGGTCAGCGGATAGTACACCATGGGTTTGTCATAAATCGGCATGAGCTGCTTCGAGATGCCCTTGGTGATCGGGTACAGTCGCGTGCCGGAACCGCCGGCGAGAATAATGCCTTTCACTTACAGCTCCTTGAGATACTCGTTAAGCCCTTCACGCCAGTCGCGTGGCGAAAACCCCGATGCGGTAATTTTATCTAGCGACAACGTGGAATTCTTTGGCCGCGGTGCGTGCGCATCGGTGAAGTATTCCTCAGTCGATGACCGCATTACGGTGTTTTTCCCAAAAAAGCGGAAAACAGCATCCGCAATATCCGCCCAAGAGACGACGTCGCCCGCATTAGAGAAGTTATATGTCCCGTACGGAACCTGCTTTTCGACGACCCACTTAATCGCCTTCGCGAGATCACACGCAAAGGTAAGCCTTCCTACTTGATCGTCAACCACAGTAGGAGTAATCCCGCGGTTAGCTAGCGAGGCCATTGTTTTAACGAAGTTATGGCCATTACCAACAACCCAACTGGTGCGGATAATGTAATGCTTTGTTGCGGTTGCGGCTGCGATGTCGCCAGCAGCTTTGGATTGCCCATATACATTCAGTGGGCTAGGTGGCTCGTCTTCGGTGTGGGTGCGAGTGCCGTCGAAAACGTATTCACTAGAAACATGCACCAAAGTGATGTGGTATTTTTCGGCGATCTTAGCGAGCTTGGCAACCGCAGTGGCGTTGATATTCCAGGCAGTAACCGCACCGCGTTCTGCTTCATCGACAGCGGTGTATGCTGCTGCATTGATAATGAGGCCGTAATCGCGCCAGCGACGTGCTGATGCAATATCGCCGGTGATGTCGAATTCCTCGCGGGTGCAGACTTCCGCTGTGGGAAAAATCTCAGCAAGCGCGGTGGCAAGCTGGCCGCCTCCTCCGGTGATGAGGATTTTTTTCGGCGGCACTGGGATTGCGTCGATAAGCAAAGGGTGTTTGAGATCTTTCTCACTGAGTTCACTCTCGCTGAGTGGAATAGGCCAGTTGATGCCAAGCTGGGGATCGGCGAGGTTAACAAAGGAATATGACGCGTGTGGATGCCAATGATCGTTTACTAGATACGTGTATGCGGTTTCTTCGAGTGCTTGGAACCCATTGGCAACACCGCGCGGGACGAATACCGCCACACTCGGGGTGATCTCGTGGGTGTAGACCGCACCGAAGGTAGGCGAACCTTCACGAAGGTCACACCAGACACCAAAAACCCTTCCGGAAGCCACTGAGATGTACTTGTCCCACGGTTCGGCATGCAAGCCGCGGGTTACACCGGGTGCAGCATTGAAACTGATGTTGTTTTGGACGGGACGAAAATCTTCGGGAAGCAGTGCGGTTTGTTTTTCTGCGTGCCAGTTTTCTTTAAACCAACCTCGGTTATCCCCGTGGACAGTCAGGTCGATAATGCGTAGTCCGTCGATGGGTGTTGTATGTGCCGCAAGAGGCGTGGAAAACCGCATTAGTGTCCCTTCTTCGCATAATTGCGTTCGACGTCATCTTTGAATGGCCGCCACCAGGCTTCGTTGTTGGTGTACCAGGCGATGGTTTCGATAAGGCCATCGCGCATGCCGGTGTCGGTGAAGCGGGGTTGCCAGCCGAGTTCGGTGCGTAGTTTGGTGGAGTCCATGGCGTAGCGCATGTCGTGGCCGGGGCGGTCGGTGACGTGTTCGAAACCTGGTGCTCCCATGAGTTCGCAAATAAGGGTGATCACGTGCAGGTTGTTGACGTGGTCGTTGTCGGCGCCAATGATGTAGGTATCGCCAATGGTGCCTTTATCAAGAATTAGGTGGATGGCATCGTTGTGGTCGTCAACGTGAATCCAGTCGCGGACTTGCTCACCGGTGCCATAGAGTTTTGGGGTAAGCCCGGACAAAATATTGGTGATCTGGCGGGGAATGAATTTTTCGATGTGTTGATAAGGGCCGTAATTATTGGAGCAATTTGAGATGGTCGCATTAATCCCAAAGCTACGGATCCAAGCGCGAACTAGGTGGTCGCTTCCTGCTTTGGTTGCTGAATAGGGAGAAGATGGGTTGTATGCGGTTTTTTCGGTGAAGCGGTTGGGATCGTCGAGTTCGAGGTCACCGAAAACTTCGTCCGTCGATACGTGATGGAAGCGAACGTTGTGTTTGCGGATAGCTTCTAGCAATGTGTACGTGCCCACAATATTGGTGTGCACAAAAGGCCAGGGATCAGCCAGTGAGTTATCGTTATGCGATTCGGCAGCGAAATGCACCACCAAATCCGACTCGCTGACCAAAGTATCCATTAACTGCGCATCCGCAATATCACCCTCGACCAACTGCGTGCGCGTGCCCGCCAGATTTGCTCGATTGCCCGCATAAGTTAGCTTATCGACGACTGTAATCTCATATTCCGGTCGAGTCTCAAGCGTGCGACGCACAAAGTTCGCCCCAATAAAACCAGCACCACCAGTAACAAGCATCTTCATAGATGCTCACTATACGGTGGATTTTTCCTGCTTTCGGTCTCCCACACCACATAATTGCACCCCAAGCCCTGATAATGGGCCAAGGGTCAGTGCTGCACACGAAGCAATCTCAAGCGGAAGGTTCGTCGCTAAGACAATAACCGCAATAAGCGTTGCGACGACCCACCCCAGCAAATACGTCCCGTGCTGCTCGCGGGCGAGTGCTGCAGCACTAGTAATCATTAAGGATGCGGTACATGTTGCACCAATTGTTAATGCACCGAGTAACCAGGCTGGGATGGCGTAGGCGGATCCTAAGATCGTGACCATGAGCCATGGTCCCAACGCGTATGCGGTTATCGAGCCGAGGATTCCGCATACCCACACGATTAATAGTGGCGTGCGAACCGGGGATCCGTGAACGAAGCGCACAATGAGCGTCGATTGGAATTGTTGTAAAGGAACAAGTAGCGGTGCGCGGGTGAGCGTGACCGCATAGATGATTGCTGCTGCTGGTACTGTGCTTGGTTCGGAGTGTACGAATTTGACGATTGTCGGAAAGCCTACGATAAGAACTGCGGTTGCCCCGCTAGCTGCCATAGATGTCAGTGCGCGGCGGACAAAACGGCGGGTGTCGATATCCGCATAAACGTCTATTCCTGGTCGAGTAGCCAAAATAATGACCCAACTTACTGCGCCCATAACGGTAATCACCATAAACGCCAGTAGTTGCCATCCGAGCAGCCAGGCGATTATAGCAAGCACCATGCGTGAACCAGTGTCAAGGGTGATCAGCAAGGCGTAGCGACTCCACAGTTTCTTACCGGAAAGGATACCGCCTACTACCGCCTGAATTGTGTAACTGCCTAGACCTAACGAAAGCAGGAATATGCCGGGTAGTCGATGCTCGCTAATAATTTGCGGTGCCCACCACCAACCTGTTGTTGCCATCACCACCGCAATGGCAAGTGCGATCCATATTCCGACGACCATTGGCCGCGCCCGGTTTTCTACTTGACTAGGCGTTGCGACGGTGCGGGTAGTTTCTTGCATCAGTCCGGTTAATACACCGGTGCCAGCAAAGAATAAACCCCAGTAGGCGGTAAATTCTTCGGCTTTGGCGGTGTTATCGCCAAACGCCCAGGCAGCAACAATGATCACAACGAAGCCGGAGATCCCCGCAATGATGGTGGCTAAAGTCATATATCTCATTGCAGATCCAGCCTTTGTAATATGTGTATTTCTATCCGCGCTGCCGTTTTCACAGACAGCAACTTTACTCCAGCATTGTGTTAAGCCAGCCGTAGACGAGAGCATTCATGAACGCTATTTGTTCATTATTCGCCGCACCTGCGTGTCCACCTTCAGTATTCTCGTAATAATCAACACGCTTACCTGCTTCTTGCAATGCTTGTGCAAAGAGTCGCGCATGTGCCGGGTGAACACGATCATCGCGAGTTGATGTAGTAATGAGCGCAGGTGGATATGGTCGATCAGAAATATTATGCAGTGGTGAATAGCTACGCAGCGTTTCTTTTTCCGCACCCTCGGGATCGCCATACTCCGCCATCCATGACGCGCCGGCTAACAAGGTGTGGTACCGCATCATATCGGTCAACGGAACCTGAATAACTGCTGCGCCAAATGCTTCCGGATAACGAGTCAATGCTACAGCCGTTAGCAATCCACCGTTAGAACCACCGCGTATGGCAATTTGCTCCGGAGTACTGAAACCGCGCTCGACGAGATCACAAATGACCGCATAGTGGTCTTCGTAGCAGACCACGCGGTTATTTTTTATTGCTTGTTCATGCCACGAGGGGCCGAATTCGCCACCGCCACGCAAATTTGCTTGCACATAGTAGTTGCCAGCTTCAAGCCATGGCCCAAGCAAACCACTGTATTGCGGTACTAGTGAGATCTCGAAGCCTCCGTATGCGTAAACGAGAGCTTTATGCGGTCCGTCGAAACGCCCAGTGATGAAATAAGGAATGCGGGTGCCATCGGCAGAGCGTGCCCAATACTGGCGGGTTTCGAGACCATTGGTGCGAAAGAGTTGTGGTGCGCTAGCTACGATTTCGCCGTTGCGATATAGGGTTTCGGGTTGGGTGAAGGAACTTGTTGCAATAAAGACTTCTTCGCTGAAGCGATCGGTGGCAACTACTCGTGCAGTAACCAGTGGAGGTAGTTCGATGGGGCAGGGGGTAAAAGTTTCTAGATCGTAGGCAATGATGTGGCTGGAGACATTATCAAGAATGGTTACCAAGACCCGGCTATTGGTGAAATCTAGGGTTTGTACGCTGCTTGTGGGTGTGGGGGTAAAAAGAACATGCACAGTGCGGTTTCCGGCTAAAAACTCATCGAAATTGCATACACCAATACCTCCGGCGGGGATACCGAGAAATTCGCTGCGGGGTAATAAAAATAGCCAGTGACGAAAAACTGAGATAGAACAATCTTGAGCTACTTCGATGATTTGTAAACCCTGCGGGGTGTGTAGGAAAGTACGTTGCGAATAAAAGTCGATTTGTCGGTGGGCGAATAACCGCTGAAAACCGGGGTCAGTATCCGCCCATGCGCTAATCATGAGATCGTCGGCATGCCCAGAGAAAAACTCTTCACTGTCAGCTAATTTTTGCCCGCGCCGCCACAAATGACTGCGTGCCGGATAGCCTGAATTGGTCAAACTGCCTTGACCAAAATCAGTAGAGATTAGCACCGTGTCAGCATCGATCCAACTAATTTCGCTTTTTGCTTCCGGCACATAAAAATCATCAGTAAAAATCCGTGCCTCAATATCAAACTCACGGATTACCACTGCATCACTACCACCGCGGGATAACCGCACTAATGCGAGATCGGCTTCCGGAAAGCGAACGTGTGCTCCCTTCCACACCCAGTTCTCGCCTTCTTCCTTGGCAAGCTTATCGACGTCGATAAGCACCTCCCAGGTACACATATCGGTTGTTCTTCGCCAGAGACCGCGTGGGTTTTTCGCATCGCACCAGAAGTTATACAACCATTTTCCGCGCCGGGTGACATATGTAATGCGGTCATCGCGGTTGAGTTGGTCAAGGAAGCGTTGTTGAAGGGTAGGGTCGCAAAATTGTTGGGTTTTTTGTGACCATTTTTTAGCCCATTGGCAAGCGGCGGGGTCGTCGATACGCAAAAGATCCATGAATGTAAGCATAGAGACGATAACCGCATTGAAGTTGTTTTAAGAAGTCTGCGTGTGATCGTGGTTAAGAAAAAAGTACGTCGCAGTGGTTGTTTGCGACGTACTGTTGTTGTTCCACAATCGCATTCAAAACCGCATAAGGGTTAGTGACTATGAAAGACAGTAAACCGTGAATGCGTACAAGCGTGGTCAGATTTGGTGGCTGAGTTTTAGATTAGATTCCCCAGGCGCGGGCGAAGGTTTCCCAGGAGCCGCGTAGGTCGTCTTGCCAGTAGCCCCAGGAGTGGGTGCCAGTGTTGCGCAAGTTGAAATCGGCAGGGATACCAAGGCTATCGAGCTTGGTCTTAAGCTGGTGGGTGCAGGCATTGGTGACTGCTTCAATGGCGCCACCCTCAATGATGGTTGCTGCACTAGTTGCGGAAGCAGTAGCTGGGTCGAGCTTTTGCAGACGTGGTGAAAGTCCTGGTAGATCCCAAGTTCCGGCTAGGCCAGTGGCGTTGGAAACATAAACGGCGGTGCCGCGTAGTTTTTCTGCGTTGGTCAGTGCGTCGTTATAGATCCATGCTTCGGAGCCAATTGGTCCCCACATTTGCTCTGGGGTGGCTTTACCCCGATCAAGGGTGAGTTTGATGGAAAGAACACCTAGTGGGCTTGAGCTTCCTGGGCAGCCAGAGAAGGAACCGACGGCGTCGTAAAAGCCTGGGTTGTGCTGTGCATAGAGCAAACTGGTGGTAGCAGACATGGACATACCAGTGATAGCGCGCTGGTTATTTGCTTTGAGCATTGGTTCGATGGTTGCTGGAAGCTCTTTGGTGAGGAAGGTCTCCCACATTTGGCGGCCGCCGAGGTGCTCGTTTTCGGATGCCCAGTCGGTGTAGTAAGAGAATTTTCCAGACATAGGGATGATGACGTTAACGTCTTTTTCTTTGTAGAAGTCGATAACGTCGGTTTGCATGACCCAGTTAGCGCGTCCTTCGCCACCGTCGCCACCGTTGAGTAGATAAATGGTGGGTCGATTTTCGTGAGCAGCTTTGATGACCACCAAAGGTATCTCGCGATTATTCATTGAGGGGGAGGTTGCCCACATCTCAACAACACGCTCATTGTCAATTTTGTCGCGCCATGCTGGGGACACAGACTCATTGGTGTATTGCTTCACAGTTGCCTTATCAGCGCTGGCCAGCTGTTGCGGTGTTAGTTCTGCGGCACCGGCAGGAGTGCTGATAAGGAGTGAGACGGCGGCAATAGTTGCTGCTACAGTACGAAGTTTCATGCAGAGATTCCTCTTCTTTGAGCTTTCTTTTAAGCTTTGCGACGCTTATTTGGATCAGAAATCCGTGGACATGTAAAGGTCATATCGCCGCTAACGATACTTTTTAAAGGTACGCGGGCGTAAACGGTGTTGCAAGCGTAATAGTAATGAATAAGATAAATGTCGGTGGTTGGAAAATTACATAAGCAAAGATTTGTTTATGCCCGGCCGTCAGATACATTTTTACCTACGCCGTATACGTGGCCGGATATATAAGGACTTTTATTATGGAACAGATCCTCGTTTTTATTAACACTATTCTTGGCAGCCTTATCCATATTGGCTCTTCCGGCTCTTCGCATTTGGGTTTGCTGCTTAACCTTTTCTAAATAAAGAATCTGTTTGAATATGAACAGGTAGTGATCGAAATTGATCACAGTTTGATGCTTGTTTGAGCATGTGCGCCCGCGATGCGGGCTTTTTCTTTACTTGTGATGGGGAACTTTTACCCCCTGAAAGGAAGAATTCAGTAACAAATATGTTGAATTTTCCGTATTCTAGAGTTCGTGACTGAACATTATGACGTAGTAGTACTTGGTGCGGGCCCTGGTGGCTACGTATCTGCAATCCGCGCGGCGCAGCTTGGTAAGAAGGTAGCTGTCGTCGAAAAGCAGTACTGGGGCGGTGTCTGCCTTAACGTGGGCTGTATTCCGTCGAAAGCACTGCTTAAGAATGCTGAAGTGGCGCATATCTTTAACCATGAGAAGAAGACTTTCGGAATTTCTGGCGATGTCTCCTTCGATTTTGGGGCAGCACATGCACGTTCGCGCAAGGTCTCTGAAGGTATTGTTAAAGGCGTTCACTACCTGATGAAGAAGAACAAGATCACCGAGATCGATGGTCTAGGTTCGTTCAAGGATGCGCACACTCTCGAAATTACTGAGGGCAGTGACGCCGGCAAGACAATTACTTTTGATAATTGCATTATTGCTACCGGATCGGTTGTTCGTTCTCTGCCAGGGGTTGAGATCGGTGGAAATATTGTTTCCTTCGAAGAGCAGATTCTTAAATCTGAAGCCCCGAAGTCTATGGTGATTGTTGGTGCTGGTGCTATTGGTATGGAATTTGCCTATGTGTTGGCGAATTATGGCGTAGACATCACCATCGTAGAGTTTATGGATCGCGTGCTACCTAATGAGGATAAGGACGTTTCCAAGGAAATTGCTAAACAGTATAAGAAGCTGGGGGTCAAGCTTCTTACTGGGCATAAGACCACCGCTATTCGCGATAATGGAACTGGTGTGGAGGTTGATGTCGAATCCAAAGATGGCAGCAAGTCTGAAACTATTTCCGCTGATCGCGTTATGGTTTCCATTGGTTTCGCACCGCGTGTCGACGGCTATGGCCTGGAAAATACTGGTGTGAAGCTTACCGAGCGTGGCGCAATCGATATTGACGAGGAAATGCGCACCAACGTGCCACATATTTTCGCTATCGGTGACGTTACTGCGAAGCTGCAGCTTGCCCATGTTGCTGAGGCACAAGGTGTTGTCGCTGCCGAGGTTATTGCCGGTGTCGAAACCCAGCTACTGGGCGACTATATGAATATGCCGCGGGCAACCTTCTGTAATCCACAGGTTGCTTCTTTCGGTTATACCGAGGAGCAGGCTAAGGAAAAGTTTGCTGATCGCGAGATCAAGGTAGCTACTTTCCCATTCTCTGCTAACGGTAAGGCGCAGGGTCTTGCGGAGGCGGTAGGTTTCGTAAAGATTATTGCCGATGGTGAATTCGGTGAGATTATTGGTGCCCACATGGTTGGTCCAAGCGTTTCTGAGTTGCTACCAGAACTTACTTTGGCGCAGCGCTTTGATCTTACTGCTGAAGAAATCGGTCGCAATGTGCATACTCACCCAACCTTGTCAGAAGCTATGAAAGAAGCTGCTGAGGGAATTATGGGACACATGATTAACCTGTAGGTGCTGATCAACCTGTAACTACAGTAAATAAAAGGGAGCCTTCGGGCTCCTTTTTTGGTTGCCTGCTTCAGCTGTGGCTAGTGGGGCAGGTGGTATCAGCTGTGCGTCAGTATTTTGGTTGAGTCCAAAAAGGGGGTAGCCCAGTTTTGATGTTGGAAAGTGTGGTATTTCGATACTGGTAAAAATGTCACTTTGCGCTTCATTAAAAGCGCAGCTAGCGCCCGGCATCGGAAAGCTATTGAGAAACCGAAACAGTTAAGGCTTGCCTAAACAGCAGGTCGTAGGTGGTTTTTATCCATATGAGGTAAGTCACTACAGGGGTCGTCAAGTGGTTTAACACTGAGTAAACCTAATAAAGTAAAGACGACACTGGAGGTGCCATGACTGTAAATAACATTGATCGTGACGCAATTGCGCACGGAAAAATCACTGAAAAGCCGCTACGTGAGCGGCCAAAGTTGCCGACGTGGGCACTAAAGCTAGGGATGGCCGTTACTGGTCTTATTTTCGCTGCTTTTGTGGTTTTCCATATGGTCGGAAATCTTAAAGTTTTCTTGCCTCATTATGAGGATGGAACTCATCCTATTGATATCTATGGCGAGTGGCTGCGTAATCTTTTGTACCCGCTCTTGCCCCATGAAACATTCCTATGGATCTTCCGCCTCACCCTGCTAGCAGCTATTATCCTGCACATTTATGGTGCATTTGCCTTGACTGCTCGCTCGCACAAGTCGCGCGGAAAGTTCCGCCGCACCAATATGACTGGCGGATTTAACACCTTCGCAACCTCGACGATGCTTGTTACCGGCATTATCTTGCTTGCGTTTATTATCTTCCACATCCTTGATCTCACTGCGGGTGTGGCACCTGCGGCTACCGATGTTTTTGAACACGGTGAGATCTACGCCAACATGGTGGCAAGCTTTAGCCGTTGGCCAGTAACCATTTTCTACATCATTGCCATGGTGGTGCTGTTCTTGCACCTAAGCCACGGTATTTGGTTGGCAATCTCGGATCTCGGTATTACTGGTAAGCGTTGGCGAGCTGTTTTGCTGGCGTGCGCATATATCGTTCCGGCCATCGTTATGATTGGCAACATTTCCATCCCACTATCCATCGCCCTTGGCTGGGTTGGCTAGTAGGCGACGAAGAAGGTTAATTTTATGAGCACTTACTCTGACACCGCTCGCCCTGCGTTCAACCACCCAGAATCCATCGTTCCTGGCGTTCGTCCTGGTACGGTTTTGGACTCGCACGAGCCGCACGGCGTTCCTAAAAAAGAAATGTGGGAGTACCAAAAAAACCACATGGAATTGGTCTCCCCGCTTAACCGTCGTAAATTCCACATTCTTGTGGTTGGTACCGGTCTTTCCGGCGGTGGCGCAGCAGCCGCTCTTGGCGAGCTCGGCTACAACGTCAAGGTATTTACCTATCATGACGCCCCTCGTCGTGCGCACTCTATTGCCGCACAGGGTGGCGTGAACTCCGCTCGTGGTAAGAAGGTTGACAACGACGGCGCATATCGCCACGTCAAAGACACCATTAAAGGTGGCGACTACCGTGGTCGTGAATCGGACTGCTGGCGCTTGGCGTATGAGTCCGTTCGCGTGATCGACCACATGAATGCTATCGGTGCACCTTTTGCTCGCGAATACGGTGGGGCCTTGGCTACTCGTTCCTTCGGTGGTGTGCAGGTTTCTCGTACCTATTACACTCGTGGTCAAACCGGCCAGCAGTTGCAGCTGTCTACCGCCAGCGCATTGCAGCGTCAGATTCACTTGGGCACTGTGGAGATTTTTACCCACAACGATATGCACGACCTCATCATTACTGAGAAGGATGGGCAGAAGCGTTGCGAGGGCTTGATCATGCGTAACATGATCAGCGGTGAATTGGTTGCTCACACCGGTCATGCTGTTATCTTGGCTACCGGCGGTTATGGCAACGTTTTCCACATGTCAACCCTGGCAAAGAACTCCAATGCGGGCGCGATTATGCGCGCCTATGAGCATGGTGCTTACTTTGCGTCGCCATCGTTTATTCAGTTCCACCCAACCGGTTTGCCGGTGAACTCCGAATGGCAGGCAAAGACCATTCTTATGTCTGAGTCTTTGCGTAACGACGGACGTGTGTGGTCACCTATCGTTGCTGGCGATGACCGCGATCCGAACACTATCCCTGAAGAAGAGCGTGATTACTTCCTGGAGCGCCGGTACCCTGCCTTCGGTAACCTGGTGCCTCGCGACGTGGCTTCGCGTGCAATTTCTCAGCAGATCAATAAGGGCCTAGGTGTGGGGCCACTGCACAATGCTGCTTACCTAGACTTCCGTGACTCCATCGAGCGCCTTGGCCAGAGCACCATTCGTGAGCGTTACTCCAACCTCTTCCAAATGTATGAAGAGGCTATTGGCGAAAACCCATATACGGTGCCAATGCGTATCGCCCCAACATGCCACTTCACTATGGGTGGCCTGTGGACCGACTTTAATGAAATGACCTCTATCCCAGGTCTTTTCGCTGCTGGTGAGTGCTCTTGGACTTACCACGGTGCAAACCGTCTGGGCGCAAACTCCCTGCTTTCGGCATCGGTTGATGGTTGGTTCACCCTGCCATTTAGCGTGCCAAACTTCCTAGCCGGACACCTAGGTGAAGAGCGTCTTTCTGACGACGCTCCAGAGGTTAAGGCTGCTCTTGCCCGTGCCCAAGCACGTATTGATCGTTTGATGAATATCAAGGGCGATAATCCACACGGACCTGAGTACTATCACCGCCAGCTCGGTGAAATCCTGTACTTCTCTTGTGGTGTGGCTCGCAATATTGAGGACCTTAAGTCCGGCATCGAGAAGATTCGTGCTCTACGCAAGGACTTCTGGGCAAATATGCGCATGGTTGGCCGTACCGACGAGATGAACCAAGTTCTGGAATACGCAATGCGCGTAGCCGACTACATTGACCTTGGCGAGCTGATGTGCGTGGACGCACTTGACCGCGATGAGTCCTGTGGTGCTCACTTCCGTGACGATCACCTCTCCGAAGAAGGCGAGGCAGAGCGTGACGACGAAAACTGGTGCTTCGTTTCCGCATGGGAGCCAGGCAAAGCTGAAGGCGAGTTCATCCGCCACGCAGAGCCGCTCACCTTCGAATCGATCCCGCTGATGACAAGGAACTACAAGTAATGAAACTCCATCTTGAAATCTGGCGTCAGGCTGGGCCAAACGACGAAGGTCACTTTGAGTCTGTCACGGTCGAAGACGCCGTAGCACAAATGTCTATTCTGGAGTTACTGGATCACGTTAACTCCGGTCTGATCGAAGAGGGCAAAGAACCATTCGCTTTCGCTTCAGACTGCCGCGAAGGTATTTGCGGTACCTGTGGTCTGATGGTTAATGGCCGCCCACACGGTTTGGAAAAGAACAAGCCTTCTTGCCACCAGCGTCTAGAAAGCGTTGCTGATGGTGCGACCTTGAAGATTGAACCTTTCCGATCCGCTGCATACCCAGTGATTAAGGATATGGTCGTCGACCGTTCCGCACTTGATCGCGTGATGCAAGAAGGCGGCTACGTTTCGGTGAACGCTGGTACCGCGCCTGATGCGGATACCTTGCACATGAACCACCAAACCGCTGAGCTTGCACTTGATCACGCAGCGTGTATCGGCTGTGGTGCTTGCGTCGCTGCCTGCCCGAACGGTGCAGCCCACCTATTTACTGGTGCGAAGCTAGTTCACCTTTCGCTTATGCCATTGGGTAAGGAAGAACGTGGACGTCGTGCCCGTAAGATGGTTGACGAGTTGGAAACCAACTTTGGACACTGCTCCTTATATGGCGAGTGTGCTGATGTTTGCCCAGCAGGTATTCCATTGACCGCTGTTGCCGCGATCAATAAGGAACGCGCCCGCGCAGCATTTAGCGCCAAGGATCATTAATCACCCTCATAAGGTAGTACTGCGCTGACACTATTAGCGCAGTACTTATGCAGGGGTTATCCTTAACGGTACAACTACTAGAGAAAGGGCTGTCCATGGCAGGAACGACCGTTGATAACAAAGGCTATCCAGTTTTTTCCGGTCGCATGGAGTACATCGACGGGTACGATCCAGTCAGCCTGTATGCACCGCATTCTTCTTTGCAACGCATGAGCACCTGGTTAGGCATGGGAATGATTTTGACCTCCCTAGCCGGATTAGGAACGTTCGTATTTGGTCTCGGTTCCGGACTCGTTGGCACTCAAGAACACTACCTGGCATACACCATCGGTGGTGCTGTTGCGGCAGCAATTTTGATTATCGGTGGCTTTGCGCTCATTTACCGTGGGCGTCGTTACTACCGGCAGTACCGCGCAGAGACTGGACGCGTGAACTAATTTAGCTTGACACCTCCTGATAAGAAAAGGCTCCCTCGGGAGCCTTTTCTTTATTAGCGAACAGATTGGGAAACCACCAATAAAGCAGGAATAATCGGATCCATGACTACGATGCCGTCACTGAGCGCCGAATCGGAAGCACAAAAACGCGCCAGTTTAAGAAAACATAAAAATATCGCGCTTGCTTTTTTGGTCGGTGCGGCCGTGATCTTTTTTATCTGTAAAGTTTTTGAAGCACGCGGTTATGAAAGTTTTTGGTTGGGCTTGGTAGAAGCCGGTGCCGAGGCGGGGATGGTTGGTGGCCTGGCGGACTGGTTCGCTGTGACAGCTCTTTTTCGTTACCCCTTGGGTTTAAGATTTATTCCGCATGTGGCTATTATCCCGCATGCTAAAGACAAAATTGGCGACGAGCTCACACAATTTATTCGCTCAAACTTTTTAACTACTGATCAGATTCTTGGCAAAATTAATGAGTTTGATATACCGCATCAAGCCGGGGAGTGGCTTCGGGAAAGTGAAAACGCCAACAAGCTTTCTGGATATATGGGTAGTTTTGTGCTTTATGCGGTCAACAACATTAATTCTGATGATGCTCAGGCAGTGATCCAGCATGGGGTCGTCGAAAAGCTGGCGGAGCCTGAATGGGGACCACTTATTGGCAAAGCAGGACGCAAGCTTATCGCTGATGGACACATCGAGCCATTGATTGATGATCTTATTGAGTGGGCTTATGGCAAGGTCATTGATTCGGGCGATTTCTTTGCCAAGATTACTAGGGATAAGTTGCCCAATTGGACGCCATCATTTGTCAATGAAATAGCTACTGAGAAAGTTCATAAGGAAGCAATCAAGTGGGTGGCGGAAATTCAAGCGGATCCAAACCACGATGCCCGTATCGCATTGCGTCGTTTTTTGAATCAGCTTACTGAGGATCTACAAACTGATCCGGAAATGATTGCCAAAGTTGAACGCATTAAAAATGACATTATGGCTAGCGATTCTGTTGTTCAAGCAGGGGCCACGCTGTGGGAAGCGGGTGTGCGTACGCTCACAGAAGCGATGGAAGATCCGCAGAGTTTGGTGCGAATTAAAATTGCTGATTTTGCTCGTTCTGCAGGTGAAAAGCTTATCGACGATCCTATGTGGCGCGATGCGGCACACAACTATATTCAACGCGTGGTCGGATACGTTGCGGATCGGCATATGGGCGATATTATTTCGATTATTTCGGATCAGATTCGCGGCTGGGAGGCCAAAGAAGCCAGCGAGAAAATTGAGTTAATGGTGGGCAAAGATCTGCAATATATCCGCATTAACGGCACAGTAGTTGGTGCTTTGGCTGGTGTCGTTATTTATTGTGTAGGTTATTTAATATTGCTGTTGTCGTAAAAATACCTGGATAGGAAATTATGGTTGCTTTTGTAGGTTACGTCTTGGCCTTGCTCATTAAAGGCTTTTATACAGTGCTGGCGATCAGTGGCGTTATTGGTGTGATTCTTGTACTTGCTACTCGTGCCGATGCCTTTGAAGTAGCAGATAGGCAACCAAAATATGTGTGGGCGGCGTTGTTGCTTGCTTCGGCATTCGCATTGATGCTGCAAATACGCTTTTTAAGCTGGGCGGGTATTGTCATCATTGGTTTGTATTGGTTTGATGTGCGACCACAGATTAATAACATCCTTAATGGGAAATTTGGTTGGTAGATGATCCGATCTTTTCTTGGCCAACCACGGGATAAAGTTCCTAGCAGTGGCGATTTACTAGTTGATCCAACGCTTCTCGACACAATCACTAGCGACGGTCGCGTACTTTCGGTTGCCGGATACCCTACCGGAAGGCACCACAGTCTAGTAAAAGCAGCTGAGGCGCGGTTAGCTGTCCAATGCGGTGCTACCGAAATAGTGGTGGTGCTTGACGATACGCGTCTTTTCGACTCTTATGCGGTTATGTCTGAGCTTATTGCTTTGCGCGAGTCAGTAACACAGCCAGCCAAACTGATTCTTGCCGTCGATACGCTTCTTGTTGATCCCATGCAGGCACGTACGCTCGCGCACTATGCTCATAAATGCGCTTTCGATGGTGTGCTCATGGGATGGAAAGAAAGCGCCCCAGAGTTTTTTCAAGAGCTACCACCATTGGAAATATTAAGTTTTACCCCCGGTTATGGGACGCTTATCACTAAGGGTTAATAGTCTAATTCGGAGAGCTTTACATTGTTGCCGCTGGCAGTAAGACCAAAGCCAGTATCAGTAACTATAACGGTATCGATATGTAAATTCTGTACATAACCGTTAGTTCCTTGTTGGAATGCTTTGGAGATCATTTCAACAACAGAGTCCGGTAATTCAAAACCGAATAGGTGTGCGTTTGTTGCGGTTAACTGAAGCGTTCCGTCAACAGCTTCTGGTCTAAAGGTGAGTACCGCGGCACCAGAAGATATTTCTACATCGAAAGACCCAGTTCGTGCAGTGGGAGTAATTGCGGTGACTTGCACAATATTGTTGATGACATTTGCGGCTAATTCCTCAATAGACTCGGCCTGCTGCGTAGATGTGTTTTCGGCGAGAGTTTTTTGCACATCCGCGAGAATATAATCACTAGTTATTAAAGACGCGACGGTAATATGCTCTGCTGTGGGGTTGTCCGGGTCGGTAAGTGAAAGCCCGTCGATTGTTATTGTTGTTGCGGGTTGACCGGTTATTTCTTGGACTTTCCCAGTATCATCATGGGTGATATGCACAGTATCTGGTGAATCAATTTTTAAATGTGAGATCTTTTTGGTGACTAACCCTGGGATAAGTGGTTGTGCGCCAAAAGAAACCGAGACCGCTTGCATATCATCTTTGGAAAGCTGATGGGAAATATATACCCGTGCATAAAACTCCGCAATGAGTACGAGTGCGAGCAAGCCAATAAAAAGTTTAAGAATGGTTTTCGTCATTGTAATAGTGTGACTTAAAAACCGCGTAGATTCCACCGTTATGCGGTTATGGTGCGATTTCTGCCCAGGAAATCGTGAGCTGATTATCACGTATAGGTCGCCTAATCGGATGAAGTGGAACACCATCGGCAACAAGTGCGTTGTGTGTTTCTCGCCAGCGAATGCGTGGACCAAAGGTGGAAAAAGCGGCCATACGATGCCAGTAGCTGTCTAAAAGCGACAAAAGTTCGTGTATCTTTTCCCCAGGTATATTGCGGTGAATAAGTATTTTGGGTAGCCGTTCAGCGATGTCTGAAGGCTTTTCGACGTCAAATGGGTCCCATGAGAGGGTCAGAGTTTGAGGACCAGTGTGATCAAGTACTATCCAGGTTGCCCGACGCCCGAGCTCATCACAAGTTCCTTCAACGAATTTCCCTTCCGGGCGCAGCCGACTTAACACCATCTCCCAGGCGGATTCGACTTGTGAAACATCGTATTGCCGCAACACATTAAAAGCGCGCACAATATCGGGGGTATAGCCGGCAAGTTCAAAACCACCGAGTTCGAAACTGACTCCATCACGTGGTGGCAAGATTCGTTGCGGGTCGATTTCTAATCCGATGATCCGAATATCAGATCGGGTTTTTCTTAACCAGCGTGCCCACTCGACGGTCGTCGTAAAGCTTGCTCCGTAGCCTACATCGAGGGCAAGGGGATTAAGACTGTGGTGTAATAGGCGCGAAAAATCCGCATTAAAGTGCATCCAACGGTCGACGCGGCGTAAACGCTGAAAACCCGTCGTGCCACGAGTAATGACACCGACGGGTGCGCCACGACCACTGGCGAAATTGGTGCGCATATTATGCGCGTGGTCAGCCATAGATTAGAGGTTTTCAGAAATCCACTGTTCGGTCAGAGCACCTTCGTTGGCAAAAAGCTCGCCAAGTGCTTCAGCAACTTTAGGTTCGATCGCTGGACCCATGAAAGGAATATTCACATTGACTTCATTGGCATAACTGAGAGTGGTTTGCTCGTTTTCACCGTGAAGAGAAATCTGACCTTTGAAATCAACAGGTGTGCCTTTAACATCGGCAGTGTAGCTGATTGCTGCGTCATTTCCTTCTAAACCAGCGACGGTAACTACGCGCTTAACCTTGAGCGCCTGGCTAATCATGGCGCGAACGGCTTCCGGAAGAATGTCGAGCGGAAGGATCTCGAACAAGGTTGCAACTGCGCCGCCATTAGCATCGGTGAACTCGTGAAGCTCACCTGGTTCCGGAGAAAGTGTGGTTGCAATGAAGGTCCAATAGTCGGCGTTGGTTAGCGCCTGGTGAACTTTTTCAGCAGAATGATTAATTGTTACGGTGTTCTCACTACGAGTTGTCATGAGCTACAGACTACCCTTAACAGAGTGAGAGACACATTTATGGCACTCGAATCCATTCCCGGAAGCGAAATTCGGGAAACAAATTTTGCGGAATTAACTACTCTGCATCTCGGTGGAACCCCGATATGCGCTGTGGAATGCACAACAAGTGAAGCCTTATGCGAAGTGGTGAAGCTTTTCGACGATAACCGCATTAAACAACTCATTGTCGGAGGCGGCTCGAATTTAGTTGTCGCAGACGGCGCATTAGATATATGTGCAGTGATTGTTGCCACCAAAAAAATTACTATCGACCCAGATACCGGCATTGTTCGTGCTGAAGCCGGTGCTTGTTGGGATGATGTTGTAGCAGCGAGCGTTCATGCGGGTCTAGGTGGAATTGAGTGTTTATCTGGTATCCCGGGTTCAGCGGGGGCAACACCGGTGCAAAATGTGGGTGCTTATGGTGTTGAAATTGCTGATGTTTTGACCCAAGTAAAACTTTATGATCGAACAACTGGTGAGGTTTCGTGGGTACCAGCAAGTGGATTGGAGTTGGCTTATCGTTATTCCAATCTTAAATTCACGCATCGGGCAGTAGTACTAGAAATTGAGTTGCAGCTTACTACTGATGGACTTTCAGCTCCGCTGCGTTTTGGTGAGTTAGCAAGAAAACTTGGGGTTGATACTGAGGGTGATACATTGCGGGTGGATGCGAGATTAGTGCGTGATGCGGTTATGGAACTGCGTCGTGGAAAAGGGATGGTTTATGACGAAGCGGACCATGATACGTGGTCAGCGGGCTCATTTTTTACTAATCCGATTGTTAGCGTTGAAACTGCGCAAAAAGTGCGGGCTTCTTTAAGTGAGGCTGATGCACAAACTATGCCGTGTTTTGATGCTGGGGGAAAAAAGAAATTATCTGCAGCATGGTTGATTGATCGAGCTGGTTTGACGAAAGGCTACCCTGGGCAGGGCTTGGTGCGATTGTCGTCGAAACATACATTGGCTTTAACTAATCGAGGCGGTGCCAGTACTGCCGAGTTGGTGGAATTAGCTCGTGATGTGCGCGCAAAAGTTCAGCAACGATTTGGGGTGTTATTAGAACCTGAGCCTGTATGGGTAGGGGTAAGTATCGATAACTAGTTAAGTTTAATTGCTTTTTCACTTGTGCGTTGCTCAGAGTAAAACCAGTAGGCTGTAAAACTATGGGCTTGTCAGATATTGTGCGCAGCATCGAACATGCATATAACCGCTATAACGTAGCTAAAAAAGAAAAAGCTGGGTGGCAGCGCAGTATTGTTCCTTATCGCGGGTTTGGTTCGCAAGACAGAGTGCATGTGATTGGGCGAATTCTTATGGAGGATCCAGATGATTCGCTTCTGATCGATTTCCGTGATGGTGCGCTGAAAAACCTGAGTGAGGATGTTCAGCGTGGTTGGCGACAATTTTTTACTGCACAAGTAGAAGGGGTGCCGGTAAGAGTAAAAGTTGGCAAGCAAATAGTTGACACATTGAGTAATGCTAATGGCTATTTCGATGTCATTATTCACGATCATGGTTTAGCAACTGGTTGGCAGCAGGTACATATTAGTGCTGAAGGGGCTCAAGATGTGAGTACAGAGGTACTTATTGTCGCCCCAGAGACTAAAATCGGTGTGATATCTGATATTGATGACACGATTATGGTGACTTGGCTACCACGGGCTTTGCTTGCCGCCTGGAATTCTTGGGTGAAGGACACGAACAGTCGTGAACCGGTAGATGGAATGAGCCAGTTTTACCAGGAGATATTGAGCAAATACCCGGAAGCGCCTGTTTTTTACTTATCGACGGGAGCTTGGAATACCTACGACACTTTAGTTCGGTTCATCGATAAGCATAATTTCCCACCTGGCCCACTACTGCTTACCGATTGGGGCCCAACGCCAACGGGACTCTTCCGTTCAGGTCAAGAGCATAAGAAGGTACAAATACGCAATCTTTTTATTGAGTATCCAGATATTCAGTGGATACTTATCGGCGACAATGGGCAACATGATCCACTCACTTATGGTGAGGCGGCAGTAGATCATCCCGAGCTGGTACAAGGGATTGCGATTCGGGAATTAACGCCAACGGAGCATGTGCTATCCCATGGCACAGTTTCGGAATTATCAGGTACTCGTTCTAACGCTGTGCATGATGTGCCGACGATTTCAGGTTCAGATGGTTATGAATTACTGAGGTTGTACCAGCAGCATCCTTTTAAAGATAATCAGTAGCAAAATGCCCGCATAGAACTTCTATGCGGGCATTTTTTAATTGTTGATTCTGTTTAACACGATGTCGCGGACGTCGTGACGGCGAACCTTGCCGAGCTGATCAGATGGTAGCTCTTCGAAATGATAGAAAGTACGCGGTACTTTATAGCGAGTGAGCCTTTCACGGCAGAACTCTTTTAGTCCTTCTGGATCTAGGGCAGCACCTTCGCGCAATGTGATTGCTGCAACGACATATTCGGAACCGTCTTCACGAGGTAAACCCACTACCGTTGAATTAGTAATATCGGGGTGGGCATTTAGTGTTTCTTCAACTTCTGCTGGGTAAACATTGAAACCACCAGTGATAATGACTTCTTTAATACGGGCGACGAGGCGGATAAAGCCATCTTCTTCCATAATTCCGACATCCCCAGTGCGGTACCAACCATTGTGGAAACTAGCTGCTGTGGCTTCTGGTTGGTTGAGGTATCCCTTAAATATCTGGGGGCCACGTACAAGTAGCTCGCCTTCTTTACCATCGGGCATTGTTTCATCGAGGTTATCTGGATTAGCGATGCGCACTTCAGTATCTGGGAAAGGGATACCTACGTAGTTGGGGCGTCGATTGGTATTCATTGGATTGCCTACAATGATTGGGGAAGTTTCGGTAAGACCGTAGCCTTCAACAAGAAGTCCACCGGTAAGGGCTTCCCAGTCTTCAACGACGTGGCTTGGCAGAGTCGATGCTCCAGAAAAAGAATTGCGCACCCCAGAGATTGAGATACCTTTTTCTTTTGCTGCTTCCACGATTTTTTGATACAGCGTTGGCACACCCGGTACCCATGTGGGAGTGTGCTTTTTCATGATCTCCATAATCAATGGAATTTGTGGTGACGGTAATAAAACAATTTCACCGCCGATGTATACCGCTAAATTAAGCACAATAGTTAGTCCATAGGCATGAAAAAATGGCAATGCTGCTAGACAACGTTCTGGCTTATCACCAAGATGTGGTACCCATGCTTTGCCTTGTAGCAAATTGGCAAAGAGGCTGCCGTGGGTTAGTTGGGCTCCTTTAGGGGTACCAGTTGTCCCGGAGGTGTACAGGATAACCGCAACGGAGTCGGTGGTGATCTGCGGGTCAAAAATGTCGCTTCCGTTACCGCCCATTGCGTCAGAAATAAGCACTTCCCATGGAATAGTGTTTGCTGCCGGCATCGAGATTTGCTCGTGCCGATTCTTCATTATTGGAAGAGCTAGTGCGAATCGCTTCAGTGGTGGCATGGCATTAATCATGTTGACTGAAACAATGGTTTCTAGCGGTGTGCTGTGGCGTAATTTTTCTAAAGTAGTAGCAGCTTTATCCCACACGATAGCTACTCGTGCTTTATGATCTTGGAAAGGTGCTTCAAGTTCATGTGCGGTATACAGCGGATTATGCTCGACGACGATAGCGCCGAGTTTGAGTATCGCAAAATAGGCGGCGATGTGTTGTGGGCAGTTAGGCAGAATAAGCGCAACTCGATCGCCGGCGCGAACACCAAGTGCACGTAAACCAGCAGCGGCTGCGCGAACCTGTTTATCTAACTCGCCGTAATTTTGGCTGCGCCCAAAGAAATAAGTAGCAGGTTTAGTTGCGTTGAGAGCAAGATTATTGTTGTAAATATCAATCAGTGTTGTTGATGAGTAATCGAGTGAGTGTGGTGTCCATTCGCCGTAGTATTGCAACCAAGCTTTGGATTCATATGCTGACAATTGAAATGTCCTTAAAAGTTACGAAATAGTAAGTACTGTGTGTGAGCTTAGCAAAAATAGCAATTGAGCTAGATGTTTTTGCTTTTCGACGATGATTCTTGCATACATGCATAGAATGTTGGTCATGCGTATTGCCATGATTTCTATGCATACTTCTCCGCTGACTCAACCTGGCTTAGGTGATGCCGGTGGCATGAATGTTTATGTACTCAACATTGCTCGTAATCTCGCGCGACAAGGCGTTGAAGTAGATATTTTCACCCGCGCTACTCGAGCTAGCCAAGGTGAGATAGTAGATGTTGAGCCAGGTTTACGGGTAATTAATATCGTGGCGGGTCCTTATGAAGGGCTCAATAAGGAAGAATTGCCTACCCAGTTAGCTGCTTTTGCAGGTGGGATTGTGCAATTTTCTAAGTGTCAAGGTGTTGTTTATGAACTTATTCATTCGCACTATTGGTTATCTGGACAAGTTGGTTGGTTGTTGCGTGATCTATGGGAAAAACCGCTTGTGCATACTGCGCACACCTTAGCGACGGTAAAAAATATTCATCGTGGCGAAAACGATACTCCCGAATCAGAGGCACGACGTATTTGCGAACAACAACTTGTCGATAATGCCGATGTATTGGTTGTTAACACCAGTGAAGAAGCGAAGGATTTAGTTCGTCATTATGATGCGGATCTTAATCGGGTAGCGGTGATCGCGCCGGGGACTGACACACAATTGTTTACTCCAGGAACGAATCGTAATACGGAAGTGGCGCGGCGTAATTTAGGTATACCGTTGCATACAAAAGTCGTTGCTTTTGTTGGACGATTGCAGCAATTTAAGGGGCCTCATATTTTGTTGCAAGCAGTCAGTGAGTTAGTTGAGCATGATCCGCAACGCAATTTACGTGTTCTTATTTGTGGTGGTGCTTCTGGAGCGCTAGCAAGCGTGGATTACTACAAGGATATGGTGAAGTCTTTAGGTATTGCGCATCGAGTGCGGTTTTTGGATCCGCGTCCGCCACAAGAGTTGGTTAGTATTTATCAGGCAGCAGATATTGTTGCTGTGCCTAGCTACAATGAATCGTTTGGTTTAGTTGCTATGGAAGCCCAGGCTAGCGGCACACCAGTAATTGCAGGCCGTGTGGGTGGATTACCAATTGCGGTTTCTGATGGAGTTACCGGAGTACTTGTTGACGGGCATAACCCACATGATTGGGCTTATGCATTAGGGCAATTACTCGATGATGATGAGACTCGGATCAAGATGGGTAAAAATGCGGTAAAACATGCAGCGAATTTTTCTTGGACCGCATCGGCATCAAAATTAATTGAAGTGTATTCTTCTGCGACATTGGCTGAAATATCTGAGTGTACTGGTCGGCAAGCAAGTGGCATGGAACCGTGATGTGGCCGTCGATAAGCAAAAAGAAACGGGCAGAAGTGTAAAGAATCCCACATTTTTGGTTATAGGATGACTACTATCGGTAACCGTGGCACACTGTGAAATATGAGTAATGGAAAACTGATTCTTCTGCGCCACGGACAGTCTGAATGGAATGCTTCTAATCAATTCACGGGTTGGGTTGATGTTAACCTCACCGCCCAGGGTGAAGAGGAAGCAAAAAATGGCGGCAAGCTAATGAAGGAAGCTGGCGTTTTGCCAAACGTCGTGTACACCTCTTTGCTGCGTCGTGCCATCCGTACTGCAAATATTGCACTTAATGCAGCAGATCGTCACTGGATTCCAGTTGTTCGCGACTGGCGGCTTAATGAGCGCCACTATGGTGCATTGCAAGGTCTTAATAAGGCAGAGACCAAGGAGAAGTACGGTGACGAGCAGTTTATGGAGTGGCGTCGCTCTTATGGCACTCCACCACCAGAGCTAGATGATGCTAACGAGTACTCGCAAGCAAATGATGTTCGCTACGCAAATCTTGAGACCGTCCCACGTACCGAATGCCTTAAAGATGTTGTTGTGCGATTCGTTCCTTACTTTGAGGAGGAAATTCTTCCTCGGGTTAAAAACGGTGAGACTGTTCTTGTTGCTGCACATGGAAATTCTTTGCGCGCACTAGTCAAACATTTGGACAATATCTCTGATGACGATATCGCAGAGCTTAATATTCCTACCGGTATTCCACTAGTTTATGAATTGACTGCCGACGGTGAAGTTGTAAACCCAGGTGGTACTTATCTTGATCCAGCTGCCGCTGCAGCTGGAGCTGCTGCCGTTGCAGCACAGGGTGGGAAGTAAAATTTGTTCAAGCCAGCTACAGTAGTAGCTGGTGACAACATTAGTAGCATTTTTGTTGGGCGTGACTCTTATGGGTCTCGCCCTACTGGCATTTCAGGGGATGAGACGAAGAATCACATCGCGGTACAAAAACGTTGATGCGGTTAGTCGGGTATTACAGCTATCAGTGCAGGAAGCTCCCATTGGGATTACGGTTATTGATCACAATGAAGATATCAACCTGTGCAATTACCGTGCACAGGATATGGGTGTGGTACATAATCAGATGTTGCACCAAGAAATTCGTCCCTTAGTGAAACAGTGCTTTACTGATCGAGAAACCCGTATTTGTGATTTCACCCCGATAAAAAAACGACTTCGGGTTACAAGTGTGCGCGCAATTATTCAACCGCTTGTCCTGAATGACGATTGCTTTGTGATTATTTATTCCACCGATGAGTCTGAAAATGTTCGCATGGAAGCAGCGCGACGTGATTTTGTTGCTAATGTTTCGCATGAGTTAAAAACACCCGTAGGCGGGGTGGCATTGCTTACCGAAGCTCTTTTGGAGGGTACTGATGACCGGGAGCATGTGGAGTATTTCGCCACACTTATTCACAAAGAAGCATTGCGGCTTGGTGAAATGATTACCGAACTGATTTCTTTATCTAAGCTCCAAGGTGCAGAAGCTCTTCCAGACATGCAGCCAGTGCTTGTCGACGATATTGTTTCTGACGCAGTTAACCGGAATAAAGTTGCTGCGGATGCAGCCGAGATTGTGCTGACGAGAAAAAATAAAAGTGGTGCGATGGTAATGGGAGATCGACTCTTACTTGTTACTGCAGTAAGCAATCTGATTAGTAATGCGATTAATTATTCACCAGCAAAAATGCCAGTGATCGTGGCTACGGAAGTAATTGAAGATACTGTGCATATTCAAGTTAGAGATCAAGGCATTGGTATTGCACCAAAATATCAGGAACGGGTGTTTGAACGCTTTTTTCGAGTAGATAAGGCCCGCTCCCGGTCGACTGGCGGAACTGGGTTAGGGCTAGCCATTGTTAAGCATGTTACAGCTAACCATGATGGCGAAGTGACTCTTCACTCAGAGTTATCGAAAGGGGCAACGTTTACGATGAAGCTGCCGATTTATCGAGGCATGCAGTAAATAATGGTGTTATTTCTGCACTGTCGGAATTAAACTTAAGCGTGGCGTACCTGTTGATTCAGAACATCGAAAAGCGAAAACAAGGACATATGGGCGTATGACTTCTATCTTGTTAGTTGAAGACGAAGAATCCCTTGCCGAACCACTAATTTTTTTGTTGAAAAAAGAAGGATTTCAGGTTAGTCATGCTGCTGATGGCCCCTCTGCATTGGTGGAATTTGAAAACAATAGCATTGATATTGTGCTACTTGATCTTATGCTGCCAGGTATGTCCGGTACAGAAGTTTGTCGACGCCTACGTGAATTAAGCACTGTCCCTGTCATTATGGTAACCGCTAGAGATTCTGAAACCGATAAAGTTATTGGTTTAGAACTTGGTGCAGATGATTATGTGACCAAACCATATTCTTCACGTGAGCTTATTGCCCGAGTAAGAGCAGTCCTTCGTCGTGGTGGTGAGGCTACCGTCGAGGAAAATTATGATGATCAGATTCTAATAGGTGGACGTATTCATATGGATTTGGAACGTCATTTAGTTACAGTAAACGGACAAGAAATTGCGATGCCGCTGAAAGAGTTTGATCTTTTGGAATATCTGATGCGGAATATGGGCTGTGTTCTTACCCGTGGACAATTGATTGATCGCATTTGGGGCGCTGATTACGAGGGAGATACAAAAACTCTCGACGTGCATATTAAACGTTTGCGCTCCAAAATAGAAGAGGAGCCCTCACAGCCACATCATTTATTAACTGTGCGCGGAGTGGGCTATAAATTCGAAGCCTAAAGTTAATCGGTATCAAAGTCATGTGTTTGTGCATATTGTGTAGCAGGGTGGCTAGTAAAGGCTTCTGGCATTAATGTACGTGCTGCGGCACGCTGTGTGCATACTTTAACGACGTAGTTATAGTTGTGCTCTCCCATCAGTGCAATGAGTTCCGATGCACATGTTTTCCATAGTGGTTCAGTATTAGTGTGGCATGTTGGGGCAGTTGTACAGTACCAATCGAAGTCTTCGCCACCATTACCCCAGCCGCGTCGGTCATACTCAGTAATCGTGGTGCGAAGAATTTCGATGCCGTCAGCGCGTGTCTCATAAGCTTCTAGCCGACGTAAAGGCAGTTGCCAACATACTTCTGGTTTGACAATGGTTAAATCTTTATTTTCTGCGAGTGCCCATTGGTGGATTGCGCAACCAATACCTGTATCCCATCCACGACGATTAGCAAAGATACAAGCACCATCGACAAGTTTTGTTTTTAGTGCGGGTTCGGCAATACCTTCTTCGTTATCAAGCTCATCCCATTCCAACCATGGTTCGATATCAGTGTGTGCACTGGTGATAAATTTGGTTATTTCTTGGGGACGGTATTGCCAGAAGCGTGCTGGCATTTCTACAACTGCATTGTATAGCTGATTGCGGTCTTCTTCATCAGAAAGAAAAGCCCCATGATTACAGCATCCAACTTCAGCAAGCTCACTATCGATGCCTTGACATTCTGGAGTACCGAATTTACAAGAATAGTGTGATTCAAGCCATGTTAAGTCGATGCTGAAAATATGTTCGGGATCTTGGACATCGACAAATTCTAACCATTGCCTTGGGAAATCAGGAGGAAGTTCTTTTCCCGCTGTGATGGAATTAGCTGCTGGAGAGGAAAGAGGGAAGCCTAAATAGACTGATTGCGAAGCGAAATCCTGACTGTAATTCACACTTGGACACGCTACCGTCTAACCTGAAAGAGTGCGATTAGGTGTATTAGACGTGGGAAGCAACACGGTTCATCTGGTGGCGGTTGATGCTAGACAAGGCGGCAGACCGTCACCGATGAGTGATTGGAAAACCACGTTGAAACTTGTTGAATTTCTTGACAAAGATGGAGCGATTAATCGACGTGGTATTGAGAAACTAACAAAATCGGTTGATGAGGCTCAGCAATTAGCTACACAATTAGGCTGTGAAGAAATCATGCCGTTTGCTACTTCTGCTGTGCGTTCTGCAGTAAATGCAGAAGAAGTACTTAACCATGTTGAAAAAGAGACCGGGGTGCGTCTGCAAATCCTTTCTGGGGCAGATGAGGCACGATTAACATTTTTGTCTGTGCGTCGTTGGTATGGCTGGTCGGCTGGTCGAATAATAAACCTCGATATTGGTGGTGGATCTTTGGAAATGTCTACCGGAATTGATGAGGAACCTGATGTGGCGAGATCATTAGATTTAGGCGCTGCACGGCTTACCCATAATTGGTTTCATACCGATCCACCTGCACGAAAGAAGATAAATCTTTTACGAGATTATATTGATGCTGAACTTGCTGATGCAGCGAAGGATCTTCGTGTTCATGGTTCGGCACGTGTTGCTGTGGGCACATCAAAGACGTTTAGAACGCTTGCCCGACTTACCGGTGCGGCACCTTCTTCTGCTGGTTTGCATGTCGTTCGCGAACTTACTGCCCCAGGTTTGCGACAATTAATCGCCTTTATTTCTCGCATGACTGCCGCAGACAGGGCAGAATTAGAAGGTGTGAGTGCTGATCGCTCTCATCAAATTGTTGCAGGAGCGCTTGTAGCTGAGGCTGCGATGCGTGCCTTAAATATCGAACGCTTGGAGATTTGTCCATGGGCGTTACGCGAAGGAGTTATCTTTCGACGTATCGAACAAGGACTACCCACCCGACTAGTGGAGGAAAAGAAAGCGCAATGAGTGAAAAACAACTAACTGTTGCAGAGCTTCTTGCCCGATCAGGTAAAAAAACGCAAGACTCCACTCCTCGTCGACGTCGTCGAAGTATTGAGGAGGGTGGCGTCTCGATTGCCGAGCTCACAGGCAACTTACCTAAAGTTGATGCAACCCCGAAACAAGGAAGACACACCTCAGAGTCTCTGAGCGAAGAGAAAACACTTGCTGAAGCAGAGCTTGTTACTCAAGAGGATGGGGTTACACATGCTTCTGGAGAAGATCAACCAGCTGTAGCAGAAGAGACAGCTTTTGAGAAGTCTGTTGCACCAAGTGATGACGAAACAATTGTGTTGAGCGTCGTTAGTGAAGACGATCCAGTTCGGTTAACCACTGACACCTTCCCTGCAGTAGATCCGGATGAAGCTGCAACAACGGTTATCCCAGTTAGTGCTGAGCTGGCTGAAATTGAAGAGACTAAGACCGTCGCCCCGGCTGTTGAGTTGATTGATGACACAGTAGTTGCTGAGGATGAGAATGAGGAAAAGATTTCTTATCGGAGTGTATTGGGTATGGCAGTAGTCGGTATTGTTCTTGGAGTTGCCGTATTTTTGGGGTTCCAGCAGTTATGGCAAACCCTGAATCGGCCTATCGTGGCTGCGCTTGCTCTAGCCGTTACTGGTGCAATGATTGGTTTAGTTCATGCGCTTCGCACTAATCGTGATGGACTAAGTATGGTGTTAGCCGGAATCGTTGGTTTAGTGATGACTTTCGGACCATTGTTTATTATTTGACAACATTCATAAAAGAAGCCGAAGTAACTCTTACTTCGGCTTCTTTTATGTGCATGATAGATCTATTCGTGGCAGGGTGGACGTATGAAAACTATTGCAGTAATTGGTGGCGGAAAAATTGGTGAGTCGCTTATCGTTGGGCTCATTAAGAATGGGCATAATCCCAAAGATATTCGAGTTACTAATCGCAATGCAGAACGAGGGCACTATTTAAAGGAGACTTATCAGGTACAAACCTCTCAAGATAATGCGGCAGTTGTAGATGATGCAGACTTCGTTTTTTTATGTGTAAAACCGAAGCAGAGTATTGCTGTTGTTGAAGAGATTGCGAGTGTGATTGATAACAATGATTCGACAATATTAGTTTCTATGGCTGCGGGTATTTCAACAGCGAAGATAGAAGAAATTCTAGCTGTGGGGGCGCCTGTAGTAAGAGTAATGCCAAATACACCTATGTTGGTTGGACAGGGAATGAGTGCGCTGTCGGCTGGAAAATTTGTCAGTAAAGAGCAGCTTAGTGAAGTTGTTGATTTGCTTAGTTCTGTGGGTAAAGTGCGAATAGTTGATGAAACCGATATGGATGCAGTCACCGCTATGTCTGGTTCATCACCAGCGTATTTATTTTTCCTCTCGGAAGCGCTTATAGATGCAGGTGTAAATCTTGGTTTAACGCGTAGTGCAGCTCGTGAACTTAGTGTGCAGGCTCTTTATGGCGCAGCAACAATGTTGGCTGAAACTGATGAAGAACCAGTGATATTGCGTGCGAATGTATCCTCGCCAGCTGGGGCTACAGTAGCTGCTATTCGTGAGTTTGAAGAGTCAGGACTGCGTGGTGCTGTTTATCGAGCTACACATGCTTGTGCAGAGCGTTCAGCAGAGTTAGGTAAATAATAAAAATCAAGCATCTCCTTAACAACTGTGACAAATGTCGCCTTCTGTGCTGCCGAGTGAAAAAACATTAAGAGCAGTGCTTTTCTGTAGCCTCAGGGGTGAATTTGTGTCACAGCATTAAAATTTTTCTCTTTAAGTCGCATTAGTCACAGGGTTCACGCTAAGCTTTTTGAAGCACGTGCGTGACCGTTCTGCGGGAGGGGAAGCCTGCAGCGCGCCACTTGCTGAAGGGTTAAAATTATGGCAAATGAAGATAAAGGAACTTTTTTAACTGTCGCAGAGGTTGCGGAGATTATGCGTGTCTCTAAGATGACAGTTTATCGCTTAGTTCACTCTGGTGATCTTCCAGCGGTTCGCGTTGGACGTTCCTTCCGTGTTCATGAAAAGACCGTTAATGAGTATTTATCCTCTTCGTACTATCAAGCAGGTTAGAAAACTGTTAATTGGTTTTTTCTTCAGAATCGATATCACGTGAAAGTGATATCGATTTTGTTTTATCGCTGCCATATAGAAACAACATTAAATGTAGGCAAACATACATAATGTTGAGAGGAACTATTGACGGAATTCAAAGTGGTTTTTGGTTGTTTTTATGCCCTTTACCGGCGCGAATTTGTTCAATGGTTTCCCTACTTTTGTAACAAGGTGCAGGTAAACGGTATGATATTCAGCGTTCGTGTCAGCACTTTGTCTCTTACGGTGACCGGCTATTTTATTAGCTTGGTTCTGCTTGCAGGCGATGTGCACGTCGGCTGCATTGTTTTCCGACCTAAGAGCGCTGGCAGGCAAGTACGTACACCAACGAAAAGCGAGGATTGCCGTTATGGGTTCCGTCATTAAAAAGCGTCGTAAGCGCATGTCCAAGAAGAAGCACCGTAAGCTGCTTCGCCGCACTCGTGTTCAGCGTCGTAAACTCGGCAAGTAAGTCGAATATCTATGCCCACTCTTTAGCTAATGGAAAAGGGTGGGTATTTTTTATCCCTTATTTAGGGGTAATAGAAAAAATTTTCACGAGAGGTTGTCACTGTGAGGCCTAAAAAAGCGTCTAACTTCTTTGAACGTCGTAATTCCGCGGCGAGCACAGTGCCAAAACAAGGAGTATTTAATGACATCCTCACAAAATGTGGAAGAAGTTTATTACAGTCACTGCAACCCACATGATACAGTCCACGCGAAGTATCATATGAAGCGAAATCGAGAAGAGCTTGCATATTGGGATAGCATTGTCGCTACAGAAGTAGTAGACCTTATGGCAGAGGCACGGAAGCTTAGTAAATATTTGCCACTCGGTGCTGCTGAAATCCGAAAAAATATTAAAGCTATTCAATTTTTGCGTCTTGTTCCTGAGTTTTTCTTATATCTCAAAGAAAGCGGTGCTTTTGATATTGGGAGGATAGCTGCCTTAGCACAAGGACATGAGCATCTGAGTGAAAAAGAAATTATAGGTAAAGACACGCAATTATGTAAGCGGTTTCGTCCAGAAACTCAGGGACAGAAATTACCTTGTGCTGGTTATTTGCTAAGGACTATACGTCAAGATACTGGTGCTCCAGTGCAATCGTTAAAGAAGGATGCTGATAGAAGCAGTAATCGAAGTGTAGATCGTAATGAACCTGGAGTTTATACAGAGCGTCTTGCCAATGGGTTAATGTCTATCGTTGGTGTTTTTGATAAAGACGATGCACTATTGCTTATGAACTGTATTCAGCGCTGCGCGGAGATACTTGGTATTACACGGGCAGAAGCATTAGTAGGCTTAATTACTTTTAGTTTTCAAGAATTAGTGCGCAGCAAAGATACTAAAGGCTTTGTTCAAAGTAGTAATACTAAACGACAACGAGATCTTGATCGTCGTAATCGACGGCGGGCGAGGCGACGGAATCATTAGTCCGATAGTTGTGATCTAATACGCTGAAGCATTTTAATTATGGAGAAGAATATAGCTGCGCTAAGCGTTGGGATTCCGTAGTTGTTGATAGCTTTTCGCCAACTTCGAAAATCACGGATCGGCCAGTTATTTTGCTTTGCTACTCGACGTAGATGTTTATCTGGATTGATAGCTACAGCGGTGCCAACCATGTTGAGCATAGGAAGGTCATTAATAGAATCTGAATACGCTGTGCACTTGCTTAGGTCTAATCGTTCTAGACTCGACAATGCAGCAACGGCGTAGCTCTTTCCTGGTCCGTGGAGAATATCGCCAACAAGACGGCCAGTGAAATAGCCATCTTTTTGCTCAGGTACAGTACCAATTGCCCCGGTGAAACCTAAGCGCTGCGCAAGTACTTGCCCCAGTTGTACAGGTGTGGCAGAAACTAGCCACACCTGTTGTCCGCGTGCAATATGTTCTTCGGCTAGCTGTTGAGTTCCTGGCCATAGTTTTTCGCTGATATTAGTATCAACGATTTCTTCACATAATTGAGTTAGTTCTTTAACGGAACGCCCTTTGATAAAAGCTAGTGCTTGTTGTCGACCTTCCATGATGTCACTGAAGTTTTCTGATCCTGTGACGCGAAATTTAATTTGTTTCCATGCCACAGGGATAATTTCTGAGATTTTAAAATAGCGTCTTTTAGCAAGTCCATAAGCGAATGCGATGAGTGATGACCCCTGTATGAGGGTGTTATCAATATCGAAGAAAGCAGCTACACCATTATCTGGAGTGATGTGTGGGTCAGGTGTGGTTGTGGAGGTGTTTATTGCAGCTTGAAAAGAACCGCTAACAGTTTCAAGACCAGTAGTAAAGTCGGAAAATTCCAGTCCATAAAGATCTGCAATGGCTTGTGCTGCTGCAGCTTCACCGGCAGATCGTTGAGTCATATTATTGACTGGAGGCAAAGCATGTTTTTCGAAAAAACGGCGTAAATTTCCGCGTGTTGCACTCCATTCAGCAAGGAATTCTTCTGGGCTAAGCTGCCAATTTTCGTCTGCATGGGAATTCATGATGGTAGTAGCAGTCTTTCTCCAATAAACGAGTAATCTAATTGATTCATCGTACTGTGTGAAGGAGAATGAATGTGCAACACATTGTGGAGTTAATGGTGCGGGAAACATGTGGTTCATGTAAGCGGATAGCTGAGCAAATAAGACCTGTTATTAAACAGTACAATGCGATTTTTATTATCCGAGATGTTGACTTAGATCCTGCACTGAGTTCAGAATTTGGCGATAGGGTTCCCGTTATCGTTGTAGATGGTGAAGAATTTGCATGTTGGGAAGTTGATAATAACGAGTTAGCACAGGCTTTGTTGTAGCAACCCTCTAAAATAACTAGCGTTAATACATCGACCTAACCGCCTAGCTATCCATCTTTTGGTGGATGTATTCTTGTTAGGTTATTGATGGAAAAATTTAGGGCAGAAATGTGCTTAAGAGAACATTAAACTATCTTGGGCTTAGCAGGGAATTGAAAGCGGTGGTTGCACAGTGAGCGTGCTTGTTGTGGGGATGTCTCATAGATCAGCACCCGTAGCGCTTTTAGAGCAGCTCAGTATGGCCGATGATATCCGGACTCGAACAGTTGCCGAGTTGGTGAGTTCTCCTTCCCTAAGCGAGGCGATGATTGTTTCTACGTGTAATCGCCTTGAGGTTTATGCGGTTACCAATAGTTTCCATACGGGCGTTTCTGATGTGGTAAGTATTTTGCATGAGATGAGTGGGGTAGAGATTGATTCTCTGCGCAGCTATCTCTATGTTCGTTATGCTGATGCTGCTGCTGAACACATGATGGTGGTAGCAAGCGGAATGGACTCCATGGTAGTTGGAGAGCAGCAAATAATCGGTCAGGTGCGTGCCGCTTATCAGCATGCGACTGCAGCGGGTACTGTTGGTGCTGCTTTACATGGTTTGGTTCAAGCTGCACTACACGCAGGTAAACGCGTTCATTCGGAGACAGCTATTGATGAAGCTGGTGGCTCTATGGTGACCTTCGCGTTCGATGAAGTCCTGGATTTGTATGATCTTCACGAGATCGAGTTACCGTTGCGTGGTCGCAGCGCACTTGTACTTGGTGCTGGGGCGATGGCATCGCTTGCAGCTACTCACCTAGGAAAACTAGGTATTGATTCGCTTATCATTGCAAGCCGAACGAAAGATCGTGCCCAACGTTTAGCTGATCATTCTGTTGAAGCTGGTGTTCCAGCAATAGTTGTTGATTTTGAGGATCGGTTTAGTGTTCTTCGTGACGTTGACATTGTAGTCAGTGCAACTGGAGCAAATACTTACACAATAAGTGCGGCTGATATGAGTGATTATGGAGAATCGCTTATGGCAGTAGATTTATCTTTACCCAGAGACATTAATGATGATGTATCTGTGCTTTCTGGGGTTCAGTTAGTAAACATTGAGAAATTACACGCGCGAAAATATGAAGGTACCGGTTCAGTAGGTGATGCACAGCGGATTGTTTCCGAAGAGCTTGCTGCGTATACCTCTGCCCAAAGGGTAAAAGATGTTGCTCCAGCAGTATCTGCTTTACGACGGCATGCAGCAGAATTAGTTAGTAATGAATTAGAACGCTTGCATTCGCGCACTCCTGATATGAGCGATCGTGAATTTAACGAGGTTCAGAAGACAGTGCGTCGTGTCGTCGATAAACTTTTACACCAGCCTATGGTGAGAGTTAAAGAACTAGCAGCAGAGGAAGGGGTAGTAAGTTATGAGTCTGCATTACAAGAATTATTTGGACTAGGTGCAGGCGTAAAAGTTGATGTTGCTGAACTGCCGAAAGCGGAAGTAATTCAAGGTGCATCTGAAAAACTTAAAGAAACCCTATAAGGAACGTAATGTTTAAAATTGGTACTCGCGGAAGCTTGTTAGCAACTACTCAAGCTGGTCATATTCGTGATGCCCTTGTTGGTAATGGGTTTGATAGTGACCTGCATATAGTAACTACAGTAGGCGATGTGAATATGGCGCCAGTAGAACGCATTGGCGTGGGGGTTTTTACACAAAAATTGCGTGATGCTCTTTTCCGCGGTGAGTGCGATATTGCAGTCCATTCCTTTAAAGATCTTCCTACCGAACCTGATGCTAGGTTTCGTCTTATTGTTCCACGACGTGTAGATGCTAGAGATTGTCTTGTCGCACGAGATTCCCTGACTCTTGATCAATTGCCTTTAGGCGCAAAAGTAGGTACTGGTGCTCCCCGGCGAATTTCGCAATTGCGAGTATTGCGGCCTGATTTAGAAATTCTTGGTTTGCGCGGAAATATTGATTCGAGAATGGACCGTGTGAAAAATGGTGAACTTGATGCGGTCGTATTGGCGTATGCAGGACTATTGCGGGTAGAACGTGGTGATATGGCTACAGAAGTTTTTTCGCCAGAGCAAATGGTACCTGCGCCGGCACAAGGGGCATTAGCTATTGAATGTCGAGTAGATGATCAGGCAGCGATTGAGGCTATTAATTCGATTCTGGATGAGCAAGCTATGATTTGTGCAGTAGCAGAGCGTATTGTTCTCAATCGTCTAGAGGCTGGATGTACTGCTCCAGTTGCAGCTTATGCGTTCATTGAGAATAAAGATATTATTATCACTGCTGTTGTAGTGGCGTTAGATGGCACTCGCGTATTAAAGGAAATTATTCGAGGGCGTAGTAATGATTATCTGCGACTTAGTGAAGAATTAGCTAGTAAACTAATTGCTTCTGGGGCAAAAGATATATTGAGCTAGGCCATTTTATGGTTATTAAGTCCATTGATCAGGAAAAAAGCGATTTTAGACCTCTTAACGGGTGGAAAGTACTTGTGCCGCGTTCGGCACAACAAGCAGCTTCAATGAGTAAGCAACTGCGTTTGTTAGGTGCGTTTCCAGCAGAAGTACCAACAATTTCTATTGTTCCACCACAGGATTTGAAGCCAATAGATATGGCTGTTCGTCAAATAGCAGAGGGATATTATCAGTGGCTTGTGGTAACCAGTATTAATGCGGTAAATGCACTTGAAGCTTCGTTACGACGTCTTGGATTATCAACAACTATTTTTGATCAGGTCAAGATAGCTTGTGTGGGGATCAAAACCGCAAACGCTTTAGAGAAAATTGGTATTCGCACGGATATACAGCCATCAAAAACAAATCAGCATGCTACAGGGTTAGTGGAAATTTTTCCACAACATGATGCACGAGCGAATCCAACAAAATCCGTATTACTTCCGCGAGCTGATATCGCAACGCAAGAATTGCCAGTTGGCCTGCAAAAGCTAGGGTGGCAAGTAGATGATGTTATTGCATATAGTACTGCTTTAGCGCCTGTGCCTTCTCAAGATGTGCAGGAAAGGATCACCGGGGGAGATTTTGATGCAATTTGTTTCACATCGGCATCAACCGTACGAAATTTAGTAAAACTTGTTGGTAGACCGCATAAACGTACTGTGATTGCATGCATAGGTTCTAAAACTGCTTATGCAGCAAGCGAATTGGGAATTCGGGTAGATGTTATTCCAGAAATCTCTACGGTGCCCCATCTTATTGAGGAGTTGGCGAAGTATGTACAAGCTGGTCGTATTGATTAGAAGCTTTTATTGTTTTTAGTGCAGTATCGTAGTCGTAAAAAATATAATGATTATTTGCGTTTGTGTTAGTGAAAGTTAAGTCGTTGCCGGAAGGATTGATTATGACGAAGAAACCTATAACAACTGAGCATATTCTTCGACGTCCTCGGCGATTGCGAACCAACTCTGTGATGCGTGAACTTGTTGCTGAAACGTCTCTTCGTCCGGCTGATCTCATTCTGCCTATGTTTGTTGTCGATGGGTTAGATAATCCTCAGGAGATACCTAGTATGCCGGGGGTCTATCAGCACACCATGGATTCTTTAGTAGAAGCAGTTGATGAAGCAGTTTCAGTAGGGATCAAATGCGTTGATCTTTTTGGCGTTCCGTTAACTGAGAATAAAGACGCACGAGGAACACAAGCATGGGCTCAGGATGGAATCCTTAATAGAGCTGCCGGTGTGTTACGTAAAAATTTTGGTGATGAAGTCTTGATCATGACCGACACATGTCTAGATGAATTTACCGATCATGGCCATTGTGGGGTTCTTAATACTGATGCTTATGGAAACAGTTATGTTGATAATGATGAGACCTTAGCTTTGTATCAAGCGATGGCGGTTTCTCAGGCTCAAGCTGGCGCTCATATTGTAAGTCCTTCTGGCATGATGGACGGTCAAATCCTCGCTATTAGACAAGCTCTTGACGCAGCAGGTTTTCGCGATACCGCGATTATGGCTTATTCCGCTAAGTACGCGTCTGCTTTTTACGGTCCTTTTCGTGATGCAGTTGGTTCCTCTCTAGAAGGTGACCGGCGAACTTATCAACAAAATCCGGCTAATCTTCGAGAGTCATTATTAGAAGTTACTCTGGATATAGCAGAGGGAGCAGACTTTGTTATGGTCAAACCTGCTTTATCATATTTAGATGTTGTAAAAGAAGTTTCTCGGATTAGTAGTGTTCCTGTTGCCGCGTACCAGGTTTCTGGTGAATACTCGGCGCTGTATGCAGCAGCAGCACATGGTTGGTTAGATCTTGATGCGGTGATGATGGAATCGTTATTGTCCATCAAACGGGCAGGTGCTAATCAAATTCTTACGTATTTTGCGGTTCAAGCCGCTCGAAAATTGCAAGATGGTGCATAAAACCAATGGTTGAGCAACAGTTAGAAAAGAAAACGGAGACAAGTACAACAAAACTGCCTGAGAAATTAATGTTTCTTTGGCAAGTGTGGATGGTGTTTTTAATTTTAGAATTAGTACACCAGATATTAAATATAGCTATGTCCATTGGGACAATGGATGAAATAAAGTTTGCATTGGCATCTAATTTAAAAGATTCTGGATACCAGGATGCAGGCGATAATCTTATTGCTCTGGCTGCTTGGCTATCTATTGGATTAGCTTTTGCTTTCTCTGTCGTTATATTAATAATTGCATTTTTCTTGGGTCGAAGAATGCGTCACGGTGGTATGAAAGCAGTAACTCCTAGGCTTTTCATGTTGATATTAAGCTATTACATGATCTTCCGTGGATTGCTTGTTTTTGTAGTCGAACCGACTAATTCTTTGCATATTGCCTATTATGCTGTTGATGGTGTACTTCAGTTGATTATTGCGGTAGTAAGCAGCGTTATTGTTTACGTGCTATCAACTAAAGAAATTTTGGCTTGGGTTTACAACGAAATAGAGAAAAAGGCATAGTTTTTCGAAATCAGCTTTATTGGTTGAAGTATTAATGGTCTTGCAGTTTCTGTGTCGCAAAGCGCATACTTGATGTTTCAATTTGTTTTTGGTTGAGATCAAAAGTGATCCCTAATCTAAAAAAGGTTGTTAATACTTTAGATATTAATAACCTTTTGGTTATAGCTGGTTATGGCTTTAACCTCAAATAATACGTAGAGGTTTTATTATGGTTGATGTTCCATCGCAGAAATCTTCACATTCATTAGATACTGATTTGGAATCATCAATCAGGGCTGCAAAGGTTGCCGCCGAAAAGGCTGGCGTTAACACATCAACGATGCATGCGATTGATCCTGATGAAGCTTTCGTTGGTGCACTACATTCCGGGCGCACTTCTTTTTCTTTTGAATTGGAAAATCTACCAAGTGCGTCTTCAATTGCCGAGGTAGAAGCAGAAATTAATGCAATTGCTGGCATTGACGTGCGTATTGTTTATGCAAGTGCAACAGCTTGGGTAACTGCCTTACGCACAGTAGACCCAATGGCTATAGTTAATGCTTTTGCTAATTTTGGAATTACCGCCACCTTAACGGATTCCTCGCTTCGACGTCGGATAGCATGGGCAGATGTTGAAGACAGACGATACCAACAATCTCATCGACGCTATCGTCGGCGTAATTATATTTCGCAGATGTCTTCTCAGCTTCGTAGACAAGCTGAAGAAGAGGAAAAGAAATTAGAGTCAGCGCGTACTAGTGGATTTTTTAAAGAGAATACTTATGCTAAAAAATCTCAGGAAGAACCAAGCGACGTTCTTTTTACAGCGCGTGCTTTATTGACGAAAAAACGACTCATTGTTTCAATAATCTTGACTATTCCCGTTATGCTCATTGGGTATTTTCCTGATTTCCAATTCAACTATTGGCAGTATGTTCTTTTGGCTCTGTCGGCGCCTGTGGTTTTTTATGGGGCATGGCCTTTTCATCGAGCAATGATTGGTGGCGCTAGGCGGGCTAAATCTGCCCTTGATGCTGCAAGTTCGGTAGCAATATTGGGAGCATGGTTGTGGTCAGCAGCAATGATTCTTTTTACAAGTGTTGGCGATTTGCATCATCGTGCTAATCCTCAGTGGACTTCCTTGGATCCCACAAAATTAGAAGATGGGGCGCTTTTTTTCGATGTTGCCTGTGGAATGACAGTGTTTTTGTTGATTGGGCGTATTTTTATTCGAAAAACACGACCGAGTTATTTCGAGTGGATTCATCAATTCAAAACAGCGTATTCTTCAGAAGTTCTTGTAGTAGTGAAGAACCGCAAAACAGGAAAAATTAATAAAGAATTGCTTCCATTGCAGAAGTTAAAGCCAGGTGACGATATTATTGTTGAACCGAGACAGACAATTCCGGTGGATGGATATGTCATTGGCGGATCGGCGATTATTGATGCGCGGGCAATTGGCTTGGAACCAATGATGGTAAAAGTTAATGACAGTGTGTACGCCGGATGCGTTAATGGTGATAAACCACTAAAGATTCGTGTGCAACATACTGGTTATAGAACTTGGTTGGCTGCAATTTACCGATGGGTAATGAATGCATCGGTAAACCAGAATAAGGCTGACATGATTGCGATTCAATCAGCATCGGTGCTTGTTCCTATTTCTTTTGTTATTGCTGCAAGTTCTTTTGCTATGTGGGCTTTGCTAACAAACAATCTTAACCAGGCATTTGCTACTAGTTTAGCTACTTTAGGTTGTGTGGCTCCTGTGGCAGTTGCTTTGTGTTCTTCCTTGCCTTCTCGTTTAGGTATTGAAGCGATGGCCCGTCGGGGAGTGCTAATTAGGAATTCACAGACAATTCATGAGCTAGATGTTGTTGATACGGTGATCATGAATAGGTGGGGAAGCCTCAGCGATAGTGAAATGAATGTGGAGACTGTAACTGCTGAACGTGGTGAGAATCCAGAACTTGTAGTTCGTGTTGCTGCAGCATTGAGTTTAGAGAGCGAGCATCCCGTTGCACGTGCACTGATTCGCGCGGCACGAGAATCACGTGATGCTTTGCATGATGATTCCATTCCAAGTTGGATTGAAGCATCACAAATTACGCTTGATCATGATGGAAATTTTCATGCATTAGTAGAATTACCATTAAAAGACAGTACTGGTGAAGCAGAAATGCGAACTGTAGAAGCTGTTTTGTGGCGTCCGAAAGACTTATCCTCGTTAGAAGGCCGTTTGGCTGCGGCAGCCGTATCTGGTGGAACACCATTGGTTGTGACTTGGAAGGGCAAGGATAGGGGTGTGATTACCTTGCACGATTCTCCTAAAGATGATGCAACTACTGCAGTAGATGCCATGGAAGCATTAGGTTTAGAGACCGTCATGCTTAGCCGAGATACTTATCCGGTGGCGCGACGTTATGGTGACTCTATGGGAGTATCTCATGTTTTAGCAGGTATTCAGCCGAGGCAGAAACCGCAAACTGTTCGTTCTGTGCGTAGCCATGGGGCTAAAGTCGCTATGGTTGGTGATTCTTCAGTTAATGAGTGTTTCCGAGTTGCTAATGTTGGTATTCTCCTAGGTGCTCTTCGCTCGATAAAAGATACAAGCGAGTTGGAACACCCTGCAGCAGATATTGTTATGTTGGATTCTAAAGTAATGTCGATTGCTCAGATATTTAGATTTTCATATCGTCTTAATCGTCTGATCCGCAATAGTCTTATATTGGTATGGGCATATAATGTTGTTGCAATACTTGCTGCCGTATCAGGAATTCTGCACCCCATGCTCGCTACGATATTGATGTTGGGTTTTTCTCTTATTATTGAGTTTCGTTCTGGTCGCGCCGCGAATCTGCAATCTAGCTATAATTAATCAAAATTTAACCGATAAGTGGTTAATTTTTAGATAAAAAGTTCTATAAGGGTGTACTTCCTTTTATTTAGGGCTACCTCAGGGCAAGATAAGGGACATGTCAAAGAAGCGCTTGAACCTTAAATCCCCGCTTATCGATGCTGCAATAGGGAAAACACCTTCGCGCCGGCCAGTATGGTTTATGAGACAAGCAGGACGGTCATTACCTGAATATCGTGAAGTGCGTCAAGGCATTGATATGCTTGATTCTTGCTTTATGCCGGAGTTGCTAGCTGAGATTACCTTACAACCGGTGCGTAGACATGATGTTGATGCAGCAATCCTTTTTTCGGACATAGTTGTACCGCTTAAAGCGGCAGGTGTTGAAGTTGATATTGTGCCAGGACGTGGTCCCGTTATGGCACAAGCATTACGCACTAAAAATGATGTGCAAAAACTACCGATTTTAGATGGTGATGTGCCGGAAGTTTCAGCAGGAATTCAAATTATTCTTGATGAGTTAAATGATGCTCAAGCGCTTATAGGTTTTGCAGGTGCGCCGTTTACTTTAGCTAGTTATTTGGTGGAGGGGGGTCCAAGTCGAAACCACGAGAAGACAAAGGCAATGATGCATGCTGATCCTGAGGCGTGGCATCTGCTTATGGAACGTCTAGTTCCTAGTATTGTGCATTTTTTAAAAGTACAAATAGATGCAGGTATTGATGCTTTACAGCTGTTTGATTCCTGGGCGGGTTTCTTAACTCAACGTGATTATCGTGAATTTGTTTTGCCCTATTCACGGCAGATTTTGACAGAAGTAGAAGTGATACCACGGATTCATTTTGGTGTTGGCACCGGTGAGCTATTAGGGGCAATGAGTGAGGTTGGTAGTGAAGTTATGGGGGTAGATTGGCGAGTTCCCCTTGATGAGGCTGCTCGACGTATTACTTCAATAACATCGCCGCGGGTTCTTCAAGGTAATCTTGATCCCGCGATGCTCTTTGCAGGGGAAGAGGTTTTACGTAAAGAAGTTGCGCGTATTTGTCAGGAGGCAGATAAAGCAATTGCAGATGGTATTGCATTAGGGCACATTTTTAATCTTGGACATGGTGTGCTTCCAACAACTGATCCTGATGCAATTACACAAGCTGTAAATATCATTCATGATCATCTTCCTTTGAAAACCGTCTAGAAAAAGAAAGACATTACGCGTGCGTATCGCTATTATTGGAGCCGGATTAGCTGGTCTAACCGCAGCTTATGAGCTGAAAAAATTAGATAAGAATGTTGAAATCGAGGTCTTTGAAGCAGCTGACCGAATCGGCGGAAAGCTATATACAGTGCCTTTTGCATCCGGTCCGACAGATATGGGGGCTGAGGCTTTCGTCGATCCTACTGGATCTGTGCAAGAGTTTTTAAAAGAACTTGATCTTGAAAATGAACTTGTTGAACCTTCTGGATTAAGTAGCCTAATTTACGCCAATGGCAAGCTTTTTTCTTTGCCAAAGGGAACTTTGATGGGGATTCCGGCAACGTCGGAAGGTTTTGCGGAGATTGTTGATCAGCAAACATGTGATCGTATCGATAATGAAGCGAATCAGGACTCTATTGTTTGGGATGAACAAGATCAAAGTCTTGGAGCCTTGATTGAACAACGCTATGGCGCGCAAGTTTCTGATCGAGTAGTTTCAGCGTTACAAGGAGGCGTGTATTCTGCAGCATCTTCTGATTTAGGGATTAGAGCAACTATTCCACAGTTGGCACAGGAGTTTGATCGTATGAAGGAACAAGGCGAGAAAATAACGCTATCTCATGCGATAAAAAATATTCTTGAAATGCGTGCTGCTAACCAAGTTGCAGGGTATAAGCCTTCGCTATTTAAAACTTTTAATGACGGTTATCATCTGCTTTATGAGGCGTTAGCTGAAAAATCAGAAGCAATTATTCATGTTGATGCATTTATTTCTGGTGTGACAAAGGAAAAAGGGAAGTTTCATATTAAGGGTGCCGGTGATTCCTTATTTGATAAGGTCCTTTTCGCAACTCCAGCACCGACAACGGCAATGTTGGTTAAAACTCTTGTGCCAGAAATTGTTGAACCTTTAAAAACAATTCCGTTAGCAAGTTCTGTAGTCGTTGGGATGAAATTTGACTCAGATGAGGGGCTACCAGATAATTCCGGAGTTCTGGTAGCACTTGATGAGGAGTTTGTGCATGCTAAAGCTTTTACTTTTGCTTCAAAGAAATGGCCGCATTTAGCTAAGCGTGGGGGAGCTTTAGTTCGCGCTTCTTTCGGACGTTATCGAGATGATATTGCTATGCGTGTTGATGAGGATACGCTTGTTGATTACGCACTTGATGATTTACAACGTATAACCGGTTTTGATGGTAGAACAGCGGGATTATCTGAGATCTATGTGCAACGTTGGTTTGGTGGTTTACCGGTTTATAACGAGAAACATTTAGCTACTGTAAATGCAATCAATGACGTAGTAGAACAATATGATGATTTAGCTTTATGCGGGGCATGGGCTTATGGTGTGGGAGTTCCTGCGGTTATTGCTCATGCACGTGCGATAGCGAAAAAACTTATTAGTTAATTTTGATGTATAAGCTATGTAGTAATAACACCTCAAAATAAAAGTGAAATGAAGAAATGTAGCGGTTTTCATTACTTTTTCTATGGGGTACCAACTTTTGTTATAGAAGGACTGAACTAGAATGAGCGCTATGGATAATATAAAGCTTAGCTCGACAAATGTAGATCATTCACGAGAGCTTTATAACCGCGCACAGAAACTTATTCCCGGAGGCGTAAATTCTCCTGTCCGTGCTTTTGGTTCTGTTGGTGGTCAAACTCGCTTTATTAAAAAAGCTTATGGTTCAACATTAGTTGATGTTGATGGTAATGAGTATGTTGATCTTGTGTGCTCATGGGGTCCGATGCTTATGGGCAATGCACATCCAGAGATTCTTGATGCAGTGGCTAAAACTATGGCGAATGGTTTAAGTTTTGGTGCTCCTACTGAAGCTGAATTATTGCTAGCCGAAAAAATAATTGAACGCACTAGTGTCGAAGAAGTTCGAATGGTGAATTCCGGTACTGAAGCAACAATGTCTGCAGTCCGTTTGGCGCGTGGATTTACTGGTCGAAGTAAAATTATCAAGTTTGCTGGTTGCTATCATGGGCATGTTGATGCACTTCTTGCATCTGCAGGATCGGGAGTAGCAACTTTTTCTTTACCGGAAAGTCCAGGAGTAACTGGGGCACAAGCTGCAGATACTATTGTGGTAGATTACAACGATCTTGAAGCAGTTAAGCGGGCTTTTGCACAAAATCCAGATGAAATTGCTTGCATTATTACTGAAGCAGCAGCTGGCAATATGGGAACCGTAGCGCCGCTGAATAATTTTAATGCTGAGCTCAAGAAAGTTGCCCATGAAAATGGTGCATTGCTGATTCTTGATGAGGTAATGACTGGTTTTAGAACCTCATATAAAGGCTGGTATGGCATAGATAATGTCTCTGGAGATTTAACGACTTTCGGAAAAGTAATTTCAGGTGGTCTTCCTGCAGCAGCTTTTGGCGGCCGTGCTGACATCATGAATCATTTAGCTCCTGTTGGTGCGGTATATCAAGCAGGAACACTATCTGGTAATCCAGTGGCGATGGCAGCAGGGCTGAAATCTTTGGAGTTGGCAGATGAATCTGTATATGACACAGTACGTAAAAATGCTGATCAGTTAGCGAACCTTATTACAGAGGCACTTGCTAAAGAAGGCGTTGTTCATCATATACAGCGCGCAGCCACGATGTTGTCTATTCGTTTTGCAGAAGGAGAAGGTCATAATTTCTCCGATATGAAAGAAGCCGAGACATTTAGGTTTATCCCATTTTTTCATGCGCTATTAGATCATGGCGTGTATGCGCCACCAAGTGTTTTCGAAACATGGTTTGTATCTTCTGCTTTGACTGATAATGATTTTGAATGCATTGAAAAAGCATTAAGCATTGCAGCAAAAGAAGCTGCACGCGCAAAAAATTAAGTTACTGCTGGGTATGTTAGCTTTACCAGTATGCATTAATCAGTCCGGCGTAATAAATACGTGTCGTAGAACATAATTAAAAGAAGGATCTTATGACTACAACGATCGTTCACCTTGTGCGCCACGGCGAGGTGTTTAACCCATCCAAGATTCTTTATGGCCGCTTGCCTGATCGTCATTTATCGGCTCGTGGAGTTTCCATGGCGCATCGTACAGCAGAGTCTTTCCGCAGTCATGATGTTACGGTGTTGAAGTCGTCACCGCTTGAGCGTGCTCAAGAAACAGCGGCACCTATTGCTGAAATCGTCGGGCTGGATATTGCCATTGATCAAGATCTTTTAGAAGCGGGTAATCGTTTTGAAGGATTACGTGTACGTGGATGGCGCTCACAATTATGGAATCCTGTTCGATGGCCATTATTAAAAGATCCACGAATTCCTAGCTGGGGTGAGCCCTATATCGAGATTCGCGATCGCATGATGAAAGCGGTTGAGAAAGCACGCCAGGAAGCTGAGGGACATGAGGCTATTTTGGTAAGCCATCAATTACCTATTGTGTGTATACAAAGAGATGCACAAAATTTGCCTCTGTATCATAATCCAGCTAGTCGCCGCTGTAATCTCGCTAGTGTTACTTCATTAGTTTTTCAAGATGATGAGCTTATTGATTATCGCTACAACGAACCAGCCCAGGACATTTAGTTTATGAATATTGTTAAGTTAGGTTCGACTATTGTTTTAGCATCAGTCTTACTTATTGGGTGTAATTCTGAAAATACAGCAGGTACTGATGCTGTCGCTATCGGTGGAACTTTTCAATTTTATTCTCCTGATGGTGCAACAGAAATTTTTTATCCTGAAGAGCAACGTTCCCAGATTAAAGAAATTACAGGTGATTCTTTAACTGAACCTGGTCAACAGATTGCTTTATCGGATTATTCGGATCAAATAGTAGTTTTAAATGCTTGGGGGCAATGGTGTGCACCATGTCGCTCTGAGTCAGATGATTTACAAGAAGTACAAGAATACTTCGAATTAGCTGGATCTGGGACTGTTTTGGGAATCAATATCCGCGACTATAATCCAGATATTTCTCGTGATTTTCTTAGCGATAATGGTATTACTTACCCCAGCATTTATGATCCACCATTTAAAACAGCTGCCTTATTAGGTGGAATACCTGCTTCAGTTGTTCCTACAACAATTGTTCTTGATCGACAGCATCGACCGGCAGCCGTGTTTCTCCGCGAAATTACCGCACATGAACTTCTTAATGTCGTGAAAGATCTATAAGACCTATGACAGCGATTCTTGCTTCAGGAGTAGGATCTTATTTTGCTGATGCAGTGCAAACAGGACCGCTATTAGTCGGGTTATTTGCAGCAGCGTTGGCTGGTTTAGTGTCTTTTGCTAGCCCATGCGTGATCCCATTGGTTCCTGGTTATATTTCTTATTTGGCGGGTGTAGTAGGTGCGCAGGTAGAATTTGATGAGAATGGTCCGCGAGTTTCGCGGGGACGGTGGCGTGCTGCTGGTGCTGCTTCGCTATTTATCTTGGGTTTTACTATTGTTTTTTTGCTTGCAACAGTAACTGCTTTTGGGGCAATTAGCGCACTGACATTAAACGCGGAGTCTCTTATGCGTGCAGGTGGGATCATTACGATTTTTATGGGACTCATTTTCATGGGAGCAGTTCCTTTTTTACAAGAAGATCGTCGTTTTCAACCTAAACGTATTTCAACCTGGCTGGGTGCATTAATGCTCGGCGGTATTTTTGCTTTAGGTTGGACGCCTTGTCTTGGTCCAACACTTGCTGCAATTATCTCTATATCAGCGGGTACAGAAGGTGTCACTGCCTTACGTGGTGTGTTGTTGATTATTAGCTATTGCATGGGACTGGGGCTGCCATTTTTATTTGTAGCCTTTGGTTCTGCAAAAGCAATGGTTGGGGTTGGTTTTCTCAATCGGCATTCTCGCATAATTCAAGTTATTGGTGGCATGTTGCTTATTTGCGTTGGTATAGCCTTACTTACTGGATTATGGAGTGAGTTTATTAATTGGATCCGGCAGTGGACAGTCCAGTATGGTGCAACGTTTATCTAATTTGTATCTTTTCATGCTAAGAAAGATGCAATTCGTATTAGGACGTCAGTTAAAGGAATAAAGGTGAAACACGTGGACACTATCTTTATCTACGTCAAGAAAATATGGCATTGGCTTACTAGCATGCGTACCGCATTGGTCTTGCTATTCTTACTTGCTTTAGCTGCGATTCCAGGTGCATTGCTGCCTCAGCGTTCACTTAATGAAACTAACGTTAACGAATATATTGTTAACAATGGCCGACTTGCAGAAGTTTACGATAAGTTACAACTTTTCGACGTCTTTAGCTCTACCTGGTTTACTTCTATTTTTGTATTGCTGTTTATTTCTCTGGTTGGATGTATTATTCCTCGATCGTGGGATCACTATAAAGCGATGAAAACCCCGCCTGCGCGGGCACCTAAAAATCTTCAGCGATTACCCTTGTACGGTTCAGGAAGTGTTGAGAAACCTTTAGCAGAAGTAGAAGATGATACTCGGCGGTTGTTGAAAAAATGGCATTTAGCTGCTTATTCTCCAGAAGAAGATAGAGCAGGGGCGCGTTCTTTTGCTGCTGAGCGCGGATACGCAAGAGAATTTTGTAACTTAGTTTTCCACCTTGGCGTGTGTGCGATGCTTATTTCTATAGCTATTGGAAGACTTTATTTCTATGAAGGCCAAGTTATCGTTATTGCAAGCGATGAAGAAGACACTAATAACGAATTTTGTAATACCGCGACCGCTAATTACGATTCATTTAAAGCCGGAGCAGCATTTGACGGAACTGGTTTAGAGACCTTCTGTTTTGATGTGCATAACTTTTCAGCAGAATATTTACCTAATGGTCAGGCGTCGAACTTTAGCTCTGATATTTCTTATGCAGTCGGTAATAATATCTACTCCAATTCTTCGAATTGGCAAGATTACACATTAAAAGTGAATAGTCCGTTGCGGATAGCAGGGGATCGAGTATATCTGCAAGGGCATGGTTTCGCTCCTACTTTTACTGTTACCTGGCCTAATGGTGAATCAAGAACGCAAAGTGTGCAGTGGATTCCTAGCGATCTGACTTATTTTTTGTCTTCAGGGGCACTACGTTTTGATCCGCCTGCAGGTATGTACGAAGATTTGTATGAACGTCGACAGCATCAATTAGCAATACAAGGTTTATTTGCACCAACAGCGCAGTGGGACGGGGCGAATGGTGAATTATTAACTTCGTCATACCCTGCTATGACGAACCCAGCAGTCGCTATTGATATATATCGAGGAGACAACGGTTTAGACACAGGTGTGGGGCAAAATCTTTTTAGTTTGGATCCCACTTTGATTCATTCTGGCCAACTTCAGCGTATTGAACGCGTCAATTTAATGTTGGGAGAGTCAGTGACGCTTGACGATGGTACAACCATTACTTTTAATGGAGCATATGAATTTGCTAATTACCAGATTAGTCACGATCCCTCACAATATTTGACGTTGTTTTTCACCTTAATAACTTTGGTGGGGCTCGTGGGATCATTAACTATTAAACGACGTCGTATTTGGGTGCGTGTACGTCCAGTGAGTGATGATATTACTTTTATTGAAACTGCTGGCTTGGCGCGTACTGATCGTGCAGGGTGGGGAAGTGAATATAAAGAATTTCATCGCTGCTTGTTAAATTTAGAAGAAATAGATGAGGATGAAGATATAAATCCAGGATCTAGTAATAATTTTATGTGATTAGTTTTCTTGGGCTGCTGCTCACTCTAGGGTAGTCTTATCTTATTCTTTTGGCGTCTGTGCATAGAAACTAGGGATATTTGTCCATGAACGTGAATAGCAACCTTGCTCAACTTTCTGATTGGGCATTTGCATCGGCACTCGTGATTTATTTTATTGCCTTGATTTTGTCCATTATCTATTACATGAAAGCGCGCACACTCATTGATACGCAGCGCGAGCAGATGGAAATAAATCAAGAGGTGTTGGTTCACACCGATAGTGCGGGTCCCACTATGCAGACGTCGAATGCGCAAGAGCGGATTGTGGAGAAAGAAGCCTCGGCAGAAAAATTTGCCGGTATGACACAAACTATGGTGTGGCTAGGTGTTCTTGTTCATTTAGCTTCCGTGATATTACGTGCATTGTCTGCTTCACGATTCCCTTTTGGAAATCTCTATGAGTACATTTTGGTGATTACCGTACTTACTATGATTGTGGCGGCGATCTACCTTGTACGACGTGACTTAAGAATTATGTGGACATGGGTACTTACACCTGTTCTTGCTTTGCTTCTCGTTGGAGGTACCAAATTATATGCTGACTCTGCTCCGCTAGTTCCAGCACTCAAATCAAATTGGCTCTCGATTCACGTATCGACAGTTGCTACTGGTGCCTCTATTGGCATTATCTCTGGTATTGCATCAGTGCTTTATCTTTTGCGCATGTACCAACCAGTCGGTCAAGAGCATGGTTCTCTTGGGTCACTTATTAAACCGCTTCCCTCAGCGAAGATCCTTGATATGGTTGCTTACCGAACTGCTATCCTAGCGGTGCCAATATTTGGTCTCGGTATTGTGCTCGGAGCAATTTGGGCGGAAGCTGCATGGGGGCGGTATTGGAATTGGGATCCTAAAGAGACTGGTTCTTTTATTACTTGGATTTTGTATGCAGCTTATTTGCATGCTCGTGCGACTGCTGGGTGGCGTAATATAAAAGCAGCGTGGATTAATATTTTTGCCCTAGCTACGATGCTTTTTAACATTATTGTGATTAATACTTTGGTTTCAGGTTTGCACTCGTATGCTGGGTTGAATTAAAAGCGAAAGCTAACGTAAAAATGGCCGGGTGTGGGAAATCTTTCCACACCCGGCCATTTGTTTTTACAAAGTATTAACAAGTTTGTTAATTTTGTTGAATTCTGTTCTGTTTACCTCATAAAATGTCCATTTTCCGTGTTTGCGTCGAAAAACGAGATTAACGGCTTCAAGTTTTTTCATATGGTGTGTCACAGTTGGGGCAGAGATATTTAATGATTCTGATAGATCTACGCAACACAGTCTTGAACGCGTTTCATTGGCGATGAGGTAAAGCAAATGAAGTCTAGTGGGGTCTCCTAAAATTTTAAATAGTTGTGATGCTTTATGATTTTGGGCATCGGCTAATACGGCAGAAGGCATGCATTAAACTATATATACAAGGGTAGCCTAAGTAAACCTAGGGTGAGTCTATGTTACCTTCATTTTCTTCTTGATTTTCTTGGCTAAGATATTTCTTTTTTGTTTTCTTGATTCGTTCTTGCTCTTCTCGGGCAGCTTCTTCTCTTGCCCTTTGTTCTTTAAAGCGTTTCTTTTCTAATTCCCAAAGGAAATCTTCATCGTCATCGGGACCTTTGATGATTGGTTTTTCTGGTTCCAATTGTTTGCGAGAAGACCAAGTTTGAGGGCCAAATGCTTTCCAAATAAGGTAAGCGGCTGCGATGAGCAAAAGCAAAAGGATGAGCCGACCCATGAGGAGAACCTTTCTTGTAAAAAAATGATGGTGTAGATTACTAGCCTACCTGCTAGGCATAAGCCGTGAGGTATGGTTGTCTGGTGAGCGATGAAACAAAAACTAGTGCGCATCATGAGGAAACTACTGTGGAATCAAAGCATGTAGAAGCTAATTCTTTGGCTATGAGATCGGAAAAAGAACCAGAGCTTGATCCACATGTACGTGCGCTCGCTCGTAAAAATATCGCGTTGTATAGCTTTGCACGGTTGGGTTTATTTGTAGCTCTTACTGCTGTTATTCAATTAGCTGCGCTAGCTATTGGCGCACCAGTTCCTTTGCTTATTTCTGCTACGTTAGCGCTGATTGTTGCCATGCCATTATCGATGTTTGTTTTTAAGCAAATGCGTCTTCAAGCTACCGAAGCTCTTGCAGCATGGGATACGCAAAGAAAAGCGCATAAAGAGTGGGTAAAGAAAGAATTGGCTTCTCGGTAGTACTACCAGTGACTGTTTTAAGTTTTTGGTTAAGGAAATACGAAAAAGGCAATAGAGCTTGCAATTGCCCAAACCACCATAGCGCGTCCGGTTTTTCCTAATACAGGAATAAGAGCTTTGCCTTTTTTGCCGTGACATACTGGTTGAGCTGCATGAAAAACAAGTGGTATATACAAATATCCTAATGCGTTCCACCGGGAATTAAGCAGCAGTATCGTTGTAACGATAAAAGGAACTGTAATTAAAAAAAGGAAGAGAATACGAGTTCGTTTATCGCCAAGGCGCACGGCTAAAGTAATTTTTCCAGAAACCGTGTCGGTAGGAATGTCGCGAAGGTTATTTACCAAATTCACCCCAGCTGACATTGATCCTATAGCAATTGCAGCAAGTAATCCTTCTCGAGTAATGGATCCCAGTTGGGTAAATTGTGTTCCCATGACAGCTACTAGCCCAAAGAAAATAAAAACTGCGACTTCCCCAAGTCCACGATATCCATAGGGATTTTTTCCTCCGGTATAAAACCAAGCAGCTAAAACACACAGTAGACCGACAGCAATAAGCCACCAATTGCTGCTGATACTTAGTACTATTCCGGCAACACCGGCAGCACTGAAAGCAATAAAAGCAGCTCGTTTTACTTGTGTAGGTTGTGCTATTCCAGAACCTGTTAATCGAAGTGGGCCTGAGCGATCTGTGTCTGTGCCACGAATCCCATCAGAATAATCGTTGGCATAATTAACTCCAACGATCAAGGCCCAGGAAACAAATGCAGCTAGAATGGCTTTCCACCATACAAATCCATCGTGGATAGCGGCTGTACCACTTCCGACGATAACTGGCGCGAAAGCATTAGCCCAGGTGTGTGGGCGGGTACCTTCTAACCAGTGCTTGAAAGTAGGGCGTAAAGATTCTTCAGACATGTGCTCTATTATTCCTTACAGTTACTTTGAGGCAGAAAGTTAGCGTCGGCGCCTTAAGGAAAGACTCTGTACATATCTACACTTCACTGCAAGTGCAGTGAATAATAGTTAGCTTATTTACTGGTTAAAAAGTATTTCTGAAAACAATAAAAGTGCTCAAATCACCTTAAGCGGAGAGGAAATTTAACACTGCTTGTCGATCAATTTTTCCGGATGCGGTTAGTGGAAGTGACTGCACCCGTTTGAGTTGCCTGGGTAGCTGCCATCGGGGAAGATCAGAAAGTATTTCGATAATCTCTTCTGGCGATAGTGAGCCAACATAAGCTGCTGCGATTGCTTGGCCTAAACGATCATCAGGAATACCTACGACGCATGCTGCACTTACTTTGGGGTGATCAGTAAGTGCTCTTTCAATTACTTCAGGATGAATTTTTAGCCCACCGGAATCGATAATTGTATCCAAGCGTCCGGTCACAATGAGTTTTCCTTCGTCGAAATAACCGGTGTCATTGGTGATAAACCAGTCGTTGTGGAACGCTAATGAATCAATATTGCGGTAACCTTTTGCAATCATTGGTCCACCGAGATGAATGCGTTCGCCAACTAACCGTACCTTCGCACCAGGCAGGCAGAACCCATCATAAATAACCCCTCCAGCAGTTTCTGAGGAACCGTAGGTGGTTACCAAGTTGATGCCTAGTTCTTTAGCAGCACGTCGATCATCTGCTCTTAGCGGAGCTCCACCGATGAGGATTGCATCATAAAGTCTTAATGCCTCTATGCCAACTAGAGTGTTCATTGCTTTAAGCAATTGCATGGGGGTTAGCGAGGTGTATATTCGGTTGCTTTCTTGGCGTAATAAATTTGTAGAATTCGCAAAATGCTCGATATTAAAGCCCTGGGAAACATCAACAACCATGGGGTATGCCCCAGTGACAAGGCACCGAACTAAAACTTGAATACCGGCAATGTAATGAGCTGGCATTGCTAGCAACCAATCACCTGCACCACCGAGAAATTGGTGTGTAGCATCAGCAGAACTGATCAGATTGGCAGCGGTAAGCATTGCTCCTTTAGGGGTTCCTGTTGATCCAGAAGTAGAAACTACTAAGGCAATTTCTTCGTCTATGGGTTGCCCGACAGCTTGGGTGTTTTTCAGTAATTGTGCCTGGCCGGGATCATGTGCTGGAACTGGTAAAAGGCTTCTTGAGCCCACTATGGCTTCCTCTAAGGCGTCGAGAAACGGAGTGAGGTTTTTCGGATTGACCGTAAACGACTCAAGTAGCATTAGAGGGTTCTTTCTTAACAACAGAAAATTGAATAAATATGACGATAAAAAATCATTAGGACACAGTGATTAGCAGAGCATCATAAAAACAAAGACTTTAGTTTCTAATTTGAAGAATCAGTATCCAAATTTTTGTTTAAGTGGAAAACCACAGAAGCATTAGCCAACCAGTTTGGGCGCTGAATAACTGCTGAATAACTATCGTAGATGTTTGTACAAAGTAGCAGTATTACTTTGTACAAAAGACGTTAGTTAACAGCACTCAAATTGCCCTAGTAGTAGTAGGGGAAAGGCGTCCAATCCGGTGCTCTTTTTTCTAGGAACGAATTTTTTCCTTCCACGGCTTCATCGGTCATATACGCTAATCTAGTAGCTTCGCCGGCGAATACTTGCTGCCCCATGAGTCCGTCGTCAGTGAGATTGAAAGCAAACTTTAACATTCGTTGGGCGGTCGGCGATTTAGTATTGATTTCTCTAGCCATTTTGATGGCTTCATCTTCTAATTGTGCGTGGTCTGCGACAAGGTTAACTGCTCCCATGCGCTGCATTGTTTCGGCATCATAGGTGCGGCCGAGAAAGAAGATTTCGCGTGCGAATTTTTGCCCTACCATTTTGGCTAGGTAAGCAGATCCATAACCGGCGTCGAAGGAGCCAACGTCGGCGTCGGTCTGTTTAAAACGTGCTTCTTGACGTGAAGCAATGGTCATATCGCACACCACGTGCAAGGAATGCCCGCCGCCTGCTGCCCAGCCATTCACTACGGCGATAACAACCTTTGGCATGGTTCGAATAAGACGCTGTACTTCTAAAATATGTAGTCGTCCGCCTTCTGCTTTTTCGCGTGCAGTATCTACACTAGATTCATCTGCACTGGCATCGTCATGTTCATGTTGGGTGGCGTAGCGGTATCCTGAACGCCCTCGAATTCGTTGATCTCCACCTGAGCAAAATGCCCAGCCACCGTCTTTCGTGCTAGGTCCATTGCCGGTGATAAGTACGGTGCCGATATCGGGGCTGCGTCGTGCATGATCAAGTACTTGGTAAAGTTCATCAACGGTATGAGGACGAAATGCATTGCGCACTTCGGGGCGGTCAAAGGCGATTCGTACAATCCCGTATTCGCGTCCTTGTCCAATGTGGCGGTGATAAGTGATATCGGTGAGTTCATCAAAACCTGGAACTGGTTGCCAAAGCTGGGTATTAAACGGATTATCGGTGCAATAAGAGCTCATAATTTAAAAATCTACCTGAAGGTGCCGTTAAAAACTTGGTGCAGGTACGCTGTTCTCATGCTTAATGTTGCTGACATTTTGGATCGTTGCACAGTTGTTTCGCTTCCCATGCGCCTTCGCTTCCGGGGAGTTACTCAGCGTGAAGCCGTGCTTATCGACGGCCCTTGCGGCTGGGGTGAATTTGCTCCTTTTAAGGAGTACGATGCTTGCGAGTCTGCATCATGGCTAGAAAGTGCCTTAGAGATGGCCTATGAGGGGCCGCCAGTTTTTCACCGTAGTAGCATTCCGATCAATGCTACTATTCCTGCTGTTGCTCCAGATAAAGTAGAAGAGATCTTGGCGCGCTTTCCTGGTTGCGATACCGTCAAAGTGAAAATCGCAGAACCAGGACAATCTTTGAAAGACGATATTGCGCGAGTAGCTGCAGTGCGCGAAATTTTACCCCTCAGCAAAATTCGAGTAGATGCAAATGGCGCATTAACTGTTGCTGAAGCGGTTAAAACAGCACACGCGTTAGGCCCATTGGATTATTTGGAGCAGCCGTGCGCAAGTGTGATTGAACTTGCCGAATTACGTCAACAATTAATTCGGGCGGGTTTATTTATACGTGTGGCAGCAGATGAATCTATTAGGCGTGTACGCGATCCTTATGAAGTAGCAAAAAAACAGGCGGTTGATGTTGCAGTGATTAAGGCTGCCCCAATGGGTGGCCCGCGCCGGGTAGGTGAAATTGCTGAATTTATGCGAAGCCGTGGTTTAGATATAACCGTCAGTTCTGCCCTAGATATGGGGGTAGGAATGAATGCCGGTATTGCAGCGGTAGCGGCGCTTCCAAGGATGAGTGATGATGAGGAATTTGATGTTCCACCGGCAGCTGCAGGTTTAGGTACACAGCAGTTCTTTGTCGAGGATATTACCCCGAAACGCACAATTGAAGCAGGTCATATTGCTGTTGAGATGTTAGATCCTTGTCCGGATCGTTTGGCAGAATTTAGGCTCAATGGCAAAGACAAGGACTGGTGGTTTGATCGTTTAACGCAATGTTTTGCATATCTTGATCGCTAGAATAAAAACATGACTTCTTCGCCTGAACTTGCCGCTCGTATTGCTGATGAACTCTCGAATTACCTTACCGATGTAGTGATTTGTCCCGGATCACGTAATTCAGCATTATCTTTAGCACTGATTGCTCGTAGTGATATCCGAGTGCATGTGCGTATCGACGAACGCAGTGCAGCCTTTTTTGCCCTAGGCATGGCACGAGTAGCACAGCGGCATGTTGGTGTAATAACAACTTCTGGCACGGCAGTAGCAAATTGTTTACCAGCAATGATTGAAGCAGAGTATGCACATGTGCCGCTGGCAATAATCTCTGCAGACAGACCAGCACGCCTTCGCGGTACCGGGGCTAGCCAGACTATTAATCATGATGGTTTATTAGGTATTCCGACGCTACATATTCAAACCTTAGAAGATGTCGAAGCCATTGCAGATCGTTTTTCTTCTGCACAGGTGCATATCAATATAAACTTCGTTGATCCATTGGTGGCAGGGTTACCGGAGATTGTCGATAAGCCAGCAAAAGTGATACCGCCGTTTAGCGATTATCATGATCACGGTGAAATTGAACTAGACCTTAGTAAAAATACGATTGTAGTTGCCGGTGACGAAGCATGGGACGTTGAAGAGCTTGCTGATGTTCCTACTATTGCCGAACCTACTACTATCTCACCTTTATGGCCGATACATTCTTTAGGTGCAGCGATTTTTCTTCAAGAAAAAGTACGTATTAATGGCACGATGGTTTATCCGAAACCAGAACAAATTGTTGTGGTAGGGCATCCTACATTGCATCGTCATGTGTTTCAGTTAATGGCGGATCCACAGATTGATTATTATGTGTTGACCAGGACGGAAACGATTACTAATCCGTTGGGGCGTGAAGTAACTGTTGGCAGCAGGGTGAAAACCACCGGTAAACCAAGTAAAGAATGGAAGAACATTTGCGCTGCGCTGAGCCATCAAGGTGCAGAAGCCGTACGATCTGTTGTCGTTGGTAAAGAGCATGGTTTCACCGGATTACATGTTGCTGCAGCAATCACCGACACCCTTGGTACTGGTGATGCATTTTTCGTTGGCGCATCTAACCCTATTCGTGATGTTAGTTTTACTGGTTTGCCGTTTTATGGAACGGATACTTTTTCCCCACGTGGTGCAGCAGGCATCGACGGTAGTGTTTCCCAAGCCATCGGGATAGCTATTGCCACTCAAGCAGCGCACCCGGAAGAGCCACGTGCGCCGCGCACAATAGCTTTATTAGGTGATGTTACTTTCTTGCATGATGTTGGCGGTCTTTTTTTCGGACCCGAAAGTCCTAAACCAGAAAATCTGACAATTGTGGTGGCTAATGATTCAGGTGGCGGTATTTTCGAAATTTTAGAAGTCGGTGAGAAAGAGTATCGCAGCTCTTTTGAACAAGCTTTTGGCGCTAAACACAGGGTATCTATTAAAGATATCGCAAAAGCATACGGGGTGAAATACCACTGTGTTAAGGACGTAAACGGATTGCTCGAACAGCTTCATGCGGCCATTGAAGTTCCTGGCTTTAAAATTATTGAGGCAAAAACTACCCGCAATACTCGTATTGCGATGCATCGCGCACTTGCAGCTGGTGTTGGCTTTTGATTCCGCACATTCCTAATTACCATCCACTGCGTATCCGACATCGGTTATATCAATTAATTCTTTTACTTTATATAACCGCGATTGTTGGCTGTGCAGCGATGGTAATTGGTCCATTAAAAAATGATCGTGAAATTGAGGCCAGTCCCCAACGCACCCTAGCGCGGGTTACTAATGTTTCCCCAAATCGCACTACTGTGGAATATCAAGATAATCAGGGGATGTACCACTCGCCGGAGACCGGGTTGCTATATCCAACTGGGCTTGGCGAAGGCCAACGGGTTTGGGTTGACTACGCTGAAACTAATCCCGATTTAGTAAAAGTGGCAGGGCGCTCATGGACACTGTCGGTTGTTCCTGCACTGAGTAGCGCGCTGGTGGTAACAGTTATTGCCGCATTACTGTGGTGGGGCATAAGCGTTATTACCTCCTGGTACCTTAGACGTCGATCAACCGAGTGATGGCAAAGACAAGCGACCTTATTTTTAAGGTTAAAGAATATTTATGAAAAATTTGGGGAAACTACCACTTTATGCGTATTGCCATTGTTGCCGAATCCTTTTTGCCAGAGATAAATGGCGTCAGTAATTCCGTAGCGCGCATTCTTGACTATGCAGCTGACCACGGACACGAGGTAATTATTATCGCGCCGGGAAAAGCAATAAATAAACGTACTAGAGACGATCGTAAGAATGATGAGGTAACTGCTCATACACCCCAAAGTTACGCCGGGTTTCCCATTATTCGCGTTCCTAGTATTTACCCGCCATTGATTGATTCTTTTGCTGTGGGGGTACCTACTCGAACACTGTCAAAAGCTTTAACTAATTTTCGCCCAGATATTGTTCATCTTGCATCCCCTTTTGTTTTAGGTGGTGTGGCGTCTTTTATTGCTCGGTGCAAGAAAATACCAACAGTGGCGGTGTATCAAACTGATATTGCTGGTTTTGCGAACCGTTATCACCTAAGCCAATGTGCTACTGCAAGTTGGTGGTGGACTCGGATGGTTCACAATAATTGTCAGCGTACTTTAGCCCCAAGTCGTACGAGTATGCTTGAGTTGCGTCGCCGGGGAATTAAAAACCTGTATTGTTGGGCAAGGGGAGTGGATACGATGCTCTTTCACCCCGATAACGGTGATCAGAAATTACGCTTGGCTTGGGATCCTACCGGTAAGAAAACCATTGTGGGTTATGTTGGGCGTTTGGCTGCGGAAAAAGGGGTACACCGCCTGCGGGTACTGGAACAACGTCGCGATATGCAGCTGATTATCGTTGGTGATGGTCCAGAGCGGAAACAATTGGCCACGCTGTTGCCGTCGGCGATTTTTCTTGGGGCACGCACTGGTAAAGAGCTTTCTCGAATATATGCGAGTTTTGATGTTTTCGTTCATCCAGGAGAATTCGAAACTTTTTGTCAGACCATTCAAGAAGCACATGCTTCTGGCGTTTCGACGATCGCCCCACGAGCAGGTGGCCCTATTGATTTGATTAACAGCGACAATGGTTTATTGCTTGATCTTGAGCATTTTGAAACAGATTTAGTAGCAGCCGTCGATAAGCTGCGAGGTTTATCTAGCGATAGTGTTCGTCAAACTGTTTTAGGAAAAACCTGGCCGGCAGTATGCGAACAGCTTTTTGAACATTATCGGTGCGTACAAGATTCATAACCTATGAGAAACTATCCTGTCAGCAACGATGCGCACTCAGCCGGTAAGAAAGGATGCAGTACACTGTTAAATCGTGGCTAAGGCAGATCTGGAAAAGAAACCTTTCGACGTTGCATCTATGTTCGATGGCGTCGGGGAGAAATACGACCTTACAAATACCATTGTCAGCTTCGGCCAAGACCGTAGATGGCGTCGGCGCACACGTGAACGACTTAACCTTCAGCCAGGGCAAAAAGTCCTTGATCTTGCTGCTGGAACTGCCGTCTCGACCATTGAATTAAGCAAATCAGGTGCCTGGTGTGTGGCCTGTGATTTTTCTTTAGGCATGCTTGCCGCCGGACACGATCGTGATGTGGCGAAAGTGTGCGGCGATGGGATGAATCTACCCTTTCCCGATAACACCTTTGACGCGGTGACCATTTCGTATGGATTACGCAACATTCATGATTACCAAGCTGGATTACGCGAAATGGCACGAGTAACTAAACCTGGTGGGACTTTGACAGTCGCGGAATTTTCTACTCCGATTGTGCCTGGTTTTTCCCTTGTGTATAAGGAATACTTGATGCGGTTTTTGCCTCGGGTTGCGAAAATTTTTTCTTCCAACCCAGAAGCATATGAATATCTTGCAGATTCAATCCGGGCTTGGCCAGACCAGGAAGACTTGGCACGCGCTATTAACGCAAATGGGTGGCAAAATTGTGGGTGGCAAAACCTCACTTTAGGCATTGTGTCATTGCATTCTGCCACCAAACCCTCCTAGGGCAATTTCAGCGCACAGGCTAGCAGCGATAGCATCGACGAAAATAGTAATTTGAGTGTTTTCAGAGTTATTTTGAATTACTACTGTGAATTGATCTGCAATGCGCAAAATTGCCCTAGGACCACAGTGGAGTATTGCTAAACCGTCGTGTGGCAGATCCTGCTCCACGCCATAGTCGAGCTACGAAATCATGATCCTCGTCGCTAATTAGGTTGCCCATAAGTCGTGCTGCTATCGGCATTGCTTTTTGCCCTAGGCGACCGCGTAGACCTAACGGCCCGAGTGCTGGTAGCAACTGTGGATATGTCAGCGCACGCGCTAGGGTGCGCGCCAGGCTAAACGCATTTCCGTAGTTTTCTCTTAGGACAAGTGGCCACAGATTAGTGAGATCAACGTGGTCGTCGAAAAGCTCTATTGCTTTAGCGGCGGTTTCTAATCCGTAGTCAATTCCTTCGCCATTCAGCGGATTTACACAGGCTGCGGCATCGCCAATGAGAACCCAGTTTTTACCGGAGACACCGCTTACCGCACCACCCATTGGCAGTAGTGCAGAGGTGACTTTTTCGGGAGTGGAAAATTCCCATTCTTCGTGTAATTTATCTGCGTAAAAATGCAGTAGCTTTTTGGTATTAATTTTTGCTGGACGACGATCAGTCGATAGCGCCCCACAACCAACATTGGCGTGTCCATTACCCAGTGGAAATACCCAACCGTAGCCAGGCTGAACATTACCGTTGTTGTCGCGTAGTTCAAGATGGGAATGAATCCACGGTTCATTGCTATACGCAGTAGCACAGTAACTGCGGGCAGCAATTCCATAAACTTCTTCTTTATGCCATTTTCGCCCTAGGGTTTTGCCAAAAGTAGAACGTACCCCATCAGCGACCACAACAAAGCGAGTTTTAATGAGCTTGCCATCTGAAAGCTCAATGCTGTTGATACGATGATCGTGTCCCATATGGGCGCGTAAGGCGGTACCAAAGATCGTGTTGGTCTCCTCATATGCGTTAGCAGTGGCATGAAGTAGTTGGTCAAACTCTATGCGGGGCATAGCTGAGCCCACCTGGCCGAAGACACTATTGGGCCATGGTACGGTCACGGATCCACCAAAACCATGTAATTTCAGCCCTTGAGAGCTGTATCGTTTGGTGATTTCCGTAGCGATGTTAAGTAGTTGTAATTGGTATATCGCACGGGGGGTTAAGCCATCGCCACAGGTTTTATCGCGTGGAAAGGGCGATTGTTCCACGATAATAGTGTGAAAACCACGGCGCGCGGCATGAATAGCCGCAGCTGAACCAGCTGGTCCACCGCCGATAATAACGATATCTGCATGATGGACTAAAGAAGAATTATTGCTTGGCACAACAGTTTATTGTTCCAGTTCATACCCTACTTATGCCACCCAATGGTGTGTGAGCACTATATCTTCGACTACGGTATAAGGGTTAGTTCTAATACTTTGCGATCTGTTCTTGATATCAGTTGGCTTTGCACGGCCGGCCGATGTGTGCATGTGATGTGTATAAATCAAGGGAAAGATCATTGACCTAGAGAAAGCTTGAAAGCATGAGCAACGGCGCCGCAGGAAATCGAAAAAATAGTGTAGAACCTGCTACCCACGTTGATCTAGGGGATGAACCCCTTAATCTGGCTATCGCTGAGGGAATGCAGCGAGTAGAGGAGCTATTGCTTGCTGAATTGGCTGTAGGCGAGGATTTTATCGTCGAAAAAGTATTGCATCTGGCCCGAGCTGGGGGTAAGCGTTTTCGCCCGATGATGGCACTCTTGGCTTCAAATTATGGGTCTAATCCGCTTAATCTCAATGTGATTAGAGCAGCCGTTGTTGTAGAGATGACTCATTTAGCCACTTTGTATCACGATGATGTGATGGATGAATCAGATAAGCGGCGAGGGGTCGAAAGTGCCAATTCGCGTTGGGATAATTCGGTGGCGATTCTTGCTGGCGATATTTTGCTTGCTCACGTATCTCGTTTGATGGCGGTTCTAGGAACTGATACTGTTGCGCATTTCTCAGAAACCTTTGGCACTTTGGTTACTGGCCAGATGCGAGAAACCATCGGTGCTCAAGATGGTGATCCTGTGGCGCACTATATGAAGGTTATTGAAGAGAAAACTGGTGTGTTGATTGCCTCCGCAGGCTATCTAGGTGCGTTACATTCAGGTGCGAAGTCAGAACATATCGAAGCATTGCGTGGTTTTGGTGCGGCCATTGGAATGGTATTCCAAATTGTCGATGACATTATCGACATTTTTTCCGATACTACTGAGTCTGGAAAAGTTCCGGGTACTGACCTTCGTGAGGGTGTTTTTACCCTGCCAGTTTTGTATGCACTTCGAGAAGATACCCCCGTTGGGGCACAGTTGCGTGAACTTTTAACTGGCCCTATACACGAAGATGACAGCGTAACACGTGCACTTGATTTGCTTACTCAATCAACTGGGCGAGAACAAGCGCTTGCCGACGTTTATCGCTATCTTGAGATAGCCGAATCTCATTTAGCGCAATTACCGGATAATGAGACTACTGTTGCGCTGCGTAATTTAGCACGGTTTACAGTGCAACGAGTTGGTTAAAAAAAGTGTGTTAAGCGCCCGATTTGTTATCTAACTAGTAAATCGGTGTAAAGTGTGTAACGCACCAACGGTGCTTGCCAGGTTGCCCGAGCGGCCAAAGGGAGCGGACTGTAAATCCGTCGGCGTTGCCTACAGAGGTTCGAATCCTCTACCTGGCACAGTTACCCCAGTCGAAAGACTGGGGTTTTCTGCATGTTAGGACCGTTCTCATGTTGTTTCAATGATGAGGTGCTTAGTTTTATTAAAAACACATCCATGTTTGGACGCCATGTTGTAGTTACCCGAAAACTCCTAATCAAAAATAATGGTTTAAAAATAACTGGTTTGGTGTAGTTGTTTTTGCCCTAAGGGGTTTGGGGTGGGTGGTAGCCAATCAAAAGCTAGCGTGTGCTGCTGATTTGTAATGTTTATTGAATGTGGGTTAATCTTTAGCAGTCCACAACGGAGAGTGAGACAGAAACTCTGTTCATAATCCTTTGGATGTGCCCCCTTAGCTCAGTCGGCAGAGCGTTTCCATGGTAAGGAAAAGGTCGACAGTTCGATTCTGTCAGGGGGCTCTGTTCTTTTCTTGGGTATAATGCTTAAGAAGGTAACAATGGCGGTGTAGCTCAGTGGTAGAGCAAGCGACTCATAATCGCTGTGTCGCGAGTTCAATTCTCGCCATCGCTACGCGGAAGTAATTTCTTATCACGTCGCTGGTTTTCTTTTTTCTGTAGAGTTAAGAAAACGCGGCGCTTTATCTGTAAGATATTGCTGGCCGGTTGCTTTGGGTTTGATTCAAGGCAACAACCGATATGAGAATTGTCGGATAACTGCATAGGGGCGTGGCGCAATTGGTAGCGCAACGGTCTCCAAAACCGTAGGTTGCAGGTTCGAGTCCTGTCGCCCCTGCCAAATAAACAGGCATGAGATTCACCATGAATTTCGTGCCTGTTTTTATTTATTACCCACCGTTAATTAAGGGGTAATCAGTCGGCGGTATTTTTCGTCGTTAGGTATTTTTATCTTTTGTTCTTAGTATTTTCTTACCTATTTGTCCGAGAGTATGTATAGGTGGTGGCGAATATGGTGGGATTTTATCCTAAAATGGGCACTCAAGTTTTGCGCATTGTTAAGCTTTGCTATATTCGTAGAGTTAGCGATGAGTTCTTAAAAAGAGAACTAGGTTCTGATTGTTTGATTGTTAATAACTCTCAGAAACGTATTGTCAGTACTGTGAAAGGAACGCTGTGACTGAGGAACAGCCGGAAAAGGCATCTGCCGCTCGGCCAACGGGCAAACGCCAACTTGCTGGTGTGAGTACCACTTCGACCGCAGCTTATGAGGCAAAACAGGTCGCTCCTGCTGGCGACGGTGAAGAGAAGACTGGCAATAAAGTGCTTCGGTTTTTCCCTGAGGTTGCTACGGAAATTAGAAAGGTCATTTGGCCAACCGCTGCCCAGATGGTGAATTACACGATCATTGTGTTCGCTTTCTTGATTATTCTTACTGCTTTGGTTGCAGGTGTTGATTTCCTTGCCGGCCTTGGAGTTGAGAAAGTTCTTACTCCTTAGCTAGGATATTTTTCAAAAGTTCTATCCCGTCAGATGCATGTCTGACGGGATAATTTATTGGCCACTTCAACATTGTGTCTGCTTATTGTGCTGGCATAATCCGTATTTGAGAAGTTCTAGAACCATACCAAAATAGTAATTTGAGAAAGCTTTTTTGCTTTTCGACGAAATTGCCCTAGGGGTGTGGGGGAGAATGCGCTAAGACGGGTAGCATAGTGTGAAACGGTGCGCAGCATTGAGATGAACAGGAGTTTTAAAAGATCATGAGTGATGAGAACATTGGCGGTTCTTTCGCAGAAGCTTTTGATGAGGTTATCGAAGAAGCTTTAGACAATGAGGTGGCTCAGGCTGCTGAGGAACAGGCAGCTTCAGAGATTGAGGTTGTTGATGCGACTGTAGATATTGCTACTGGAGCGATTGAAACCGAGGTCGTTGAGCCAGATGCGGAATATAAGTCCAGGTTGCGTGCTTTTACTCGTGAGCTGAAGAAACTTCCTGGCCAGTGGTACATCATTCAGTGCTACTCGGGTTATGAGAACAAGGTAAAGACGAACCTTGATATGCGTGCTCAGACTCTTGAGGTAGAGGATTCTATTTACGACGTTGTTGTTCCGATTGAGCAGGCAATGGAAATCCGCGATGGTAAGCGCAAGCTAGTGAAGCGGAAGCTGCTTCCGGGCTATGTGCTGGTTCGTATGGATATCAATGACCGAGCTTGGTCGGTTGTTCGTGATACCCCAGGTGTGACCAGCTTCGTAGGCAATGAAGGCAACGCCACTCCGGTGAAACACCGTGATGTAGCTAAGTTCTTGATGCCACAGGAAGAAACTGCTGGTGCGGCTGCTGCTACCACTGCCGAAGGCGAGCAGGTTATTGCTATGCCAACGGACGCCGCTACTACGAAGGTGTCGGTAGATTTCGAGGTTGGCGAGGCAGTGACCATCCTCACCGGTGCTTTGGCTTCGGTTTCGGCAACTATCGCAGAAATTGATGTGGAGAACTCCAAGCTGCAAGCTCTGGTCTCTATCTTTGGCCGGGAAACTCCAGTTGAGCTTAATTTTGACCAGGTGGAAAAAGTTAACTAATTTTCTCGCGCGTTTGAGCGACATATTTAAAGTGGCGTGAGTAGCTAGATAACCGTCGACAAGCATTATTGCCCCGTGATTGTGGAATTTCCTCGTCACGGGGCTTTGTTGTAGACTAAACGATCGCGTGTTCTACGCGACAATTATGTAATCCCCGGTGGCTTGGGCAATAAGCGTACTGCTGTTGCTGGGCATCCGGACGGGTGGCTTAAGAATTTGGACCATCACACTTAAGTCTTATCCCGGTACCAAGGAGGTAAAAGATGGCTCCTAAGAAGAAGGTCTCTGGCCTTATTAAGTTGCAGATTGAAGCCGGTCAGGCAAATCCAGCTCCACCAGTTGGTCCTGCTCTCGGTGCTCATGGTGTGAACATCATGGAATTCTGCAAGGCGTATAACGCTGCAACTGAGTCTCAGCGTGGTAATGTGGTTCCTGTTGAAATCACTGTCTACGAAGATCGTTCTTTCACCTTCAAGCTTAAGACTCCTCCCGCAGCGAAACTTCTGCTTAAGGCCGCTGGCCTGCAGAAGGGTTCGGGTGTTCCACACACTCAGAAGGTGGGCAAGGTAACCATGGCTCAGGTCAAGGAAATTGCTCAAACCAAGATGGAAGACCTTAACGCCAACGACATCGATATGGCTGCTCGCATTATTGCCGGCACCGCCCGTTCCATGGGTATTGAGGTCGAAAACTAAGCCATCTTGTATCGGCAGTAGTAGCTGATATGCCTGCATTAGGGCGCAAAATATTTCTTGAACCGGTGTCTACATGGCCAACATAAGACATAGTTTCTATAGCTACTACCGCTTTTACGGCACGCTTTATTACCCAATTTAACCGTGGCAGGGTCAGCTTCGACTCGCACCACGATTCCTAAATTTTAAGGATTTTACTATGAGCAAGCGTTCAAAGGCATATCTCGCCGCCGCTGAAAAGGTTGACAAGAACCGTCTCTACCGTCCCCTAGAGGCTGCTGAGTTGGTTAAGGAAACCTCCTCGAAGAATACTGATGCTACCGTTGATGTTGCTATCCGCTTGGGCGTTGACCCACGCAAGGCAGACCAGTTGGTTCGCGGCACTGTTTCTTTGCCTCATGGCACCGGTAAGTCTGTTCGCGTTGTTGTTTTTGCTGCTGGCGAAAAGGCAACCGAGGCTTTGGAAGCTGGTGCTGAGGAAGTCGGTACCGACGAGCTGATCGAGAAGATCACCGGTGGCTGGACTGATTTCGATGTTGCTATCGCCACCCCAGATCAGATGGCTAAGGTTGGCCGAGTAGCTCGTGTTCTTGGTCCTCGTGGTTTGATGCCTAACCCTAAGACCGGCACCGTGACCACTGATGTTGCCAAGGCTGTAGCTGATGTTAAGGGCGGTAAGATTTCTTTCCGTGTTGATAAGGCTGCTAACCTACACGCCATTATCGGTAAGTCTTCGTTTAGCGCAGTACAGCTTGCTGAAAACTACGGTGCACTATTGGATGAGGTTAACCGCATTAAGCCTTCTTCCTCCAAGGGCATTTACATTAAGAAGGTTACTTTTGCTTCGACCTTCGGCCCAGGTGTTCCAGTAGACACCAGCATTCAGAAGAACTACAGCGAGGCTTAAAATTTTCATTGTGCCTCGCAATGAGCTCCCCGACATGTCATCGTGTTGGGGAGTTATTTTTTATTGCTTGTCGACGACTAGCGTTAGAACCACAACCGAGATAAATAAGGGGGCTGCTCTGGTGGTAAAAGCCGAACAATGCGCTAACCTGGATCGCTATGATGCTATGGCAATTGCAGCAGCCAAACAGGTTATAGCGCGCTATTCAACCAGTTTTAGTCTTGCTACCGCGTTATTACCCCCACGAATTAAAGAAGACATCACTAATCTTTACGCGATGGTGCGTATCGCTGATGAAATCGTTGACGGCCTAGGGCAATGTGGTGCAGTAGACGTCGAAAAGCTCCTGGAGCAATACGCTTGTACCGTGATTGCCGCCCCACTAGGGCAGTTTCATAGTGATGTGATCGTTCACGCCTATGCAATTACTGCGCGTCGGTGTGGGTTTCCCAAAGAGTATGTTTTAGCCTTTTTCGATTCAATGCGTATGGATCTTAGCCCGCAGGAATACGATCAGGCAGCTTTAGCACGCTATATTTACGGTTCGGCAGAAGTGATCGGTTTATTGTGCTTACGCTGTTTTTATGCACAAGATTTTAACGAGCTTTCCCCTACTAGGCAGAAAAATTTAGAAAAAGGCGCTCGACATTTGGGGGCGGCTTTTCAAAAAATTAACTTTTTGCGTGATATTGCCGAGGACACAAATACTTTAGGGCGCAATTATTTTTCATCTTTTTCGCTAGGAAAACGATTAACTGAAAATGCCAAAAAGGAGATTATTGCCGATATTCGCAGCGATATTGCTAGCGCAGAAATAGCAGTACAAGAACTAAAACCTAGTGTTTATATGGCAGTAGCTAGCGCAATGGCACTTTTTAACGGGTTAACTGACAAACTTGCGGCAACGAGTGTGGATAAACTATATGCCGGTCGAGTGCGGTTATCAGCATGGGAAAAAACTCGCATAATTTCCAAAATTGCCCTAGGAGGGTGGGGAAAAGAAAGAAGGACAACCAATGCCTAAACCGAAATCAGCCGTTGTGATTGGCGCTGGAATTGCTGGTTTAGCCACTGCTGGGCTGCTTGCTAAAGAGGGCCTTGACGTAACAGTGCTAGAAAAAGGTGATTGGTTAGGCGGTCGCGCGGGCGAATATTATCTGGATGGTTTTTGCTTCGAGACCGGGCCGTCATGGTACCTTATGCCCGAAGCTTTTGATCGGTTCTTTGAATTAATGGGCACAACCACAAATAAAGAGCTTGATCTTATTTCACTTGATCCTGGGTATCGAGTTTTTCCAGAAGGCGCAGATTTTATCGACATCCCCCTAGGGCAAAAACGAGTATGTGCGCTTTTCGACGAATTAAGCCCCGGTGCTGGCCCACAATTACAAAATTATTTGGCTAGTGCGCAAGAAATATATGAGATTGCGTTGCAGCGATTTTTGTACACCAATTTTGTTTCTCCTGCACCATTTATGGGGATGGTGGTGTTGCGCCGCGCATTGCGGTTAATGTACTTGTTGTGTGAACCGTTGGATAGGTTCGTCGAAAAGCAATTTTTAGATCTGCGTTTGCAACAGATTTTGCAATATCCGGCGGTTTTCTTATCCACCCAGCCACGTAGTGCGCCGAGTTTGTATCATTTGATGAGTCACACTGATTTAACGCAAGGGGTGCGTTATCCGCAGGGTGGTTTTACTTCTATTGTTTCTGCCCTAGAGAAGTTGGCACGTGAATATGGCGCGCGCATTGAGCTTAATGCTGAGGTAACTGAGATTATCGTCAAGAGTAAGCAGGCAAGAGGGGTGCGTTATAACCATGAGGGTCAGCAGGTAAACCTGGCGGCAGATATGGTGGTTGGTGCGTGCGATATTGAGCATGTGGAGAGTCAGCTTATCCCCAGTCAGCTGCGCACGTATTCGCCGCGGTATTTTGCTCAGCGGGATCCAGGAGTGGGGGCTGTGTTGGTGCTACTTGGGGTGCGAGATCCCTTAGGGCAATTACAGCATCATAATTTGTTTTTCTCTCGCGATTGGGACAGGGACTTTACTGCGGTTTTCCCTGATAAAACATTTGCGTTACGACGCGACTCCCAGTCGATGTATGTGTGCAAGCCTTCGCATACCGATAACACAGTTGCCCCATCAGGGATGGAAAACTTATTTGTGCTCATTCCAGTGGCTGCTGATCCTTCGATTGGTCATGGTGATGCCTACCATGAGCAGGCTTCAGCAGAGGTTGCTGCGATTGCCGAGCGTGCTATTGACTTTATTGCGCAGCGCGCTGAAATTCCTGATTTACGCGATCGTATTGTGGTGCACAAGACGATTGGGCCACAGGATTTTCAAGAGCGTTATTACTCTTTTTGTGGTGGTGCGATTGGGCCGGCACATACGTTACGGCAGTCGGCGTTTTTGCGGGGGAGCAATCGATCGAAAAAAATTGCCAACCTTTATTATGCCGGTGGTACTACTACACCTGGTGTGGGGGTTCCACTGTGTTTAATTTCTGCAGAAAATATTCTTACTAGACTACGAAGCGAAAAATAATTCTCCATACCGCAAAACGAGCTGGAAAAGCAGATCGTTTCCGGTAGCGCACTTAGACAATCGATAAAAATAGCAGAAGTGCTTTTTGCTATTTTCGTGGGTTGGAAATTTTTTACTCAAATTGCCCTAGGGGGATTTGGTAAAAGTTGTATTTCTAGCGTAGATTGTCTACCGAAGTTTGAAATGGCTTTTAGCCATGCTCAAGTTTCACCGAAGACCGTCGGTCAGCAGAAATGCTCGAAGGTATCCGCACCGGCTTGCCGGGTGGAACGGCCCACGCAGGAGTAACTGAGTTCACCTCCTTTTGGAGTGTTGTGCCTCGTGCTCTTGCACGAGGTTTTTTGTTTTTTAAAATGTGTTCGGGTTAAGAATGCAGAAGAAAATCGAAAAACCTCGGCGGATCAATGCACATACGTAATTGAGGAAGGAGGCGAAGTAATGGCAAACCCGAAGAACGAGTCTTCGCTTGCTGAGCTAAAGCAGCGTTTTGCGAACACTGACGCATTTGTACTTACTGAGTACCGTGGTCTTAGTGTTGCTCAGACAACCGAACTGCGTAAGTCTCTCGGTGCTGACGTCCAGTACTCCGTCGCCAAGAACACCCTTTTGAAGTTGGCAGCTAAAGATGCCGGTGTCGAAGGCCTTGATGATCTTCTTGTTGGTCCTACCGCTGTTGCCTTTATTCAGGGCGAAGCTGTAGATGCTGCGAAGGTTTTGAAGAAGTTCGCTTCTGATAATAAGGCATTCGTTATCAAGGGTGGCTACATGGATGGCAACGCTCTGAGCGCAGCTCAGGTCGATGCAATTGCTGAGCTAGATAACCGTGAGACCACTCTCGCAAAGCTGGCTGGCGCCATGAAGGGCAACTTGGCAAAGGCCGCAGGCCTATTCAATGCTCCTGCTTCCCAGGTCGCACGCCTTGCTGCTGCGCTCCAGGAGAAGAAGGACGCTTAAAACGTCGCTCTTGCTGTTGGTTTTTGCCGGCGCATAGAGAACATAGAGCAACGTTTTACTACACAACACTTAAAAATGGCGCAAAGCTGAACACATATGATGGCTTTGAGTCAAAACCGAAAGGAATACCATTATGGCTAAGCTCACCAAGGACGAGCTCATTGAGGCTTTCAAGGAGATGACCCTCATCGAGCTTTCCGAGTTCGTTAAAGAATTCGAAGAGGTCTTCGAGGTCACCGCTGCTGCTCCAGTTGCTGTTGCTGCTGCTGGCGCTGCTGCTCCAGGCGCTGCTGCTGAGGAAGAGAAGGACGAGTTCGACGTTGTTCTTGAGGATGCAGGCGCTAAGAAGATTGGCGTAATTAAGGTTGTCCGCGAGATCGTTTCCGGCCTAGGCCTGAAGGAAGCTAAGGAGCTCGTTGAGGGCGCACCTAAGGCTATCCTTGAGGGTGCAAGCAAGGACGATGCTGAGGCTGCTAAGGCTAAGCTCGAAGAGGCTGGCGCAAAGGTTACCCTTAAGTAATACTGCCGCTTATTCTAAGCATTTCAACTCCCGTTCCCGCATTGTGGGACGGGAGTTTTTCATGTGCCGCTAGCGTATGGCGGCGGTATGGTGGCTATAAAATTTTTCCTTTACTCACTGTTGTGTGCACTAAGACAGTGAAGACAAACACTGTGTTCTCGTTACCAGTTGAGGCTGCATATTCAGTACAGTGATTTTTGCCCTAGGAAAATCACGACCTCATTTATTCACCATGAGCCAAGCCCATTTTGAGCTAGTTCATTTATTAAGGAGACCCCCGCCGTGCACCACACTGATTATTCGCTGCGAACACAGGCACGTCGGTTTTCTAAAATTTCTCTAGAGCTTAAATTACTGCTAAGCACGCAAATGCTTTTTAATATTGGTTTTTATCTTGTGGTTCCTTTTCTGGCTGTGTATATGTCAGAGGATTTGCGGCTTGGTGGCGCAATGATTGGTCTAGTGCTGGGTGTGCGAACCTTTAGCCAGCAGGGCATGTTTTTCTTGGGCGGAGCTTTAGCAGATCGTTTTGGTATGAAGCCGATTCTGCTTACCGGTATTGCTATTCGTATTGCGGGGTTTACTGCGGCAGGTTTATCGACGTCGGTAAGTACTCTTATGGTTGGTGTGATTCTTATCGGCTTTGGTGCTGCTCTTTTTTCACCTGCGGTGGAAGCTGCCCTAGCTGCTAGCAGTGCTCAATCACGTGGTGGAATGAGCCGAGCGGATATTTTTGCCCTTGACTCGCTATTTTTGAATATTGGGTCGGTGTTAGGTCCGGTACTTGGTGCGTTGCTGATACCTTTTGGGTTTAAGACGGTGGCGCTTATCGGTGCGGTCATTTTTGGTGCCATTTTTATCACCCATGCTTTTGTGGTTAAAAATATTGAGACTGTGCGTGAAAAATCGCTTTTTGATGGTCTGAATAAGGTTATTCGCAACCCATTATTTATTATTTTTGGGGTGGCCTACTCGGCAAACCTGGTGGCCTATAATCTGATGTATTTAGGGCTACCGGTGGAATTGCATCGGGTGACCGGGCATCAGGGCGCACTTGGTTGGCTTTTTGCCTATGTCAGTATTTTGACGATCGTGGTGCAAATGCCGCTTTCAACATGGGCACAGAAACTTAATATTGCTATGGCTACTTCGGCAGGCACTATTATTCAAGGAATTGGTTTTTTCTTGTTAGGAGTATGCGCGATTTTTACTCCGCTGCCTGGGCTTGCTGCGTTACTTCCATCACTACTGATGCTAACGCTTTTGCATGTGGGACAAATGATTGCAATTCCAGTTTCACGGGATCTCGTTGGGGTGATTGCTCAAGAGCAAAATCTCGGCACATATTTTGGGGTGCTGAACTCTTTTGGTGGTTTTGCAGTGATGATAAGTTCCTTAGCAATGGGGTATCTACTCGATCTTGCCCTCATTACTCAACCGCAGGCGATTATTCCCTGGGCAGTTGCCGGCTTTATGATGCTTTTTTCTGCTCTCGGGCTAGTACTTACTGTTAAAAAAGTACATAACATTAATACCGGTGATATTGTGCATCCGGAAACACTATAAAAAATCTTGTTTTTTCCCTAGGGCAAAAAGAGGATTTTAGTATCGTGTTATCGCAGCAGATTAGCAGTAACAAAGGGCTTATTTTTGTTCTTGGTATCCAACCAGTTTTCAAGGGAAATTTCGACTCATTTTTAACCCGCAGGTAACATGCAAATCATGCTGCCTACTTCTCGCATTCTTTCGGTTATCGTTCTTGGGCTAGGTTTAGCCTTAGTGGCGTGGGGGATTGCTGCGCCACGCGTGATTGATGCGGATGCGCGGATGCCCTTGGATTTAGAAAAAACCACTTTTAGGCTTATCGACGATAGTGCGACGACTCGTCTTATCCATAATGGCCAGATTATTCAGGTGCCTTTTACTCGTCAGCTGCATATGACCATTTTGCCGCCGAGTGATAATGACACGGCAACGGTTCGCGTGGGCTATACGGATATGCGCACGAGTATGCAGTCGGAAAATGAGCGTTTGAGTACGGCTTCGGTGTGGTCATATTCCTTTGATCGGGTTTCTGGTGAGTCAACAAGTGCAGCAGTGGTAGCAGATCAGTTGGCTAGTCCTACCCAAGAGGTCGAACTTTCTGGTGGGTGGCTAAAGTTTCCCGTCGATACGCAGCAAACCTCTTATGACATTTTCGATGTCACTGCTAGACAGAGTATTCCCGCAGTATTTAGTGCTGCTGAGCAAAGAGACGGTCGCACAGTTTATCGCTTTGTGCAAGAAATCGAGCCAATCAATGTTGCTCGCAACTATAACTCGGTTGCCAATACTATCGAGGTGGACGTCGACGGTGAAGCACAAACAGCATATTTATATCACTCGGGTACTCGTGAGTTATATGTGGATCAAATAACCGGCTTAATTGTTGATTGGCACGAAAATATTGATGATTACTATGGCGATGAGCAGGGAAAAAAGCTTGAACAAGCATTGCTTTTTCAGGGCTCTCTTGCTGCCGAAGATGCGCAGGCGTTGTTAGTTCAGGCTTCTGGCGTGTCGGATGGACACACCTTCCGTTTGGTTAATTACATTGTCCTTGGGTTTGGTATTGTGCTGAGCATTATCGGCATGGCCGGAGCATTTTTGGTAGGTCGTCGTCGATTGGCAACTGAAGGATAATCGAATAAGCAGGGATTTTTGGCTGGAATTTGATTTTTTTCGGCTGAACAATTAAAGCGCCTTTACAAACCTGGCCTAAAGGTATAGGCTGTATCGTTGCGCTGGAATGCAAATCTAGTAGTATTTTTTGACCTTGATCGCTTGGTGAGTTCGAAATCGAAAATCATCGACTTGACAAGGTCATTCCGTGCTATCTAGGTAAGGCATTTCTTAGCAGACCGAATTGCTCATTTACCAGCGGTTTTGGCAGCCAATATTGCGGGGCTGCCATCCGCGTGAGGTGCTGGAAGGACCCATCTTGGCAGTCTCCCGCCAGACCAAGGCCACTATCCCTGGGGCTACCGAACGTAAGTCGTTCGCGAAAATTACGGAACCTATCGAGGTCCCGGGGCTTCTTGATGTACAGCTTAACTCTTTTGCGTGGTTAATCGGCAGCCCCGAATGGCGCGCCCGCAAGCAAGAGGAGTTGGGCGAGGGTGTTCGCGTAACAAGCGGACTTGAGGATATCCTCGAAGAGCTCTCGCCAATTCAGGATTACTCTGGAAATATGTCCCTGTCGCTATCCGCGCCACGTTTCGAAGACATGAAAAACACTGTCGACGAAGCTAAAGACAAGGACATCAACTACTCTGCGCCACTATATGTGACCGCTGAGTTTATTAACAACGAAACCCAAGAGATCAAGTCGCAGACTGTCTTTATCGGCGATTTCCCGATGATGACAGATAAAGGTACCTTCATCGTGAATGGTACCGAGCGCGTTGTGGTCTCTCAGCTGGTGCGTTCACCTGGTGTGTACTTCGATCAGTCGATTGATAAGTCCACTGAACGCCCCTTGCACTCGGTGAAGGTTATTCCTTCTCGCGGTGCGTGGCTGGAGTTTGACGTCGATAAGCGTGACACCGTTGGTGTGCGTATCGACCGTAAGCGCCGCCAGCCAGTGACTGTGCTACTGAAGGCTCTCGGTTGGACTACCGAACAAATTGTTGAACGTTTTGGTTTCTCCGAAATCATGATGTCAACACTAGAAGCTGATGGTGTTGCCAATACCGATGAAGCACTTTTGGAGATCTACCGCAAGCAGCGCCCAGGTGAGCAGCCAACCCGTGATTTGGCACAGTCGCTTCTCGACAACTCCTTCTTTAGGGCGAAACGCTACGATCTAGCCAAGGTCGGCCGGTATAAGGTTAACCGCAAGCTGGGTCTTGGTGGCGATAATGATGGTTTGATGACTCTGACTGAAGAAGACATCGCTACCACCATCGAATACTTGGTGCGCTTGCATGCTGGTGAGCATTCAATGACTTCGCCACAAGGTGTCACCATTCCAGTCGAGACCGACGATATTGACCACTTTGGTAATCGTCGTCTGCGTACTGTTGGCGAGCTCATTCAGAATCAGGTTCGAGTTGGCCTCTCGCGTATGGAACGTGTTGTGCGTGAACGTATGACCACCCAGGACGCTGAGTCAATTACTCCTACCTCGCTGATTAACGTTCGTCCGGTTTCTGCTGCCATTCGCGAATTCTTCGGTACTTCGCAGCTGTCGCAGTTTATGGATCAGAACAATTCGCTGTCTGGTTTGACTCATAAGCGTCGTCTTTCTGCACTCGGCCCAGGTGGTCTGTCGCGTGAGCGCGCCGGCATTGAGGTGCGTGACGTGCACGCCTCGCACTATGGCCGTATGTGTCCTATTGAGACTCCCGAAGGTCCAAACATTGGCCTGATTGGTTCTTTGGCTTCGTATGCTCGAGTTAATGATTTCGGCTTTATTGAGACTCCATACCGCAAGGTAGAAAATGGTGTGCTCACCGACCAGATTGATTATCTCACCGCAGATGAGGAAGATCGCTTCGTGGTTGGTCAGGCCAACGTTGAAGTTGATGGTCAAGGCCGTATTACCGCTGAGCGTGTGACTGTTCGCGTGAAGAACGGTGATATTCAGGTTGTTAGCCCAGAAGCTGTGGAATATCTTGACGTTTCACCACGTCAGATGGTTTCTGTGGCAACCGCTATGATTCCGTTCCTTGAGCACGACGACGCTAACCGTGCCTTGATGGGCGCAAACATGCAGCGCCAGGCTGTGCCGCTGGTACGTTCCGAGGCTCCTTTTGTGGGTACCGGTATGGAGCTGCGTGCTGCGTATGACGCTGGCGATATGGTGATTAGCAAGAAGTCCGGTGTGGTAGAAAACCTTTCTGCTGACTTCATCACCATTATGGATGACACTGGTATTCGCGATACCTACTTGTTGCGTAAATTTGAGCGCACCAACCAAGGTAACAACTACAACCAGAAGCCTTTGGTCGACATTGGCGATCGCGTTGAAGCTGGCCAGGTTATTGCTGATGGTCCTGGTACTCACAATGGTGAAATGGCATTGGGACGCAACCTTTTGGTCGCCTTCATGCCATGGGAAGGCCATAACTACGAGGACGCTATCATCTTGAATCAGCGCCTGGTAGAAGAGGATATCCTGACCTCGATTCACATTGAGGAGCACGAGATTGATGCCCGCGACACTAAGCTTGGTGCCGAGGAAATCACTCGGGAAATCCCTAACGTTTCCGAGGACGTACTGCGCGATCTCGATGAGCGCGGTATTGTGCGCATCGGTGCTGATGTTCGTGACGGCGATATTCTTGTTGGTAAGGTCACTCCGAAGGGCGAAACCGAGCTCACCCCAGAAGAGCGTTTGCTGCGTGCCATCTTTGGTGAGAAGGCACGTGAGGTTCGCGATACCTCTATGAAGGTGCCACACGGTGAAACCGGCAAGGTTATCGGTGTGCGTCGTTTCTCCCGCGAGGATGATGACGATCTAGCACCGGGTGTCAATGAGATGATCCGCGTGTATGTCGCCCAAAAGCGCAAGATTCAGGACGGCGATAAGCTCGCTGGCCGCCACGGCAACAAGGGTGTTGTGGGTAAGATCTTGCCGCAGGAAGATATGCCATTTATGCCAGATGGCACCCCAGTGGATATCATCTTGAACACCCACGGTGTGCCCCGTCGTATGAACATTGGCCAGGTGCTTGAAGTTCACCTTGGTTGGCTAGCTGCTGCTGGTTGGAAGATTGATACCGAAGACCCAGCCAATGCTGAGCTGATGAAGATGCTGCCAGAGGATCTCTATGAGGTTCCAGCAGGCACTTTGACAGCTACCCCAGTGTTCGACGGTGCTTCTAATGATGAGCTGAAAGGCCTGCTGGGCAATACTCGTCCAAACCGTGACGGTGATGTCATGGTTGACTCCGACGGTAAGGCACAGCTTTTCGACGGTCGTTCCGGTGAGCCATTCCCATACCCAGTTTCGGTCGGCTACATGTACATCTTGAAGCTGCACCACTTGGTTGACGAGAAGATCCACGCTCGTTCCACCGGTCCATACTCCATGATTACTCAGCAGCCACTTGGTGGTAAGGCTCAGTTCGGTGGTCAGCGCTTCGGCGAAATGGAGGTGTGGGCAATGCAAGCATATGGTGCCGCCTACACCTTGCAGGAGCTACTAACCATTAAGTCCGATGACGTGGTGGGTCGTGTGAAGGTCTATGAAGCCATTGTCAAGGGTGAAAACATCCCTGACCCAGGCATTCCAGAGTCCTTCAAGGTGCTGCTCAAAGAATTGCAGTCACTGTGTCTGAATGTGGAAGTTCTCTCTGCAGATGGCACCCCAATGGAGTTGTCCGGTTCCGATGACGACGATTACGACCAGGCAGGAGTTTCCCTTGGAATCAACCTGTCTCGTGACGAGCGTTCCGACGCGGACATCGCTTAACGCCAAGGTTTTCTGGTTTTATTTTCTTCTCGAAGCAGATAAAACCAGGTAACGGATACTTTAGTCAAACAAGATTCACAACTATCCCTTGAATAATCGAGGGGAAAGGGAGTTACGTGCTAGACGTCAACTTCTTCGACGAGCTCCGCATCGGCCTGGCAACTGCCGACGACATCCGTCGTTGGTCTAAAGGCGAGGTCAAGAAGCCGGAGACTATTAACTACCGTACGTTAAAGCCAGAAAAGGACGGTCTTTTCTGCGAGCGTATCTTTGGTCCTACCCGCGACTGGGAGTGTGCTTGCGGTAAGTACAAGCGTGTTCGCTACAAGGGCATCATTTGTGAGCGCTGTGGCGTTGAGGTGACCAAGTCCAAGGTGCGCCGTGAGCGAATGGGACACATTGAGCTTGCTGCACCAGTAACTCACATCTGGTACTTCAAGGGTGTTCCTTCCCGCCTGGGTTATTTGCTTGACCTAGCGCCAAAGGATCTTGAGCGCATTATTTACTTCGCCGCCAACATCATCACCAGCATTGATGAAGAGGCACGCCATAACGACCGCACTACTTTGGAAGCAGAAATGCTTTTGGAGAAGAAAGACGTTGAGGCGGATATGGAGTCTGAGATCGCATCTCGGGCTCAGAAGCTAGAAGAAGATCTCGCTGAGCTAGAGGCTGCGGGCGCAAAAGCAGATGCTCGTCGCAAAGTACAAAGCGCTGCCGAAAAAGAAATGCAGCACATCCGTGAGCGCGCCGAGCGTGAGATTGATCGCTTAGAAGAAATCTGGCAGACCTTCTTAAAGCTGGCACCAAAGCAGATGATTATCGACGAAAGCATTTATGAAGAGCTCGTCGATCGCTATGAGGATTACTTCACCGGTGGTATGGGCGCTGAGGCAATCCAGACGCTGATCCGCAATTTTGATCTTGATGCCGAGGCTGAGGAGCTTCGCGAGATCATTAACAGCGGCAAGGGACAAAAGAAGATGCGTGCCCTGAAGCGTTTGAAAGTTGTTGCAGCTTTCCAGCGTTCTGGTAATGATCCTGCAGGTATGGTGCTTGATTGCATTCCGGTTATTCCGCCTGAGTTGCGTCCAATGGTGCAGCTTGACGGTGGCCGTTTTGCCACCTCAGATCTCAATGATCTGTACCGTCGTGTGATTAACCGCAATAATCGCTTGAAGCGCATGATTGATCTGGGTGCACCTGAGATCATCGTGAATAACGAAAAGCGCATGTTGCAGGAATCTGTCGACGCACTCTTTGATAATGGTCGTCGCGGACGTCCAGTAACCGGTCCAGGCAACCGCCCACTGAAGTCTTTGAGCGATTTGCTCAAGGGTAAGCAGGGTCGTTTCCGCCAGAACCTGCTGGGTAAGCGTGTTGATTACTCGGGTCGTTCGGTTATTATCGTTGGTCCGCAGTTGAAGCTGCACGAGTGCGGTCTGCCTAAGTTGATGGCACTTGAGCTATTCAAGCCATTCGTTATGAAGCGACTGGTGGAAAATGAGTACGCGCAAAACATTAAGTCTGCTAAGCGCATGGTGGAACGTCAGCGCCCTGAGGTGTGGGATGTTTTGGAAGAAGCTATTGCTGAACACCCAGTGATGCTCAACCGTGCACCGACTCTACACCGCCTAGGCATCCAGGCATTCGAGCCGAAACTCATTGAGGGTAAGGCTATTCAGCTGCACCCACTAGCTTGTGAAGCTTTTAACGCCGACTTCGACGGTGACCAGATGGCGGTTCACTTGCCATTATCCGCCGAGGCACAGGCAGAAGCACGCGTTCTTATGCTTGCCTCCAACAACATTCTCTCGCCAGCATCCGGTAAGCCTTTGGCCATGCCACGTTTGGACATGGTTACTGGTTTGTACTATCTGACGATGGACAAGACAGTAGAAGAGTACGGCGGCCAGGGTGTGTATACACCAGCAACCGATACCGCTGTGGCACAAGGTGTCTATTCTTCCTACGCCGAGGCAATTATGGCTTATGACCGTGGCGTACTTGGTCTACAGGCTAAGATCAAGGTGCGTATTTCGCACCTGCGTCCGCCAGCAGATATTGAAGCTGAGCAGTTCCCCGATGGTTGGGAGCAAGGCCAGGCCTGGTTGGCAGATACCACCTTGGGTCGAGTTATGTTCAATGACCTCTTGCCATGGAATTACCCATACCTTGAGGGGGTCATGGTGCGTAAGGGCGGCGGCTCAGACAAGATCATGCTTGGCGACGTGATTAACGATCTCGCCGCTAAGTACCCAATGATTACCGTGGCCCAGACCATGGACAAGATGAAGGATGCCGGTTTCTACTGGGCAACCCGATCTGGCGTGACCATTGCTATGTCTGACGTGCTGGTTCTTCCTAACAAGGATGAGATCTTGGATTCTTATGAGTCCGAGGCACGCAAGATTGAACGCAAGTACTGGGAGCAGGGTGCGCTAACTGAGCGTGAGCGTTATGATCGCCTTGTTGAGTTGTGGAAGGACGCAACCGATACCGTTGGTAAGGCCGTCGAGGAACTTTACCCAGATGACAACCCAATTCCGATGATCGTGAAGTCCGGTGCTGCCGGTAACATGCGTCAGATTTGGACCTTGGCTGGCATGAAGGGCATGGTTGTGAACTCGAAGGGTGACTACATCACCCGTCCGATTAAGACCTCCTTCCGTGAAGGCCTATCGGTGCTTGAGTACTTCAACAACTCTCACGGTTCGCGTAAGGGTCTTGCCGATACCGCGCTGCGTACCGCCGACTCCGGTTACTTGACTCGTCGTCTAGTCGACGTGGCTCAGGATGTTATTGTCCGCGAAGAGGACTGCAACACTCGCCAGGGTATTCGCGTTCCAGTAGCTGAGGCTATTAAGGACGCAGAAGGCAACATCACTGGTTACCGAGCACACTCACTTATTGAGACCTCGGTATCTGGTCGTGTGGTAGCAACGGATGTGAAATCCGGCGATGAGGTTATCGTGTCAGCAGGTGCGAACCTTAGCGATGAGCTTATCGACGTTCTAGTTGCTCAGGGTATTGAAGAAGTCAAGGTTCGTTCGGTATTAACCTGTCAAACCGCTACCGGCGTGTGCGCTAAGTGCTACGGCAAGTCCATGGCATCTGGCCAATTGGTTGATATTGGCGAGGCAGTTGGTATTGTTGCTGCACAGTCGATTGGTGAGCCAGGTACTCAGCTTACAATGCGTACCTTCCACCAGGGTGGTGTCGGTGGCGACATTACCGGCGGTTTGCCACGTGTTCAGGAACTCTTCGAGGCTCGTATTCCTAAGAACCGGGCACCTATTGCTTCGGTAGCTGGTACGGTTCACTTGGAAGATGAAGGCAACTTCTGGACCCTATCGATTACTCCAGACGACGGTTCAGATATCGTTGAGTACGAGAAACTGTCCAAGCGTCAGGGCCTAGCAACCGTGCGCGTGCCAATGGAATCCAACCCAGGGGCATGGATCGAACGCACGCTGCAAGAAGGCGATCACGTTGATGTCGGTGATCGTTTGCTGCGTGGTCCAGCTGATCCACATGATGTGCTTGAGGTTTTGGGTCGTCGTGGCGTGGAACAGCACCTGGTTGACGAAGTGCAGGCAGTTTACCGTGCACAGGGTGTGGCGATTCACGATAAGCATATCGAGATTATTATTCGCCAGATGTTGCGTCGCGGTACGGTCATTGAATCCGGTTCTACTGAGTTCCTACCTGGTACCTTGGTTGATCTTTCGGAGGCTAAGGCAGCTAATTCTGAGGCTATTGCAGCTGGCGGTCAGCCTGCTGAGCTGCGCAGTGAGATCATGGGTATCACCAAGGCCTCTTTGGCTACCGAGTCTTGGCTATCGGCTGCGTCCTTCCAGGAGACCACTCGTGTGCTTACCGATGCCGCTATTAACAAGCGCTCCGATAAGCTCATTGGTCTAAAGGAAAACGTGATTATCGGTAAGCTGATCCCAGCTGGTACCGGTATTGCCCGTTACCGCAATATTGCTGTAAAGCCAACCGAGGCAGCACGTAATGCGGCTTACTCGATTCCAACCTATGGTGATTCCATCTACGGTGACGACGGTTACGGCGAGTTCACTGGCGCCTCGGTGCCACTGGATGAGGCTTATGATCTTTAAACATGCGCTAGTTGGTTAACTTAGCGCTAGGTTAAAGCCTTTTAGATAAGGGTCTGACTTTTAATCCTAAAAAGTCAGACCCTTATTGCGTGGGTAGTGCTATAGCGACAAAGACACGTTGTTAACCCAGCTTTCTATGCTTTTATCGCCATAAAAGTAGCCACCCAAAGAAGCAACGTGGGTGGCTACAATAAGAAAATATAGCTGTGCTATGTGACATCCCAGGTAGGATCAGCGGAGATCTTCTTAGCTATGAGCCCAGGATCGGCAGTTAGTGGAGTGCGAAGTTTAGGATAACGTTTATCACTGCGCCACCACGGTATATTTCCTACATAACCAGTTACCGGTGGGGTAGGAGAATCAGGTGCGAAACCTAATTCTTCCGGAGTTTCTTTAATCATGTCGGTAACAAAATACTTATCGGCATCGTCGGCATGTTCGCGCATAATAGTACGGAATTCTTTGAGCTCTGGGTACAAAGGATCGCGGAGTGGATTTCGTTTGGTTGTGTAGATTTTGTACAACCAGTAGATAAATAAACCTACGTTGAATAGGAAAGCAGCCCAGGCGCAGACAGCATTTGCAGTAGGATTCATTGTAGAGAAATTGGTGATATTACTTGGCGGAACCAAAAGCTCTGGTAAAAGATTATTTGCCGCAATCCAGAACATTAAGGTAAAGCAACGGAACCAAATCCATTGTCCTTTTGCCCAGGTAAAAGCAGGTATGGTGCATGCTAGTAATAGTGCTAGGGTGCAGTACCAGGTGTAGTCGGCAAGTGCGTTGTATAAAAATGCGTGGTTCCATAGGTCATAGGCAATAACCCAGGGCCACACCATATCGACCCAAATAAGCCCACGTACTTTCCGTTGCTTATTAGAGGTTATAAATATTTTTCCTAGGCCCGTGATGGTGATAATATTAAGCACCCCTGCGGCTGCAGTAAGTAAATTCCAATATCCGCCGATAGTGCGAAATCCGGTGGCCGGGTCGATGCCAACGCCGGCAGTATGGAAATTAGCTGCTACTGCGGCATACCATTCGGAACTTCCCACTGGTGCGCTTACTCCACGTGTTTCTGGAAGGCCATTAATCATATCGATGCCGACATGAGTGTCGTTAATAGCTTTTAAGCAGGTAGGATCTGCGGCGCAGTCTAGGTAACGTTGCGATTCAAAGAAAATTGTGACATCACGGATATTAGCTTCCATAATGTTTACCGCTAGACCGATCCATAGTGCTATGCCGAAGTATATGGCATAACGGTGTGCTTTAAGTGGGTTCTTTTTGCCGTACCACAGTAGAAAACCGGTCATTGTGGCTGTGGCAACCATAATGACGTATTTGCCAAAGGGAAACCAGCCAACCATGGGAGTGCCATGTAATGCGGCATAAGGCATAAGTGCCAGGCCGCCGAAAGTCCATAAGAAAAATATTGTCCAATTCCAGCGACGGTTAATTTCCGAGATAGCTACTTGAGCGATAAAAACTATCAGCCAAGTCAGGTAAACGAGAGGAGTGCCTATCTCCCAGAGAAAGAGCGAATGCATTGCGTAGTCCTCCGATTGTGGGATATAACAAACCAAATTTTACCAAGCATAGATTATTTCAGTGATAGAGTGAGGTTATTAGCACATAGGGCACATTACTAGCGGGTATGTGATAGATAATTAACGGATGTGCCTGTGGGCTAGCGTGGGAACACATTTTGCGTGTTCTGTTAAAGAACAACTAGCTTAAGGTGGTTTGAGCGAAGTATGAAGAAAAAATGTACGATCACTGGCGCGCATGCTGCATGGGGGATAGGGGTGTTAGCTGCAACAACAGTTGGCGGAATGTATGCATTTAGTCAGCTTAGTGGGAAAGCAACTCCAGAAGAGCAAGCGTGGACATATCCCGGCGATGATCTTATCGACGCTAACTATGACAATGGATATTCTTCTACCTATGCGATCGATATTGATGCGCCGGCTTATGCTGTCTGGCGGATTTTGAAACAGATTGGTGCTAATAAAGCTGGATCTTTTTCCTCAGAATGGCTTGAGCGTACTTTTGCGCGGTTACCTTTCTATAATAGTTATGAGTTGCAGGAAGAATTCCAACAGCCAGATTCCATGGTTCCTGGTGATATTGCCGCCTTTGATTACCAGGGCATGTCAATGGAATGGGCTGATGTTGTTCCTGGTAAATACCTCGTTCAGTGGGTTGATACTAAAAATCCGCCAGCAGCGCCGGGATCATATGCTTTCCGCTATCCGTCAATGGATCATTTCGCAGCGGCGTGGTGTTTTTATATGATCCCGCTGAAAGGAGAGCGAACTCGATTAATTAACCATTGGCGAATTGGATTTGAGCCAAATACGCCGTTACCGAAAGCAATTAATTGGGTCAATATTGAACTCGTTGGCGGTTGTATGACTCGTATGCAAAATATTTACATTAAGCGGGTAGCGGAGTTTCGTAAAAAGCAGCAGCATATTGGAAAATTTATGCGTGGTGTTTTAGGTGGGCGTTATTTTGGTTCAAAAGTTCCTGCTGGTAGGTGGGATGGCACTGAGTTGTTTGAGGATACCTACACCCAGTGGTTCCAATATGGACGTCAGTGTCCTGCAGTGGCAGAAATTCGCCCACCAAAAACTGATGATCCTCAGTGGCCACCCACTGGTCCGGGGACTCCTTGGTCAGAGATAATTGACGAGGATTATTTTACGGATTGGCAAGAACCTGAGTTCTCGTGGGAGGAACAAATTAGACAAAAGAAAGAGCGTACTTACCTTAAAGGCTGGGGTAAGACTACAAAAGAATAGGCTCTTTTAAGTGCGTTGTGCACAATATAAATATTGTACACAACGCACTTAATGCTTGTGTGGGTTTATTGCACTACTAATTTTTAATTATTGTACACAATAGAATTTGCCAGAGGCTCTCGGTATCCTAAAGCCTCTGGGGTGGAACCCAGCCGGGCAGCAATGCGATCTTGATCTTTATTGCTAGCATGCTGGCGAATAAGCGCTGTGTAGTTTTTGCTGCCGGAGTATATCTCCTGGGTAAAAGGATTTCTACGATGGCGAATAATTGTGTATATGTGGTAGCCAAAGACTCCTATATTAAGGGCGAGCGATAAGACAGCTAGGGTAAGAAGTGCCGTTGGGTTGTGGGCTGAGCGATGAGCGAAAATTGAGCTTTCGGTAAAAGCTGGGAATGTGAGCACAACCGCAGACCACAGGGTGAGTGTATAGGCTCGGAATTGAATCCACGATCCTTGGCCAAATTTGAAGAAGACCGGAATGGTGCAGGACAACAAGAGCGCGACCCCGGAATACCAGGCGCGATCGCTAAGACAGTTGTAGCAGTAAGAGAGGTTCCACACGTCGTAAGCAATAATCCAGCCAAAGGTAAGATCACCCCAGATAATTGCTCGAGATTTACCTTTGGCGACAAATATGCCAACCCAACCAGAAATTGCTAGTAGATTAAGAATTCCGGCAATTCCGTTTATTATATTCCATGGTCCGCCCCAGATAACCATATGTTGTTCGGGGTCAAAGCCATGGATGCTATAAACCTGGAAATCACGCACAACTGCTTCCATAATATTAACTGCGAGGATAACCGGTGGAATGGTGAGATACCAGTAGTTATGCCGTAGTTTTTTGGTGTATTGCAAAGCAACTAAACATAAAGATCCCGCCAAAGCTGAATATTGTTTAACAATGGCGAACCATCCTGAAGATGCGGTACCTTCTGTGGAATAAGGCCACCAAAATAGTGTCAGTAGTAGTGGTGAAATTACAAAAACTAAGAGGACTACCCACTTACTTCTTTGTGCCAACCAGGCAGTTGTTGCAAGTGCAGCTGTGACCATGATGAGCATGAGGTAATCCCACCAATCGCCACGTTCAAAGAAAAAGAGGGTGGGGTAATCGGGAGCCGGGATAGTTGGCAACATTGTATGCCTTTCGGTTCTTTCGGTTGTGATTTTTTAAGATCCCGGCTGGCTTACGAATTTCCCAGACTATTCGTATGAGTCGGGCATGTATGTTTAGCTTATGATGTAAAAAGCTTTTTATGGTGTGAAATGTGACTGAAAAATACCATGTCACACTAATTGATTATTATTGCGCACAATAATAATTATAAAAAGCGGATATGATATATCGTGGTCAAGCTTGTATGTGTGCAACATGAGGAAAAACTAATATCGATATACGTTAATCACGTTGATCATAATTTTAATTAGTGTTAAGAAAATAAAATCCTTGGTATTAAATGCACGCGGAACAGGCTAGTTTTTATTTAGTATCAGTACGTAGTATTCCCGTATCGTGCGCTCATGCCGGGGCATAAGCAAACAATGCGGGAATACCATAAGCGATCAAATAAAAACTTTTATTGGCTATCCTTCTGGTAGCCATGGGCTACCATCACTAGATCGCGCATATTGGATCACTAATTCCGAAGAGGTATCCATACTATGCGTTTTAACTAATGAGCGTAGTTCATTAAGGTTGCGTTCAATGACCGAGTCGCTCCAGAGGGTAGTGCGCAAAGTTATTTCAACTTCTGCCTTTTGCAGAATCTGTAGTGATTCCCATACCGAGGTTGCTACCCGTGGCGAACAGCCAGTGACTTCATGCATATGACGCGGCAGTGCTTTGATATCTAATCCAACCCAGTCTGGAGTTGTGGCGGGATCACGTACTAGCTTCGCAATGCGTGCCGGGGCATATCCACAGGTGTGAAGCCCTACTGGAAATCCAAGGTCATGGATACTAGCAATGGCATCTGCTAAACCAGGAACTGCGGTAGGTTCACCGCCAGAGATAACTGCGGCGTCGATAAGTCCACGTCGAGAACTTAAGAGAGTAAGAAACTCAGCCATCGAATGCGTACCTGAGCCAAAACCTTGCAACTGGGGGTTATGGCAATAAACACAGCGTAATGGGCACCCTTGGGTAAAAGCGGTTACCGTTAATTTTCCCGGCCAGTCCGTTGCCGAAAAAGGTATGATTCCGGCAATGGGTAGCTCGTTGGTTGGACGGGTACTAGATAAGGGATTCTGCAAAGTAGGTGCGTTCATGGAATTCACCTTTTTTCCCTGTATTAAAGCTCTGCACAGGGCGGAAGTAGCCCATGACCCTGGTCCACATTTCGGTTTCGGTATTGCACTGTGGACACTGGGGATGTTCACCAGAAATATAGCCATGTGTTGGGCAAATGGAGAAGGTAGGAGTGACGGTGACATAAGGAAGGGAGAACTTCTCTAATGAGCGTCGAACAAGTTTTGCGCACGCTTGACCATCACTGACTGCTGCTCCCATATAAAGGTGAAGTACGGTTCCGCCAGTGTATTTGGTTTGCAGATCTTCTTGGAGTGTAAGGGCTTCGAAAGGATCTGGGGTATGTGATACCGGAAGTTGGGAGGAATTGGTGTAATACGGTTCAGCAGTGCTACCGGCATGAATGATATTGGGGTAGCGGGCGATGTCTTCTCGAGCAAAGCGGTAGGTAGCGCCCTCGGCAGGAGTGGCCTCTAAGTTAAAGAGGTGTCCAGTAGCTTCTTGGGCTTGTACCAAAAGTTCGTTGATTCGATCAAGTAGTCGGGCAACCTGGGCATGGCCTTGTGGATCGGTCAGGTCATAGCGGTCATGGGTGAAGTTACGAATCATCTCATTACAACCGTTAACGCCAATGGTAGAGAAATGGTTATCCAGGCTTGGCAGCCAGCGTTTGGTGTATGGGTAGAGTCCCTTGTCGAGCATGCGCTGAACAAAAGCGCGTCGTCGTTCCAGCGTATCGATGCCTAGTGCAACGAGTTCTTCGACTCTAGCTAATAGGCCAGCTTCGTCACCGGCATAGAGATGACCAAGCCGGGCGCAGTTAAGGGTGACTACGCCAATAGAACCAGTTAATTCTGCCGAACCGAATAGGCCATTTCCGCGTTTTAATAATTCGCGTAGATCAAGTTGTAGTCGGCAGCACATGGAGCGGATCATGCCGGGGTCAAGATCTGAGTTAATGAAGTTTTGGAAATAAGGCAACCCATATTTTGCGGTCATAGTAAATAATGCCTGGGCATTAGGGGTGTCCCAATCGAAATCTTTGGTGATGTTATAGGTAGGAATTGGGAAGGTAAAGGGGCGGCCATTGGCATCACCTTGCGACATAACCTCAATGAACGCCTGATTGATCATGTCCATTTCATGCTGGAGCTCACCATAACTGAAATCGCAGGGTTCCTCATTAATAAAAGGCACGGTCTCGGCAATATCATCTGGGCATACCCAATCGAAGGTGAGATTGGTAAAAGGAGTTTGTGTTCCCCATCGAGAAGGCACGTTGAGGTTGAAAATAAATTCCTGCATGTGCTGTTTTAGCTCGTCGTAGCTGAGCTGATCTAGGCGAACGAAAGGCGCCATGTAGGTATCAAAAGAGCTAAAAGCTTGTGCGCCAGCCCATTCATTTTGTAAGGTGCCGAGGAAATTGACTACTTGACCGCACGCGGAGGCGAAGTGTTTAGGTGGGGCAGAGGACACAGTATTTGCAACACCGCCAAAACCTTCTTCGAGTAGTCGGCGAAGTGACCACCCAGCGCAATATCCGGTGAGCATGTCTAGGTCGTGAATGTGAATATCACCCTCGCGGTGGCTAATCCCGGCAGCCTTGCTGAATACTTCGTCTAGCCAGTAATTTGCGGTTACTTTTCCAGCCGCATTCAAAATCATGCCGCCGACAGAATAATCCTGATTGGCATTGGCATTAACTCGCCAGTCGGCTCGCTGCAAGTATTCGTCGATAGTGCTTTTCGACGATACCGCAGCGCGAACAGGCGCAGATTTTTTACTTATTGGTGTCATAGGTTCCAGGCTCATGTAGGACACCATAGCGCGGAAATTGCAGCAATGTAATTACAGAAATATCAATATCTAACGTATTCGCATTTATCCAACCCCTATATATTGTGTCTGTGAGTTAGTTCGGGATTGTATTGCGCAGGAGAGACAGTTAAAAGCGCAGGCAAAAATGAGAGCTTTCTTGTGGTGACTGATTTCATAAAATCAATCAGAAGATAAATGCACTGTGTTGTTTTTAAAAATTCTCGCAATGACACTATGGCGGGTGGATGTTACGACGAGAAACGTTGTGGGGTAACAATAACTAGCTAACTGAAAAAATTTAAGATCCCACCGCTACAGTGGGATCTTGAGTATGGCAGGTGCTACCTGTATGTCATGAAAATGCTATTTTGAGCCATTCCTAGGGGCGCGAGGTGTAGGTGTGCGTCCATAGTGCCCTAGTGGCGTTTTTGGAGTCGATAAATATAATCCAGCACACGCTTGCGTGGGAGTATTGATATGAGAGGCAGTAGTGGTTTTTGCCAAGTGCGTACCGCAGCAAAGATATTGATTTTCCCGTTAAGCATCTCGTTATAGGCTTCTTGGGCAGCTTTATCTGGTGATACCGCATTTTTAAAAAGGTCAGTATCGTCAAGTCCACTTGTTTGAGCAAAACCAGTTTCCATTGCACCAGGCATAAAACAGGAAACGCTTACTCCAGTTCCCGCTAATTCTTTGGCTAGAGCGTTTGACCAGCTGGTTACATATGCTTTGGTAGCAAAGTAAACTGCTTGTAGAGGCCCTGGGGCAAGAGCTGCTATGGAAGAAACATTGAGTACCTTGCCGCTACCTCGTTGAATCATTTCCGGTAGGAAGAGTTTTAATAGTCGGGTTGGTGTTTCGATATTGACCGCAATCATCGACATATCGGCTTCCAGGCTACGCTCGCGAGCAAAATCACCCTGTCCGCCGAAGCCAGCATTATTAATGAGGTAATCCGGTAGCAGATTTTCTTGGCTGCAGATATCAAAAATAGTGTAAGCGGCATCCTCTTGGGAAAGATCAACGGCAATGGTATGCACCTTGATGCGGTAGGCCTGGCGTAGTGTGGCAGCCTGGGCATCGAGTTTGTCTTGACTGCGACCAACCAAAATAAGATCGCCACCGGTGCGTGCATGCACGATGCTTAAGGCGTTGCCTAAACCACCATAGGAGCCAGTAATAAGTGCAAGAGCCATAAAATGCGATTCCTTTTTTGTGCGTATGTGAGCTGTTTTTAAATTTTAAGTATGTGATTGTGTTTTTAATGCGTTCTTAATAAGTGCTGCATTGTAAGTATTCGGGGTGTAAAAAATTGCCCTAGGGGTTAGGGAACCCTTAGGGCATAACGCTATTTGCTAGTTAACCTTTTCGCTATTGAGCTATTGGTTAGGATACGGCTGCTTTAAGTTCTCGCTGCCATACTTCTTCGTTGAGGATTCCGGCACGTTTGGCAACAACGGCTGGGATAAGTGCTTGACCAGTCACGTTTACTGCGGTGCGTCCCATGTCGATGATTGGTTCAATGGCTAGTAAGAGGCCAACGCCAGCTAGCGGTAGTCCTAGGGTAGATAGTGTGAGCGTAAGCATCACGGTAGCACCCGTTGTTCCTGCGGTAGCAGCAGAGCCAATGACCGAGACGAAGATGATAAGTAGGTAATCGGTAAAGCCAAGTGGAATGCCATAGAATTGGGCAACAAAGATGGCGGCGACGGCTGGATAAACTGCTGCGCAACCGTCCATTTTGGTGGTAGCACCTAGGGGTACCGCAAAGGAAGCGTACTCGCGAGGAACGCCGAGATTTTCTTCTGCAACGCGTTGAGTTACCGGCATTACCCCCATGGAGCTACGGGTAACAAAACCAAGTGAAGTTACTGGCCACACGCGACGGAAGAATTCAGTAACTGGTATACCAACAAAACGTAGTACTACTGGGTAGATAACGCCGATAACTAGGGCAAGACCAACGTAGATAGCAAAGACGAATTTTCCTAGGCTTCCTAGTGCTTCCCAACCGTAGCTGGCTACTGCATTACCGATAAGCGCGGCGGTGCCAATGGGGGCAAGTCGAATGATCCACCACAGCACTTCTTGGATGATTTTGAGGAAGGATTCAGTAAAAGCAAGAAAAGGTTCGGCAGCTTTACCGCTTCGCACTGCGGCAATCCCGATTGCTAGTGAGAGGACTAAAATTTGTAGCACATTAAAATTCAGTGCAATGGCTCCAGTAGAAGACTGGGCAGCGCTTAATCCTAGAATATTGGCTGGCACGATGGATTGAATAAACCCTAGCCAGCTTCCGGTACGGCTCGGATCAGCTGCGGTAGCTGGATCAATAGAGGTGTTTGATCCTGGTTGTAGGATTAATGCCACCCCGATGCCTACAAGTACGGAAAAGAATGCAGTGATTGCAAACCATACCAGGGTTGACACAGCGAGCCGGGCGGCATTAGTAACCTTGCGTAGATTAGCTACCGAGGTAACAACGGCGGCAAAAACTAGTGGTGGAATAAGCAACTTTAATAGTTGTACGTAGGTACTTCCTATGGCGCTAAGAGAGGTGCTTAGCCAGTTGCCTTCGGCTGCGCCACGGGCTGCAAACCCTAGGACAAGACCGACGATTAAGCCGATAAAAACTTGCCAGCCGAAACTGGTCATCCAGTTGGGTAAACGTCGCCGTGGTGCCTGTGTTTCTTGCGGGTTTAAGGTGGTGGTCATGGTGCTCCTAAACTGTTTGGTTCATTAATAGCGAACAGAGTTGTCTAATAAATTCTTTTCAGAGAAACTTAGCAACTTTTTCTACGATTAGCAATGCGTTTAATTATTTTTGGGGGCATCTTCCAGGCATTTTACGCAGGGTTCTATTTGAAAAAATGTCTATGCGGTGCCCACTGTTGTAGTACAACGCTCAAGAAGTGGTTAATAATTCCCATGCAAATGCCCCCTGTTTTGGTAAAAATAAAAAACAGGGGGCGAGAATGTGTAAGTTTTACTTTCATGACAAGTAAAACGTGAGGTTATCTATAGACTGCTTTGTCTGTTTATTTGCGGCGATCCTTGCGTGTGAAATTTCCCTAAGGGTTAGTCGGCTGGCTTGGTAGCTACTAAAGCAACTGCAATAAGCTCATCCTTATGCTCTTGGAAATTAGCGCGCATTTCTAGTACTCGCTTCCGGGCGACTGGGCGTCGGATGAGGTTAATAAGGATTTTGATGGTGCCAAATAAGCCTTCGTCGGCAAGCACTCGGGAAGGTTCGAGTAGGTGCATGGGGGCAGTAGATGTCCAGGTCACTTGGAAGCCGGCGTTGCTAAGCAGACGAGCCCAGGCATCGAGTTTTTCCGGACGAGCACCGACTTTAATGCGTTTAGAAATATCAATTCCTACTTCGCTACGAGAACTTTTTGCATCGGGATCTTTTGCTTGTTGAGATAAGGCAAGTTCGTGGATCCCATAGCGACCACCAGGACGAAGTATGCGAAACGCTTCGGCCACAACAGCTTGGCGTTGCTGGGGGCTTAGCATCGTAAGCATGGCTTCCCCGATTACTAGGGAGACACTGTTATCGTCTAGGCCAGTTGTGGCAGCATCGGCGGTAATAACGCTTGCTTGTGGGAACTGATCAAGTACTTTTTCTAAAGCGGCACGTCCTTGTGGATTGGGATCAACGCCGGTATAGCGGGCGGGTTGTGCTGCCAAAAGTAAGGTGGCAGTTTTGCCAACACCAGGGCCAAATTCGACGATCTCATCTGTATTTGTTGGATGGGCTGCGGCAAGCATGCGCTTGCTTAGTCCTAATCCGCCGGGGCGTAGCACTGTTTTTCCTAGCGATGCCAATAACCAATGGCCCTGGAGGTGAGAATCATGTGAGTTCTTGTCGGTCATGGAGACTCCTTGAAAAGTGCAGATCGGGTTAAGGCTGGCGTTGTCATTGCGCTAGTTGGTGCTGTCGGAATCGGCGTTGTTAGCCTCAAGGCAGTGCTTGTCGGTGTGTACCATAACCAGGCTCATGCGGCATTCGGTGACGGCGGTGAGCGCGTGAGGTTCGCCGGGAGCGAGATAGATAACATCCCCGGGAAGGAATGTGTGTGTTTGACCGTTGACGTTAAAGTTCATTTCGCCTTCGATGAGTTGGACAACAACGGCTTTGGGGGAAGTATGTTCGGTAAGTAGCTCGCCGGCGTCAAAAGTAAATTCGATAACACGCAGGATGTCGTTGTTAAGGATAACTCGTGAGGTAGTGCTGTGTGCGATGACGGGTAATTCTTGGCTGAGTCCTAGGTGCACGCTTGAGATGGTGGATGTTTGTGTCATGGAGTGAACCTTCCGTGTGGTACAAAACACTTAAGGTAAGGATAAACATATTTTTATTAATTGGTAGTAACCTGTGCCATAATGTGAGAATCTAATCAAAACCCTTGATTATCTGCGGGAAGTGTGATCCAACAGGTTTTCGCTGGTTGCTTTTCGACGCCTGGCTAGTTTGACTTAGTCCTGTTTGTAATGGGGACATAGTGCTAAGATTCATGCGATAGTCAAGGCAGTGATACGGTAATCTGGTACCGTTCAGTGGACTGTGTATATTTTGACCAGTTCATCCCCTCGTTTTTAAGGAGTGTGGCTTATGCCGATCCCTATTCCTGTACCTATTTTCGTGGAGGGTTTCACCTCTACAGCTTCAGAGTTTTTCAACTTCTATGCTCACTGGGCACCGATTTTTGCTGGCCTGGGTGTTCTTTTGAACTTGAGTTCTTAAGAAAAACTCTAGGTTTTTAACCTAATGAATTGAGCGAAAAGCCCGCCGTCGTTTTTATGACGGCGGGCTTTTTCTGTTTCTATTGTATTGGGTGGATTCTAGGGGTCGTTGCAACGGTTTTGGGTTAGTAGTCTAGCCAGGCGTTCGGCTGGGGTGTAGAAATTGAGAGTTTTACGCGGCCGGTTGCACCATGTACTAAGGCAGGTACTTCAAGGGTATGCATAGAGCCGTATTCCGGGAAGGCTTTATTTCCATGTCGGGGGTGAAGCTAGTATTTGTTTTATTGGTGTTCTGTGTTTATCGGTACTTTGTTTAGGTTTTTGTGCATGTAGTTAATTAGTTTTTACCCAGCGTAATCTTGCTTTATTCTGCCTGCTGGTTTAAACTGCTTATCTAGTCCCACATTTTTTGGTGGGAGCCCGTATTTGAGCTGCACATTCTTTGGTTAGAATGGGTTGGCTAAATGCGTGAAACACGGAAGCGGCCCCGGAAAGAGCCCCTATTTTTGTTTGTCTAGGGTCTTTTGGGGTGCTGGGTGTTTTACTAGGCGATAATGAAGCGATAACTTCTTCGAAGTTTTCGGCTTTGAAGAAAAGTACCGATTGAGAAAGACGGCTATGCCAACTATTCAGCAGCTGGTCCGTAAGGGCCGCCACGATAAGACTGCAAAGGTGAAGACCGCAGCCCTAAAGGGCTCCCCGCAGCGTCGTGGCGTGTGCACCCGTGTGTACACCACCACTCCTAAGAAGCCTAACTCCGCTCTGCGTAAGGTTGCCCGTGTGCGCCTGACCTCCGGTATCGAGGTTTCTGCTTACATTCCAGGTGAGGGCCACAACCTCCAGGAGCACTCCATGGTGCTTGTTCGTGGTGGTCGTGTGAAGGACTTGCCAGGTGTTCGTTACAAGATTATCCGTGGCGCACTTGATACTCAGGGCGTTAAGGATCGTAAGCAGGCTCGTTCCCGCTACGGCGCAAAGAAGGAGAAGTAATCAATGCGTAAGAATGCAGCTCCAAAGCGTCCTATCGTTAAAGATCCTGTTTACGGCTCCCAGGTTGTTACCCAGCTAGTGAACAAGGTTCTCAAGGACGGTAAAAAGTCCACCGCTGAGCGCATCGTTTACGGTGCTCTTGAAATCTGCAAGGAAAAGACTGGCACCGATCCAGTTCTTACCTTGGAGAAGGCTCTGGGCAACATCAAGCCTGATCTTGAGGTTCGCTCCCGTCGCGTGGGTGGCGCTACCTACCAGGTGCCAGTAGAGGTTCGCGCTGAGCGCGCCAACACTTTGGCTCTGCGTTGGTTGGTTACTTTCACCCGTCAGCGTCGTGAGAACACCATGATCGAGCGTCTTGCTAATGAGATCCTTGATGCAGCAAATGGCCTCGGTGCATCTGTGAAGCGTCGTGAAGATACTCACAAGATGGCAGAAGCCAACCGTGCGTTCGCACACTACCGCTGGTAAAAGCAACCTGAGAAAGCATAAAAACCTATCGGTACACCAACACAGTGCTAGATACTTAACCGGCTCGCCGTGTTAGAGCAGTGCTTTTGATGTGCTGATGGGTCGCTTTCTTACCCACTACACGCTTCTCTGAGCGCACTGAGCGCAACCTTTTGGTCACGCCCACAGGGAGGCCTGAACGGGGAGCTCAATACAGTAGCTGCGAATAAAAATTTTCTATACAACATCGCGGATAAGCATTCAGTTTAGGCTGATTTGTTTCTATGACCGCGCTGCACGATATGAATTTATTTATCGCAGCATAAACAGAGAACTATTCATCTGCGTGCCGGATTTTTAAATAGATTCGGCCAGATACATGAGTTAGGGAAAAACGTGGCACCACAAGAAGTGCTTAAGGACCTTAATAAGGTTCGCAATATCGGCATCATGGCTCACATCGATGCCGGTAAGACCACGACCACTGAGCGTATTCTCTTCTATACCGGTATTAACCGTAAAGTTGGCGAGACTCACGACGGTGCGTCTACTACTGACTGGATGGAGCAGGAAAAAGAGCGCGGTATTACCATTACCTCCGCTGCTGTGACCTGTTTCTGGAAGAACAACCAGATCAACATTATCGACACCCCAGGTCACGTTGACTTCACCGTTGAGGTTGAGCGTTCCTTGCGTGTTCTCGACGGCGCAGTTGCCGTTTTCGACGGTAAAGAAGGCGTTGAGCCTCAGTCCGAGCAGGTATGGCGTCAGGCTGCAAAGTATGACGTTCCACGTATTTGCTTCGTGAACAAGATGGACAAGCTGGGCGCTGATTTCTACTTCACTGTTCAGACCATTATCGACCGCTTGGGTGCAAAGCCATTGGTTTTGCAGCTACCAATCGGTGCTGAGGATGACTTCGATGGCGTTGTTGACTTGATCAACATGAACGCTATTACCTGGCGTGGCAAGGTCGAAACTGGTGCGGAACCAGTTATCGAAGAGATCCCTGCTGACTTGCAGGAAAAGGCCGAAGAGTACCGCGAGAAGCTCCTTGAGGTTGTTGCTGAGTCTGACGAAGCTCTCATGGAGAAGTACTTCGGTGGCGAAGAACTCACCATTGAAGAAATCAAGGCTGCTATCCGTAAGCTCACCGTTGCTTCCGAGATTTACCCAGTGTTGTGTGGTACCGCTTACCGCAACAAGGGCGTTCAGCCATTGCTCGACGCAGTTGTTGACTTCCTGCCTAACCCATTGGATGTCGGCGAGGTTCATGGCCACGCAGTCAACAATGAGGATGAAGAACTCACCCGTATGCCTTCGGTTGATTCTCCTTTCTCTGCTTTGGCATTCAAGATTGCTGCACACCCATTCTTCGGCCAACTCACCTTCGTACGTGTTTACTCTGGTCGCGTTGTTCCAGGTGACGAGGTTCAGAACTCCACCAAGGGCAAGAAAGAGCGCATCGGTAAGCTTTTCCAGATGCACGCCAATAAGGAGAACCCAGTTTCTGAGGCTCTCGCCGGCAACATCTACGCTGTGATTGGTTTGAAGGACACCACCACTGGTGACACCTTGTGCGATCGCAACAACCAGATCATCCTTGAGTCCATGGACTTCCCAGATCCAGTTATCAAGGTCTCCATTGAGCCTAAGACCAAGGCTGACCAGGAGAAGCTAGGTACTGCTATCCAGAAGCTTGCTGCTGAGGATCCAACCTTTACCGTTGAGCTTGACGACGAAACCGGCCAGACCGTTATCGGTGGTATGGGCGAGCTCCACCTCGACGTTCTTGTTGACCGCATGAAGCGTGAATTCAAGGTCGAGGCAAATATCGGTAACCCACAGGTTGCTTACCGTGAGACCATCCGCAAGGCTGTTTCTAGCGTGGAATACACCCACAAGAAGCAGACCGGTGGTTCCGGCCAGTTCGCTAAGGTTATCGTTTCCATCGAGCCTTATGCTCCAGAAGCAGACACCTTGGAAGAAGGCGAGTCCGCAACCTACAAGTTCATCAATGCGGTTACCGGTGGTCGTGTTCCTAAGGAATACATCCCATCTGTTGACGCAGGTATCCAGGACGCAATGCAGTACGGTTACCTCGCTGGCTTCCCATTGGTAGGTATTCAGGCAACACTCGAAGACGGCGCATACCACGACGTTGACTCCTCTGAAATGGCCTTCAAGCTTGCTGGTTCTCAGGTTCTTAAAGAAGCTGTTGCTAAGGCAAAGCCAGTTCTTATGGAGCCAGTGATGGCTGTTGAGGTTGTTACCCCTGAAGAGTACATGGGTACCGTCAACGGTGACATCAGCTCACGCCGTGGCCAGGTCTACGCTATGGAAGACCGCTCTGGTGCCAAGGTCGTTCGCGCTAAAGTGCCGCTGTCAGAAATGTTCGGTTACATCGGTGACCTACGTTCCTCGACCGCAGGACGTGCAAACTTCTCGATGGTGTTTGATTCCTACGCTGAGGTTCCAAGCAGCATTGCATCCGAGATTATTGCCGAGCGTAACGGTACCGCCTAACATCGGTTAGTAACCTTCGTAAAGGTTTCTTTCCTTGCCTGTGCTAGACAAGGAAAGAAACATAACGGGGTAGCGGCTTTCTGAAAACTTCATCCTTGACACTTCTGGATTACACAAGAAGACAAGAAGTGGGAGAATAGAAGTTTTGAGTTGGCCGTTACCCTGTAGGATCCAAAAGTCTCCTTGAAACGGTTTGAAAAACAACCGGTTTGGCCTTAGGATTCTGTAACTGGCACATCTGTAAAAGCTGTGCCGCCTGATCACCGAATTAGTGATCACCAGGCACAGTATGAAAACCCTGTGATTGCACCCGCGATCACCACGAAGTCCAGGAGGACACACAGTGGCAAAGGCTAAGTTCGAGCGTACCAAGCCTCACGTAAACATCGGTACCATCGGTCACGTTGACCACGGTAAGACCACCACCACCGCGGCTATCACCAAGGTGTTGGCAGATGCTTACCCAGACCTCAACGAGGCTTTCGCTTTCGATGCCATCGACAAGGCACCGGAAGAAAAAGAGCGTGGTATCACCATTAACATCTCCCACGTTGAGTACCAGACCGAGAAGCGCCACTACGCACACGTTGACGCTCCAGGTCACGCTGACTACATCAAGAACATGATTACCGGTGCTGCTCAGATGGACGGCGCAATCCTTGTTGTTGCTGCTACTGACGGCCCAATGCCTCAGACCCGTGAGCACGTTCTTCTTGCTCGCCAGGTTGGCGTTCCTTACATCCTCGTTGCTCTTAACAAGTGCGACATGGTTGACGATGAGGAAATCATCGAGCTCGTTGAGATGGAAGTTCGCGAGCTTCTTGCTGAGCAGGAGTACGATGAAGAGGCTCCAATCATCCACATCTCTGCTTTGAAGGCTCTTGAGGGCGACGAGAAGTGGACTCAGGCCATCATCGACCTCATGCAGGCTTGTGATGACTCCATCCCAGATCCAGAGCGTGAGACCGACAAGCCATTCCTCATGCCTATCGAGGATATCTTCACCATCACCGGTCGTGGCACCGTTGTTACCGGTCGTGTTGAGCGCGGTTCCTTGAAGGTGAATGAGGACGTCGAGATCATCGGCATCAAGGAGAAGTCCACCACTACTACCGTTACCGGTATCGAAATGTTCCGTAAGCTTCTTGATTACACCGAAGCTGGCGATAACTGTGGTCTGCTTCTTCGTGGTATCAAGCGCGAAGACGTTGAGCGTGGTCAGGTTGTTGTTAAGCCAGGCGCTTACACACCTCACACCGAGTTCGAGGGCTCTGTTTACGTTCTTTCCAAGGACGAGGGCGGCCGCCACACCCCATTCTTCGACAACTACCGTCCACAGTTCTACTTCCGCACCACTGACGTTACCGGTGTTGTGAAGCTTCCTGAGGGCACCGAGATGGTTATGCCTGGTGACAACGTTGATATGTCCGTCACCTTGATCCAGCCTGTTGCTATGGATGAGGGTCTGCGCTTCGCTATCCGCGAAGGCTCCCGCACCGTTGGCGCTGGCCGCGTAACCAAGATCATCAAGTAATTAAATTACTTGCCTGATTTTTAAAAACCGTTCTGCTTTTAGCAGGACGGTTTTTGTGTTACCCAGCAGAAAAATATACTTGCTCTTGTGCATGATCCCACCCGAATACCTGCCACAGTGCGCCTGTTTGAAGATGTGTGGCTTGGGCAACCCGATCTCAGCTTTGCTGCTCTTATTGGTTTGTTAGAAAACCACGGTGTGCACTGGGGAATTGATGATGAAGATGCCAGCGAGATTTTAAAAAATATTGCCACCCAGTATCCACCCCGACTGGTAGAGCCGGTTAGAAATCCACATATCGTACATATCAGCGATACCAGATTGCGGATATTATTTGATGCTCAGCTAGCGGTTGTGCTTATGCCGAACACTGCGCCGGTTATGTGGCGCTATGTAGCTTTAGAGCGGGTAGCCACCGGAATGCCGCTGCGGATTCGCGGAGAAAATACTTCGCATAATTATGGTGTGGTGGAAAAGATAGAGCGATTAAACCCAGATGAACCGGTGCTAGGTTGTTTCTCTCTGCTCGAGGATGAGACTACCATTTATCATCACGGCAAAACCATTGAGCTTTTTCGCCGTAACCGCCGGGGGTATGAGCATGAAATATATCATGAAGTGGAAAAACTAAAAATAGTTGTGGGGGAGCCAGTTTCTTTTAATAGTGCCACTAGAAAATATGAGTTATCCAAGGTTATTGGACAGATAGCGGGATAAACTTTTTGCTATGAGTGAATTTGAGTCGTTTCTACGCGAGCAACTACTCATTGAACCTTGGCGGATTCCAATTATTGTTATTGCTGCTACTGGTATTTATATCGCCTTTTTAGTGCTGGTACGGGTATTTGGTTCGCGAGTTTTTGCCAAAATGACTGCTTTTGATGCTGTTGTTATCGTCATGTTTGGCGCAGTAGCTGGTAGAGCAATAATTGGTCATCCACCTACGTTAATGGCCGGCATCATTGGGCTTACTACTCTTATTGCCCTAGAGGCTATTTTTGGCGCGGCACGTAAGCTCAAAGGTCTTCGTAATGCGATTAGTGGGCGTGCTCAAGTGATTATGGTTCATGGCGAGTTCATTAATGAGCAGATGAAAAAGTCCCATCTTTCTCGCGGTGACGTTAAAGCAACAATTCGGCGCGCTGGTATTGCACAGTTAAGTCAAATCCAGTTAATGATTCTGGAACCTACCGGTGAGTTTTCGATTTTTAAAGAAGGTACTGCTGTTGATCCAGCGTTACTAAAAGGTGTTGCTGGAGTAGAATACCTTTACCCTTAGCAAACGGAACAACAAAATAGGGCAGTTAATTAAAAAAGAATCCTTAGCTAACTAGCTAAGGATTCTTTGAGGTTAAGAGTTAATTCTTAATCCAGCCGATGTCTTCTTTAGGCATAATGGCAAAGAAGAAGGCACCATAGTTAACTAGACCCTTCTTTACCGCCGTAATATCAGGACCATTGGCGTAAGGCATAATGCCGTAGGTAGCTAGTGCTTCTTTCTCTACCTCCATAGCTGCCTTGGTTTGCTCATCTGGGTCAGAAATATCTTGCAGCTTAAGAAGCTTAGCGTCGATTTCTGGGGTACCAGTACCGGAGTTATTCAATGAAGAATCCGATGCATAAATCTGGTTGATACCAGCCACACCGAAAGGATCGCTGGCACGGAAGCCCGACATAAACAGATCAAAGTCTTTTTCAGCAACTACTCGTGAGAAGTCAGCGGATGGACGCTCGACTACCTGCATATCAATACCAATGTCTTTGAGCATCTTTTGCATAGCCGTAGCGGTAGACTTCACCATTTGGGAATCACCAGTAATCACATAGCGTAGTGATAGAGTTTGGCCGTCTTTTTGCACAAAACCATCTGATCCCTCAGCGTATCCTGCTTCGGAAAGTAAGCTCTTTGCCTTATCTACGTCGAAGGAAACAATGGATCCAAAGTTATCGACATAGCCTTCTTGGCTTGGATAGAGCAGGAAGGAACCTGGTAGTGGCTCGCTGTAATCTAGGCCATTAAAGCGGATAGCGGCAAGTTGGCTGCGATCAATAGCAGTCATAATTGCTTCACGAACTTTAATATCGCCAAGGTGCGGTGCAGCAGAGTTAATCGTGAGCAGGTAGTTACTTGGTGTCATCGCTGCGCGGAGTTCAATAGCGTCACCCATACCACGAGCAATAGCTAAATTATCCTTGGTTGCTACGCTTGCTGCATCAATTTCACCAGCTTGGAAGGCGTTAATGGTAGCTTGGGATTCCAATTGACGGTAGGTGATCTTTTCTAGCTTAGCCTCATCGCCCCACCATTTTTCATTGCGGACAAAGGTGGCTTCGCCGGTGTTGAAATCAACTTTTTCAATTTTGAATGGGCCAGCACCAAGATCTGGTTGCACCTGATCGAGGTACAAGGTGTTGAATTTTTCTTCCGAATCAACAGCTGGGTGGAGCAGATTATTGAAAAGCCCCTGCCACCAAGCATAGGTGCGAGAGAAGGTAACCACGGCTTGCTTATCGGTATCGCCGCGGGTAACTGACTCAACGAGGTCATAACCATCAGAAGAGTTAGGCACTACGTTGGTAGAAAAGCCGTTGTTAAACTTCCAGGTGTTTTCAAATGCGCGCCAGTCGATAGGCGTGCCATCATTGTAAGTGGCTTCATCGACAACGGTGTAGGTAACTACGGTCTTGCCATCAACAACTTCATCGGTAACCTCTGAGATGTAGTCAGGGTTGGCTTCCCAGTTGCCGGCACCGTCGAAAAGCGTAACCTGTGGGTTATAGGTAGACCATAAGGTGCGGGTGTAGAGGGACATATCGCCATGGAATACATTTTGCTGGTGAGCAATTTCGGCGATAGGCAGTGTCAGGGTGCCACCATCTTGGATTTGATCCCGATCGGTGATGGCATAGGAACCAGCGAGATTAATTTCTAGGCCACCGGCGCTAGTAGAACTGCTGGAATTATTAGCGGTAGAACTCGAGGAGTTCCCGTCTGAACCACACGCAGCAAGTGTTAGTGCCGCAATAGAGACCGCTGCGATGGTCACATTACGTATGTACTTCTTCATGTGCTTCTCCTTCGGGGGTAAAGCAGACAGGGAAAGGAATTATGAAGTTATCGCGCCCTGTAACAGGCACGTTCTATTAGCCGACTATTGATCGCCGTCCCAGCTAAGCCGAACCCGATTGCGTTCCACCTTTGGATCTGGAATCGGAATAGCCGAAAGCAATGCTTTGGTATAGCCATGCTGCGGATTATCAAAAATCTCATCCACATCGCCGTATTCCACGAACTCGCCCTTATACATCACGGCTACCTGATCTGAAAGGTGACGCACAACGGAAAGATCATGGGCAACAAAGAGATAGGAAATACCAAGTTTGCGTTTAAGTTCTTCCAACAGGTTGATCACACCGGCTTGGATAGAAACATCTAGCGCCGATACTGGTTCGTCAAGAGCAATAATCTTTGGGTTGGTTGCTAGTGCGCGAGCCAGGCCAATACGCTGGCGCTGGCCACCGGAGAAATGCCCAGGGAAACGATCAATTTGCGAGGAATCTAGGCCAACTAAAGCCATCAGTTCAATAACGCGAGCATCAATATCGCCGTCATAGCCGAGTGATTCCAGCGGCTCAGCAATAACCTCACGCACGGTAAGTCGTGGGTTTAGCGAGCTCATGGGATCCTGGAACACCATTTGGATATCGCTGCGAGCTTTTCGACGCTCGCTAGAACTCATACTTCCGGCATCGCGCCCAGTAAGAATGACTACTCCGTCTTCGGGTTTAAGATCCATAATCTCTAGAAGAGTGGTGGTTTTACCACAACCAGATTCGCCCACGATCGACATACATTCGCCTTCGCGAATATCGAAACTAAGGTTATTGACTGCGTGAACCGTTCCGACCCGGCGCTTAATCAGCGAGCCCTTCATTAGTGGGAACTCTTTTTTCAGGTTCTTGACCTCGAGAACAATCTCACGATCTTCTCTAGGGACACCAGCGAATTTTGCTTCACTCATCTCCGGTAGTGGGAACATACGCTGGTTATCAATCATACGATTGTGAATCTCTGCTTGACGCACACACGCAGCCTCATGCCCAGGTTCAGCAGCAACAGATACCAAGGTGGGCTCATCAGCTAAGCAAGCATCAACAACAATTGGGCAGCGATTAGCAAACTGGCACCGATTACGTAGATTCACCAAAATCGGTGGGGCACCGTTAATGGGAGTAAGCGGCTCATCAGAAGAAATATCAACGCGCGGAGTCGAACCAAGCAAACCAATCGTATAAGGCATCTTTGGCTGCTCGAAGATAGTATGCACATCGCCACGTTCAACAGGGCGACCGGCATACATAACCATGACATCATCGGCAGAACCTGCCACCACACCCATATCGTGGGTAATCATAATTGTGGCTGCACCAGTTTCTTTTTGAGCGACTTTAATCACGTCGAGAATCTGTGCCTGGATGGTGACATCTAAAGCTGTTGTTGGTTCATCGGCAATAAGCACACGCGGATTATTAGCAATCGCAATAGCAATAACTACCCGCTGACGCATACCACCGGAAAATTGGTGTGGGAAGGCACGAATACGTTTATGCGGATCAGGAATACCAACCAAGTCGAGTAATTCGATAGCTTGTTGTGTTGCCTGCGCCTTAGAAACATCTTGGTGTGCTTGAATAGCCTCGATGAGCTGGGTACCAATATCAAACACTGGGGTCAGTGCCGATAACGGATCCTGGAAAATCATGCCAATGCCATTGCCCCGGATCTTGCTCATGGCCTTATCGTCTAAACCGAGCAGCTCCTTGCCGTCATAGGATACCGAACCAGCGATCTTGGCATAGTCGGGCAGTAACCCCATAATCGCCAACGAGGTTACTGATTTACCAGAACCAGATTCACCCACAATGCCTAGTGTGCGGCCAGGATAAAGATCAAAATTAACCCCGCGTACGCTGAGACCGGTCCTGCCTCGGAAGGGAAAGTGACAGTAAGATCGCGGACGCTAAGAATAGGATTCGCCTGAGTCATGCTCGGCCTCCTGACTTGGAGTTGGGATCGAGAGCATCACGTAAACCGTCGGCAATAAAAGCCATGGACACCGTGAGCAAGGTCAAAATTCCGGCCGGGAAATAAAATTGCCATGGGGCAGTATGAATTGTGCTGGTGCCACCAGAAAGCAAAGTACCCAGTGAAACATCGGGTAGTTTCACACCAAGACCGAGGAAGGATAATGCGGTTTCAGAACTAACCGTGGAAACTACACCAAGTGCAAATTGGATAATTAGTAGCGAACCAATGTTGGGAATGAGATGGCGGACGATAATACGCGGTGAAGACACACCCATATAGCGAGCAGCACGCACATAATCGTTTTCTCGGATGGATAAGGTAAGCGACCAAATCACACGTGCCGGATACATCCAGCCAAAGGCAATCAATACCACAATAAGTAAGCGCCAGTCGCCGCCGGCATCAGAGACCAACAATGCAATGAGCAAGAAGGTTGGAATGGCCAATAAGAAGTGAATAACTGTTAGCACAGCCTTTTCCACATAGCCGCCAAAAAGAGCAGCGCCAGAACCAATCAGTGCCGATAGTGCAGTAACACACAAAGACACGCTTACTGCGATCATGAGTGAACGACCAAGACCATGGACAACCTGGGCAAAAAGATCATTGCCGGAGTCGGTAGTGCCAAACCAGTGCTCGGAGGACGGGCCGGTAGAAAGATTTAAAAAGTCAGGATCATCGTATTCCCACGACGAAACTAGACCACCAAAGAGGGCAAGCAGTACCAGGCAGCTGAAAATAATGAGCCCGACAACGGCCATGGGATTACGGAAGAAACGACGCACATAGAGTTTTAACCGACTAGTGCCACGTACCTGATTATCGGTACTAGGTGGAACTTCAATTGGTGAACCAAGAACTTCGGTTTCAGAATTGATATCGCGTACTGCTTGGCCTGGTGATTGCTGCTTGTAGGCAGGATCATTGAGGCTACGTTCTTTAGAGTTGCTCATTAGTTCACCCTCACTCGTGGGTCAAGTGCGACGACAACAATATCGGCAAGAATTGCTGAGATGCCGGTCATGAGCGCACCGAATGCTGCAACGGCTACTGCACCATTGACGTCGTTTTTTGAGATGGTTTCAATAAAGTATTTACCCATGCCATTCCAACCGAAGATGGTTTCGGTCATCACCGCACCGGTAAAAATGCCGGGAACAGAGAAAGCCACGGATGTAGCTACCGGAATGATGGAGGTGCGTAGGGCATGACGTCGAATAGCAGCTTGCCGGGTAAGACCTTTAGCGCGAGCCGTTCGCACATAATCGGCATTAAGATTATCCAGCAATAACGTGCGCTGGGTCATGTGATAACCAGAGTAAGAAATTGCTACTAATGCAATAGTGGGCAAAGCAAGGTGCTGACCAATATCAATAAGGGTAGGGATAAAACCCTCCACATCTGGATTCGATGCGCCAGTGACATAGAAGATGCGCTTACCGCTGAGGTCGTTGATCTTAATGCCCAAAGCAACAACCACAATCGAGGCCACCACAACGTGGGTATTCATCGAGATAATGGAAAGCGCCTGCCAGATACGGTCACCAGCTTTATATTGGTGTGAGGCCGTATAAACACCGACTGCGATGCCAATAGTTACTGAGAGCAACGTGGAGAGCAAAAGTAGTTCGGCAGAAACCCAGATACGGAATGAGATTTGCTCACTAACCGGGTTGCCAATAGGCGATGTACCCCAATCCCAGTGCAAAAGAACGCCGGTGAGCCAATTCCACCAACGTTCTAAAAGTGGAACCTCTGGATTGAGGTTAAGCGGGGTGAGGATATTAGAGATTTGTTCATCGCTAAGTGGCGGGCGCCGACCGACGTAGTTGGATCGAGGATCAAGAAACGTCGCGGCGAGGAGATATGCGATGTTAGTCGCAAGGAAGATGACAAGAAGCCATGAGCCTGTCTTCTTCACGAGGTATTTGAACATGAGCAAAAGTCCTTGTGCGCCAGATAATAGGTAAGAATTTATTGGGGTAGAAATTACGTGAAATGTTAACTGTAAGCTAATTAACAACCTGTATAAAAAGTTAATTGTGCTATACGTTTTTTGAAATACAAAACAATAACCCCGGTTGTGACGTTAAAAAAGAGCCACTTAACGCGTTAATAGTGTGGTTCTATCCACCCTTTATGGGGGTGTTAAAGATAAAATTGCTGGTGAACTAGCCTTGGGTGAGGAAGTTGTATGTGGGTGAAACAAAAAAGTTTTAAAAAATAGAAGATGAAAAAAATTCCACATGCTGCAGTTGCGTATGGGTAAACGGTGTGTTTAAATACATAGGTTGCCTTGGCAGGTTGTGTTATTAATGCAGGCTGGCTAGGTAACCATGACACCTTGTGCGTTCTTATTTAGATCAATAAATAAAGAACACGCGAAGGAATCCGAAAGGTTCTAAGGCGACAATGCCGTTCAACCTTGAGGGCCGAAGCGGTATAAGGGCATGGCAAATAAACAGCGGCAGTATTACGTGAGAGCAGTTATATCTTTCGGTATATCCCTTTCGGCTTGGCTAAGAGAATCTCATTTTTCTTGGTTGCGCTAGTGCGTAGGCGTTATTTGTGTGTATATGCCCCAAGCGCTTCATTAACCAAGTCAAGTAAAGAACTGGCGTTGTGCGCTGTGACCAATACGGTTCGGACAACGTTATAGAGAATATTAAGTTCGATTCTCACCAAGCCTTATCTCTTGGATAAGTGATGTGAGACAGAGCGAGGAAGAGGATTTCCGTGGCGGGACAAAAGATCCGCATTCGGCTGAAGGCCTACGACCACGAGGCAATCGACGCTTCTGCAAAGAAGATTGTCGAGACTGTTACCCGTACGGGTGCACGTGTTGTAGGACCGGTGCCGCTGCCAACTGAAAAGAACGTATACGCCGTTATTCGTTCTCCACATAAATACAAGGATTCTCGCGAGCACTTCGAGATGCGTACACACAAGCGCTTGATCGATATCCTCGACCCGACGCCGAAGACGGTTGACGCGCTGATGCGTATTGATCTTCCAGCCAGCGTTGACGTGAATATTCAGTGATCGACGAAATCTTTGGCAACGGAGAATAAATAATGAGTGAAAACGAGATCAAGGGCATTCTGGGCACCAAGCTCGGCATGACTCAGGTCTTCGACGAGGACAACCGCGTTGTGCCTGTCACCGTCGTTGAAGCTGGTCCATGTGTAGTCACCCAGATTCGCACCCCAGAAATTGATGGCTATAGCGCCATCCAGATCGCCTATGGCGAAATCGACCCTCGCAAGGCTAATAAGCCTGCAACCGGCCACTTCCAAAAAGCTGGCGTTACCCCCCGCCGCCACGTTGCAGAAATCCGCATGGATGATACTTCTGCATACGAGGTTGGTCAGGACGTGACTGCTGAGATTTTCGAAGGCATTACCTTCGTCGACGTCACCGGCACCTCCAAGGGTAAGGGCTTCGCTGGTGGTATGAAGCGCCACGGCTTTGCCGGCCAGGGTGCATCCCACGGTAACCAAGCCGCACACCGCCGCGTTGGTGGTATCGGTGCTTGTGCTACCCCAGGACGCATCTTCAAGGGCAAGCGCATGGCAGGCCGCATGGGTTCCGACCGCGTCACCACCCAGAATCTGAAGATTCAAAAGATTGACGCCGATGCCAACCTCATCCTTATCAAGGGTGCTATCCCAGGTAACCGTGGTGGCATTGTAACCGTTAAGACCGCAGTGAAGGGCGGTGCACACGCATGACCAATTTGACGTTGGACGTCCACACCGCTGAGGGTAAGGTTGACGGCTCCGTTGAACTGCCAGCAGAGATCTTCGATCGCGAAGTTTCTGTTGCGCTGCTTCACCAGGTTGTTAACGCTCAACTGGCTGCTAAGCGCCAGGGAACTCATTCCACTAAGACTCGCGGCGAAGTTCGTGGTGGTGGCCGCAAGCCATTCCGCCAGAAGGGTACCGGTCGCGCTCGTCAGGGCTCGATCCGCGCTCCTCACTTCACCGGTGGTGGTATCTCGCACGGCCCTAAGCCACGCGATTACTCCCAGCGCACCCCGAAGAAAATGATCAAGGCTGCTCTTTATGGTGCACTTTCGGATCGTGCTCGCCATGAGCGTATCCACGTTGTATCTGAGTTGGTTGCTGGTCAGACTCCTTCTACCAAGTCCGCACGTGCGTTCATTGAGCGCCTAACCGATCGTCGTAACGTTTTGTTCGTCGTCGGCCGTGAGGACATTACCGCTCAGAAGAGCGCTCGTAACCTGCCCGGTGTACAGATTCTGTTCTCCGATCAGCTGAACACTTACGACGTCTTAAAGTCTGACGACGTTGTGTTCTCCGTCGAGGCTCTCCACACCTTCATCGCTCGCGCTACTGGTGCAGCAAAGGAGGAGAACTAATGGCTAAGATCGCAAACCCACGCGACATCATCCTCGCCCCGGTCGTTTCCGAGAAGTCTTATGGCTTGATGGAAGAAAACACCTATGTGTTCTTCGTTGACCCATCTGCTAACAAGACCGAGATCAAGATTGCTGTTGAGCAGATCTTCGGTGTGCAGGTTGCTTCCGTGAACACCCTAAACCGTGACGGTAAGCGCAAGCGCTCCCGCACCGGTTTCGGTCGTCGCAAAGCAACCAAGCGCGCTTATGTGACACTTCGTGAGGGCAGCGACGCTATCGACATCTTCGGCGCAAACGCATAAGAAGGGTCGAGGTAAGGATTAATTATGGCTATTCGTAAGTACAAGCCGACAACCCCGGGTCGCCGCCAGAGCTCCGTTTCTATGTTCGAGGAGATTACTCGCTCGACCCCAGAGAAATCTCTGGTTCGCCCACTTCCAAAGAAGGGTGGCCGTAACGTTCACGGCCACATCACCGTTCGCCACAAGGGCGGTGGACACAAGCGCCAGTACCGTCTTATCGACTTCCGTCGCAATGACAAAGATGGCATTCCGGCAAAGGTTGCTCACATCGAGTACGACCCAAACCGTACCGCTAACATTGCATTGCTGCACTATGTTGATGGCGAGAAGCGCTACATCATCGCACCTAAGGGTCTCCAGCAGGGTCAGATGATCGAGTCCGGTGCTAACGCAGACATCAAGGTTGGCAACAACCTACCACTGCGTAACATCCCAGCCGGTACCGTCATCCACTGTGTTGAACTCAAGCCAGGTGCAGGCGCAAAGCTGGCTCGTTCCGCTGGCGCTTCCATTCAGCTTCTCGGTAAGGCAGGCAAATACGCCGTTTTGCGTATGCCTTCCTCCGAAATCCGCCGCGTGGACATTCGCTGCCGCGCAACCGTTGGTGAGGTTGGCAACGCTGACCAGATCAACATCCGCTGGGGTAAAGCCGGCCGTATGCGCTGGAAGGGCGTTCGCCCAACCGTGCGTGGTGTCGTTATGAACCCTGTGGATCACCCACATGGTGGTGGTGAAGGTAAGACCTCGGGTGGTCGTCACCCAGTGTCCCCATGGGGCAAGAAGGAAGGTCGCACCCGCAACCCGAACCGTTATAGCAACAACATGATCGTGCAGCGTCGCCGCACGAAGAACAGCAAGAAGCGTTAAGAGGAGGTAACGAAAGATGCCACGTAGCCTGAAGAAAGGCCCGTTCGTCGATGAGCACCTCCTCGCAAAGGTTGATGCTCAGAACGACAAGGGTACCAAGCAGGTCATCAAGACCTGGTCCCGCCGCTCCACCATTCTTCCTGACTTCATTGGTCACACCTTCGCCGTCCACGACGGTCGTAAGCACGTTCCAGTGTTTGTGGACGACTCCATGGTCGGCCACAAGTTAGGTGAGTTTGCACCTACCAAGACCTTCAAGGGTCACATCCAGGACAAGAAGGGACGTCGATAAGCGATGAGCGAAGCTATCACTTCCGCACGCGCAACCGCGCGTTTCATTCGCGTCTCTCCTATGAAGGCACGCCGTGTTATCGATCTGGTTCGCGGCAAGTCTGTTGAGGAAGCATTGGCTATTTTGAAGTACGCCCCACAGGGTGCTTCCGAGCCAGTTGCTAAGGTTGTGGCTTCTGCCGCAGCCAACGCCGAAAACAACTTCGGTCTGGATCGCCGCAGCTTGGTTATCTCTGAGGCATTTGCCGACGAAGGACCAACCATGCGTCGTTTCCAGCCTCGTGCACAGGGTCGCGCATTCCAGATCCGTAAGCGCACCAGCCACATCACCGTGGTTGTCGAGAGCCAGGAAGGGGCCAAGTAGTGGGCCAGAAAATCCATCCTCACGGCCTCCGTTTGGGTATCACTTCCGACTGGAAGTCCCATTGGTTCGCCGAGAAGAACTACGCTGAGTACCTCGCTGAGGACATCAAGATCCGCGCATTCTTGACCAAGACGCTTGACCGCGCAGGTCTTGCAGACATCGTTATCGAGCGCACCCGTGATCGCGTTCGTGTCGATCTGCACACTGCTCGTCCAGGTATCGTTATTGGTCGTCGTGGTGCTGAGGCTGACCGTTTGCGCAAGGAGCTCGAAAAGCTCACCGGCAAGCAGGTCGCCCTTAACATCCTTGAGGTCAAAAACATTGATGCCAACGCTCAGTTGGTGGCACAGTCCATCGCCGAGCAGTTGACCAACCGTGTGGCTTTCCGCCGCGCAATGCGCAAGGCAATCCAGGGCGCAATGCGCCAGCCACAGGTCAAGGGCATCAAGGTTGTGTGCTCCGGTCGTCTTGGCGGTGCCGAGATGTCTCGTACCGAGCGCTACCACGAGGGTCGCGTTCCATTGCACACCCTTCGCGCCGAGATCGACTACGGCACCTATGAAGCTCACACCACTTTCGGCCGTATTGGCGTTAAGGTGTGGATCTACAAGGGTGACGTTGTTGGTGGCTGTCGCGAGAGCGAACTCAACGCACCAGCAGAGCGCCGCGGCCGCGGTGACCGCAACGCACGTCCTCGTCGTGGTGGTCAGCGCCGTAACCGTGCTGAGCAGCAGAAGCAGGAGGGCTAAGACATGCTTATCCCTAAGCGCGTCAAGTACCGTCGCCAGCACCGTCCGGTTCGCCGTGGCGTGTCCAAGGGCGGTAACCGCATTAATTTCGGTGACTATGCCATTCAGGCTCTTGAGCCGGCATACATCACCAACCGTCAGATCGAGTCTGCACGTATCGCCATCAACCGCCACGTTAAGCGTGGTGGCAAGGTGTGGATCAACATCTTCCCAGACCGTCCATTGACCCAGAAGCCACTCGGTGTTCGTATGGGTTCCGGTAAAGGTCCAGTGGAGAAGTGGGTTGCCAACGTTAAGCCAGGTCGCATTCTCTTTGAGATGAGCTACCCTAACGAGGAAATGGCACTTGAGGCTCTGCGCCGTGCAGGCCAGAAGCTTCCTTGCAAGGTTCGTATTGTTAAGAAGGAGGACCAGTTCTAATGGCTAACGGTACCCCCGCACACGAGCTTCGCGAGCTAACCGCCGAGGAGCTGACCACCCGTCTGTCCGAGGCTAAAGAAGAGCTATTCAACCTGCGCTTCCAGGCCGCTACCGGTCAGTTGACCAACAACCGCCGCATCGGCACGGTCAAGCGAGACATTGCCCGCATTTACACCGTTCTTCGCGAGCGCGAGTTGGGTCTGTCTGTAGTTCCGGGAGCTGAGGCTTAAAAATGAGTGAGGCAAACGTGAACAAAAAGGAAAAAGGCGCACGCAAGGTCCGCACCGGCTATGTGGTTTCTGACAAAATGCAGAAGACCATCGTCGTCGAGCTTGAGGATCGCAAGTCGCACGCGCTGTACGGCAAGACCATCCGTACCAACTCCAAGGTCAAGGCTCACGATGAGAATGAAATCGCCGGCATCGGTGACCTCGTTCGCATCGAGGAGACTCGTCCACTGTCCAAGGACAAGCACTTCCGTCTCGTTGAAATCATCGAGAAGGCACGCTAATTACTAGTTTTTACTAGCCTTTGACACAGAACTGACCCCGCTTTGGCGGGGTCTTTTTGTTAGCACTAGCCGATAAGATTTTAGTTTGGTAGGCATCAGCAATACAGCTAGAACCTACTGTTAGAAATGTAGTAGCTTGAAACCACATTGCTTAAAAAGAAAAAAGTGTGTCACTCTTATGGGCGCCTATTCAAGGCGACAATAGAGCATTGTTTAAAAAAATAATGTGAAAACAAAGCGAGTATCAATCAATGCTGTGTAGAGATCTTAAAAACCTCGATACCGAGCACACGCCGGCATTGATTCGTCTTCGGTGGGCAACAATTTTTGCGGCCCTGGGCAACGGTCTTACCGGAGTAGTACTCACCATTACTATCGCAGAGAACTTGGGTGCTTTTGCCACCAGTGCGGCCTTAACAGCTTTAAGTGTTGGCATGCTCTTTTCTTTTGCCTCAGGTGGGATCCATGCCGATAGTGCTAACCGGGTACAAGCAATTGTGCGCAGCGACATACTTCGGTTTTTGGCCAACGCGATGATTCTAGGTGGGGTACTAGCTCCAGAAATTTTGGGTACGGTCCTAGTTGCTAGTGGTTGTCTTATTAATGGCCTGTGTGCTGGTTATTTCCGCCCCGCGCAATCATCACTATGGTCTACACTGGTTCCGCTTGAACAACTAAAAACCACTTTAGCAACCAACGCCTTATACAACCGCGTTTTTCTTGCCCTAGGTGGTGCACTTGGCGGCATGCTTATTGCCATGCGGTTGAGTACCTGGGGTTTGGCGCTAGACGCACTAACATTTTTACTTACAGCGCTTATCGTGCGCACTATCGACGACCCACGTTATCTACCGTCAAGCGTAAGTTCTTCGGAGACCGATAAGACACTAGATAATTCAGTGCACAAAATCGTCGCTCAGCTTAACGTACTGCGCCAATGGGCAACACTGTTGGCAGTAGCTAAAAAGTCATGCTGGCTACCGCTGTGGGTACGTACTAGTATGATTAACTCTTTTGTCGCAGGTATTACCCAAGTGTGTTTGCCTATTGTGCTAGTAGAACACTATACGAGCCAAGAAATTGGTTTTTTCCAATCTGCTGGGGTGGTGGCACTACTAGCAGGTGCAGTAATAAGTCGGATGCTACCTAGATTGCCAGTACCGGGAATGTTTCACGCCTGGGTTGAAATAGGTAGTAACATTGCTGCCGGTCTAATAGCTATGATGGGGTCAATATCTGTGGCGACAGCAAGTAGATTCTCCGGCTATTTTTGCAGCTCATTGGTAGCACCAGTTTTTGGAAAGTACATTGCGGATCAATTTGATGATTCAGAGCGCGGCAAAGTATTTGCTATCCAAACCGGGGTGAGTTCTGTTTTGGCTCCTTTTGGCATGCTTGCGGCGAGTTTGCTACTTCTTTTATTTCCCGCAACTCAGCTGCTCTTCATGTGTTCTGCTTTGAGTATGGTGCTCGCAGCACTACCACTAGTACGTAAACAAACCTGGACTTTTGCCCTTACTACTGTTTAAAACAGGCTAGCGCCAATAGGAAGGTTCACTGGTTGTAGCTACTGTTTTTCCAGGTAGTAATGAGTAGCCCCAGAAGAATCAACCTAGTTCTACTGAAACAGATAATTATTAGTTTTCCTTCGACTATTCTTCTCCTGGACTACGATTAATCCATGTGCGCTTGCTTCTGCAGTAGGGCTTTCCCCACAGCTGAAACCTGTACCGAGACCCGGTGTATGCATTACAACGTGGAAGCTAGCTGGAACAATGGTAGCAGTTCAGGCGTGATGGAGAAGGACTTTTGTTGTTGATGAAAGCGTCATATCTTCACCGCTACCGCCTTGCCTATTATTTGAAGTCAACCGCTCTTACCATGCCAGTCCTGCCAATTTGGTGGAGTCAGCAGCCGGGAGTTGGAGTATCTGTTTACCTTGCTGGTATGGCCATCCAAGCAATAGTTTCCTTGGTTATCGACTTTCCTTTATCACTATGGAGCGATAAGACGCAGCCGCGCATACCCTATGCCATAGGGTTGGGAATTTTCGCATTGGCGTTTATTGCCACATGTGTTAGTGGCTTATGGGGATTTATCGGCTATCTTGTTTTGCTCTGTATCGCAGGTGCTTTGATGTCAGGATCTGACATTGCATTGTTGATGGATATTACAAAAGACCAGTTCAAAACTGAGCTTTATGAACTAAACCGCCGGTTCTATCTTTTTACAAGCGGTTTATTTCTTGTTGGGGTAGGTCTGTACTTGATATCGCCTAAGTTATTGTTTGGCATTCAGGCACTTTTTCTCGCTGTCGCTGCTTGTCTTATTGCGACACTACGTACCACTGCGCATCAACCTTTAGAAGCAACCAGCAGTTCAGAAAAAGTTGCTTTAGCTGGCAACTGGCGGATTTCACCCACACTTACTTGGGGGATAGTTGTTATGGCTATCTGCCTGGCTGGGGGAGAATTTGAAGCTGTCAACCAATTACTTAACCGCAGCCTCCAAATTGTGGTGGCGGCTGTGAGCATTGCCCACATCAATAGTTTATGGACTGTAGCTGGGGTACTTGTGATAACAAATATGTTGTCTTCGCTCGGCTTGGGAACTAGGGCTCGTCAGTTAAGCGAAAAACACGGTGTGTATGCCACACTGATTGCTCTTGTGGCAGGAACGCTAGCGTCGCTTATGTTTATTAACAGTGGCATGCTGCCAGTGATCGTGCTGGGTGCCGTTGTAATGGGCATAACAAAGGGCATTTATCGACCACTAGTTACTACACTTGTTATGCAAGCATTGCCTTCTGCCCATTGGAAGGCTCGCTGGTTGTCAGTGACCGGCATGCTGTCTAGCTTGGTTTCTTCGGTAATCAATGTGCTCATTGTGCTGGGTAACCCACCAGAGTCGGAAATTATCCAACGTATGGCGATCCAGCTGTTATGTGTCATGGTTCCTACGGTGATTATTATTAGCGCTAGACGACGGTTAGCGTTGCCTTTGGCCACTAAGGAGATCACAAATAAGATCACTCGACGGGTGATAAAGCTAGGCCAAGACCATCCCGCATGGTTGGAACAAACATACGTGCCTGCTAACAACCAGATTATTTCTAGGGTTGTGGCATCTCAGTTAGCTTCTGATCTTCCCCATCCGCAGATCTTGCACTGCGATGATGATCGCATTGAGTTTGAGTTCATCAATGGACCCATACTGGAAGATGTGGAACCAACGCGCCGGTGGCAAGTGCTGAGCCAGCACCGCGTCTTTATGGCCTTGCATGCTCGTAAATCGCTTCCATCAGCAGATTTAGCGCAGGTAGCTCAAACACAATTTGCTCAAGAATGCGCTCAGATATGTAATTGTTCCACAGTCTCTCATGGCAATGTGCACCCAGGAAATATTTTATTGCACGACAATAAGTTCGTACTTGTTAATTGGGATCACAGTGGAAACAGCTCACGGGCACTAGACGAATTAGCGCTTCTTACCCATCCAGATCTTAACGCGACACTAGACCAGCGAATCAGTATGTTCCGCAAGCTGGTTACCGCACACAATAATGATTGTCCGATTCATGCTATGACCTATCAGCAGGTGGCGAAACGCGTAGTGACCGCCAAAATAATAGATATTCACAGTTGGAATGATTCAGAAACCAAAAGTTATTTGCTGTTAGCTTATGATGAGGCACGAAAATCACTGTGATGCGTTGTGTAACTTGGTGGAGAGCAACAAGCATGTTTTTGTGAATATGAACGCATAAATATGAGTTCTATGTTGGAATAATTTTTTCTGAGTAGTTTTTTAGCTAAGCCGTATTGCTTTAACATCACCTAATTGAGTAAAGAAAAAGCTTGATACACCAAGTACTACAATGAAGAAAACTCCGGCAGGGATATGCCCGAAACTTTCAAAAAGTATTCCCGCGGTGGCATTGCCTATAGGCATCATTATCATTGCCGAAGTGGAAAGTATCGCGGTACATCTTCCTTGAAATTCATGAGGTACGGATTTAATAAAAAATCCGCTACATGGTGCATTGAAAATAGGAAGAAAGAACCCGGATAACACCATTCCAACAATGACAAACCAGCTATTACCTAAGGTCACAGCGAGTGAGCTGGAAAATAAAATCATCGCAGTAATAATCATATTTCCGGCAGGTACTTTAGCAACAAGTTTGCTTGCAATAATTGCTCCGCATAGTCCTGCTAACCCGATTGCTGCCTGGTAGAAGCCCAATGAAAGTGAGCTTAACGACGCATATTTCAAACTTAGTAATGAAAGCGTAGTTATTCCGGCAAAAGAAAAATTCATCAGTGGGCTATACCAGCCGATAGCAAATAGTTGTTTTTGGCTTCGCAGCCAATCCCAGGCTGGTCGTAATGGTGGTGTGGTTAACGACTTATTAGTAGCTTTTACTGGTCGATGTCGAATGAACAACAGACACGCTAAAACCCATAAAAAAGACGCTGCGTCAACTAAAAAAGGTGCTTGGTTTGAGTGTGAAATGAGTACACCAGCAAGTGGTGGACCAACGATAACACCAATTGAATAGCGTCCCTGATTTACTGCCATTGCCTGTGCTAGCAGATCTGGATCAACTATTTCTTTCAGGAATGCGCGCTCAGCAGTATTAAACGCTGATGATGCAGCTCCTAATAAAATGGTGGCGACAGCAAAAGCTATGATTGGAAAATTTCCACTTGCTGCCCATACACATAATAAGGCACCACCAAGCCCTATAATTGCGGAACTTTTTAGGATGAAAAGCCGCGGATATCTATCCACCATACGACCAATGGGAAGCCCAAAAACAACCATACTTAAGACAAAAAGTCCTGATTATGTACTAGCGAGCGTAGGAGAATCAGTAATATTTAAAACCACAAGAAACAATGCGAAAGTTGTTATTTGGGTACCAATGACGCCAATTGTCTGCCCAGAGATTAAAAGTCGATAATCTCTATTTCGCCATAGCATTAAAATTATGCTCCTTTACCTGGGCAGAAGTCGAAACTGAAGTATATTTTTAGAGCTGATAAGTTCAAATATGTTAGCGTGCAGCCTAAAACATTAACGAACTAATAAAACCTAAGTGTAGGTGAGTAAAAGTGCGATTTTGCGCTACCACAGGCCACTCGTGGTCTGCTGAAAGATTTCCTGTGCCCGAAGTCAAGCCTGTCGTATCAAAAAAACAGCATGAGACTTTGGTCAGCAGAGGCATGGATGACTAAAATCGAGTCTGATCGTTCTCGCAGACACTGATATAGCGGTCAATGCATTTTGATGCTTAATCTTGTTGTGCGCTGAGGAAAAATTCAGAGCGTATCAAAACGTATTCCTGCCCTAGTGCGGATGAGGGCACGCTGTATGGTGGCAATACCAATACCTGCCCAGATAGCAGCGATAAGGACGTCGAAAAGCATTCCTTGGATACCACCAGTACCACTGAGCCAATTCAAGGTGCCACGCATTGGTGCCACCAGGCTTACTAGCTCTAACCAAGTAGGAAAGAAAGTTGCCGGAACAATAACACCGGCAAGTACTGGTAGAAATACCCCCGCAATTGTGGCACCGAGATAAGGATCAGAAAGGTTAACTCCAATACCACTGGCTGCAATACCAAGTAGGATTCCACAGCACAGAGCAACCGGGAGTAAAACGATTGTGCGCCCTAATTGGTTAAGGTCATGGGTGGGATCAAAAATAAAAACTCCGCCCAAGCTCACTAAAGCAGTAACGAGTGAAAAAACCGTGGGTGCGATAATAATTGCCAGCCAATAGGCGAGGTCAAAGCGACGGAAAGTGTGTATTTCAAAGAACACCCCGATAGTGCGTTGCCGGGCGATAGTGGCAACTATCCCGGAAAGAACAGAAAGACATAAAGCAACTAAGCCAGCACCATAACCGGTGCGAACAAGATCTGGACTACCAAGATCATTGCCCATGAGTACCGAAAAAAGAATCTCTAATAGCGGTAATAACACGAGTGCAGTAATAGTAGTGCCGATAGTGGCAAACACAATCGAGGACGCCCACGATACCTTCACTGTAGATAAGAAACGATACCCAAACGCAAGCATGGCTTAAACCACCTCTAAAGTGTTCGTAACAAGTGCCCGCCGTAAACAAAGCCGGGCAGTAATCCAACCAAGCACAAACCAACCGCACGTTACTGCGCACCATATAAGCAACGTGACAATGCTGATACCTTTACCGGCTAATAAATAAACCGGGGTGGCAAGGGGTAAAAATGTGGAAACAGCAGCAATCCACGACGGTGGGGAATCAACAAAAAACAGTACCCCGGAGAGCAAAAAGATCGGGACAACAAGAAGCCCTTCATAACTGATCGCATTGGGGGTCAGCACAAAGAGTGCGGCAATGGTGATAGTTAATGCGACGCAGCCTAAATAGAGCATGAGCACAGCGAGCACAAAGGTTATCACTGTAGTGTCAGCAGGCAGACCCGGCACACTGTGCGAACATATGACCCAGGTTAACCAACTCACCGGAAAAGCTAATAGACCAAACGACGATGCAGCAACTACTGGTGCAACAAGTGCGCGCAGGGCACCAATTGGTGCAGCTATTAGGTAAACAAGGGTGCCTTTGAATCGTTCAAAGCCAATAATTCCCGCCGCACAAGTAGCAGTCGTCCACATGCCGATAATTCCACCGCGCACCCATCCTTGTTCCGGGCTACTATCACCCCAGGCAGTTACCGCCAGCCACTGCACAATAGTGGTTGCGATAGTGGTAAAAACCATCAGACGAGCAAAATACGCTACTGCCGCAAACTGACGTACGTGGAAGGCCATGAGTCGAAGTTGTCTAATCATCGCGCAAGCCGTTCTGCTACTGCTAAGTAAGCTTCCTCTAACAGTGCCGGACGAGTAACAAGTGCTTCAGGTTGGGCAGCCTGCAAAGAATCAAGCGCAGCCAGTAATAGTTCCTCGTTATGATTGTTGGTGATCATCGGCCAAAAAACAGTGATATTCCAATGCGAAGCATATCCTCGTTGTTTAACCACGACTTCTTCGCCGACAGCCGCTGTAAGCGCCTTGGCTAGCGGATCAGCAAGGTTAGCTGCTTGGGCAGGCATAGTAAAAGTAGAGGTCGTAGTAATACCTGCGAAAGCTGCAATATCGGAAACCTGTCCGGTTACTGCAATTTTTCCGGCACCAAGTAAAGAAATTTCATCAGCGAGTTCTTCTACTTCACCCATGGCGTGACTAGTTAGTAACACCCCCACGCCTTCATTAGCTAGCTCACGGATAAGATCACGCACACGTAGCGCAACATCAGGATCAAGCCCGCTGGTTGGTTCGTCGAGAAGCAAAAGTGGTGGCTGGCCAAGAATTGCCCGGGCAATGTGCAAACGCTGAAACATACCGGTAGAAAACTCCGCCGCCTTTTTCTGCGCATCCTGGCTAAGACCAACGCGCTCGAGGGCATTATCGACGCGAGTTTTACGCTCAGCGGAAGAAACCCCGGCAAGGTCAGCAAAAAAGAGCAAGTTATCACGTGCACTCGCGCGAGGATAAAAACCAAGGCTTCCCCCAAGCACAAGCCCGATTCGCTTGCACGCAGTACGTGGATACGCCACGGCATCGATACCGTCGATTAGTACACTGCCAGAAGTTGGACGCAGTAGTGTGCTACACATTCTTAAAGTAGTGGTTTTCCCAGCACCATTAGAACCCAGCAAGGCGTGTATGGTGCCGGGCTGGACTGCTAAAGAAACATCGTCGACAGCTATAAAAGAACCGTTATCAAATTCGCGGCGAAGGTTGTGGGCGAGAAGTAGTGGAGGCACGCTTTATCCAATCGGGGAAACAAAAAACACTAGCTAAAGCGGTGTGGACTAAGAAACACGACCCTAGCAATGATGCGGTTTTTGTTAGCAAAATTTTTACTCAGCCTGACTGTAGCAAAATAAGGAGTAAAATAAGGCCACTATGGCTTAAGAAATGGGAAAAGACGGTAATAATAAAACTATGCCGCGTCCGCAGAATAAAAGAGATCTCCTTAGTGCTGCTGATACTTATTACCGCTTACTTATTGAGCTCATTGAGTCCATGAGTGAAACTGAGAAACACAACCTCGTTTTTGGAGAAAATTTTTCTCGCCCAGAAGCACATTGGCGACGAGATAAAAATCTGCGTGATGTACTAGCACATCTTTACCACTGGCAGCACATGCTTCGGGTATGGTGCGCCGCTAACTATCCGAATGCACCGGATAAACCAGTAGCGTTTTTGCCCACCCCATATAACTGGCGCACGACCCCAGCACTTAATGAGGAAATCCGATTACGCTACCACGGTAGTTCTTTAGCAGATATGGAAATAATGCTTGTGCAAAGCCATAAACAAGTCATAGAGCTTATCCAGGGTTTTAGCAATGAGGAGCTTTTTACAAAGAAATACTTTTCTTGGACCGGCACAAGCTCTTTGGGATCATATTGTGTTTCGGCAACCTCAAGCCACTATGACTGGGCGATAAAAAAACTGCGCACCTATCTTAAAATTGTTCGTACTAATAAGTAGTGCTGATAACTAGAAAATTATGGCCAGCCTATGGCTGCCTGGTGATAAACAGAAAAGATCACACTCGTTATCCGGTAGGTTGGCATAAACGCCATAAAATTAGTGTTTTACCCTAGATGGAAAATGATTTTTCCGGGCCGGAAATTGCCCTAGGGGAGGACGAGAATGAATCTGCACTCAGAAGAGTTTAACCAGGCTTTTTATTTTGATGGTGAGCTTGGTACCCAGTATCAGCTACAACGGACTACTTTCCGGTTATGGGCGCCAACTGCCGAGGTCGTTATGCTGCATGACCATACGATGAAGCGATCTTTAGCGTTGAGCAAAATTGATCCGGATCAGTGGCGCGGCGTATGGCAGCTGATTATTGAAGGCGATTGTAATGGGTTGGAATACACTTATGAGATTCTTCATGATGGTGGGCGGATTACTCATACGGTTGATCCTTATGCGCGCGCGGCAACTGCTCATAGTCAGCGTGCGGTAGTTCTTGCCCCGGAAGCACCAGCGAAGCGAATTCCTGGCTTAGCTATGTGTGATGCCATTATTTGGGAAGGACATATTCGTGATCTCACCATTGCTGAAAATAATGGGATAACTAATAAAGGGAAGTTTCTTGGCTTAGCTGAACAGGGCACTCGTACCACAGCAGGTAATCTAAGCGGCTTGGATTATGTGCTTTCTTTAGGGGTCACGCATATCCAATTGTTGCCGATTTTTGATTTTGGCAGTGTCGATGAAACCGGTGATCTTAGTTTTAATGCGCAGTACAACTGGGGATATGATCCGGTGCTGTATAACGTCGTTGAAGGCTCTTATGCCACCGACCCAGTAGATCCGCACATAAGAATCCGGGAATTAAAACAGCTGATTAACACCCTGCACGAGCATGGCTTAAGGGTGATTATGGATGTGGTGTACAACCACGTTTATGATTCCGCCAGTAACCCATTGGAACTAACCGTTCCAGGTTATTTTTTCCGTATGCGTGACGACGGAACCTATCACGATGCCACTGCCTGCGGTAATGAAACTGCTTCTGAGCAATTAATGATGCGCAAATTTATCGTGGATTCAGTGGTGTATTGGGCACGCGAATTTGCTATTGATGGCTTCCGTTTTGATCTGATGGGCATTCACGATGTTGAGACCATGAATGCTGTGCGTAGTGCATTAGATGAGATTGATCCGGCGATCATTATTATCGGGGAGGGCTGGCGCATGGGCAATCACCGAAGTGGAGTAGAACCAGCTGATCAGCAGCATGGTGAACTCATGCCTGGAATTGGCATGTTTAATGATTGCTTCCGGGATGTGCTCAAAGGCGATAATTTTGTTCTTCAGGGGGCAGGTTTTGTTTCTAAAAACCCTGATTTTAACCACCATGATGCTAAGAATTTTGGGGATTGGGCAGCTAGTTATGGGCCGGAACAAGCTGCCCGGGCGGTTTACGATAATCTATTGGGCGCTCAAAGCGTGCGGCGGTACCGAGATGCCAGCCAATCAGTTGTGTATAACGAAGCCCACGATAATTACACCATGTTTGACAAGCTTGCTGGTAGCGCTACTTTAGCTGGAGTAAGTGAACAAGAATTAGCCCGCCGGCATGCATTGGCTACCACCATACAATTTTTAGCCGCTGGAACTATTTTTATCCATGCTGGACAAGAGCTCTTGCGCACCAAATATGGGCACGAGAACTCCTATAATTTGCCCGATCAGATAAATGCTTTTGATTATGATCGCGGACAACAGTTCCCGGTAAACCACGAGCTTTTCAAAGGTCTGGTTGCATTAAGAAAGAAACTAGCTTGGTTACGCGAAACCAACTATCTAAAGCTTGCTGATCGCACCAGTCTTGAGCGTATCGGTGAACATGGTGGGCTGACAATAAGCTATCGAATCCGTGACGCATTTGGTGCTGGCCGACACGCGTTGATAGCCATGAATGCTAGCGATTGGCCGTGGACAGTGTTTTTCGAGGAGAACCATTTTGCCTGCTACCTACACGATATGCAGGTTGATCTTGACCCGGTGGAATATGTTGCCGCAGGCGAGTTTGTTGTCCAACCGCTCACAGTCACGCTATTAGAGCTGTGGGATTAGCTATCGCACCTATACTTTGATACATGACTAAGAATGTGCCCGTTGAAATTATCACTGCCCGCATAGTGCCTTTGGGTGGCCCGCGTGCAATGAGCGTGTGGCGTACCCTGCCACAAAAGCAACGCGGCACGATTGGTGCTTGGTGTTTTGTGGATCATTACGGCCCGGATCATCAGCGCATGGATGTGCCACCGCATCCACATACTGGGTTGCAAACAGTATCGTGGCTTTTCGACGGTGAAATTACCCACCATGATTCTGGTGGAAATCATGCAGTTGTAGTACCCGGCGAACTTGTTATGATGACCGCTGGACATGGCATTTGCCATTCTGAGGTGAGTACTCAATCAACGGATATTTTGCATGGTGTGCAATTCTGGTTGGTGCAGCCGGAAGCAACCAGAAACGGCGAGCGTCGTTTGGATACCTATCGACCAACTCCAATCGAACGAGATGGTGTGCGCCTAACTGTTTTCTTAGGCAGGCTTGCTGGTGAAGCATCTCCGGTTGTTACCGATACTCCGATTGTCGGTGCAGAGATTGTGCTTCCGCCGGGTAAAAAACTGCATATGGCAGTAGATGCTAGTTTTGAGCACGGCGTATTAGTTGATACCGGAGAAATCGAGCTGTGTGGAAGTGCGGTGAAACAATATGAACTCGGCTATACCGGTGTTGGCGAAGAAGAATTAGTGCTGCACAATACTGGGGCTGAGCAGGCACGATTGATTTTAATTGGTGGGCAGCCATTTCAGGAAGAATTTGTCATGTATTGGAATTATATTGCGCGCAATCATGCAGAAATTGAGCAGGCTCATCGTCAGTGGAGCGAACACTCGCAGCGTTTCGGTGTGGTGCATGGTTATATTTCCCACGATCCACACGGTATTACCCGCTTGCCAGGGCCTGCCGTACCATCGGTTACTATCCGTCCGCGCAAAAGCGCACCACCAGTAGCACGCCCAGATATACGTACTCCTTCTTAAAATTTTTCCAGGATGTGAACCGGTGCTAGCTTGGCATAACCAAAAGTGTGAAGGTGCTCTCCTCAGGTGATGATCTGCGAGCTGGCTTACTACTATAGTCGGCATGACCTATCGCCCAACTTTTCACATCACCGCACCTACCGGTCGTCTTAATGACCCCAATGGCATGTTTATGCATGGTTCTACTTTGCATGTCTACTATCAAAAAGATCCGGCATTTCCATTTGGAAAAAAGCGCACTGGTTGGGGGCATGTAAGCACTACACTTCACGGCGATAGTTTTGATCACTGGCAGCATCACCCGGATGCGCTCTACCCGGATGCGGAATATGATCTTAATGGTTGTTACTCCGGTGGAGCGGTTCGCGATAATGATGGTCAGGTGTATCTTTTCTATACTGGCAATCTTAAATACACCGATAGTAATGGGGATGTGCAGCGCCGAGCTACTCAGAACCGAGTTATTGTAAGCGATATTGATTCCCCGATGGGTGGAGTTTATCGTCGTGACGCAAAAAATCCGCTTATCGACGGCCCTGCTCATGGTTACACTAACGATTACCGTGACCCGATGATTACTCGGGATCCAGCAGGCGGTTGGAGGATGGTTATCGGTGCACAGCGTATCGACGGTACTCCGGCGGTGGTGTTATATACCGGAGAAAACTTAGCCCAATGGGAGTTTGCTGGCGAATTAGAATTTGATCTTTCCCAAGCGCAACCTGGGATATCACCGGATCTGCTTCCGGGTGGCTATATGTGGGAATGTCCGAATTTGATGACTTTCCGCGACGAGGTCACTGACGAAGACCTTGATGTGCTGATTATTTGCCCGCAAGGGGTGCAATCTTATACCGATGAAGAAGGCGTTACCCACTACCAATCTTCGGATCAATGCGGTTATGTGGTGGGAAAACTGCGTGGAACGACGTTTGAAGTAGTACGTGGTTTTAGCGAATTGGATTATGGGCACCAATTTTATGCGCCGCAGATTATCGCGGAAAAATACCTAGATTCGAGGCAATTGTGTGTACGTACTGCATTATTGCTGGGCTGGATGGGCTTGCCTGCACAAGATGAAAACCCTTCCATCAAGGAAGAAGGATGGGTTCATAGTCTTACCGTACCGCGACGTATACGCCTACGTAATCACAGGTTAATACAGGAATTTATTCTTCCCGACCAGGTGCTAGCCGCAGTGGCGCAAAGAAACGATAGTGATAATGCACACACCGTGCAGGTGGGGAAGAATGTCTACTACCTGCGAGAATTTTTGAGCAAAAATAATCAAAAAATAATACTGTGTGACATGTCCGGTTTGGAGGTATTTTCACTGTCCTATCTATTAGGGGAAAAGCAGTATATAGAACTAGCCCTTGGTGCTGATGTGCGTAGGATACCGGTTACTAGTGGTAACCTCGAAATATTCCTTGATGGCAATGCCTTAGAAGTGCTGATTGATGGCGGAAAAATTGCTGCTGCAAGCATTGTCAACGCTGCCCCCGGTGAGATGTGGGACACTTTTTATTTATTCAGTGACTAATGTTGTTTTATTCGCTTTTCCATGTTGCAATAAAGGTGTTTACTCCTGCGTATCACCACGCGCAGATCCCTTTATTGAGGAGAAGTCTCCATGCAACACAAGGAAGTGGCTGCCCGAGTTCTTAAGGCAGTTGGTGGCGAAGAAAATATCGTTGCCGCGGCGCACTGCGCCACCCGTCTTAGGATGGTTTTAAAAGATAGTAAGGATGTTGACCAGGCTGCGCTGGATAACGATCCCGATCTTAAAGGTACTTTTGAAACTGGCGGTATGTATCAGATTATCGTCGGTCCAGGTGATGTCAACACTGTCTTCGCAGAACTAGATAGGATGACTGCCAAAAATATTGCGGTCACCACCGAAGAACTAAAAGGAGTTGCCGCTAATAGCGGTAGCTGGTTTACCAGGGCAGTAAAAATTCTGGCTGATATTTTTGTTCCTCTCATTCCAATTCTTGTTGGTGGCGGTTTACTTATGGCCATCAACAATGTGCTCACCACCCCGGATATCTTTGGTGAACTGCCGCTGACCGAGCAGTTCCCGGGAATCCTTGGCGCAGCTGAGATGATTAACCTCATCGCCTCCGCACCATTTGCATTCTTACCAGTTCTCGTAGGCTTTACCGCTACCAAACGTTTTGGTGGCAATGAATTCCTTGGTGCTGGCATGGCCATGGCTATGGTAATGCCATCGCTCATTAATGGCTATCAAGTAGCAGAAACTATTGCTAATGGAGAAATGACCTACTGGTCAGTCTTTGGCCTTGATGTTGCCCAAGCCGGTTACCAAGGCACAGTGTTACCTATTTTGGTGGTTTCTTGGCTATTAGCTAAGACGGAAAACTTCTTCCACAAACACCTCAAAGGCACCGTTGACTTCCTGGTAACCCCAGTTCTTACTTTGCTCATTATTGGTTTTATTACCTTTATCGCTGTTGGACCAGCAATGCGCTGGTTAGGAGATAGCCTAGCCCTGGGATTGGCGAACCTATATGAGTTTGGCGGTCCAGTTGGTGGCTTCCTCTTTGGTTTGATCTACTCGCCAATCGTTATTACCGGTTTACACCAGTCCTTCCCACCGATTGAAACCATGCTGTGGGAACAAGGCGGATCCTTTATCTTCTCAACCGCCTCCATGGCTAACATTGCCCAAGGTGCGGTGGCATTAGCAGTATTCTTCTTAGCTCGCAATGAAAAACTCAAAGGCCTTGCCGGTGCATCGGGTGTATCTGCGGTCTTCGGTATCACTGAGCCAGCTATTTTCGGTGTCAACCTGCGTCTGCGCTGGCCGTTCTATATCGGTATCTCGGCTGCTGCTATTGGTTCCACTTTTATTGCACTGCTTAATGTGAAGGCAACTGCGTTAGGTGCTGCTGGTTTTATCGGTGTCGTTTCTATGCGCGCCGGGGACTGGGGCAATTTCATGATTTGTGCTGTGCTGACCTTTGTTATCGCCTTTGCTGCTGCCTATATTTATGGCCGTCGTCTAGTAGCTAAGAATGGCACCATTGATCCCGATGCTACCGATACTCCACAGGCGCAGGCTGCGGCAGCCGCTGCGGCAACTGCAGCGCAAACGGCTACCGAAAGCAACGAAGTTGCTACCGAGGATGCAACGCAGATTGTGGCACCACTAACTGGTGAAGTGAACGTTTTAGCTAGTGTGTCTGATCCCATGTTTGCTCAAGGAAAGCTCGGTGCTGGTCTTGCCATTGTGCCGACGGAAGGAAAATTGGTTTCGCCAGTATCGGGCAAGGTTGTGGTTGCTTTCCCATCTGGGCATGCCTTTGCGGTGCGTACCCAAGGAGTCGATGGAAAGAATGTTGATATTCTGATGCATATTGGCTTCGACACGGTGAATCTTAAAGGTGAACACTTCACCCCGCTTAAGCAACAAGGCGATGAGGTAGTTGCTGGTGAGGTGCTATGCGAATTCAATATTGATGGCATTAAGGCTGCTGGTTATGAGGTCACCACACCTATTGTGATCTCTAATTCTAAGCGCACCGGTGCGGTACTTCCTGCTACTGAGCTAGCTTTGCCAGGTGCAATTACTGCCGGTGATTTGTTGCTTACTGTTAATCCTAAGGTGGAAGCAAACGTTTAATTAATAGCTCCCGGTAGGAAGCCCTTGGTAGGGCAAAAATAAATACTGAAAACACTGTCTCGCTGAGTTTGCGACGGGACAGTGTTTTTATTTTGACTTGGTAGTGCGTTGTTTCTGTTTTTTGTTTAAAGCTCTAGGTAGGAGGGGTAGTAAAGAGTGAGCTTTTTATAACGTATAGGGAATATTTTTTTAAAAAATGTCACTGGAGGGTTTTCTCTTTTTAAGATGTTAGGTAGGTTACTAACGTTAATATTTGTATCGCCTGGCACTTATTAATGGAAAACGCTAGTAATAATCGCCGGAATAAAGCGGTGATTCTAGTGGCATAGGGTAGTGCAGGCGGTCGGGTAAAAAATGAAAGGAGATGAACTATGACTCCCAATACGGTTGGCTTCGCCTTTGTTCTGCTCGGGGTGATACTTTTCGTCGGAAAAGTCATGCGTATGCGCATGGTATGGGCACAAAAACTCTTTTTGCCTAGCTCGATCTTAGCCGGTTTTGCGGCACTACTTTTAGGGCCGCAGGTGCTTGGGCGACTTGGTGCGTCGATAGATGGCGGCCTGGGGGAGTATCTTGCTGCCGGCGGGCTATGGGGCGAAGACATCGTCAGCATTTGGCGCAGTTTGCCAGGTTTATTAATCTCCGTCGTTTTCGCCACTTTATTCCTAGGGCAAAAACTGCCCAAGATGAAAGAAGTGGTTAACCTTGCTGGTCTACAGTTATCTATTGGTGTGGCCTTTGCTTCAGGACAATATGTAGTAGGTCTGCTCATAACGCTTTTGATTCTGGTGCCACTGTTAGGAATTCGCCCAGAAGCTGCGGCATTGATTGAGATTGGTTTTGAAGGTGGACATGGTACCGCAGCCGGTATGATTCCAGTCTTTGACGATATTGGCTGGTCCGAAGGTGCAGACTTGGCCGTGGGTGTAGCAACTATTGGCTTGGTCTGCGGCATTGTGATCGGTGTGGCCATTATTAACTGGGCTATTAGAACTGGTCGTACCGAGGTGGTTACCGAAGTAACGCAGCGTTCTAGGGAAGAGCAACGAGGCCTATTCCGGGCGGATGAGCAATATGCGGCTGCGAAAATGACTTCTCGTCCTTCTTCGATTGAGCCTCTTAGTCTGCATTTTGCTTTTGTTGCCTTGGCGGTCTTTTTTGGTATTTGCATTTTGGAGAGTTTGCAGTGGTTAGAACAACAACTGTGGGCAGATAAGGTAGAACTTTTAAGCTACGTTCCACTCTTTCCCATGGCCATGATCGGTGGCATTATTGTTCAGCAGCTATTGGTTCTTACCAAGCATGAGAATCTTATTGACTCCAATATGATGTTGCGTATCCAAGGTCTAGGGCTCGATGTACTTATTGTTGCCGCCTTGGCCACTATCTCTATTAGCGCTATCGCGGAAAACTGGCTAGCCTTTGTATTGCTCTGCCTAGGTGGAATTATTTTCAATGTGGTTGTTCTGCTTTGGTTGACCCCACGCACCATTCCAAGTTTCTGGTTGGAGCGTGGCATTGGCGATTTTGGTCAGTCGATGGGTGTTACCGCAACGGGTTTGGTGCTGATGCGCATTGTTGATCCCGAATCGAAATCACCAGCCTTTGAGGCCTTTGGCTATAAGCAACTTATTTTTGAGCCTTTCTTTGGTGGTGGCTTAATTACCGCTATTTCTGTGCCATTGATTTTCAAATTTGGTCTTTACCCATTGCTTATCATTATGAGCATTTTGTTGATTATTTCCGTTGCCACCGGACTATTTTATTGGGGGCCACGCGGGGAAAAATCGGTATTAGCTCAAGAAGCTGAAGCAGGATAGTTTTTCAGGTGCTGCTTTTCGACGGTTTTTATAACGGTCGTTAAACCTATGGTGAGCGTCGAAAAGCAATGCCTATGAGGACTTGCCTTGAATGCGATCTTATGGTTAAATTGCGAGGTTGCTTGTATAGGTCGGTGACACCGAGTTAGTTTCCGAACTTGGGTACCGAGACCCCTCGATGAAAATTCGTTGAAAGCGTACAAGTAAATGTTATAGAGACCGCGTGTGTCAGTTCGGAAATCTGCCACACATTCCAATCCAGGTCAGGAGACCCATAGTGATTCAGCAAGAGTCGCGTCTGCGGGTTGCCGATAACACTGGTGCACGTGAAATTCTGTGCATCCGCGTTCTTGGTGGCTCCACTCGACGTTTCGCTGGCATTGGTGACGTTATTGTTGCCACTGTCAAGGAAGCAACCCCTGGTGGCAACGTCAAGGCTGGCGAAGTTATCAAGGCTGTTATCGTTCGCGCTAAGAAGGAAACCCGTCGTCCAGATGGTTCCTACATCAAGTTCGATGAGAACGCTGCCGTTATCATCAAGAACGACAATGAGCCGCGTGGTACTCGTATCTTCGGCCCAGTTGCCCGCGAACTTCGCGATAAGAAGTTCATGAAGATCGTTTCGCTTGCGCCGGAGGTGATCTAACTTATGAAGATCCATAAGGGAGATATGGTCCTCGTTATTTCCGGACCAGACAAGGGCGCAAAGGGTAAGGTCATTCAGGCTTTCCCAAAGACCAACAAAGTTTTGGTTGAAGGCGTTAACCGCATTAAGAAGCATGTTGCTAACTCTGCTCCTGAGCGTGGCGCAGAATCTGGCGGCATTGTTACCCAGGAAGCTCCAATCCACGTTTCTAACGTGATGATTCTGGACTCCGATGGAAACCCAACTCGTGTGGGCTACCGCTTCGATGAGAACGGCAAGAAGGTTCGTATCTCACGTCGTAACGGGAAGGACATCTAATTATGAGCGAGAATTACACTCCACGTCTCAAGGCCCGCTACCGTGAAGAGATTCGCACCAAGCTTAACGACGAATTCTCCTACGAGAACGTTATGCAGATCCCTGGTGTTGTCAAGGTTGTTGTCAACATGGGTGTTGGCGACGCTGCTCGTGACTCCAAGCTCATCAACGGCGCTCTGGAAGATTTGACTGCTATTACCGGCCAGAAGCCAGAGCTTCGCCGCGCAAAGAAGTCGATCGCTAACTTCAAGCTTCGTGAAGGCATGCCAATTGGTGCTCGCGTTACCCTACGTGGGGATCGTATGTGGGAATTCCTTGACCGTCTGCTCACCGTTGCGCTTCCTCGTATTCGTGACTTCCGTGGTCTTTCCGACCAGCAGTTCGACGGCCATGGTAACTACACCTTCGGCTTGACCGAGCAGACCATGTTCTACGAAATCGACGTAGATAAGGTTGATCGTCCACGTGGTATGGATATCACCGTTGTCACCTCTGCTACCAACAATGAGGAAGGCCGCGCACTACTACGTGAACTTGGCTTCCCATTCAAGAAGGCTGAGAACTAAGAGTTCTTGACTTTTTAGCTAGGTAAAATAGCTTTAAGCTTAAACCGAGAGGCACTCACTACATTGTTAGTGGGTGCCTTTTGGTTATAGCTGTGCCAGATATATAACTGGGCAATAAATGATATAAAAATGTCCGATTAGGGGGTAAGGGGGACGAGGGGTAAAACGGGAATTGAATCCAATAAAATCTTCCGAACATGAGTAAAAAATGTGGTTTTTGCCAATAGCTACACCTTTTGTGGTGATGAAAATCCCATTCTTTTGGGCAGTCTATCGAATTATCGAAAGAAAAAATACATGGCATTTTATACCGCGACTTAAATGGGACTTATTTTCTTGAACTGCATAAATCGGGCATATCGTATTCAATACCTAGTGAATAATTGATTTCATTAAGGCAAGGATAAATTGGGGAGATATTAATTACATAAAAATAGCCTGATAATATTTTTCGCGGACATAGTTTCATGGTTATTGTCCAAATGTAATGCCAAAGACAAAAGGATGTTAATGGTAACTGGCGTCATAGATCGCCGTCGGTTCTGAATCTTGTCTTCATGTCTAACTGGGGTGTCACCATCTCATGGGATAACAACAGCGAGGCAATAAGGCAGATGAAGGCGACACGAGCCTCCTGAGTTCTTTGGTTGAAATTTCGCGAGAATTTTGGAGAACCCATGTCGCAGACAATTTCCGTGCCGGCAAACCCAGGCTCGGCCGACTCATCATCTACTGACTCTTCTCACTCTGGTTTGGCACCGAAGTGGCGTAAAAGTGATACCGTTTGGGCGTTAAGCCTTTTCGGAACCGCTATCGGTGCCGGCGTTCTTTTTCTCCCTATCAATGCAGGCATCGGCGGCATTATCCCGTTGATCGTTATGTCGATCGTGGCCTTCCCCATGACATATTGGGCGCATAGAGGATTAACCCGTTTTGTCCTCTCTTGCTCGAAGGAAGGTGGAGATCTTACCGATGCCGTCGAGGAACACTTTGGTCGCAAAGCCGGCGCTTTCATGACCATCCTTTATTTCCTCTCCGTGTATCCAATTCTTCTGGTGTACTCGGTAACCATTACTAATACCGTTAACTCATTCTTGGAGAACCAACTTGGTGTAACACCATGGCCACGCTGGCTTATGTCACTGATTTTGGTAGGGGGCTTAATCTTTGTGGTCAGCCTTGGCCGCGACATGATTGTTAAAGCCATGAGCGTCCTGGTCTTCCCATTTATCGGCATTCTGGTCTTGCTATCTTTGTATCTGATTCCTAAATGGAATACCTCGTTATTTGAAACCTTCTCCATGGACTCTGCCCGGGCAGCTACTGGTCAAAGCCTCTGGGTTACCCTGCTGCTGTTAGTGCCAGTGATGGTATTTTCTTTTAACCATTCCCCAATTATCTCTTCTTTCGCCGTCGAAAAGCGCGAAGAATATGGCATCTATGCAGATGAGAAAACCGGCAAGATCCTTAAAGTAGCGCAGATTCTTATGGTCTGTGTGGTTATGTTCTTCGTTTTCTCCTGTGCACTTAGCCTTTCACCACAGGATCTGGCAGCAGCCAAGGAACAAAACATCACCATTTTGTCTTACCTGGCCAACCACTTTGATAACCCAGTTATCCAGTGGGCTGCGCCAATTATTGCCATGATTGCCGTGGCTAAGTCTTTCTTAGGCCACTATCTTGGCGCCGCAGAAGGCTTCCAAGGATTGATTGTTAAGAAAGACGCGAACGCTTCTGTAGAAGCTAAGCAGGATCGTAAACTTGCCCTTATCACGCTTGCTTTTATGCTGGTCACCGCATGGCTAGTTGGTTGGTTAAACCCGTCTATTCTCGGCATGATTGAAACACTCTGTGGGCCTACCATCGCCATCCTTCTTTTCTTGATGCCAATGTATGCAATCCATAAGGTTCCTGCGCTGCAGAAATACCGTGGACGTGCCTCGAACTACTTCATCTTCTTTATGGGACTGGTTGCTTTTGGCACGATCTTCTACAACATCATCCAAGTAATCTAGATCGTTTAGGTTTTCCCGCGATAACTTCGTACTTTTTGCCTAGGAGCAAGAATGTTTATTAGTAGTTTCGATATGTTTAAGATCGGCATCGGCCCATCGAGCTCGCACACACTCGGCCCGATGAAAGCAGGAAAGGCTTTTGCCGATGAGCTAGAAGCGCGAGGACTTTTGGATGCTACCGTCCGTGTACAAGCAGATGTCTATGGTTCTTTGTCGCTAACCGGAATTGGACACGCAACCGATAAAGCCATCATTATGGGACTAGCTGGTTTTGACCCGGAGTCGGTCGATATTGATGCCATGCCTGGTTTCTTAGAAGAAGTGGCCTCATTGCAACGCCTGCCATTATCTGGTGGGAAGAAGCTAGTGAACTTCCCACATGGTAGCGACATTGTTTTCCATAACACCTGCTTGCAGTTGCATGAGAATGGAATGACCATTACCGCTTTTTCAGAAGATGAAGTGCTCTTGCATAAGACGTATTTCTCTATTGGCGGCGGTTTTATTGTGGATGAAGAACACTTCGGAGTAGCCGATGATGATGCTGCACCAGTGCCATTTGAATACCATAGTTCTGCCGAATTCCTCACCATGTGTGACATTGAAGGTCTAAGTATCCCAGAGCTAGAGTGGCGCAATGAAATCGCAGCTGCCCCCGCAGAAGAAGTACGGGTGCATTTAGCCAAGGTTTGGCAAGTAATGCGTGATGGCATTGAACGCGGATCAAGTACTGAGGGAATTCTTCCTGGTGAATTACGCGTACCACGTCGAGCAAAAGCACTGCGAGCTCGCTTGGAAAGCACGAGTGAAAATGAACCACTGCGCATGATGAGCTGGCTTAACATGTTCGCGATGGCAGTCAATGAGGAAAATGCTGCCGGCGGTCGGGTAGTTACCTCGCCAACAAATGGTGCCTGCGGAATATTGCCTGCTGTCTTGTCTTATTGGGACAAATTGGTATCACCGGTAGATGAAAAAACATATACCGATTATTTCCTTACCTGCAAAGTAGTAGGCGCACTATATAAGATGAATGCCTCTATCTCTGGTGCTGAGGTTGGCTGCCAGGGTGAAGTCGGTGTTGCATGCTCGATGGCTGCAGCCGGTGTTGCTCAATTAATGGGTGGCACACCACAGCAAGTCTTTAGCGCAGCAGAGATTGCTATGGAACACAACTTGGGTCTTACCTGCGACCCGGTCTGTGGACAGGTGCAAGTTCCATGCATTGAACGCAATGCGGTAGCTTCTGTGGAAGCAGTGAATGCCGCAAATATGGCCTTGCAAAGGGAATCAACCCCGACGGTATCACTAGACCAGATTATTACCACGATGTATCAAACCGGTAAAGATATGGATTCTAAGTACCGCGAGACCTCTCTCGGTGGTTTAGCTAAAGTAGTGCTACCGAAGCTGATGCCATGTAGCTAATCAAAAACAATAAAGCACCTTTCTTTGGGAAAATTGTGCCAGTAAATTTTTGCACAATCGCAACCAATCAAAGGTGCTTTTTGCTTATGGTTATCGTCGTTGAGCAGCTACAAACGACATTATTGCTGTGATGCAGATATTCGGCTCCTACTGATTGCTGATTGTCATCTTCGTAATAAGCGAAAAATTTGTCTATGAGCCGAATTTAATCAAACTACCAGTAGTAGGAAGTAATGAACCGAGGCAGGGGAGATTTCACAATAGCTGCGCATATACCTTGTGCTAGGTGAAGATAAAAAGAAGGTGGATAGATTAAGTGATCTACCCACCTTGAGCTAACTCATAGGAATTCTACCTCTAGACGTTAGCAAATACCTCGGAAAGCGCCGGGAAAAGAGGATGGTCAGGTTCTATGCCAGTAAAGCTGGTAACGAGTTGATCGGTGTGCTCCCGGCTACCGCGGGCAGCATATATAAAACCATCGAGCCTACCAAGGATCCGATTTTTTCGTTGGGGATCCACCCGTCGGGAATGAACAATGCGGTAATAAGACCCCAGGCGATGAATGCGCCAATATTGGGCATAATCATCGAGGAAAGAAAAGTACCGAATTTTTGAACTTTGACTCTTAATCCGGCCTTTTGAGCAGGCTGTGTAGTAGTCACAAAGCGCCTTCTTTCTAACAAAGTAAAAGTAATGTCGTACGAGGCGCCGCGCGTCATCCTTATTATATTTAAAAGCCAAATTGATATAAATCACATTTGGTTTTCTTTGTAAGTAATTTCATATAAATGCAGGTGGTTTTGACTACCTACCAAGTAAACTGTGTGTTAAGTAACAAAATGCTGGATAATTACTTGTGGGTTAGCGCGTTATTCTTAACAATTGTTAAAACGATAATCGTTTCGGGCGAGTCGATAGAAACGTTTGCATCTTGAGTTAATTGTGGCTTTTGTTGTCGATGCTTTTTACGTTTTGTTGAGTAATCATGCCGGCATTCGGTGGCTTTGCTGAAAGAACACCTATTGACCGCTCTAGGAACATCTTTAGATAAAACACCCATAAATCAGTGGGAAATAAAACGACCACAACACATTGACTGCATAAAAAACAAGAAGGAAGGTCAGAAATATGACTCACTTATTTTCTCGTCGTAGCTTTTTAGGTCTTGGAGCATTAGCTACCGCAGGTAGTGTTGGCGTGTTGAGTGCTTGCGCACAAGAAAATACCGCGAATACCGAATCCAACAGCGCTGATAGCACTAAGAATAGTGATACCAAAGAAATAGACTATTCAATGGTCTCGGGACACTTGGTTGTGTTATCGACCGGTGGGACTATCGCTAGCACCAATGTCAATGGGGCATTAATTCCTACTGTGAGTGGGGAAGAATTAGTAGCGCCGGTATATGAGAAGTTCTCGCACGATAAACTCACAATCGAAGTACGCCAGGTTAGCCAGTTAGACTCCTCGGCAATGACTCTTCACGATACCGATAACATTATCCGTGAAGTGCTCAAGACGGTAGAAGAAGAAAAAGTTACCGGTGTGATCGTTACCCATGGCACCGATTCGATGGAGGAATCAGCCATTGCGGTCGATACTTTCTTAAAAGGCGATAAACCAGTTGTCTTTACCGGTTCCATGCTGCCTTTCGACGATCCTGATACTGACGGTCCTGATAACCTCATGCTGGCAGTAATTACCGCAACCGATACCAAAAACCAAGGAAAAGGCACTTTTATTGCTTTCGGGGGCACAGTGATCCCAGCACGAGGCGCATATAAGTCTCATACCTCGGAAAAAGATGGTTTCCGTAGTAACGCAGGGACGGAAGTTATCCGACCTAAAGCACTTGATTTTCAACTACTAGAATCGCACCGAGTAGATATTATTGCCGCTTACCCTGGGGCTCCTCGAGAATTAATTGAAGCCGCTGTTTCTACTGGTGCAGAAGCACTTGTTATTGAAGGAATGGGCGCTGGAAACGTTGGCGGTGATATTGCGGAAGCAATTGTGGCCGTGGCAGAGAAAAACATTCCAGTTGTTATGACCACCCGAGTAGATGCAGGACTTGTCGAGGGAACCTACGGTGGGGCAGGTGGTGGCGCTACGCTGGCGCAAAAAGGAGTGATTGGTTCGGATTATTTACGTGCCGGGCAGTCTCGGATCTTACTTGCTGCAGCTCTAGCTACTGGCACAGATCCCAAGGAGCTTTTTTAAAGTTTTTGTTACGAGCAGCTTGGATGTGAGTAGCGTCGATAAGCTTAAAAGCTGAAACTAGAAAAAATTTTTTAAAAAAAGTTGGCAAGAACCACAACGTAGAGTACGCTGACCAAACGGACTCGTGTGCCTTTAATCGGGTGCACTGAGACCACTGTACATTTTCACACCTACTTTGTTGTAGGCCCCCGCCTTATGCGACCGTGTTGATTGACTAAAGGTAGCGAGCAACCAGACTATTGAGTCTGTGAAGCGTAAAGTTGCCCCCACAAGCCACGGTAACGCGTTTGTAGGTGGTAGGAACCGCAACGAGAAAGGCATTAGGTCACTTCCATGACCATGACTGATCCTATTGCCGACATGCTGTCGCGCGTGCGCAACGCAAATCATGCGTACCACGACACCGTGTCGATGCCTTCTTCCAAGCTCAAAGTGAACATCGCTGAGATCTTGAAGTCTGAAGGCTACATTGCTCAATACACTGTTGAGGATGCCAAGGTTGGCAAGACCTTGACCCTTGAGCTTAAGTACGGCCCTACACGTGAGCGCTCCATTTCTGGTGTTCGCCGCGTATCTAAGCCGGGTCTACGCGTGTACGCAAAGTCCAACAATTTGCCAAAGGTTCTCGGCGGCCTGGGCGTGGCTATTATCTCCACCTCCCATGGCTTGCTGACGGATCGTCAGGCTACCGAGAAGGGCGTAGGCGGAGAAGTCCTCGCCTACGTCTGGTAAGGGAGGAGCGATAAAATGTCACGTGTAGGTAAGGCACCTATCGCTGTTCCTGCTGGCGTTGAGGTTAAAATCGACGGCCAGGCAGTTGAGGTAAAGGGCTCTAAGGGCACTCTGTCCCTAGAGGTTCCAGCACCGATCGCTGTAACTCAGGAAGGCAACGAGATTCTCGTTACCCGCCCTGACGATCACCGCAAGAGCCGTTCCCTTCATGGTTTGTCTCGTTCCTTGATCAACAACATGATTGTGGGTGTTTCCGAAGGCTACACCATCAAGATGGAAATCTTCGGTGTTGGTTACCGTGTTGCTCTTAAGGGTAAGGATCTTGAATTCTCCTTGGGCTACTCGCACCCAGTGCTTATCGAGGCACCAGAGGGCATCACTTTCGCCGTTGACGGCAACACTAAACTGTCTGTCTCCGGTATCGACAAGCAGAAGGTCGGACAGATCGCCGCCATCATTCGTCGCCTGCGTAAGGACGATCCTTATAAGGGCAAGGGCATTCGCTACGAAGGCGAGCAGATCCGTCGCAAGGTCGGAAAGACGGGTAAGTAAAGCATGAGCAACGAAAATAACGCAAAGCGCCTGCCAGTAGGCAAGGATATTTCTACCCGTCGTCGTGTCGCTCGCGCACGTCGTCACGCACGCATCCGCAAGCACCTGCGCGGTACCCCAGAGGCACCACGTCTTGTAGTGCACCGTTCTTCTCGTCACATGCACGTTCAAGTTATTGATGACATCGCTGGCCACACCTTGGCTGCTGCGTCCACCATCGAAGCTGAAGTACGCGCACTAGACGGTGACAAGAAGGCTAAAGGCGCTAAGGTCGGTCAGCTTATTGCTGAGCGTGCTAAGGCTGCCGGCATCGAGACTGTTGTATTCGACCGTGCCGGTTACAAGTACCACGGCCGTGTGGCTGCACTGGCCGATGCTGCTCGTGAAGGTGGTCTGAAGTTCTAATGATCACCGCAACCCAGAACATCAACGGAAGGATCGCGTAATGCCCGGACGTGAACGGCGTGACGGCGGACGCTCCGCCGACGACAACCAGAACAAGAACGAGCGCCGCGGCGGACGTCGCGACGATCGCCGTAACCAACAACAAGACGAGCGCTCCCAATACATCGAGCGTGTTGTGACCATTAACCGCGTTTCCAAGGTCGTGAAAGGTGGTCGCCGCTTCAGCTTCACCGCCCTCGTGATCGTTGGCGACGGCCAGGGCATGGTCGGCGTTGGCTATGGTAAGGCCAAGGAAGTTCCAGCAGCTATCCAAAAGGGTGCTGAAGAAGCTCGTAAGAATTTCTTCCGCGTTCCTATGGTTGGCGGCACCATCACTCACCCAGTACAGGGTGAGGCAGCAGCCGGCATCGTTATGATGAAGCCAGCTGCTCCTGGTACCGGTGTTATCGCCGGTGGTGCAGCTCGCCCAGTGCTTGAATGCGCTGGCGTGCAGGACATCTTGTCCAAGTCTCTTGGCTCCGACAACGCTATCAACGTTGTGCATGCAACTGTTGACGGCTTGAAGCAGCTCGTTCGTCCAGAAGAGGTCGCCGCTCGTCGTGGCAAGACCCTGGAAGAAGTTGCTCCAGCTCGTATGCTGCGTGCACGCGCAGGACAGGAGGCTTAAGACATGGCCCTCAAGATTACCCAATACAAGGGATTGGTCGGTGCTAACCCTAAGCAGCGCAAGAACATGGCTGCTCTTGGACTCAAGCGCATCGGTCACTCCGTCGTCCGCCAAGACAATGCAGCTGTGCGCGGCATGATTGATGTCGTACGTCACATGGTGACTGTCGAAGAAGTGGCAGGGGAGTAAACAATGAGCGAACCAATTAAGCTCCACGACTTGCGCCCAGCAAAGGGTGCACACAAGGCTAAGACCCGCGTTGGCCGCGGTGAAGCTTCCAAGGGTAAGACCGCTGGACGTGGTACCAAGGGCACCAAGGCTCGTAAGCAAGTTTCGGCTGCTTTCGAGGGTGGCCAGATGCCTATCCACATGCGTCTGCCTAAGTTGAAGGGCTTCAAGAACAACAACAAGATCTACTTCCAGGTCGTTAACGTTGCTGATCTTGAAAAGGCCTTCCCGCAGGGCGGCGATGTCACTGTGGCAGATCTTGTCTCAGCTGGTCTAGTTCGTAAGAACCAGCCAGTGAAGGTACTTGGCGACGGCGAGTTGGCAGTAAAGATCAACATCACTGCTGACAAGTTCTCTAAGTCTGCTGTAGAGAAGATCGAGGCTGCTGGCGGTAGCGTAACTGCTTCCTAAAAGCATTCTTTTAAACTAAGAGCTCACCACCGGTAATAAGGTGGTGAGCTTTTGTTATCTGGTGCTTGTCCGATAAAGCTCTTACCTGTAATCACATATAGTTTTGTGTGGCTCAGGGAGAATAGGGTGATGCATTTTTCTCACTTTTGCTGCCACGGGCGTTTTCTGTGCCTACAATGAAAATTGTTGTCTGGCAACAGCACCTGGCAAAGGGCAGGAGAAGGCATTGTTAGCGGTATATGAGTTTTTCGCGCTGCATCCGATTGTTCTTATTTGTCTCCTCATTGGGGTAGGCATGGCGATAGGGAAAATCCGTATCCACGGAATTGGACTTGGCGCAGCGGCAGTACTTTTCCTTTCTATTGCGGTCTCTGCGCTTGCTGCTGGGCATGGGTTTGATGTTTCCCTCCACCATGAGATTGGTCATTTTGGATTAGCGCTTTTTGCTTTTACTATCGGAATTACCGCTGGTCCTAGTTTTTTCCATGGGCTTCGTACCGCTGTTGGGCCTATTGCTGCAACAACTCTACTTTTTATTGTTATTGCAATAGTTGCTTATGTGCTTGGCGTGCATATATTCGGCATGGATATTGCGCTTGTTGCTGGCATTTTTGCTGGCGCGTTGACTAACACACCGGCGTTAGCAGCTGCTGGAGCAGCATCGGGAAACGAGGGGTTAGCGACAATCGGCTATTCGGTAGCGTATCTTTTAGGCGTTATTGTCATGATTACAGCAAGTTATTTTGCCTTAGGATATAGCAAGCGCGATAAGGATGCACCGAGTCCGTTGGCTAATCAAACAATTTTTGTTGAACGTACCGATAGCCCTAAGCTGAGCGATATTTATCATTTTGCTCAGCGCAAAATTACTTTTACCCGGATCAAGCGTGGCGACGATCCCATGGAATACCCCGATATAGACGATGTGCTGCATAAGGGTGATCTGCTTACTATTGTTGGCCCACGGAAAGAACTTGCTCGGGTTGCTTTAGTGCTGGGGCGAGATTCAAAAGAATCATTGATTCAGGATCGTTCCACGCTTGATTTTCGACGTATTACGGTTTCTGATCCTAAGATTGCTGGTCAAAGCATTGATCAATTAAATATGGCAGGTCGTTTCCACGCGACTATTTCTAGAGTTCGCCGCGGTGACATTGATATGATTGCCGATCCACATCTGGTGTTACAAGAAGGCGATCGGGTTCGTGTGGTTGCCCCAACAAAGAAAATGCCGGAGATAACAAAGTTTTTTGGTGATTCGGCAAGCGGATTATCAGATATCAACCCGGTGGTGCTTGGCCTAGGTATGGCGGTTGGACTATTTATTGGTGGGGTAAGTTTTAAAGTAGGGGATTCTTCAATTCAGCTTGGTGCAGCAGCTGGAACCTTAATAGTTGGCCTTATTTTAGGAAAAATTGGTCGTATCGGTCCGGTTATCACTACCATCTCGCATACGGCAGCAATGGTGCTCTCTGAATTTGGGTTACTTGTCTTTCTCGCCCAAGCAGGTAGCGTGGCAGGCAGCCAAGTTAGTGAGGCTTTTGCCTCTGGCGAGTGGATTCATATCTTATTACTTGGTGCCATTTTGACTACGCTCATGGCAGTGAGCATTTACGCTACGATGCGCTGGTTATTTAATATGGGTGGAACTCGACTATCTGGTTTCCTTGCCGGTGTGCAAACGCAACCTGCGGTACTGGCCTTTGCTAATGCGCGAACCAATTTTGATCCGCGCATAGCCTTGGGTTACTCATTGATCTACCCGGTGGCAATGATTGTAAAAATCTTGGTTGCACAGGTACTTGGTGGGCTTTAGCCTAATCCGCTTGTAGCCAGCAAGTAGTATGCGCTGGAATAGTGTCAGTTACTGGCTGTGTAGCTAGCACAGTGTGCATGCCAGCTGGCATCGGTAACCCTTGCTCGAAGGTGGTAATAATGAGTATCTCAGCGCGTCCGTTGCGGCGATTGATATAGGCCAACACATTATCCGGGTACCCTTCGGCAGCTAATAACTCTCCCTCACCTAAGCGGAGTGAGCGTCGTAAAGCAAGCATGGTACGGAAGAAATTCAGGGTGCTCTTGGGGTCATCTTTTTGCGTATCGACGGCCAACTGTGCCCAATCCTGAGGCTGTGGAAGCCAAGTATCACCCTGCGGGCTAAAGCCAAAACCCGGTGCGTGCGCTACCCAGGGAAGCGGTATACGACAGCCATCCCGACCAGGAATTTTGCCGTGGGAACGGATGAAAGTAGGGTCTTCGCGTAGCTCGTCGTCCAAGGTGGTGTGTTCTGGCAGGCCTAGTTCTTCGCCCTGGTAAATGTAGGTACCACCGGGAAGAGCGCTAATAAGTGCATGAGCAGATAAGGAGCGTTTTTGCCCTAGGCAGTAATCAGGTTGTGGATCGCTAGCACGAATACCATTGGGACGATCCGCAACGTTGCTTAATCCCATGCGGCTACTAGCGCGTACCACATCGTGATTGGATAATACCCAGGTTACCGGTGCTGCTACCGAGTCAAGATCGGCGTAGCTTTGGGCAATGACTCTGCGAAGATCTGCTGGCTGCCACGGGCAGGTTAAAAATTGGAAATTGAAGGCTTGGTGCATTTCGTCGGCACGTAAATAATCTGCCAATGGATCCACCCAGGCTTCGGCAACTAAGATTTTATCCGTACCAAATTCGTGCAGTACTTTGTTCCAGCGTCGATAAATTTCGTGTACACCAGGACGATTCCACATTGGTGGTGGCGGAACATCCGCTGGTGTATCAGAACCACCATCAACCATTTCCCAGTGGTACTGCCAATCAGGTAGTTGTGGATCTTTATCTAACCCGTGGGCAACATCGACCCGGAAACCATCGATACCGCGACGAAGCCAAAAACGCAGAATATCGTCGAATTCGGCACGGACTTCTTCATTTGACCAGTTAAGATCGGGCTGACTGGAATCAAAGAGATTGAGATACCACTGTGGATCATTTTCCCAGGCCGAGCCAGGAGCATCCAAGCGCTGACTTACTTTTGTCCAGGCTGAACCACCAAAAACTGAGAGCCAATCGGTGGGTGGTAATTCGCCGTGAGTACCTCGCCCATCAGCGAACCAATAGCGTTGACGTGCTGCTGATCCAGGCTGGGCGTGTAGTGCCTCTTGAAACCACGCATGCTGATCCGAAGTATGGTTGGGTACTAGATCGAAAAGTACTTTGAGCCCGAGTTCATGAGCACGCTCAATGAGTTTTTCGGCATCAGCGCGAGTGCCAAAAAGCGGATCAATATCGCGGTAGTCGGAAACATCATAACCACCGTCTTTTTGTGGGGAACGATAAAAAGGTGAAATCCATACAGCATCCGCGCCCAAGTTCGCTATATGCTCAAGCCGAGAAGTAATCCCTGCTAATGTGCCATAAGCTCCTTTATCACTGGCAAAAGACTTAGGATAAATTTGGTAAATAACAGCTTTGCGCCACCAATCATTCTGGTTATGCGCTGGGTGAATGATTTGGCTCATGAATTCTCCTTAATAATGCAGGCGCTAAGTTGGTCAAGTGTGTTGTGATCATATTTACCTAGGGCAAAAAGAACTGTTCCCGAAGGTATCTCAACAGCTGTGTGTCCTACATTAATCACCACTAGTAAGTCGCCGCGATAGTAACGCAATACCTTTGGCGAGTCGATAGTTTCAAAACGGAAATTATGATAATCAGTTAGTTCTTGAGTATCTTTGCGCAGTGCAATCAGTTGACGCACTAGTGTGCGCAATTCTTCTTCTGCTTGAAAGTGCTTATCGACGGGCATGAGTGCATTGGGTGGTGTCGGCCACATATTTCCGCGGCTTCCGGTACGAGCATAGCCGCCCTCAATTGTTGGTACTTCAAGGTAGCGCATGCCAATTTCATCGCCATAGTAAATAAATGGCACACCGGGCATAGTGAGCAGGAAGAAGAAAAATAAGCTGCGTTCGGCAAGGTTAAGCCGTGGGGCGAGTCTGGGAGTGTCGTGGTTGCAGCTAATGAGGCTGATATAGCCTTGAGTGGAGGTTTGGCTATATAACCAGGAATAGTCGTCGATAAATCCTTGAGCAGAAGTAGCAGAATCAGAGTTAAAGAAGCTTATATCATTTTCGCGCAGCAAGGTGGTGTCTGTATCGCGGGCAAGCTGGTTGTAGCCATTATGGAAATCCCCGAAGCGCCAATCTAGTTGGAAATCCATATCGAAGCCAGCCGCAAAAGCTTGCCATGGACGACCCCATTCGGATACAAAAGCCGCTTCCGGAAAATCGGGACGCACGAGGGCAAAAATGTCTTGCCAGACTTTAATGGTTTCTGTTTTTTCAGGATCGTTTTTTACTAAGGAATCAGCCATATCCACCCGGAAGCCATCTGCCCCACGGGATAACCAATAACGCATTACCTCGGCAATAGCATGTTTATTAGCTGTTGGCCCAGCGGCGGTGGGGTGGTCGTGCCATGGTTTAGTGGGATGAGCAAAACCAAAGTTCAGTGCAGGTTGGCATTTAAAGAAATTCAGTACATAAGCCGCATTGCGAGGAGATTCTCCACTAATAAATGGCATGCGCTCGTCTTGGCTGCCTTCAAAAGCGCTTGAGGTCCAAATATAACGATCGCTAAATTCATTAGTGGTTAATTCAGCACTGCGTTGGAACCATACATGTTCTTCACTGGTATGTCCAGGAACAAGATCAAGAAGTACTTTTATCCCGCGTTGGTGGGCAGCTTGGAATAGTTGTTCTAAATCATCATTAGTGCCATAACGAGAAGCAACGGTGAGATAGTCGCGAACATCGTAGCCAGCATCTTTAAAAGGTGAGTCGAAGAGGGGATTAAGCCATAAGGCAGTAATGCCAAGGTCATGTAGATAATCCAATTTGGAAATAATTCCTGGAATATCACCAATTCCGTCATCATTGGTATCGCAAAAAGACTGTGGATAAATCTCGTAGAAAACAGCTTTTTCAAGCCACGGAGGGCAGTCATAGCGCCGATCAAACATGTTTTTACCCTACCTTTGGGGGTGGTTGAAAAGCGGAAAAAGACTTGTTCCATGGTTCCCACATTATTGGTTAGCTGCGGTATTAATTTGACCTCGTCTGTATTTACTCCCCTAGAAGTAAAATCGGACAAAACCGGGCATTAAGTGCGAGTTTTTAGTTATATCTAGCAAAACTTTAGCTAAGAGGCACTGGTGGAGATCTATGTCATCATGTTGGAATTATATGATTCTTTTCACCTTTTTATGGGGTTGTGGTTAAGGGTAATCATTTTCGTGATCTGTCTCAATAAAACCGATAGTGTGCTATTGCATCACAGTGGGTAAAGTTATAACACAGTGGTGATGACCAGTGTTCCCCTGGGGCATCTTTTAAAAGAAAAGATATGCCGAAGCCAAACTTGGCTCGCGCGAGCTGCGCATTGTACTGGTTGTTTGCCAAACCTATTTGCCCAAAGATACAAGGTGGTGAAATGGACATGGTCCATACCAAGAAGTTAATCGCTGTTCTCGGCGTCGCCGCACTAGGATTGAGTGCTTGCTCGAGCGACTCTTCTAGTTCTTCTGCTAGCTCTGATTCCTCTTCTGGTGAGAAGACCCAGAACGTGACTTTGGCTGTGTGGACTGCACAAGAAGAGCAGAGCGATTCTAATTCTTGGTTGCAGACAATGCAGCGAGAATTTGAAAAACAAAATCCTAACTACAACATCACCTGGAAGAACTCTGTTGTTCCAGCTGCTGATGCCGGTACCACGGTAAACCAGGATCCTTCCGCAGCTGCAGACGTCTATGTTTTTGCTAATGACCAGCTAGGTGCCTTACTTGATTCTGGCGCTATTGGTGCGCTTTCTGACGATGGCCAAGCACAGCTGAACGAACAAGGTTCTGAGACTATGGTTGCCTCGGTAACCGGTCAAGATGGCGATGTTTATGGTCTTCCTTATGAGCCAAACACCTGGTTCATGTACTACAACAAGTCTAAGCTCAGCGAGGATGATGTTAAGAGCTTTGACACCATGTTAGAAAAAGCTCGCGTCTCCTTCCCAATGTCAAACTCCTGGTATCTTCCAGCTTTCTATGCTGCAGCAGGTGCAACCTTCTTTGGCGAGGACGGCCTCGATAAGGATGCTGGTATTAATCTCGGCGACCGAGCAACGGAAGTTACTGAATACCTGACCACTGTTGTTTCAAACCCGAACTTCGTTAACGACGTCGATGGTGCCGGTATCGGTGGCCTCGCTAATGGCAACGTTGATGTTGTATTCTCCGGTGCTTGGGACGCTAAGAACGTCCAGGAAGCACTAGGGGACAACTATGGTGTTGCATCTCTACCTACCTACACACTCGGTGGCGAGGAACTACAACTTAAGGCATTCTCCGGTTCCAAGGCTGTTGCCTATAACCCAAACACGGCAAACCCACGGGTTGCTTCCGAGTTCGCTGCATTCCTTGCTTCGAGTGACTCTCAGCTCACTCACTTCGAACTTAATGGTGTTATCCCAGCCGACAAGACACTAGCTGCTGATTCCACTATTTCTTCTGATCCAGTATCGGTAGCTTTGCTTGAAACCGTCAGTGATGCTTCCATTTTGCAGCCAACCTTTAAGGCTATGTCTCAGTTCTGGGATCCAACTGAGAACTTCGGTAAGGCATTGGTGAACAAGGAAGTCACCGCGGCTAATGCTGCCGAGAAGATCGATGCATTGAGCACCAGCTTAAAGCAACTCTAAATAGCTTCATGACTATGTGATGAGCCCAGAACTTTCGGTACCTATTGTTGGTCTGGGCTCATTATCATGACTGCTCTTATTATGCGCGCATCGTGGGGTATCCCATGAGCGTCGCTCGTTATATGTCGTTGAAAAAGAATGAAGGAGGGAGGAAAGACTCATGACTGCTCCAGCAATTGAACAGCAAGAGCCACTGGTCGTGCCCACAAAACCTATAAAGAAGCAGAAGAAGCGTGGCGCAAAACGTAGCGATGCGCCTAGCCCTTATCGTATCTCTCAAGCTTGGTCACAGGGAGATATAAAAACAAAGCTTTCATTAGTTATTTTTGGTCTAGGCAATATTACCCGTAAGCAGTACACAAAGGGTATCGCTTTTCTCGCCATAGAACTTATTGCCTTATACGCTTTTTTCACTAAAGGAATTCCTGCGCTTAAGGAATTACCATCCTTAGGTACCGGTGAACAGACTCGTGTCAAAGTTGATGGATTCTGGACCTACCAAAATAGTGATCCATCAGTAGTTATTTTGCTTGGTGGAGTAGCTTCTGTCTTCCTCACCCTCGTCTTTATTTGGTTTGCAACTATTGCCTTGCGCAGTGGCTATAAAGCACAGGTATTTGAGCAAAAACGAGGTAGTGCTCGCTCGCTAAAAGAAGACCTTCATGCATTAACTGATGATGATGCCCCAATTTTGCTGATGAGTCTGCCAGTAGCTGGCATCCTTATCTTTACGGTATTGCCCTTGGTGTTCATGATCTCCATGGCATTTACCAGCTACGATTCAAATCACGTTCAGAAGTTCGACTGGGTTGGGTTAGATAACTTCTACGCTGTGTTCTCCAATGAAGGTGGCGCTGTTAATGGCCGACTATTCCTTCAGGTTCTTACCTGGACTTTAGTGTGGGCATTTTTTGCTACCTTCTTGAACTACTTTGCGGGCATGGTCTTAGCGATGATCATTAACCGCAAAACCACTCGTGGTAAATCATTCTGGCGGGCAATTTTCTCCCTATCAGTGGCAGTGCCACAGTTCGTTACTTTGCTGATTATGCGCTCAATGCTGCAACCAGAAGGTATTATTAACCGGCTCTTGCAGGACTGGGGTTTGACGGATTCTGCACTACCATTTTTCACTGATGCCACATGGGCACGAGTTACCGTGATTCTTATCAACCTGTGGGTTGGTATTCCATACACCATTATGCAGGTCACCGGTATTTTGCAGAATATTCCAGGTGAACTCTATGAGGCAGCACGCCTTGATGGCGCTAACTGGTGGCAGATTTATCGCAATGTCACCTTGCCATACATGCTGTTTGTGACCACCCCGTACCTGATTACAACTTTCACCGCTAACGTTAATAACTTTAACGTGATTTATATGCTCTCTGGCGGAGACCCAACTCCAGTGGGCGCTTCTGCTGGTAAGACAGATCTTTTGATTACCTGGCTGTATAAACTAACCGTCGATCGTGGCGACTACAACCTGGGCGCAGTCATCGGTATTTTCACCTTCATTGTTCTCTCTGTGGTGGCTTTGATTACGTACCGCCGAAGCGGCTCGTACCGTAACGAGGAAGGATTCCAGTGATGACTATCGATCAAGATAAATATACGACCACAAACCAACGTCGTATGCGTCGGATCACTGATATTGTGGTGCATACCTTCCTTGGCATTCTAGCGTTTCTATGGATTATTCCTATCGTATGGGTCGTTGCAGAAAGTTTTAACGCTAACCCTGCTCCATACACCAATACGTTTTTCCCAACGGAATATAGCCTAGATAACTACACCAAACTTTTTACCGATACCCAGGTGTTGAACTTCCCGAAGATGTTCCTTAACACCCTGATTATCGCTATTTTTACTTGCTTGATCAGTGTTACCTTCGTGATGTTGGTTTCTTATTCGCTTTCGCGGATGCGCTTTAGCTTCCGTAAAGTCTATATGAATATTGCACTGATTTTGGGTATGTTCCCAGGCATTATGAGTGTGGTAGCTATTTACTTCATTCTTAAAGCAATGGGGCTTACCCAGGGCTGGACTACCAACCTAGCGCTGATTATCGTTTATTCGGCTGGTTCTGGCATGGGCTTTTATATGATGAAGGGCTTCATGGATACTATTCCAATTTCCTTAGATGAAGCTGCTTTGCTTGACGGTTGTACCCGGTGGCAAATCTTCTACATGATTATTCTCCCCATTGCCCGTCCGATGATTGTTTATCAAGCAATTATTGGCTTCCTTACCCCATGGCTAGATTTTGTACTAGCAAAAGCTATTGCCCGTACCCAGGAAAACTATACGGTTTCTTTAGGCCTGTGGAAGATGCTAGAGCGAGAATACATTTATGACTGGTTTGCTCGTTTCGCAGCTGGTGCAGTATGTATTTCTATTCCTATCGCGATCCTATTTATCGTGATGCAACGCTTCTACCAGGAATCTATGGCCGGTTCCGTTAAGGGTTAAGCTTTTTAACGCGCCCATAGGCTCTTCATAGAGCCCAGGGCGCGTTCGTGCGTTCTATATAAGATAAGTGAGTAAAAAGTGAGTACTCAGACCCCACCTGGTATTGGTCATGGCTTTGGCCTGCGTAAATTATTAATAATTGCTTCTTGGTTGGCAGGTAGCCAGATCATTGGACGCGCATTTATTGTTTTTGATGATGCAGATCTTGCAGAGCAATCGCTGGGGCTTTTAACCTGGGGTTTACTTTTTGAAGTCATCTCATGGGCGGCTGTACCCATTTTTACTTGGTACTTTGTTTATTTGATTAAACGTGGTTGTGCGTTACGTCAACTTTTTCTTTGGACAGTTGTACTTGCTGCGGTTTCTGAGATTCCTTATGACCTAGTAAGTGAGGGCTCTTTTTTCAGTTTGGCTAGCCAGAACCCAGTGTGGGCATTAGCAATGAGCATAATTTTGCTGACCGCAATTCAATATACTCAACCACTGCCGCAGTTAGCCCGGATAGTAATTCTTGTCTGCGTGTTTGCAGCTGCTGTTTTCTGGCTCATTCTGCTAAGCATCGGTGTCCGACTAGGTATTGCACCACTAGGGGTATTAGTTATCGGGTTTTTCTTTATTTTCTATTACCTATGGGATCAAGAAAACCGAATGATGCTTAGCACTGGTGGCTTTGGTGCAGTGATGTTTATGACTCCTGGTATCGGTGTGGTTTTCTTGCACTATCGGGCACCACTGATCCAGCAGGATACCCTGGTTTCTCGAATCTGGATGTGGTGTTATCCCATCGTTCTAGGGGTAGCTGGCCTGGTATTTTATTTCTTTACCTAGGCTTGAGAAAGTTCGTCGTGCGGATCAAGATCTAAAAAGACGGCTTCGTCACGACGGGTAGGTAGAACTGTGTTGATATAGTGCTCGGCGGCTTCTTGCAGGGGAACCTCGTAACCAGCCTGTTCGGAAAGATACCACTGGTTCTCAATAACCTCGTGGAACATCTGTGCCGGTTGTAGCTTGGCGGCATATTCCGTCGGAATCATAGAAATAATCGGCTCAAAAACCTTATTAAGCCATTCATGGGCTACTTGTACCTCAGCGATATTGTCTTTGCCGTTAATTGCTCGATAAGCAGCAATCGCATTAAGAATACGACGCGCCTGCCCCTCTTGAACATCCATACCAGTAAGCCGCATGAGTGCACGGTGATGGTGCCCAGCATCTACTACTCGCGGACGCATAATAAGTTTTTGTCCCTGATCGGTAGTGTCAATTTTAAGCTCCCCGACATCGAAACCCAGCTTATTAAGCTTTTCGACGCGACTTTCTACTTTCCAATACTCATCAGCATTGATTGCTTGCTCACCAGTAAGTTCATGCCAGAGCAACTCGTATTTACTTATAATTCGATTGCCAATATCAATTGTGTCAATGTCTTCGGGCAATAAAGCACCACTTTGCAGATCCATCAGCTCACCGATGATATTCACTCGCGCTATTTCTAGGTCATAAAGTCGACGAGAATCAGTAAGTTGTGGTTGTAATTCACCAGTTTCTGCATCAACGAGATAACCGGAGAAAGAATCAGCGTCACGACGAAAAAGAGTATTGGACAAGCTGACATCGCCCCAGAAGAAATTAAGCAGATGCATTCGTACTAAGAGCACAGCGAGTGAGTCGATAAGCCGGTCAGCTGTTTCAGCGCGCATAGCTTGGGAAAATACCGCACGGTAGGGGAGTGAAAACTCTAAGTGCTCCGTGACTAACGCTGCGGTAAGCTCTTCCCCATTTTCATCTTTACGTCCGGTGATAACTGCTAGCGGTTGTACCGCAGGAGCGCCAAGGCGACGCAGATCACGTAGCATTCTATATTCGTGATGGGCAGAACGCTGTCCGATTTCTTTTATTGCAATAACCATGCCTGGGATTTTGACGAAGCGCACTTCATGGCGAGAAATACCGCGCGGCAGCGCGGCAAGGAGTTCTTCAGGCCAGTCCACAAGTGGAAGGTGCCACGGTAGTCCAAGAAGTGCAGGCGCAATAGTCCCATTAGTGATGTGCATCGATGGTTGCATAAATTTTTATTCTAGTGCTTTTCAAACAAGCATGTTGTTGTGGTGTGCGTGAGAAAAAATACGTCGAAAAGCAAAAGAAGCACAGAGTCTATCTTTGACAAACTCTGTGCTTAATTAACCAACCTTAGTCTGGTAGACGATTGCCGGTCGCTTTAGAGAAGTTATGTTGTGCACCTTCGCGGATACGAACATGAACGATCGAACCAATTGGTGGCGCGCTACGAGGTGCGGTGCGGATAATAATGGTGTCAGTGGACTCATCATCTGGGTTGGCATCGGTACCAGAGCCAAGGCTACCGCCACCGGCAAGGGTGCCATACATATACGCATCAGATCCAAGCTCTTCTACTAAGCTGAGCTTGACCGGAATAGTATTTTCTTCCGTCTCACTGACTACTTCGAGAGCTTCGGGACGGAAACCAATAACAATCTTACCGTTGTCTGCTGGGGTAATCGCAGCCAAAGTAGCCTGGGAAAGCGGTACTCGAGCGCGGCCAAGAACAGCATTTGTGCCTTCGATGGTAAAAGTACCCAAGTTCATTGCTGGGGAACCAATGAACCCAGCGACGAACTCGTTGGCAGGGCGATCATAAAGCTCCCGTGGGGTGCCAATCTGCTGGAGAATACCGAATTTTAGTACGGCGATGCGATCTCCCATGGTCAAAGCTTCGGTTTGATCGTGGGTAACATACATAGTGGTGACATTCAGCTCGCGCTGGAGAGCAGCAATCTGAGTACGGGTTTGCACACGTAGCTTTGCATCCAAGTTAGACAATGGCTCGTCCATTAAGAATACCTCTGGCTTACGCACAATCGCCCGACCCATGGCGACACGCTGGCGCTGACCGCCAGAAAGAGCCTTTGGTTTGCGATCAAGGTATTCCGTGAGATCCAAGGTGCGGGCAGCCTCTTCCACGCGTGCATTGATTTCCTCTTTAGGGCGACCGTCGATTTTCAGCGCAAAGCCCATATTTTCACGCACAGTCATATGCGGATAAAGAGCATAATTCTGGAAAACCATAGCGATGTCACGATCTTTTGGTGGCATATCGGTGACATCGCGATCACCAATAAGAATGCGACCGGAGGTGACATCTTCTAGGCCGGCGAGCATCCGCAAGGTGGTGGATTTACCGCAACCGGAAGGACCGACAAGAACGAGGAACTCACCATCAGCGATCTCAATATCAAAAGAATCGACGGAAGGCTTGTCTGCGCCAGGATAAACGCAGGTGGCTTTTTCAAAAACAACGCGTGCCATTAAAGGCTCCTTTACTGTGCTTCATCGGCAGGTACGTGCCGAACGATCCGAGTGAAGTGCGCCCCAGTTTGACTGGGAACCGACCTTGTAAGTCTACGTGTCTTAGATCGAATAATTAGTTAATTGTGTGTTAGGTAACGGTATTGGGGGTGGATTAGTGGTTTTGTAGCCGGTTTTTTTACCCACATTTATGCCTCGGTTCGCACGTTTGGCTAATCCTGTGAAAAAACTGATATGGAATAAGAGTGCTCTGAGTGCTAGAGTGGTTAGGTCTATGTCCATCTTCTCAGTTGAAGAGAACGTTAGATACGTGGCATACGCTGGCGTAATGCTTGAGCTTTCGGGTTTAAAAATATGCAAGTAAGTATGTCCTTATCGGTTTTCTTTACTGGGGTGTTTCCACAAGTTTTTTACTCCCTAGGGACGCTTTCATTATTAATTGTCATTATTAATTGATTGTGAGGCTGCTAAGGGTAAAGCCAGGAGGCCACGTTGTCCGCCATTCTTCAGGCATTCAAGGACGCTGATCTGCGCCGGAAGATTCTTATCTCCATAGCGCTGATTATTTTGTACCGCATTGGTGCCCAGATTCCTTCGCCGGGTGTCAACTACGGTTCCATCTCCGGACGTATCCGCGAGCTGACTGAATCTTCGGGCAGCGTTTATTCGCTGATCAACCTTTTCTCTGGTGGCGCACTACTGCAGCTGTCGGTTTTTGCAATCGGTGTGATGCCTTATATCACTGCGTCGATTATTGTTCAGCTATTAACGGTGGTTATTCCTCGTTTTGAGGAGCTGAAAAAAGAAGGTCAGTCCGGCCAAGCAAAGATGGATCAGTACACCCGTTATCTCACCTTAGGATTGGCTCTTTTGCAGTCCTCAGGCATTGTAGCGTTGGCTGATCGGGAGCAGCTGCTAGGCCAGGGAGTTGCCGTACTATATCCAGGTCGCACGATCTGGGATCTCGTTCTCTTGGTTATGGTGATGACCTCTGGTGCCATGTTGGTGATGTGGCTTGGTGAGCTCATTACTGAACGCGGTGTTGGCAATGGTATGTCCTTGCTGATTTTTGCTGGTATTGCTACCCGCTTGCCTTCTGATGGTGCTAATATCCTCGGTGCTTCCGGCGGTGTTGTGTTCGCAGTCGTTCTTTTGGCTGTCATTATTCTTGTGGTTGGCGTGGTTTTCGTTGAGCAAGGTCAGCGTCGTATTCCAGTGCAATATGCTAAGCGCATGGTTGGTCGTCGTCAGTACGGTGGCTCATCAACCTATCTGCCATTAAAGGTGAATCAGGCAGGCGTGATCCCAGTGATCTTCGCATCGTCTTTGATTTATATGCCAGTTCTTATTACCCAAATTGTTAACTCTGGCCGCACTGAGATTCCAGATAACTGGTGGCAAACTAAGGTTATCCAGTACCTACAAACTCCATCTTCATGGCAGTACATTGTGTTGTACTTTGCCTTGATTATCTTCTTCTCTTACTTCTATGTTTCGGTGCAGTACGATCCCAATGATCAGGCCGATAACATGAAGAAGTACGGCGGTTTTATCCCTGGTATTCGACCAGGTAAACCTACTGCAGAGTATTTAGGCTATGTGATGAACCGACTTCTTTTCGTTGGTGCACTGTACTTGGGTATTATTGCCGTTTTGCCAAACATTGCCCTGGATTTGGGAGTAGGCTCAAGTTCGGCAAGTGCCACACCATTCGGTGGTACCGCTATTTTGATTATGGTTTCGGTTGCTTTGACTACCGTTAAGCAGATCGAATCCCAGCTATTGCAAAGCAACTATGAAGGACTTCTGAAATAATGCGACTCGTACTTCTCGGCCCTCCAGGTGCAGGTAAGGGCACCCAAGCAGCTATTCTCAGTGAAAAGTTGGGTATCCCACACATTTCTACGGGTGATCTTTTCCGTGCCAATATTGGCGAAGGCACTCCCTTAGGCATCGAGGCCAAGCAGTACATTGACGCTGGTAATCTTGTTCCCACTGACGTTACCGCGCGTATGGTGAAAGCACGTCTAGAGGAATCAGATGCACAAAACGGTTTTCTTCTCGACGGCTTCCCACGCACGGTAGAACAAGCTGAACTATTAGAAGGCTTCCTTGCTGAGTTTGGTACCGCACTCGATGGTGTTATTAACTACCAGGTATCCGAAGATGTTGTAGTAGAGCGGATGCTTGCTCGTGGGCGCGCAGATGACAATGAAGAAACCATTCGTACTCGGTTGCAGGTTTATCGTAATGAGACTGCGCCACTGATCGATCATTATGGTCAGCGTATTATTTCTATTACCGCAGAAGGTAGCGTAGATGAGATTAATGCTGCGACATTGTCTGCGCTAGGAAAATAATATTTGAGTAGTTAAAGCCGAGGGCTAACGCACGATTATGCAGTTATTGCATAGCAGGCGTTGGTGCTCGGTTTTTTGTTTGCTACAGCATCGTTAGCGAAAAAAGAATTTAGCTAAATTTTATGGATAGGAAAGTAAAGTAATGGGTTTTCGTTCTAAACGTAAAGTAATTCCGGCTAAAACGCCTGGTGAACTCGATGCTATGCAAGCTGCCGGAGAAATTGTTGGCAAAGCTTTGCAGGCGGTTAAAGCAGCCGCGGCTGTGGGGGTAAGTACATTAGAGCTTGATGCAATCGCCGAAGAAGTTATTCGCTCGAATGGTGCGATCCCTACTTTTAAGGGCTATCAGGGTTTCCCGGGATCAATTTGTTCCTCAGTAAATGAGGTTATTGTGCATGGCATTCCTAATGCAGAAACCATTTTAAAAGAAGGGGATCTGGTTTCCATTGATTGTGGGGCAACTCTAGATGGCTGGGTTGGTGATTCTGCCTGGAGTTTCGGTGTGGGGGAGCTTTCGGCTGAAGCCATGGCGCTTAACCAGGCTACCGAGTGGGTGCTGATGGAAGGAATGAAAGCAATGGTGCCGGGCAATAAACTCACCGATGTTTCTTATGCATTGGAACAAGCTACCCGTAATGCTGAGAAGAAATTTGGGGTGAAATTGGGCATTGTCGACGGTTATGGTGGCCATGGGATTGGTCGGACTATGCATGAACAACCTTATTTAGCCAATGAAGGTAAGCCAGGTCGTGGTCCAGTTATTCAAGAAGGGTCAGTACTTGCAATTGAACCCATGCTTACTTTGGGGTCAGTGGATTCTTTTGTACTTGATGATGATTGGACAGTAGTCAGTGCCGATAGCTCTTGGGCGGCGCATTGGGAGCATACAGTAGCAGCTACAAAGACCGGTCCTAGAATTCTTACCCTCCGGAAGTAGCTAGAAAGCACTATCTAAAAGTGGTTGAGTCAAGCAGTTTGCTCAACCACTTTTGTTGTTTTTGTGACTTTTTCTTCGTCGATGGGGGTAATAGTTGCCATTATTTTGGCTCTTTTTGTGATTACAGGTGAAAGTTTTAAATAAATGACAGGAGTCACATTTAAGCTCGCTTTTTATTGCCATTGCTACTCTGCTTAATAATGCCGTCTGTATGTCTAGTCACTTCTTTTAATTAATGTGACGAATTTCCCATGTGTGAAAAAATTTTTAAGACACTCAGTCCCATGGGAGATCAGACATCTGATGTGATACGTGCCTTATAAATTGCGTTTCACTTGTTTTAGGAAGGGAGTTTTAGTGGTGAAATCATGCGGCCAAACAACTCGCACAGCGATTATTGCTTTTAGCGCAATCCTTGCTTTAGGTACTCAGACAATTGTGGTACCAGCGGGTAGGACACAAGATGCTTTTGATCCAGTAGCTGAACAGATCACTACACAGGGGCTTTTCGATGCTGCGCCGCCTACTACTAGTGCCCGCGGCGCCGCAGGTGAGTGGAAATTACCAGCACCTGCGAGTGAGGAAGTATTTGAAACAAAGATTATTCGTGATGCAGATCCTGAGTCGCAGCGCTGTTTCCGTATCCCAGCTATTGCTACCGCAGCAGATGGAACACTATTAGTGGCGTTTGATAATCGCTATGGGCCAGGTGAACAAAGCAAAACCTGGTGTCGTGATGCGCCATATGAAAATATGAAGCATAACCAGTAAGAATGGCAAACAGATATTGAACTTTATCGTTCCACGGATTCTGGACAAACCTTTATCCCCAGCGGCTTTATTGCCCAGGGCACTAAGGATCCGCGCCGTTTGTCTTATACTGACCCATCATTAGTAGTTGATCGTCAAACCGGAAAGATATTTTCTTTCTTTGTGCGCGGTTATGACTATCGCTTTTTTGATTCTCGCGAGGGAGTAAACTCTGCTGATCCAAATGCAGAAATCACCCGTCGTGATGTACAAGATACCGTCGTTATTGAGTCGGATGATAATGGATTAACCTGGTCAAATCTGCGAGTTATTAGTGGTTTAACCGAAAAAATTCAGGTGAAAGCTCGCCCCGGTGAAGAGGTCTTAGGTAAAGGTCGCTTTGTTACCTCTGGTGCTGGAATTCAGCTGAAATATGGTGAACATGCTGGGCGGCTATTAGTTCCTATCGCGGTTAATACAAACTATCGGGGTCGTCATAGTGTTGTTAACCTGGCTATATATTCCGATGATCACGGAGTGACTTGGAATGTTGGTGAAGGTATTGGCGGCGACGGCAATTTCGGCGGTGACGAGAACAAGCTCGTCGAGTTATCTGATGGTCGTATTATGATGAACTCTAAAGATAACGATAAAGACCGTTGGGTTGCATACTCGAGCGATCAGGGTGAACACTGGTCAGATCCAGCACGAATCATTACTGCGCCACCACAATATCCTCAGAACCGAAACAAAGGAATTAATGTGGGACTGATTCGTGCTTACCCTAATGCTCCCGAAGGAAGTGCCGCTGCACGCGTCCTTTTATACTCGGCACCCATTGACCTAAGGCAACGTGGTAATGACGGACGCTCAAATGGCTGGGTAATGGCCTCCTGCGACGATGGTAAGACCTGGCCATATGCTAAGCAAATTGATTCCGGTCGGTTCCAATATTCGGTAATGACTCCGATGGAAGATGGCAATATCGGTATGGTTTATGAATCAGGAACCAAAGAAAAAGGTATGACGCTTAATTTTGCTCGATTCAATATGGCCTGGTTGGGTGCAGATTGTTTGAGCAATAAAGCTTTGGGTATTACCGATCTTCCCGACCCGGAGCTAGAGAAAGCCATTGCAGAAGCAAAAGCCGCTACCGCAAAAGCTGCCGAAGCTACTATGAAAGTGCTTGGGCTAACCAAGAAATTAGAAAATGCTGAAAACGATAAGACGGAATTAGAACAAGCACTTGCTGAAGCTAAAGAAGCTGCACAACAAGCTGCCGATGCCGCTGAAAAAGCCAATGCTAAACTAAAAGCAGCTGAAAAATCTTCGGAAGAAGCACGTCAGGCAGCTGAGAAAGCCGCGCAAGAAGCCAAAGCATTAAGTGAACAGTTGTCCAAGTTGGAAACTGAATTAACTAAAGCGAGAAATCAAGCCAAAGCACTCGCCGAGGCTAAAGAAGCAGCAGAAATTGCAAGAAAAGCTGCTGAAGAAGCTCTGCGGTTAGAAAAAGAAAAGAACAGCAATAACGCTAAGAACAATGTATGGGGAAATATTTTTAAAGTTTTGCTGGTAGCTGTGCCAATTTTAGGTATTTTCTTAAGCGCTGTAGCCACCCAGTGGCGTATGATTCAAAAAATACTTGGTCTATAACCATTGAATAGCTGGGTTAAAAATGGGAAGTGCATCACCGTTTTGGTAGCGGTGATGCATTTTTGGCTACATGTCGCCATATATAAAAAATGCAGGAAAATATTAAGTTTTATTGTGTTAGTGCAATCGCACTCGGCGATGGTTTCTTTAGTTTTCACTCAGTCGGGATATAGTAACGACATGTCTTATACGGTTCGTTCTTCGAAAACTGCTGTTCGTCGCCGTTTATCCGCGATGGTTGCAACTGTGGCAACTGCTACCGCAGTGCTATGGGGGCAAGCCACTGTTGCTTCTGCAGAAGATCTTGGCTCAAGTAATATAAAGAATTCGATTGAACAGCAGCTAGCGAATGTGGATCGTTCTACCCGTGACGGTGCTTGGCAATTGCGCATGTCTTTGCATGCTCAAGCTGATGCGGGCTTATCTGCTGAGGCTGCTGCTGTAGTAAAGCGCAATGTCGATAATGTCATTAATCTTGCGTTTCCTGGTCTCATCCAGCAACGTAGTGTTCCAGTGGTGGTACCTGCTCCTAAACCAGTAGAACCAGCACAACCAGCTTTTGATACTGGCTTATGCCCAGCACATGCTCGTGCCTGCATTGATCTCGCAGGCCAACGTTCTTGGCTACAAGAAAATGGACAGGTTAGTTATGGTGCAGTTCCTATTTCTAGTGGTCGGGTAGGTTATGAAACCCCAAAGGGTGCTTTCCGGGTTAATCGTAAGATTAAAGATGAAATTTCTCGAGAATTTAATAATGCGCCAATGCCGTACTCAGTGTATTTCACCAATAACGGCATAGCCTTCCATGAAGGAAGTCCACAGGTGGCATCACACGGCTGTATCCATCTTAACCACAAGGATGCGGTGACCTTCTTTAATCAGTTGCACATCGGTGATGTAGTTTACGTTTATTAATCAGCATTTTAATGCCCACAATATAAATCAGGTGGTAACTAATAATTAGTTACCACCTGATTTATAGTTTGTGTTAAGTCAAGCGTCGTTAAGCATTGGGAAGTGATAAACACCCAGTGCGACTCAGTTGGCTTTTCTGATAAAAAACTGTATTGTTGTTTGATGGTGTACTGCCAAAAGGGTAAACACCTGTAGTTAGCAGTGATTATACGACATCACAATATTGAAGTGGCACAACACTTTAATACTGATGATAGGAATGTGGAGTCTATGGCAAAAGAAGGCGCAATTGAGGTTGAGGGCAAGATTATCGAGCCACTACCTAATGCAATGTTCCGTGTCGAGCTAGACAATGGACATAAAGTACTTGCTCACATCAGTGGTAAGATGCGCCAGCACTATATCCGTATCCTTCCTGAGGATCGCGTTGTTGTAGAGCTGTCTCCGTATGATCTCACTCGTGGTCGTATCGTTTACCGCTACAAATAATATTAAGCCTCCGTGCTTCCAAGGCGTTCATTATTTATGATGAACGCTGCTTTACCTTTGGCTGCGGTGGCCAAAGCCTTAAGGATCTTTTGTCCACAGTCCGGCTCCGACCGGGCGAAGTACGAAATTGTTGAGGACGAGCATGGAGAAAACCACCGTAACAACCGGAAAGGTTATGCCTTATGGCACGTCTAGCTGGAGTTGACCTCCCGCGCAATAAGCGCATGGAGGTTGCACTCACTTATATTTACGGCATCGGCCCAGCCCGCGCCGCACAACTGCTTGAAGAGACCGGAATCTCTCCAGATCTGCGCACCGATAACTTGACCGACGAGCAGATTGCTGCTCTTCGTGACGTTATCGAAGCTACTTGGAAGGTGGAGGGTGACCTTCGCCGCCAGGTTCAGGCTGATATTCGTCGCAAGATCGAAATCGGCTGCTACCAGGGACTCCGCCACCGTCGTGGCCTTCCTGTTCGTGGTCAGCGTACCAAGACCAACGCTCGTACGCGTAAGGGTCCTAAGAAGACGATCGCCGGAAAGAAGAAGTAATTCATGCCTCCTAAAGCACGTAGTGGCGCACGCCGTACCGGCCGTCGCGTTGTAAAAAAGAATGTGGCCGCAGGTCACGCATATATCAAGTCCACCTTCAACAACACCATTGTTTCCATCACGGATCCATCCGGTGCTGTTATCTCTTGGGCATCCTCTGGCCACGTTGGTTTCAAGGGTTCTCGTAAGTCTACTCCATTCGCTGCTCAGCTTGCTGCTGAAAACGCTGCCCGTAAGGCAATGGATCACGGCATGAAGAAGGTTGACGTATTCGTCAAAGGCCCAGGTTCGGGTCGAGAGACTGCAATTCGTTCGCTCCAGGCTGCTGGCCTGGAGGTCACCTCAATTTCTGATGTGACCCCTCAGCCATTCAACGGCTGCCGCCCACCGAAGCGTCGTCGCGTATAAGAAAGGAACAGGTAACTTACAATGGCTCGTTATACTGGCCCAGCAACCCGTAAGTCCCGTCGTCTCCGCGTCGACCTTGTCGGCGGAGACAAGGCATTCCAGCGTCGTCCTTACCCACCAGGGCAAGCTGGCCGTGCTCGCATTAAAGAGTCCGAGTATCTTTTGCAGCTACAAGAGAAGCAGAAGGCAAAGTACACCTACGGCGTACTGGAGAAGCAGTTCCGTCGTTACTATGCCGAAGCTAACCGCTTGCCAGGTAAGACCGGTGAAAATCTGGTTATCTTGCTAGAGTCCCGTCTCGATAACGTTGTTTACCGTGCCGGTCTAGCACGTACCCGTCGTCAGGCTCGTCAGCTTGTTTCTCACGGTCACTTCACCGTTAATGGCAAGAAGGTTAACGTTCCTTCTTACCGTGTCTCTCGTTATGACATCGTCGACGTTCGCGAGAAATCGCAGAAGATGGTGTGGTTCGAAGAGGCTCAGGAAAACCTGGTCGACGCAGTCGTACCAGCATGGATCCAGGTTGTTCCTGCAACCTTGCGCATTCTCGTGCACCAGTTGCCAGAGCGCGCTCAGATCGACGTTCCACTGCAAGAGCAGCTCATCGTCGAGCTTTACTCGAAGTAATTCTTTGTTCAGCAGGTGCGTTGATCACTGTGCTGAACGGAATCTTCTTCACACACCCATCCTTTTAATACATCGTGATTCGTCAAATAGTGGGCGAGTCAAAAGGAGAATTTCATGCTCATTTCTCAGCGTCCTACCTTGACCGAGGAAATTGTTGGTGATGCCCGTTCCAAGTTCACCATTGAACCTTTGGAGCCAGGCTTTGGCTATACCCTTGGTAATTCGCTGCGTCGCACACTGTTGTCATCTATTCCAGGTGCAGCAGTAACCAGCATCAAGATTGATGGTGTGCTTCATGAGTTCACCACGATCAATGGTGTTAAGGAAGATGTTTCCGACATCATTCTCAACATTAAGAGCTTGGTTCTTTCCTCTGACTCTGATGAGCCAGTAGTAATGTACCTGCGCTCTGAGGGCGCTGGCATTGTAACCGCTGGTGACATTGAGCCACCTGCAGGAGTGGAGATTCACAATCCAGATCTGCACTTGGCTACCCTCAATGAGCAGGGTCGTCTGGAAATCGAAATGGTTGTTGAACGTGGCCGCGGTTATGTTCCAGCAACCATGTTCAATGGTAATAACGAGATCGGTCGCATTCCTGTGGACCAGATCTATTCTCCGGTTTTGAAGGTGAGCTATAAAGTCGAAGCTACTCGTGTTGAGCAGCGCACCGACTTCGATCGCCTGATTATCGATGTTGAAACCAAGAATTCCATGGCACCTCGCGATGCACTAGCATCAGCAGGCAAGACCCTGGTGGAGCTGTTCGGTCTCGCCCGCGAGCTCAACACCGCTGCCGAGGGTATTGAAATCGGTCCATCCCCACAGGAAACCGAGTACATTGCTGCCTATAGTATGCCTATTGAAGATTTGAACTTCTCCGTTCGCTCTTATAACTGCCTGAAGCGTCAGGAAATCCACACTGTTGGAGCACTTGCCGAGTGCAGTGAATCCGATCTGTTGGATATTCGTAACTTTGGTCAGAAGTCGATCAACGAGGTAAAGATCAAGCTTGCTAACCTAGGCTTGACCCTAAAGGATGCGCCTGAGGATTTCGATCCTACCCAGCTCGAAGGTTACGACGCCGCTACCGGTGATTATCGTGATCCTTCTGCGGAAGATTCCGAGTAAAAAGCCTAATGAAGAACTGGTTTCGGCCAGTTCACGCGCTCACTTAATCCGTACACGAGGAGTACACAATGCCTACCCCTAAGAAGGGCGCCCGTCTCGGCGGTTCCGCGAGCCACCAGAAGCATATTCTGTCGAACCTTGCGGCTCAGTTGTTCGAGCACGGCGCAATCAAGACCACCGATGCTAAGGCTAAGATGCTGCGTCCTTACGCAGAGAAGCTCATCACCAAAGCTAAGAGTGGCACCGTTGCCGATCGTCGCAACGTTTTAAAGCTTGTTCCAAACAAGGAAGTTGTTACCTACTTGTTCAACGAGCTTGCCCCTAAGTTTGAGAATCGTGCTGGTGGCTACACCCGTATTATCAAGCTAGAGAACCGTAAGGGCGATAACGCTCCTATGAGCCAGATCTCGCTTGTTCTCGAAGAGACTGTTTCTGCTGAAGCTACTCGCGCAACCCGCGCAGCAGCTTCCAAGAAAGCTGAGGAAAAGGCCGCAGAAGAAGCTGTGGAAGAAACCAAGGCTGAAGAAGTAGCAGTCGAAGAGACTGAAGCAGAAGAGAAATAATCTCTTTAGCCCTAAGAGCAAGGACACCCTCGGGTGTCCTTTTTCTTTATTCTTGCCTAGAATTACAACAATGAGACGACTCCAGTTGGCAGGATATGCACTGATTAGCGCAGTCTTTATTGCCCTAGGTGGTCAGCTTATTGCAATGCTGAACTGGGATGGGATTTTCTTAACCCGCTATTTTTTTATTGGCGATCTTGGCGTGCGTGAATGCGGCAATATTACCAGTGATATTAATCCTCGGTATTTATGTAGCCCTGGCTATCCCTATTTCGTACTTGGCTGGGTAGCTGCCGGCGGATTACTTATCCTTGCTGGTGCATTGATTTTATCGGCGAACTCCTTAGCCGCTGCAGCACATGGTATTAATGCAACCGGACACGTTGCCCAGCGTTACGTTCAGACAGAGAAAAAAACTATTATGTGGGCGCGGGTTTTCGGTATTTTTATTGCTTTTTCTCTTGGATTAGCTGGTATCGCAGCGCTTTTTGTGGGTACAGTTTCGGTTGATTTTTCCCAATTGGGCCATGATATAGCGCTGAGCAGTTATGCCTTTTGCTTATGGGCCGGGATTATCTTTAGCGTCCTAGGAACGTGGATTTTAGCTACTCGAGGTTGGCGATGGCGGATAAGCCCACAACTAAGCGGTTGCGGTGTAGCGATATTAGTCTTTTCGGCAGTGGGATTATTTTTCTATCTACGTGGTGGATACCACGCACCCTTTGGGCTTTATCAACGGATGTGGGTGGATTCTTTACATCTTTGGTTACTTATGCTCGGCGCTAATTTTATAAAAAACCCGATAGTGGCAGAGAAAAAACGAGCCGAGAAGTTGCTAGCTCGTAACCGTCGTCAGGCAGAAAAAGATGCTGCTGTAAAAGCCGTGGGGGAGTAGGTTATGCAAAAAGTACGAATTCGGCTTGATCTTGCCTATGATGGTACGAATTTTCATGGGTGGGCAAAGCAGGGAAACTCTACGCTGCGCACCGTGCAAAAAACGCTGGAAGATGCGCTGTCATTAATTTTGCGACACCCCATTGAGCTGGTAGTAGCTGGACGTACCGATGCTGGAGTACATGCCACTGGGCAAGTTGCACATTTTGATATTGAGCGCAGTGCTCTTGATACTCGCAGCATTGCCGGCGATCCAGCTCATTTGGTTCGTCGATTAGCGCGCCTGCTACCGCCTGATGTACGAGTACATGAGTGCAGTTTTGCTCCAGCAGGTTTCGACGCTCGTTTTTCCGCTTTACGACGACGCTATCTGTATCGCATTACTTTTCATCCACGCGGCGCACTGCCTACTCGGGTTATTGATACCGCACATTGGCCAAAACGAGTTGACCCTGAACGATTGCAGGCTTTTGCACTAAGCGTAGTAGGCTTGCACGATTTTGCTGCTTTTTGTAAATACCGAGAAAATGCCACCACAATTCGGAAACTAGAAGAATTTACTTGGCGCGATGTATCAAGTGTGAGCGAGCCGCTTACTTTTGAAGCCGATGTAGTTGCCGATGCTTTTTGCTGGTCAATGGTGCGCTCTTTGGTAGGCGCCAGCTTAGTTTTTGCCGAGGGTAAGCGGGATGACAATTTTGCTGATGAGCTTTTTACTCAGCAATCACGTTCCTCCAAGGTACCGGTTGCCCCAGCACAGGGGCTGAGCCTTATCGGTGTGGACTATCCACCGGCAGAATTATTAGCTGCGCGAGCACAACAAACTCGAGCAAAACGAAGTATGCCACCAATAAGTGAATAAGTAGCGCACATACGGTGCTCAACACACGTAAAGCTATGCTACAAAGAAAACTCAGTGAATAAAGCTAGAATCTCTAGTATTGTCTGCCAAGACTGCCTGCATTGTGGTGGTTTGGGAATAAAAATGAATTCAGTGTGAAGGACGTTTTGTGGATACAGCGCAAGTGATCTGGCTTGCCGTGGCCATTTTTATAGTGCCCGGTTTTATCCTAAACCTGGCATCTGGTCTGCGTATCCCCTGGGCAGGTGCGGCTAGTGTTCCCACTTCCTTTGCACTTTTCGGTTTCTCGGGTTGGCTTTATGGTCAGATAGGTATTCGCTACTCACCCGGAAGCGTTATTATATTTTCGCTGGGGATATGCGCACTCGCCTTATTGTGGCGTGGTGGATTTTTTTTAGTTGGCCGTCGACGTCGACCAGCACAAGGATGGGCATGGCTGAAAGCTCCGGGGTCACTGTATGACCTTCGGTGGATTTTCCCCCTTGCTGGAGCTGTTGCCGGTAGTTACCTATTTTTAACCCGCTCGGTAGCGCTATACCAGCGTAACGAACATGGGTTGGGCGCTATTTTTCAAGGCTGGGACGTGCACTGGCATGCCAGCGAAATTCGCTTCATTATGGAGCGTGGCATTGCTGATCCTACGCGGATGGGTGAGCTACGCAATATCGAAAGCCAGTTAGATCTTTATTATCCCTCTGGTTGGCACGCCGGTGCTTCGATTATGGCTAATCTGCTTGATCTAAGCCCTATTGAAGCTACTAATATTGCTGGGTTAGTTATTCCTGCGATCACTTTGCCGCTCAGTATTGGCCTTTTAGCTTGGCGTATGGTGGGAAATCGTGGGCTAACCGCTCAGATTGCCGCTGGATTTGCTGCCCCGGCTATTGTTGCAGCTCCTACGATTTATTGGATCGGGCACTATGTGGGAGCCTGGCCATATGTGGCAGCAATGTCGATGGCTGGAATTGTTACCGCACTATATATGTCAGTGCCGGCCGTGCCGCAGCGTGCTTTTGCTGCGGGGTTAGGGCTGATGGGCGTAGTGATGGTGCACCCATCAGCAGTCACGGTAATTGTTATGTTACTTGGCTTATGGTGGTTGTTTTACCTTGTGTTTGTACCAAGCAGAAAACTTGATGCACAAACAATTTTGACAACCGATACTGCCGAGGAACCAACAGTTAAAACTAGGTGGGGTTGGGCTCTTCTTTCCCGCTTGCGTGATATTGCTATTCTTGCCGCCGCAGGTATCCTGCCCGCCGCGATGTTACTTCCACAGTTGCTCAGCGGTTCCGAAGAAACCGAAGACGTTAAAAGTTATACCGCTACCGAGGACATCAGCCGCTGGGAAAGCTGGGGCAATCTATTCAGTATGCGCACCCGGCACTTTGAAGAATTCGGTGAGCTTAATTGGAATGCCTTATTGCTTGCTGCAGCTATTGGCGCTGTGGTGCTATTGGTATGGCGTCGTAACGTATGGGCACTGGCTTTTACTGCCTTGAGTGCGTGGATTGCATCTAATTCATTATTGCCCTACGCAGATCCGTGGGGTGAGTGGCTTAATATTATTGGTGCTCTCCACTATGCCACCGCACACCGATTGGTTATGCCAGTAACCATGATGATTTTTGCGGCAGCCGGGGTAGGTCTTGCCGTGGTGATCCGTATTGTATGCCTTGGATTTATTACCCGCCCAGCGGTACGCACCGTTAGTAACACTCTCAGCGTGATTATTGCTGTGGGATTAGCCTATCTGTTGTATCCCGTGCCGCTAAAGATCGTCGAACAAGGATCGTATTACAGTATCACCGCGCCGAACGATGACCGTATGGTTAGCGATATTGACCTGAAAGCCTTTGAATGGTTAGCCCAACAACCTGGTGTCTTTGATGGTAGCCAAAGCACCGTATTTGGTGAGCCTGCCGACGGCTATGGTTGGATGTATGCCTACAATGGCATCCCAGCTATGTCACGCCATTACGCTTGGCCTGCACTACCAGCAGATAACCACACTCAACTGCCTTATTGGTGGGCGCATTATATTGGTATCGGCAATGGTGGTGATCCACAGCAACGCAATGATGTAGACGATGCAGTTGATGCACTAGGTATTAACTTCTTCTATATTTCGCCGCCAAATTTCTGGGATTTCCAAGAGCAAAATATGGCGTTGACCGAATGGCTTTTTAATGCCCCCGGCCTTACCCCGGTATATCGCCACGCTAATGTGTCTATCCTAGCGGTTAATGATCACTTCACCGATGCGCAACTTACCGCCATGCGCGCTAACTCTCCAGACCCATTGGCACCGGTTGCAACCTATGGTCAATTAGGCTTGGCGACGACTACTGCCGAGCTTAACCAGCCCTATTATCATCGTCCTACTACTGCTAATAGCACACCAACTTTTGTGCTCCCGCAAGCAGATGAAAACCAGACCGCAGCCCCGGCGGCTCCTGCCGCACCGGCCTCGTTGATTACCACCCCTTCTGTTACCCCGCAGAACTAAACCCCACAGCCTAGTTGAGAGCAATGTGGGGTTAAAAGACATCGGGTGAGCGCTTTAAGACTTAGAAAAGCGCGCTATTGCTTGAGAAACTTCCTCGAATTTCTTTTCTGCTTCTTCGCCGCCGTGAATTGCAGCCTCCCGCAAACAATGGCGCATGTGGTCGTCGAGAAGCGCTAAAGATACGGATTTTAGTGCCGAATTGAGCGCAGAAATTTGGGTGAGAATATCAATGCAATATTTATCTTCGTCAACCATACGACGAATACCACGCACCTGCCCTTCGATGCGGCTTAGCCGATCCTGATAACGTTTTTTGTCGGCGATATAACCATGCTGGTGGGTAGTTTCTGGAGTAGCAGACTCATCGGTACAGCCACATGAAGGTACTGAAATTGCCCTAGGGGGGTTGGTACTCATAAAACACTCCTTAGTACAGCAGCGAAAGTGCTATTTTGAGGGATTAAATCGACGTAACCGCAATGAATTGGATACAACAAAAACAGAAGAAAATGCCATGGCAATGCCAGCTAACATTGGGTTAAGTAACCCAAGAGCAGCAATGGGAATAAGTGCCACATTATAAGCAAAAGCCCAAAACAGATTAGCTTGAATAGTGCGTAGTGTGGATCGCGATAGCCGGATAGCATCGACAGCGGCAATAAGATCATTGCGCATGAGGGTAATATCGGCGGCTTCGATAGCAACGTCAGTGCCAGCACCCATTGCTAGGCCAAGGTCGGCTTGAGCCAATGCGGCAGCATCATTAATGCCGTCGCCTACCATAGCGACTGTTTTTCCTTTATCCTGTAGCGCACTAATGGCAGCGACTTTTTCTTCTGGCATAACCTCGGCGATGATATGAGCTTCATCAATGCCTACCTCCTGAGCAACCGCGCGCGCTGCGCCGATGCTATCACCGGTAAGCAGCATGGGTGTCAGCCCCAGTTTCTTCATTTCAGCAATTGCTTGGGTAGTAGTTGGTTTGATTTGATCGCTGAGGACAATGACGGCTTCTGGCAGATTATCGATGCTTAAGATCACCGCGGTAGCACCTGTATGATGTGCTGAGTCAACGTAGGGGCGTAGTGCATCGATAAGCGTGTTATCGGGTTTTGTTACACTAACAATATGCCCGTCAACCTTGCCTGATACGCCCACACCAGGGATAGCACGAAAATCTGTGAGGGTAAGTTCATCTTGTCCTAGGGTGATAGCACGTGCGATTGGGTGCTCACTGCCTTGTTCCACAGCTGCTGCTAGCTGGTGGGCACGGGTCTTAGGAATTGTGAGTGTGTGGATTTCTTGTACCGCCATCTCCCCTTTAGTGATTGTGCCGGTTTTATCCATAACAATGGTGTCGACTTTGCGGGTTGATTCTAAAACTTCTGGACCTTTAATAAGCAGACCAAGTTGGGCACCTCTGCCGGTGCCAACTAATAAAGCGGTGGGAGTAGCTAAACCTAGTGCACAGGGGCAGGCGATAATGAGTACGGCGACAGTTGCAGCAAAGGTATAGGTAAGGTCGCTACCGCTTAGTAAATGTAGCCCGAAAGTTAGTGCTGCGATTGCAATAACGATGGGTACGAAAACAGCAGCGATACGATCAACTAATTTTTGTACCGGTGCCTTTTGTGCTTGAGCTTGGGTGACGAGTGCAACCATATGGGCAAGAACAGAATCTTCACCAATCCGACTGACTTTGACGATGAGTCGGCCTGAGGTATTGATTGTTGCGCCGGTGACGTGATCACCTGTGGTTTTATCCACGGGAAGCGGCTCACCGGTAAGCATGGACTCATCAACTGCGGAATGGCCATCAACTACCACACCATCAGCAGCGATTTTTTCGCCAGGACGCACCACAAAATGATCCCCGATTGTTAGCTCAGTAATGGGGATACGTTGTTCTTTATTATCTCGAATAACGGCGGCATCTTTTGCTCCCAGCGATAATAGTGCGCGTAGTGCTTCGCTGGAGCGTCCTTTGGCGCGAATCTCAAACCAGCGGCCAAGTAAGAGGAAACTAATAACAACAGCAACGGATTCTAGATAAATTTCATCCATATGTCCGTGACCATTATTAAAAAGATTCATGTGCATGACCATGCCGGGGATACCAGCATTGCCTAAAAATAAGGCCCATACACTCCATAAATATGCTGCGGTGGTACCTACTGAGATCAGGGTGTCCATGGTCATTGCACCATGACGAATATTAGTCAGAGTTGCCCTATGAAAAGGCGCGCCGCCAATAAAGAACACAAAGCTAGCCATGGTAAAAACAGCCCACTGCCAATAGGTAAATTGTAAGGCTGGGATCATTGAGATCAGCATTACTAGGGTGGCAAGACTAGCACTAAGAATAAGGCGCTGTTTTAATTCTTTAGCCTCATGTTCTCTAGCCTTATCGATTTTGGCCATGGGATCGGTGCTATCGGAAAGCGATGCGGTGTTTTGTGCGGTGGGTTCTTCGGTGTTAGCTAAAGAAAAAGCGCCATAGCCAGCACCTTCGATAGTAGTAATGAGCTTTTGGGTATCGATAAGCTCGGGGGAGTAATCTATCGAAGCGGTTTCGGTGGAGAAGTTCACCGTTGCTTCAACACCGTCTAATTTATTGAGCTTTCGTTGCACCCTTGATGAACATGAGGTGCAGGTCATGCCGGTAACACCGAGATCAATGTGGGTGGTAGTTGGGCTAGAAAGCATAGCGGCCTCTTTATAAGGTTAAATTTTTTTAAAATACCTCTTCAATGTATACCCCTAGGGGGTATTTGGCAAGGGAATATTAGTGGCACTTAACACCTTTTGTGGCAATAGAAAAGAAGATGACTAGGCTAAAACATGTTCACGCATTTATATATTTAGCTATATATTTAGCGTGAACGGCTAACGGTATTATTGCTGCTGGGGAGCATGGCAATAATGTGGTTTTATGCAACAGCACAGTTAGTTTTAAAACAGGCTGTGGTGTCTGTAATTATTGCTAGCGGGTTGCCAATACGGCACTGGGGTCTTTGCTAGCATGTCTGCGATCTTTTTCGTTAGTGCAATGTCCTGATTTGCCACTATTTGTCATTATGTAATTTGACCTTAAAAGTAGAACTGAGCAGGCGAACTAACAGAGATAACAGGTGCGAAAGGCCTGGTTAATGAGTCTGAAACCTACTACCAAAGCGCAGGTGTCGGGACATAAATTTCTTGTGCGCCGACTTGAACATGGCCTAGTCTTTGGCGATATTCGTATGATTCACGATCCTTTACAGCGTCGCCTGCGAGCAGTTATGTTTGCGATCGCCATGAGTGTGCTTATTGCAGTGGGTGCCGGTGCAATGGCTATTTTTGCTCCAGCACCGAATCCCGGTGATGCCCACATTATTCAGGCACAATCTGGTCAGCTTTATGTGCGAGTAGATAATAACTTTCATCCGGTGGGAAACCTCACCTCAGCACGGTTAATTGTGGGTAAAGCAAGTGAACCAGCCAAGGTAGGTGATGAATTACTAGCGCAACTTCCTAAGGCAATTCCAGTAGGAATTAGTGATGCACCGGCACTTTTTAGCACTCAAGAACCAGATCCTATGCAATGGTTGGTATGCCATATGGCTTTGAAGCCAGAAAACCGCCTGCAACCACAGCGAAATGAGATTATTATTCTGGCTGATCAACAGAAAAAGTTTGTTCCCTTGGCTAAAAACCAGATGATTTTTGCTGGTGAAGAAATACTTACTTCTAAGGGACGAGCACCGATAACCCAAGAACTACTGCACCTTATCCGCCGCGATATAGCCATAACTGCACACACACCGATATGGCGAGCACCTAAAGAGGTGCGCGTGGTAGCGAAAGAACATCCAGCGATCACACTGCCAGATCCAGTGCCAACAATTTATAGTTTTGAGGGAAGATCTTTTGCATTATTAGGCGATAAGGCAGAAGAAATAGGAGCAATACAGGCCAGGATTCTTAGTACTGCTGGGGCACGGCGAGAAATTATTACCGCCACTGAGCTAGGGCAAAAAGATTTTCTTGATGAGCAGGTACTTGCAGCGTTAAAATTTTTCCCACCAGCAGATATTCAATGGCTAGATCCTAGTGCACATACCATCTGTATTAATCATGATGGTGAAGTTGGCACAATTGATTATGATACCGGCGCAGTTGCTCTTTCCGGACAAGCAGTGGCTACTCATTTTGCTGGTTCAGGAACTGCGGTGGCGGTTGATACCGGAAGTGGAATACATATTATTGGCGAAACTGGATTGCGCCACCGGCTGGAAAGTCCAGAAGTATTGGATCATCTTGGTATCGAATATGTGCAGCCGATTACTTGGGCAGTGTTGCGTTTACTTCCAGAAGGAACCCCATTAGGTAGGCAAGCTGCACTTACCCCGATTTATTAGACCAACGTATACCAACACAGCTAAGTATGTGATTACTACTGGATAAAAAATCTGATGCGTAGTGTGTCATAGCGGGGTATTTTTAAGCGAAACAGATGGGTTGACAGCGTGTTTTGATGGTAGGCTTAACGCACTGTGTCAATTACTTAAGAAAAGGCATTGTCGATAGCAAAAGGAGTTCCACATGGGATCAATGCGTGATGCTGTGTCGGAGAAGGTCGACAATATCCGGCTCCACCACCACGGATTGAAAACACACCGGCTAGGTTTTCTTATTCGCCCCTGCACCCTGGCTGCGGGATGGATCATTACTATCGTTGGACTTATTGCTATCCCTTTGCCTGGGCCTGGTTGGCTTACCGTTTTTGTTGGCATCGGTGTGCTCTCGCTAGAGCTGCACTGGGCAAAACGGCTGCTTAATTGGGGAGTACGTTTTTATGAACGCTTTTTTGCTTGGTATCACATACAAAGTAAAAAAGTACGCTATGGCCTTGTTGCCGCCACCTGTGCTTGTGCCTGGATTGCCGTTATTGGGGTTTTATTTATTTCCTGGAAAGTTGGTGCGATACCAGCACTGAACCCGGTGATAGAAGCCGTTCTCAACGTCTGAATTTTTCTGCGGCAATAATAAAGAAAAAGATAAGCCCAGCAATAATCCCAAAAAATAGTGCCGTGTGTTTTATAAAAACACGCGGTGTTTGCTTTTCGACGACCAATGCCTGCGGTTGATAGTCTGGCTTTGGTATAGGGTAGGCGTCGATAAGCCCAAGAGCATGGGGAATATCAATAAAACCAGTGCTAGGATCAACTGCGGCAAACAGATACTCACGTAACTGAGCCGGTGAATAGTGCGGATACCGCTGTTTAATGAGGGCAACTAGTCCACTGACTGCTGGAGCCGCGAAACTTGTGCCTTCAAAAGGTGTGAAATTTTGCCCTTGTAATAACCCCATCGCCATGCCATCGCCTCGCGGGGAGAGCCCAGCCGGACAGGATCCGAGCGCCGAAAGATGTTTATGCGGAGTAACTAAGGTGTAATCCGTTTGATAATAAGGATCAACATTTGCCCCAACACCTAAAACCAGTGGATGATGTGCTGGATAAATAGTGCTATTTTGTGGGCATTCTGGGGTGGTATTGCCTAACGAAGAAACAATAACTACCCCTGCTTCTTCTGCACGATGGATTGCCGCATCAAAACTAGTGGTATCAACATCGGGGGTACCAGGTGGGATACACGCAACCACAGAAGTGTTAATTACTTGTGCACCTTGTTCTACTGCAAGAACAATGGCATCGCCTAAAGTATCTAGGGTACCGCTAACATGTGGATTATCTGCCCGGTGCAATAAAGAACTAGATTGACGAATACTAATAATCTGAGCATCCGGAGCCACTCCAATAATATCGTCATCACCGGGTCTAGCCGCGATAATACCGGCGACAATAGTGCCATGACCATCGCAATCATCATAACTATTGCCATGGCCTAAGAGATCACCACCATTAATTACCCCACCTAAACGAGGATGGTTAGCTACTCCAGTATCAATCACTGCAACTTTAATGCCTTTTCCAGTGGCAAAAGAATGAGCCTTACGGATGTTATCGCTGATATGAGCCTGCTGGTTCAGCGCTTCCGCCGTGGCCGGCTGACTATTAGGACAATTCGGTTGCGCATTGACATGCGCAACAACCGGGGATAATGAAATGGTAGCAATACCTAATCCAACACTGATTGCTAGGGCAATAAAAACAGTAAAAATTCTCATGCCCCTAAACCTCGGATTAATGCAAAAATACCCATGAGATGCAGTGTTAAGGGTAAAGAAGCAGCGATCATCAATGATTCACCACGTTCAATCCACTGCAGGGTCGTTGGGGTAGTAGTAGCTAAAAAGCGTGCCCACAAGGGTGTAGTAGCTAGCGTGAGGATTGGTAATACAGCCGCGACTATTGATAACCAATGTGCTTGTACACAGCACGCAGCCGTTGCAATACTAATAATGCCAGGAATCCAGGTTGCCCATAAAGCAATAGGACTTATATAACGGTGGGAATGAATAATGAGGGCACCGCCGATAACTAGACATAGTGCTTGTAAGAAACCTGACTGATGATCGGGATACAACATAATAAGTAGCAATGCGCCACTACAACTTAACCCTAGGCCAGCCATAATGCCGTCGAAAAGCTGAGATGCGTTTAGTGCTTTTATAGCTTGTTGACTATCGCAGGTAGTAATTGGTTGATCAATCGCACCGGAAGGAAGTTGTGGTACACGCAGCCCAACAAGAGCAGTAGCTATTCGGGGAGCGATAATCATGCCCGTGGTAGCAAGAGATAAGACGAGAGCCGCAGCCCCAATGAGCCAGCCATGTTCTGAGCCATAAATACCTGGTCGATATAACCAGATGCTGATCGCAGCAAAAGCTATACACAGACAAAAAGTAATAAGTGCAGCACCTTCTTGGAGCACGCAATGCTTTAGCCAAAGGCCGATCCCACTAATAACGATAATGCTTATAACTACGACAAGAATAAGTAACGCGCTTTCTAGACGCTGCGTATGCGCGCCGGGAAAACCAAAGATGGCCAGTACCAGCGACACACTGCTTATAACTGCGGTAAGTGGTACATAACTAAAACTAGCGCGAGCAAGCACTAACCCTAAACATAAAGTGCTTAAAACACTTCCCGAGATAACCAAAGGCAGCGTATGAGAAAACTGAAAACTCAGAATAGATAAACCAAAAATTCCAGCACACACTGAGGTTTCTTCGAAAAGCTGTGAAAAATAGGTATGCGGTTTTGTTTTATGGCGGGAACTTACTTGTTCGATGGCTTCTGCCGTGTCACTGGCAGTTTCTAATGGCTGCTGACGTTTAGGTGATAACAAAATAATGCTGCCGTGGTGAAGACCGGCATCAATAAGTGCAAGCGCAGGATCAATGATGGTACCGCTGGCCGTGCGAGCTTGCCAAGAAACAGTGATATGTGGAGCGTCGATAAGTTTTAGAATATCGGGAAGAATTTCACTTATAGAACTAGTTGCCGGCAGGCTTAAATCAGTTCCTTCACGGATTCTGGAAACATCGTCGCCAAGGTCAACGCGAACATGGACTCTGAGGTTATGGTCGATAAGCGCCACAAGAAAACTCCACAGTAAAACGACCGGCACCAACTTTTAGGGCACACGGTGACAATATTGTTTGCTAATTGTTTTCTGACCTCTAAGCGTTAACTACCACACGGTGATAGCTAGAACATCGGTGAAAAATGGGCATACCGAATATCCCTATAGTGGCTTAGAATAAAAAATCTGTCTAGTCGTTGTGGGAAATGCGATAAGACTTAAAACAGCCAGTGAGATAAAAAACCTGGTTGGAAAACAGTAGGTGACGAGCCCTTTTTACCTAGGTGAAAAGGGAAAAACCTTATGAGTACGTCTAGCATGGCTGAGGTTGGTGCCAGTTTTGCCACCGCAGCAGAGACAACAAACACGTCAGTACCGCATCGCAGTGGTACAACTGGGGCAGTGCTTTCTCCCTCTGAAATAGGGCAGCAACGAGAAGAACAGACACTGCAACAGTTAACACAGCCTGGTTTCCCACCAAACAATAGGCAACAGACTAGAGCTAAAACAGCTAGTGCTAATCGAACCAAGACGGAATTAGCTAGTGCTAATCGACCAACAGATTTTTTAGTACCAGAACTCTTACTCAACCAGCGCGACCCTTATCCACCACTGCCAACTGGAACCCTTGATGTCGATCCAATTCCAGCGGCGGTTAAAACACATCCCCTGCCATTATTACGATTGCTCATGCCGATTGTCATGATTGTGATGGTCATAGCCATGGTCGGATTAATTGTGCTTGCTGGTGGCGTACTTAACCCCATGTATATGCTTTTCCCACTGATGATGGTGATGAGCATGCTCATGATGTTTTCTCCCGCAGCAGGTGAAGATGTTGATGAAACCCGGCGCGTTTATTTACGCCATCTATCAGCACTAAAAGATCAGGCACTCAAAAATGGTTCGATTCAACGCGAACATGAGTGCTTGCATCATCCGGATCCTAAAGATTTGTGGTCTTTGATCGGAAGCCGGCGCATGTGGGAACGCGCCGGGGAGGATGAGGACGCCTTAGCTATTCGGCTTGGAACTGGTGATGCTGCTTTGTGCACACCGGTAGAGGTACCTCATTCGGGTTCACCAGAAGATTTAGATCCGGTGTGTATGGTGATTTTGCATCATACGGTTGCCGCGGTATCCACTGTGGCAGATATACCGATAGTGCTTCAATTGCCGGCTTTTAAAGTGATTGGTATTCATGGTGAAAAAGCTCGGGACTTAGCGGCAGCGATAATAGCCCAATTGGCTTATCATCATGGGCCAGAAGCAGTGGAAATACAAGCGCATGGGTGCGGTTTTGAGTGGGTAGATTGGCTACCGCATACCCGGCCACGGGTAACAAAAGCGATGCATAGAATATTGGTTATTGATGATTCTGTTCATTGTGACCAAGAGTTATTTGATGACTCATGGACGTGCATTATCAATGTCAATCATCGGGCAGATTCACTTTTAGGGCGGTGGGCTGAAGAAGAAGGGTTGGTTCTTTCCGCTGGTGAGTTATTGCGTGCACATACCGAATCTGGTGCTGAGGTTTTAGGGGTTCCAGATTGTTTGACTCCTGGGGAAGCATTAAGTTTCGCTCGGCAATTAAGTGCTTATCGACGCCTAGCCCATAGCGCAGGATCATCAGCTGATCTGCGAAAACTACTAGGGATTCAGGAAATAACCGCACAGGTCATTGAATCTTTGTGGCAGCCTCGGGGCATACGACGGCTCAGTGTGCCTATTGGTGTACAACAGCGTGGCATGGGGCTATCGCTAGATATAAAAGAAGCAGCTCATGGTGGTATGGGGCCTCATGGGTTGTGTGTTGGGGCAACTGGCAGTGGGAAATCTGAATTACTACGCACTCTAGTATTAGCTATGGCAGCAACGCATAGCCCAGAAGAACTTAATTTTGTGCTGGTTGATTTCAAAGGTGGCGCTACCTTTTTAGGTTTGGATGCTTTGCCGCATATTTCGGCTGTTATTACTAATCTTGCCGATGAATCCATCCTGGTAGAACGTATGCATGATGCGATCTCTGGGGAGATGAACCGTCGCCAAGAATTGCTGCGACAAGCCGGTAATTTTGTCAATGTTGGTGAATACACTGCTGCGCGGAAACAGAATTCAGACTTACCTGCCTTACCGACACTTTTTATTGTTGTCGATGAGTTTTCGGAATTACTTGGTCAACATCCTGATTTTGCTGATTTATTTGTTGCTGTAGGAAGGTTGGGACGCTCATTACATATTCACTTATTACTTGCTTCACAGCGTCTTGATGAAGGCCGATTGCGAGGCTTAGAAACCCATCTAAGTTATCGCATTGGTTTAAAAACTTTTTCTGCTGCGGAATCACGCCAGGTTTTAGGAGTACCTGATGCATACCATCTGCCTAATCAACCCGGAGTGGGCTATTTAAAGACCAGTTCGCAGGAGTTAATCCGGTTTCGGGCTTCCTATGTTTCTGGACCATTAATGGTAGAACATGCACGTTCTTATTCTGCCCAGGGAGTGCAGTTGTGGCAGGGCTGGGATGATGCGGAGGCGAATACTGAATGTGAGCGCACTCCGGATCCGCAGGGGCGCACTTTGGTGGAAGTAGTTGCCGAAGCCACCACTGAGGTAGCTCGCCGTTATCGACAGCACGCACATCCAATATGGCTGCCCCCATTGCCAGAGTCACTACCGATTAATGAAGTAGCAGGTAATACGAATTGTGAGTATGGTACGCATGCGAAAAAACCAGCAGGTATAGCACTTTCTGCTGGTGATACTGGATTTTTAAAAGCTGGCATTGGAATTATTGATCGTCCCTATCACCAGCGTCAGGATATTTTCGTGGTAGATTTCTCCGGCCAAGGTGGGCACTTAGCCATTAGTGGCGGCCCGCGAAGTGGAAAAACAATGGCACTACGCTCAACGGTGGTATCGCTTTCTGCTGGGCATAGCCCAACACAAGTGCGATTTTATGTACTCGATCTTGCCGGTACTAGCCTAAAACACTTAGAACGGCTACCACATGTGGCAGCGGTAGCCGGAAGGACAGAAACAGAAAAAGTTCAGCGCATTATTGATGAAGTGAGCGGTCTTATTGATTGCCCGGAACAATGTCACACTTTTTTAATTATTGATGGCTGGCATGTGGTCGCACATGATTATGAAGCTGCATTAGAACAACTTGAGCGCATTGCTGTTGATGGATTATCAGCTAATGTGCACCTAGTTTTAAGTACTCCTCGGTGGACAACCTTGCGTCCAGCGATTAGAGATTTGATCTCACAGCGCATTGAGTTAAAACTAGGCGAACCGCTGGATTCGCTTATTGATCGCAAAGCTCAAGCTGCTCTGCCAGCTCGTGGTGGGTTAGGGCTAACCACCGCTGGTGAACACATGCTGGTAGCTATGAGCACTGGGCAAGATATCGGTCATGTATGTCAGCTTTATAGTGCTGATAAGCAGGCGCCAAAGCTAAAGATGTTGCCTGCTCAATTGATGTTGCATCAGATACCAGCTGGTGTTGGAATTGCCCTAGGTATTGGGGGCAAAGATCTAGGCCGGATTGCTTGGCAGCCACAATCTAGCTCACATATCTTGTGCTTAGGTAATCAAGGCAGTGGTAAGTCGACGTTCTTGCGCACTATTGCTGCCGGAATTACCCGCTATGGGCGAGAAAATGCTCGTATAGTACTTATCGATCATCGCCGCGCCCATTTAGCGGCGGTGGAAGAAACAATGCTGGCCGCCTATGCAGCTAGTACCGTTCAGAGTGAACAAGTCCTTAACGATACTGTAATTACCCTGCGCAAACGACTACCCGGTGCAGATATCACTCCGGCACAATTAAAGAGCCGCTCCTGGTGGAGCGGGCCAGATATTTTCGTGCTTATCGACGATCTTGATCTGGTACCGGAACACCTTTTCCATGAGCTTGTGGAACTGATTCCACATTCACGAGATATTGGACTACACCTTGTGTTAGCACGAAAAGTGGGCGGGGTACAACGCGCGTTATATCAAAAATTCTTAGCAGCGGTGAAAGACCAAATTCCCACCGTTATTATTTTGGACGCAGATAAAGATGAAGGGCCACTTTTTGGTCTTCGACCAGGAGCCCAACCATGCGGACGCGGCGTTTTTATTGATCGGGGTATAAACCATGGTTTATGCCAGATTGCATGCAGTGATGCTATGGAACAGGAGCTGTCATGAAAACAGTGCCCCAAGAAAAATCAGAAAAACCACCTGTACCAGGTTGCTCCGCACCAGAAAACAGCTGGACTGGTACGTACAGTGATAATGACAGTCCACAGCTAGAAATTATAATTTTGGAAGCAGCCACTATTTTTGAGGGCAGCGAAACCGTTTATCGTTATGATCTTCCGGCACAGGGAATTATTGACCGGTGGGCGCTCAGCGCAGTCATTGAACAAGCTCAGCAGCTTCTTCCTACCTGGCCGTCAGCTACCGTAAGCATTAGTGCACCGGCAGATATGTATGATCTGGTGGCGCAGATGTTTATGGCTAAAGGGGTACATATTTGTGCGAGTCAGCCAGAAAAATCCACACACTCTGGCCAGAGCCTTTCCGGATTGAATAAGCAGGTCAGTAGAAAAATACCTCAGTTTCCAGAAGAAAAAATGAGGCTTACCCAATGGTTTCATCCTTTTTATCTGGTGATTTTTATTGTTGTTCTTGGTGTTTGTGTACTGAGCTGGTGGACAATTTCTACTACTAAACCGGGATTAGTTGCGCGTGGTAGTACTAGCTCATCATTAAGCCACGATGAGCAATTAGCACATTCCGGTGCCGTAGCCTCACCAAGTGTTACGACGGCATTTGATACTCATGTACCAAATATTAAGCAGGAACAATCGGAGACAATTTTAGAAAGCCAACGCTTATCTTTTGAAGGCATAAGCGTGGAGTTGCCTAGTGGCTATGAGCTGATTCGACGAGTAGAAACCCCACGAGTTATCACCGCTTATGGGCGTGATCCTGAACTACGCATTTTAATGGCTATTGACTCGACTAAAGCAGCTCCTGCTGAGGCGGTATACCAAGAGATAGAAAAACAAATATCTGAGGACCCGCAGCTTATTGTGACGCATGCGTTAGAACTAGATCATGATGCACGCATTGTGACATATAAGGAAATAACTCCTGACGGATCAGCTGTGCTGTGGGCAAGCTGGGTGGAAGGAGAAGACTTGTTTTCGGTGGGGTGTCATACCAAAACGGAAGCAACATTTGCCCAGCGTGCAGCATGTCGAGCTGCTGCGAATTCCCTCATGCGGGGGTAATGAGAAAAATGTTTTCCCATTGATGTCACTATTCGACCCTTTTTTCCGTCTAACTTCTTTGACTCGCTCGTTCGTCTTCGACGCAACTATCGCGGGCAACGTATATACCTAACCAAAAGATGATCTTTGCTCATGGTGAGATGATCGTCGCTAAGCAAAAGGAGGAATGAAAGATGGCACTGTTTCGTACCGAATCTGATGTCATGATCGCAACTGCTGGACGCGTTGATGGCACCAATAACGAGGTTCAAGCAGAGCTAACTCGTCTGCGCGGTGTGGTTGATTCCGTGCGTGGAGCATGGGCTGGGCAAGCACAGGTGAGCTTTGACAGTTTAATGCAGCGATGGAATCAGTCTGCAACGGAGCTTCAGCAAGCACTGCAGGCAATTAGCGACAACATTCGCAGCAATGCGCGCAACTTCGACAGTGTGGAAGCTGACAATGCCCAAGCCTTTGCCAATGTTGGTGGACAAGGGCTCAACCTCTAAGTGGGAAAACCTCGATTTTTTACTTTATTGATGCCTGTAGGGCACAAATCTTATGAAAGGAACCGAACCGATGGACATGATTAAGTATGGTTTTGGCGAAATTGAAGCCGCCGCTGGTGATATTCAATCTACCTCTGGGCGCATTAACGCTTTGCTCGACAACCTCAAATCACACATTCAACCCATGGTCACTACCTGGGAGGGTAGCTCGGCTACCGCTTATATGCAGGCGCAGCAGAAATGGGATCGTGCGGCAGCAGAACTAAATACCGTGCTGGCTACCATCGCTAATACCGTGCGTCAAGGAAATGATCATATGAGTGAGGTCAACCGTATGGCAGCTGCTTCGTGGAGCTAAATACAGTAAAAGACCAACTCAAGTTAAAAAACAGCGAGTATTTTCTTTACCTATTTGTTCATGCGCCAACTACCGATAGATAAGTGGAAAACTGACCTCACACTTGTCCTAGCACCACGGTGGAAAAGTGGTCTCATCGTGTAACGGGCATTACCGATGAACGCTACCGACTGGTTGGCAGCATGTATAACACTAGTACTTCATACTTATTTGAGGAGGAACATATTAAAAATAGTAATAAAACTACAACACATATAATGACCGAACCCATTATTAGGGCTTCGTCACTAACTGAATAACAAATTTCCCACCACCGGTCGCGTTACAACTATCCATCTTCCCCAGACCGCTAGCTCGCGCCGGTGCCTATCGCCTGTGCATATGCTCCCTAAAAAGTATGCGCAGGCGATTTTAATACCCGTTGTGATTACTCACTATTACCTAAGGAAGCTTTGTCTAGATGCATGAAGATGCCGGAAAGCAAAAGATCAAAGTTGCTTTAGCCGTTTATGCTCAAGTAAAGTTGTGCACCTATGTGTGTAAAGCGTGCTTTGGGTACGCAGCAGCACCTTTCGGGTCACCACCGGCCGCCGAATGGGATCGCTTTTATAACACAAATTGGCTGGCAGCTTTAAAGACAGACTTAATTTAAGGAGTCACAGTGTCTACTTACCACCCAAAGGACGGTGACATTACCCGCAAGTGGTACGTCATCGACGCCACCGACGTGGTTCTGGGCCGTCTTGCAACCCACGCAGCTAATTTGTTGCGCGGCAAGGGCAAGCCACAGTTCGCACCTAACGTTGACTGCGGTGACCATGTTATCGTGATCAACGCTGACAAAATCCACGTTTCCTCCAACAAGCGTGAGCGCGAGTTCCGCTACCGTCACTCTGGCTACCCAGGTGGCCTGAAGACTCTGACTCTTGGTCGCTCTCTAGAGCTGCACCCAGAGCGTGTTATCGAGGAATCTATTCGTGGCATGATGCCACATAACCGTCTAAGCCGTGCGTCAGTAAAGAAGCTGCACGTATTTGCCGGTTCCGAACACCCATACGCTTCTCAGAAGCCTGAGACCTACGAGATCAAGCAGGTGGCACAGTGACCGATCAGAACGTAACCGAGAACTTCGAGGCTGACGCTGCAGATATCGCAGCTGCTGTTGCTGCTACTGAAGAGTTCACCAACACCATCGGCGACAGCATTGCTGTTGAAGCTGAGGTTGAGCCTGTCGCTCCTGTTTACCACGAAGGTCCTATTCAGACTGTTGGTCGTCGTAAGCGCGCTATCGTACGTGTTCGTATGGTTGAGGGTGAAGGCAAGATCATCTGCAATGGTCGTCCACTAGAAGAGTACTTCCCTAATAAGTTGCACCAGCAGCTTATTAAGGCACCATTGGTACTTATCGATCGTGATGGTCAGTTCGACATCCACGCTAACCTACGTGGTGGCGGTCCAACCGGTCAGGCAGGCGCATTCCGTCTTGCTATCGCACGTGCGCTCAACGTTTACAACAACTCTGATCGCGCTGCCCTGAAGAAGGCTGGCTTCCTTACTCGTGACGCTCGTGCCGTCGAGCGCAAGAAGGCTGGTCTGCACAAGGCACGTCGTGCACCGCAGTACTCCAAGCGTTAATCTTTTCGCTTTACGAAAGCCGCTTTTTGATATTTTCAAAAAGCGGCTTTTGTATTCCTAGGGCAATTTCAGGAAAAGACAGGAAAAGATCTGAACAATTTTCTTAGTTTCGCTGGTGTTTTAATACAGCTCACTAGCTGTGCTTGTGCCCAAACTGCCCTAAGGGGGGTGTGGTGCACTAAAGTCATAGGCTAGGAAAATGGAAAGGAAAATCCACCGAAATGTCTCGTTTATTCGGCACTGATGGCGTTCGCGGCTTAGCCAATAGAAAACTTACTGCGTCGCTAGCACTGCAATTAGGTGCCGCTGCTGCTCATGTTCTTACTGCTGATCATCGTTCGTCGAGTAGACGACCGGTAGCAGTTGTTGGTCGCGATCCGCGGGTATCTGGGGAGATGCTCGCTGCCGCATTAGCTGCTGGCATGTCTAGTCGTGGTGTTGATGTGTTGCGCGTGGGAGTACTACCAACTCCAGCAGTGGCATATTTGACCGATTTTTATGGCGCAGACATGGGAGTGGTGATTTCTGCATCACATAATCCGATGCCTGATAACGGAATTAAGTTTTTTTCTAAAGGCGGACATAAATTACCAGATTCGGTTGAAGATGAGATTGAAAAGGCGATGGAATCGCTTGATGAAACTGGTCCTACCGGGCATGGTATTGGTCGAGTGATTGAGGAAGCAACCGATGCCCAACAGCACTATTTAGAGCATCTTGCTCGTGCTATGCCTCGTGATTTAAGCGGGATTAAGGTAGTAGTAGATTGTGCTAATGGTGCTGCTAGTGAAGTCGCACCACTAGCCTATGCTGCTGCTGGGGCAGAGGTTATTGCTATTCATAACAAACCTAATGCATATAACATCAACGATAATTGTGGTTCGACGCATATTGAGCAGGTGCGCCAAGCAGTACTAGAACATGGTGCTGATCTTGGGCTTGCCCATGATGGTGATGCGGATCGGTGCCTAGCTGTTGATTCTCAAGGTGCTATCGTCGACGGCGATCAAATTATGGCAATTTTAGCGATTGCTATGCGAGATAATGGCGAATTACGTAAATCCACCCTCGTGGCAACAGTTATGAGTAATTTGGGCTTGCGTCTGGCTATGGAAGAAGCTGGTATTACGCTTCGTACCACAAAAGTCGGTGACCGGTATGTGCTAGAAGACCTTAACGCCGGTGGGTATAGCCTTGGTGGGGAACAATCTGGGCACATTGTGCTGCCTGATTATGGAACTACTGGTGATGGCACGCTGACTGGGTTAGCGCTTATGAGCCGCATGGCAGAAACTGGGGTTTCCTTGCGTTCTTTAGCAAGTGCAATGACAGTGCTGCCGCAGGTGCTTATTAATGTTCCAGTGTCAGATAAAACGGTCATTGAAACACACCCAACGGTAGTTGCTGCGATTGAAGAAGCAGAAACCGAATTAGGAAACCGGGGCCGGGTGCTTTTGCGAGCATCGGGTACCGAAGAGCTTTTCCGGGTAATGGTTGAAGCCGGTGAGGGAGAAACTGCGCGTCGGATAGCAGCTGATCTTGCAGCGGTAGTGGCTAAAGTCTAGGGCAATTTCGACTTTTGCTTATCGACGACTGTTCTTGTGCATTGAAAACCTGCCTTCGGGCAGGTTTTTGTATTTGCGGGGTAAATAAGCGTCGAAAAGCGAGTTTTAGACTGCTTTCTACCCTCGAAATGAGGTTTTTTAACGGGGTTTCTACTTTTTCAGTCTTCGATGTAAGAATCGTGGCTAAAAAATCGTCTTAGCTCTGTGACGGACACAGTCTTTGTGGAACAACAAAGGAGCAAAAGATGAGTTTTATTTCGCTTAATGTGAAAGAGGCGCAGGAACAATTGCGTGCAATGCTCAGCGAGGCAGAAAAGCAGTTGCAGATTCATATATCCAGCAGCCCTGAATTAACACCTAGCCAGTGCGGACGCGATTTTCAAGAATTTGGTCAGAAACTAAACATTTACTATCGATGTCACCACGAACGCACCACTCGACGTTATGAACAATTAATCGCGGCGCTGCGTACCGGAATACGCAATGTTGAAGAGCTATCGGAACAAGATCGTGATTTTGCTCGTAAGTTGGGAGAAATCTCATGAAAATACCAGGTGTTTCAACGCCGCCTAAGGGCGCGGTTAACCGGCCGCTTATTTTTGCTCTTGAACATGTGCGTCAAGCAGTAAGCATGTTGGTTGATGCTTCAGATGGGCATTATCTAGGCCCAGGTTCCGGGTTAGCAGAACTTGATAATTTACTGCGTTCCACACAGGGACTAGATTCGGAAGCGATTCGTGATGCAGCACGTAAATCCCGTGGTAAATCCGCACTTGACTGGTTGTTTTCTATTTTTACTAGCACCGGCAAAGGAATTTTAGGTGGGTTATTTGGCGGACTGCTCTCAGAGTGGATAACCGGTCTTTTAGGCCATGCAAAAGATTTCCTTAGTGGTAGCGATGAAACAGAAGAGGATACTTCGAAGGCAACTAAAGGAATCGAAGAAATTGAGATCATGATTGATGACTCAAGTATCAATTTAGCAAAACAGTTAGTAGAGATTATTGGCGATATTGCTGAATTACTAAAAAGCATAGACAAAGAAAAGTTTCCTGAGGAGTTTTCTCAGCTAGTAACCGCCGGGGCGAAGCTTATTCAGGAGCTCATGAGTATTTTAGCTGGGTTAGGCAAAGATCGTGATGAGGCCCTAGGATCATGTTTTTCCCTACTATGTGAGAACACCGAAAAACGTTGTGAGTGCCCAGAACCTAGTGTTCCAGCTGCCTGTGAAGAATTTTCTAGAAAACCAAGTAGCAGCCCAGCTAGCAGCGGCGGCAGCTCAGGTGGGGGAAGCATTCCAAGTATCCCTAGTTCAGTGGGAACAGCAACCAACCCAACTCCTAGCGCAAGTGCCTCAGCAGGCATAAGTGCTGCACAGCCTGCTGCTCCACAGGTAGTTCAACCGATGCCAGCTGGTAGTATCACTACCCCTGTTGCGTCCCAGGGAACAACTCATGGTGCAAGGAGTAGAAACAGTACGCATTCAGGTCTTCGCAGCAGTCGGTTGGAAAAAAGTCGGCCAGAATATGATCGCACAACAAAAACTCGACCAGATACCAGGGCAGAAAGTAAAGCAGAACGCACGAGAAAATCAGAGTGTCAGACAAAAAACTCACAGGATAAGTCACGTTGTGGGATAAAAAATAAAACTTCATCAAAGAATACTTCTGGGTCACACAAGGATACGCAATGCGCACTGAACGCTTGCGGAGTACTTGGTGCATTAGGCGTTGGTATTGCAGCTTTAGGGATAGCTTGGTTAGTTGAACAAGCACAACAGTGGTGGATACAGATTCAAGCAGAGTTAGCTGCTCATATTGATGCTGCTATAAGCACAGGTGTTGAAGTTAATGCTGATATATCTGGGCAAGCGGATACAAAAGTAGAAATAACCTCGCCTACCGAGCACACAACTTCGCCGGTGGAAGTTGCAGTAGAAGAACCTCCGGCAGAAAAAATTAAGCCAGGCTATTTATCTCAAACAGAAGTGCAGCTTCAGCCAGCACCGAATGAGAAAGCATCTGCACATTCCGCGCAATCGCCAATGAGTGTACATAAAGCTGGAGGCTGGTAATGGAATACGAAGAGTTTATCGAGCGCTTTAGAAAACAAACCGAGCAGCGAGTTGCCGCATTTGAGCGAGCACTCGATCAAGCCCGATTGACCAAGAAGGAAGTCGAAGAATCAATCGCAGAAAAAACTGAAAAAACCAAAAAATCTAGGCAGCGTAGTGCTGTAAACAATGACTTAGCAGCGACTATGGACTATACGCGGTGTGAAAATGACGTTGCTGAAGCAGTTGCTGCGACTATGGTGCACACACGGCGACGACCGCGTGGGGTGCGTGGAATTTTAAAGCAGATTTAATTAAGTGTGAGTAGCTAGTTAGTGCATACTGGCCATCTTGGTCAGTATGCATTAACTAGTAGGTTTTATTTAGATAGTCCTGGGATTTTTTGGGTAGATAATTGTGTGGCTTTTTCTGCTAGTTCGGAACCAGAGAAAGAAACAACTTTCTTTGCTACTGCATCGCGTTGAGCAAAGGCAGAGTATTTCTTTTCGTCGCCAAGCGTGGCAAGCAAGAAACCAGTAACTAGCCCACGAATAAGTTCGTGATGTTTAGCTTTTGTGCGCCCAGCACCAGTAAGCATTTTAAAAAGCGTGTCCTCAGTAAGGCTATGATGGGTTGCCCCTTCGATCTCCCGGTAGGCGCAGATTCCGCCCCATTGCGCGGCGATTTCAGCGGGATTGCCATAGTCGAAAATAGGATTTTCATCCATACCAAGTACTAGACCGGGTGCGGTGATAGCAGTAGCTGCAGTCGTTGCTGGCGGAGTGGATTGCGAAGGATAAAGCGCAGCTACTCCTTTTAATCCTGGCCTAGAAGCTGCGGCTAAAACAGCTGCCGATGCACCCATACCATGGCCCACTAATCCTAGGCGTTGTGGGGAGACCACAACTTGACCGGTACCTAGTTTGACGCTAGCCAAAATTTGTAGACAGCTTTCCAAATCGGCGGCAAAACCACGATGGTTTGGGCTTAATGTGCGCTCAGTATTAGGCGCGGCAACAGCAATTCCCCAACTAGCAAAGTGGCGCAGAGTGGCATGGTATTTCGAAATGTCTTTTAGCCAATCATGCCCAAACGCAATGGCTGGGATGCCATTACCAGTACTTGGGGTATAAATTTTGCCTGGCAAACCGGCATAATCCAGCGAGCCGACCAACACACGATGAGGGCCACGTTTAGATAGCTTGGACAGGTGTTTCGAAAGTTTTTCAGCCACGTTAATTAAGGATAGTAGAAACTGCGCAATGGCAGCTAGGTAATGCGACAAAGTCGAGCCAAAAATATCTCAAACTGCCCTAGGGGAAGGATTGCGCTAAGAAAGTGGCACAATATGTGACATGAATGTGCTTGAAACACGAATTGACTTGGCGGCGATTGCTCACAACACGGCTGCGATTAAGCAGCTCGTCGCACCCGCAAAGCTCATGTGTGTGGTCAAAGCAGATGGCTATAACCATGGTGTGGAAAAAGTCGCGCCAGTTATGGCCGAGCACGGCGCAGATGAATTTGGCGTTGCGACGATTAGTGAAGCCTGCCAGTTACGTGAACTCGGAATCACCCAGCCGATTTTGTGTTGGATTTGGCGCCCGGAAGAAAACCTCGAAAATGCTATTTTGAATGATATTGCATTAGCTGTCGTATCTTATGAACATGCCTTGGCGTTGGTTAACCAACCTCATCCGGTACACACAGCGATAAAAATTGATACCGGGTTGCATCGCTCTGGGTTGGATGAGTGTGATTGGATAAAGACCTTTGAACTTCTAGCCTCAGCAGCGCATGTGCATGTGACTGGTATGTTTAGTCATCTTGCAGTTGCTGATGATCCAACAGATGATTACACGGATTATCAAAAATACAATTTTGAGCGTGGAATTGCCCTAGGAAGAGAATGTGGGTTGGAACTTTCCAACAATCATTTGGCTAATTCGGCAGCGATGTTGACTAGACCAGATACTCATTACGATATGGTGCGTCCGGGCTTGAGTTTATATGGTTTGGATCCTATTGCGGGCAGAAATGATCTTTTCCGTCCGGCCTTGAGTCCGGCGTTGAGTCCGGCGTTGAGTTGGGTATCTCGGGTAGGGGTGGTCAAACCTATTGCAGCGGGGGAGTCAACTAGTTATGGGCGCAGTTGGCGTGCCCCGGAAGCGGGTTTTATTGCGATCATTCCGGCTGGCTATGCCGATGGGGTACCGCGTTTAGCCCAGTCGACAATTGAGGTGACTATTGGCGGGCGTCGCTACCAGCAAGTGGGGCGGATTTGTATGGATCAGTTCGTTATTTCCCTAGGGCAAAATGAACATGGGGTTGTAGCTGGTGATGAAGCGATTATTTTTGGTGCCGGGGGTATGAGTGCTGATGAATGGGCAGCTCGGTTAAACACCATCAATTATGAGACCATTTGTTTGCCTAAAGGGCGAACACAGCGAGTATATGAGGGAGATGCACGTGGATAAGTTCTTAGAATCAGGCAGCGCTAGATTAGAGCATGCCGTTGATACTCAAGCACTAGGCGAGCAATTTGGTCGGGTTCTTCGTGCGGGTGATGTGGTCATTTTAGATGGGCCACTGGGGGCTGGAAAAACCACTTTTACTCAGGGTATTGCACGCGGTATGCAGGTTAAAGGTCGGGTGACTTCGCCGACTTTTACCATTGCCCGGGTGCATCGTTCGCTTGTCGACGGCCCTTCGCTGATTCATGTTGATGCCTATCGTTTATTAGGCGAAGATGATCACGTGCAATCTGGTGCAGATGCGCTAGCAGCACTGGATTCTTTAGATCTTGATACTGAGCTTGATCAAGCGGTTGTGGTTGCAGAGTGGGGTGGTGGCCTGGTGGAAAATATTGCGGAACAATATATTGTGGTTTCTTTTGATCGTACAACTGCGGTGTTAGCAGACCCAGACTCAGAAGCACGATTTATTAGTTGGCAGCTAGTCGAGCAAAAGTGAGTTTTCCCCCTTAGCACACGATGAGTGATTTTGATCAGAGCTATTGTTTTTTCTTACCAAAATTGTCACAATAAGACGCATAATCGGAAATAAAACAACATTGTGTGGTGTGGTTGTGTGGCGCGCAAGGCACTGCTATGAACCTGCTCGTGGCAAACGTCGAAAAGCAGGATGTGTAAAACAAGGAAAAGCATGTTGGACTATCTTGCAACCCAACCCTTACTCACTTTGGTACTGATCCTTGCGATCGGTCTGCTTGTGGGGAAGATAAAAATTTTTGGTCTATCCCTGGGGGCGGCAGCGGTACTTTTTGTTGCTCTTGGGCTTTCGACGATTAATCCTGATATTAAGCTGCCTAGCCTGATTTTTCAGTTGGGTTTGGCGATGTTCGTGTATGCGATAGGTTTGACCGCCGGTAGTGACTTTTTTGCGGAATTTCGCACGCGCGGCTGGAAGCTCAGCGTTTTTATGTTTCTTTTGCTAGTCGCAATGATGGCGCTAGCTGTGGCACTAAGTAAAGCCTTTGGACTATCGGCAACTCTTGGCTCGGGTATGTTCGCCGGCGCTTTAACTTCGACACCAGGTATGGCTGCTATTGTCGCGGTGCTAGAAGATATTGATCCCGCACGAGTTGGTGAACCAGTAGTGGGCTATTCATTGGCGTATCCCGGTGCTGTGCTTGGCTCGATTTTGGTTGCGGCAATTGGCGCTAAGCTATTTAAAGTTGATCACGTTAAAGATGCCCAGGACGAGGGCATTATTACCGCGCCGTTGCAGTGGCAGGGTGTGCGCATTGGTCCAGGAATTAGCGGAACAATAGCGCAACTGCCAGAATTAACTGGGGCTGAGATTATTGCTACTCGCATCGTGCATGAAGATAATGATCATTCGCTTGCTGCACCGACCGATCGTCTGCATGAAGGCATGGTGTTAGTCATTAACGGCACCCCTGATGCGCTGGAAAAAGCAATCACATTTTTAGGCAAACCTCATCAGGTGAGAATAGAAGGAACCGATTTAGACTATCGACGCTTTACGGTCAGTTCTAAAAATGTTGTCGGACGCAAGATCAGTGAGCTCGACACCATTAACTCTGGTTTCATTATCGCGCGCTTACGACGCGGCGACTCCGATGTCGTTCCGGAACCCGATGATGTTCTGGCCTATTCTGATCGCGTGCGCGTTATTGCGGCCCCGAACCGCATGAACGAAGTGCGTCGCTATCTTGGCGACTCCGAGAAAACGCTTGCTGATCTTGATCTTTTTCCTTTTGTCTTAGGATTATTGATGGGTTTGCTTATTGGTATCATCCCAATTCCGTTACCTAATGGCAGCACATTAACCTTAGGCTTTGGCGGAGGACCAATTATTGCCGGCTTGGTACTCGGTGCATTGAACCGTTCCGGTAGGGTGCACTGGCAGTTGCCATATCATGCCAGCCGTACCATGAGTACTTTTGGCTTAGCGATCTTTTTAGCCGGCGTGGGTACTTCTGCCGGTGCGGGTTTTAAGTCTGCACTTGTAGATCCAGCATCAATAAATATTTTGATTACCGGTTTTATTATTACGGTGATTTCACCTATTATTTGCGCGGTTGTATGCATGGGCATGTTTAAAATGAAGTGGGATGAGGCGATGGGTGTTGCCGCAGGTGCTACAACCAACCCCGCAATTATTTCTTATCTCAATGGTCAGACTGGAACTGATTTAGCCACGCGTGGTTATGCCACGGTCTATCCGGTGGCGATGATCGCAAAGATTCTGCTCTGCCAGCTCATGCTGCTCATCCTCCTCTAGGGCAATTTTGGAATTCTAAATGTGAGATGAATCCTAGTTGTGCATGTGTAGCTGGGATGTACTCAAGCGGTCTTGAGAGTTATTTATAACTAAAATTTGCTTAAGAAAAACTGCCCAAAATACTATTTTGGGCAGTTTTGGCGCATAAAGTGTGCTCTAGATCGCAAGCCATATTGCCCTAGTACTTGTTGTTGGTAGGTGGTGTGCTTGTAGGCTTAGGGGCTAAGACTCACAACCTAGTCGGGTTGAACCCAGTACTTCCAGGAGAACAATTCAGTATGGAACTCGGAGCAAAATCTAAGCCAATCGTCTTTGGAGCGATCGCACTGTTTCTTGTTGTTATTGTTGCAGTAGTTGCAGCATCAGCAAACAACACTGCACTTGCCGAACAACAAGGCAAACTTGAACAAAAACTGTCCGGAATTGATGCCAACGGACTTAATATCACAGCAGTGGCCCTAGCAGATGTCTATGGGCTTGAATATACCGCCGCTGCCCCAGTGTGTCCTGGGGAAACAGAGCAAGGCATTAGCTCACGGTTAGGCATTGATGCTTCCGAGATGCATTTACCGTCGACAGGTGTTCCAGCTGGCTACAATTACTTGTTGGTAGCAAATCAGGATGGAAGCATCTTGTTTGATCGCTTTGCGATCGACGATATCAATGTGTGCAAGTCTGCACAGACCGGGGTCATTGATGCTTACCAGCTCACACCATTTGTGAAAGATCCAGCCACCGGTACGTGGTTCTTAAACAGCTAGCACCATAGCTTTTTCCTCCTAGGGCAATTTTAAAATTGCCCTAGGAGTTTGTGTATTTTCGGGTTTTCTTTTTCGCCGACTACGCTTGTTCGACGTGGCTGTTCTTGCAATTGACTCCTCGACCCCAGACCTTATTGTGGGCCTTGTGAATGAGGTGAACAATGAAACCCTTAGTGAGCGAATTATCGAAAACTGTCGGGACCAAAATGCTCTTTTGGTGCCGACAACAATCGAATTGCTTGAAAAGAGTGCCCTGGCATTCTCAGATATTTCTGCCATCGTGGTTGGCATAGGCCCTGGACCTTTTACTGGTTTGCGCGTAGGCATGGCAACCGCGGCAGCGTTTGGCGATGCACTCGGGATAGCGGTACATGGTGTCTGTTCCCTTGATGCGATGGCCGCGCAAAGTACTGAAAATGCCATTTTGGTGGCAAGTGATGCTCGTCGCAAAGAAATTTATTATGCAACCTACCGTAACGGGCAGCGCACCAGTGGTCCAGATGTGATCAAGCCCGAAGAAGTGCAACCAATCCATGATGTCGATCTGGTTTCAATCCCAGAGCAGATACATAGTCGGCTTAGCGACGATTTACGCAGCCGTAAGCACTCTCAGTTTAAACCGTTGCCTAAATTTTTGGTCGCCTGTGCTGATCTCAGCGCTACCGCACAGCCGTTAGAACCGTTGTATTTGCGTCGCCCAGATGCGAAAGAGTCTCCGAAAAAGCCGTTGAGTGCGGCCATTGTGAGGAAAGAACACTAGTGCAGATTCGTCAGGCTATAACCGCCGATGCATGGCGACTAGCAGAATTAGAAGCCGTCCTATTTCCAGGGGATAATCCGTGGACAGCACAGGATTTTCTAGCGGAGTTTGCGCAGGCGCATACTTTTTATCTCATCGCCTCCCTAGGGCAAAAAGCAGATTCTGATACCGCAGAGTTTGCTAAGCATACCGGGGAAAAAACCGGTGAAGAGATAAAAAATAGGGAAGAAATCCCAGCAGAAAATGCTGAAATTGCCCTAGGGTATGCCGGGCTGGCGATGCTTGGCCCTGCCGACGACCCAGAATTTGAAATTCATACTATTGGCGTGGATCCACGTGCACAGCGTAGCGGCATTGCTACCGCATTGATGGATAACCTGATGTTTATCGTCGATAAGTATGGTGGTCCGGTGTTTTTAGAAGTGCGTACAGATAATGAGCCGGCGATTGCGTTGTATAGAAAATATGGTTTTGAGGTTACCGGGGTGCGGAAAAATTATTATCAGCCTTCGGGAGCCGATGCATTTATCATGGTGCGCTCTGATCATGGCGTGAAACAAGCGAAAGGCGAAGAATCGTGATTGTTCTAGGCGTGGAAAGCTCCTGCGATGAAACTGGGGTAGGGGTGATTAAACTCGGCGCAGATGGCTCCATGGAGATTCTTGCCGATGCGGTGGCTAGTTCAATGGATCAGCATGCACGCTTTGGTGGGGTAGTACCTGAGATCGCCTCGCGAGCTCATTTAGAGTCAATGCAGCCAGTTATGCGCCAAGCTTTGAAAGAAGCTGGCATTGAAAAACCCGATGTCGTGGCCGCAACGGTTGGTCCTGGTTTAGCAGGCGCCCTATTGGTAGGTGCGTCGGCGGCAAAAGCTTATGCGGCAGCCTGGGGGGTTCCGTTTTATGGGGTTAACCACTTAGGTGGGCATGTTGCGGTGGCTAATCTAGAAGGCCACCAATTAGGTCATAGTATTGCGCTACTAGTTTCAGGCGGGCATACCCAGTTATTAGAGGTGAGCGCAGTAGGAAAGCCAATGCGGGAGTTGGGTTCTACCCTTGATGATGCCGCGGGAGAAGCTTATGACAAGGTGGCACGGTTGCTTGGTTTGGGCTATCCCGGAGGGCCGGTTATTGATCGGTTGGCTTGTTTGGGCAACCCTAGGGCAATTTCATTTCCCCGTGGGTTGAGTAAACCTGAAGATATTCGTGGCCCGCACCGGCATGATTTCTCTTTTTCTGGGCTAAAAACTGCGGTTGCACGGTATGTGGAGCAAGCGGAACGCAGTGGTGAGCAAGTTAATATTGAGGATATTTGTGCGTCCTTCCAAGAGGCCGTGTGTGATGTGCTTACTGCGAAGGCGATTCGAGCTATGGAAGATACTGGAGCGCACACGTTGCTCTTAGGTGGTGGGGTGGCGGCGAATTCGCGGCTGCGTGAGTTAGCGGCTAAGCGGTGTGCGTCGAAAAGCTTTGAGTTGTTGGTACCTCGATTTAAATTATGTACCGATAATGGGGTGATGATTGCAGCGGTGGCGGCGCAATTAATTCATGAGGGTGCGCAACCGTCGGGATATGGGGTAGGAACCGATACCACGTTGGAAGTGGAGGTTCCACTCTTGCATGCGCTTTAATGTGCTTTTCGACGTTTACTAGTAGTGAGGTTTGCTTTTAGCAATCAAGGTTGAGCGTTAGCACTTAGCTCGGTAGAGTGCTAGTAGGTTGTCAAACACACAGTTGTTCACCCGCGACGACGGCTGTGCTGGATATTCAACTGGCACAAGTAGTTAATCTTTTATGAAAGGAAAATACCGTGGCTAACGTCAACATTAAGCCTTTGGAAGACCGCGTCCTCGTCCAGATCAACGAAGCTGAGGCAACTACCGCCTCTGGCCTGGTTATTCCTGATTCCGCAAAGGAAAAGCCACAAGAGGGCACCGTAGTAGCAGCTGGCCCAGGCCGCTTCGATGGCGATGACCGCGTTCCTATGGATATCAAGGTAGGCGACGTTGTGATGTTCTCTAAGTACGGCGGAACCGAGATCAAGCACAACGGTGAAGAGTACTTGCTGCTTAACTCCCGCGACGTGCTTGCGATCATCGAAAAGTAAAGAATAAGAGGCGTTTTTTATGGCAAAGCTGATTGCATTCGACCAGGAAGCCCGCGAAGGCATCCTTAAGGGTGTGGACACGCTCGCTGACGCTGTGAAGGTTACCCTTGGCCCACGTGGTCGCAATGTGGTGTTGGAAAAAGCCTTTGGTTCACCAACAGTTACTAACGACGGCGTAACCATTGCCCGCGATATTGATCTTGCCGATCCCTTCGAGAATCTCGGCGCACAGCTGGTGAAGTCCGTCGCTGTGAAAACCAATGATATTGCCGGTGATGGCACCACAACCGCTACCTTGCTAGCTCAAGCTCTCATTACCGAAGGTCTACGCAATGTCGCTGCCGGTGCTAACCCCATTGAGCTAAACCGGGGTATTGCTGCTGCAGCGGAAAAGGTTGTCGAGCAGCTTAAGCAACGTGCCGCAGAGGTATCTTCGACAGCAGAAATTGCTAACGTTGCCACCGTTTCTTCTCGCGACGAGGTTGTTGGCGAGATGGTTGCTGCTGCAATGGAAAAGGTTGGCAAAGATGGTGTGGTCACAGTCGAGGAATCTCAGTCGATGGAGTCCTACCTAGACGTTACCGAGGGTGTCTCCTTTGACAAGGGCTACCTGTCACCGTATTTCATCACCGATACAGATACCCAGCATGCAGTTCTAGAAGATCCTGCCGTACTCTTGGTACGCAACAAGATTTCTTCGTTACCGGATTTCCTCCCACTGCTAGAAAAAGTTGTTGAGGCCGGTAAATCACTGCTGATTATTGCTGAAGATGTTGATGGTGAGCCACTGCAAACGCTGGTGGTTAACTCTATTCGCCGTACCATCAAGGCCGTAGCGGTAAAAGCACCATATTTTGGTGAGCGTCGTAAAGCATTTATGGACGACCTTGCTGTAGTAACTGCTGCTACTGTGATCGATCCCGAGGTTGGGATTAACCTCAATGAAGCTGGTCTAGAAGTACTAGGTTCTGCACGTCGGATTACCGTAACCAAAGATGAAACCATCATTGTTGATGGAGCTGGTACTGCTGAGCAGCTAGAAAGCCGTCGCCAGCAGATCCGTCGTGAAATTGAAACTACCGATTCCAGCTGGGATAAGGAAAAAGCCGAAGAACGCTTGGCTAAACTCTCTGGTGGCGTTGCAGTTATCAAGGTTGGCGCGGCTACCGAAACCGAGGTTTCTGAGCGCAAACTACGCGTCGAAGACGCTATCAATGCTGCCCGCGCGGCCGCTCAGGAAGGTATTATCGCCGGTGGCGGGTCAGTGCTCGTACAAATTGCCGAGGAATTGGGCACTTTTGCTGAGCAATTCGATGGCGACGCTAAAGTTGGTGTGAAAGCACTAGCAAAGGCACTGGTTAAGCCTGCTTATTGGATTGCCGATAATGCTGGTATTGATGGTGCAGTTGTTGTTGCACGCGTTGCTGAGCTAGACAATGGATCCGGTTTTAACGCCGCTAGCTTGGAATACGGCAACCTGATTGAGCAAGGCATTATTGACCCAGTGAAGGTCACTCACTCGGCTGTGGTTAACGCAACATCGGTCGCCCGCATGGTCTTAACCACAGAAGCATCTGTGGTAGAAAAACCTGCTGAGCCAGCTGCCGCCCCAACACCACGTCATATGCACTAAATGTGTTCTTTGGCTCAGGAGCATTAGCTAGGGTGAGTTTTATTAGTAGGTTGTTAACCCCCTAGGGCAAAATGAGGGTTTGTACATTGAGGTAGTACAGACCCTCATTTTCTTTTCCAACCACTTTCACTAGCTAAAGCATTATTGGTTGGTGACAAAGCGGAAGAGTATATTAAGCAGTCGATTGTCGCTTTTAAAAACGCGTGCCAGAGCGGAATATAAACATGAGTGCGGCAAAGAATTGAGGGCTTAAAGCTGCAGCATTAAGTGAGCATTAAGTCAGCAGTGAGTGTTTTTAAGCTGTGTTGTTTATAAAATACGAGCAGTGGTAGCAGTGGCCTAGTAAAGAAGTCTTTATTGGCGGCAGAAAGAGATAGAGGTAAGTTGGTGTGACGGAGCAAGAAAAAGAGCTTGCAGGTCTAGTGCCTGCGGCTGCGGCGGGAGATCGTCGTGCACTCCAGCGCATCATTGAAATTATCCACCCTGCCGTGCTGCGCTATGTACGAGCACGAGTAAGCACAGGTAAGCACCCTACTGCCGAAGATATTGTGCAGGAAATCTGTCTTGCGGTAGCTACCTCGATTACTAATTTTGTTGATCAAGGTCGGCCGTTTATGGCCTTTGTTTACGGTATCGCATCGAATAAAGTAACCGATGCGCATCGTAGTTTTGCGCGGGATAAAACGAACCTGACCGACGAGGTGCCAGATGTTGAAATCACCCGCGACACCCCCGAAGAATTCGCACTCATCGGTGAAGGAAGTAACAAAGTTAGGACTTTGCTCGATTCACTTAATGAGAAACCACGCGAAATTCTTATTTTGAGGATTTTTGCTGGATTTTCAGCAGAAGAAACTGCTGAAATTGTTGGAAGTAGCCCTGGGGCAGTTCGGGTGGCGCAGCATCGCGCGCTTTCCCAATTGCGCAAGCTTGTTGAGCAGGAAAGAGAACAGTAATGGCGCAGCGTTACGACGCCGATCATTTACCGCATGGTGAAGGCGAAGACAGCTCGGAGTATCTCACCGATATTCAAGCTGATGACGTACTCATTTCTGCGCTTGCCCGCGGCGAAGATCCCACCGGTGGTACCGACCCACTTGCTGGGCTATTGCTTGGCCTGCGCGAAGAGGTCACAGCTGCTAGCCCCGCACCCACCCTTACCGAGCTTGGGCTTGATGACGACAGCTTTCCCGCCACCAACGTTATCTCCTTAGATAAACGCCGACGTGGTTGGAGTGGACGAATCGCTAGCGGTCTAGTTGGTGCAGCTGCTGCAACCCTAATGATCACCGGTAGCGCAACTATGATTTATAACGCGGATGAAAATTCAGCGCTTTATGGACTCAAACAACAGATTTTTACTGGTACTGATCGAGAAGCCGTCGTACAGCTTGCTTCTGCCCTAGAAGAAGCTAATAGTCGCAATGAAAGCGGCGATGTTGAAGGCGCTAAAGCCGCAATTGAGCGAGCCCAGGCAGCAGTTGAAAAACTCAATGAGCGAGCCATGCCTGCAATAGAAAAATCTGGCGATAAAGCACAAGATTCTGAGCAGCGTTCCGTACAGGAGACCGGGCCATCAGTAGTAACTACTACGGTTACTGAACCCGCTGAAACAGTAACGCATACAGTAGCTCCTAGCGACGTGGTGGTTACTGTGACTCAGACAGTAGCACCACCAGTGCCCTCGACAAGCAATTCAGCGGTTGCGCCAGTACAAACTGCGACTAGTACTAGTGCCACGGAACCGGAATCGCCAAATGATCAGCTGCCTATTCAAATTCCAGATTTAGGCGGCCGCTAGGGCAAAAATGAAATGACCTGGTTGAGTTAAAAAACATGTGAAATTTAATAAGAAAAACGCTCAAATTACTAATTTGAGCGTTTTTCTTATGATCAAGGACACATAAAAATACTGAAATTGCCCTAGGGGGATTGGGAGGCGTCTAGATACCCACAGCAATAATCCCATGTGACATATGCCTTCGGATTTGGTCGCGCGCTGGGCTCATGAACGGGGCCGAGTTCCCCAACAAGGGTGGCCATCATATTTTCTGCCATAATGTCCCAGTCGTAATAGTGCGGTTCTTCACAGTCATTGCATAAGAAGGTCACGCCATGAATACCACGCGGGGCCAGAAGTGCTTTGAATTCTTTGACAAAGGCAAGGTCTTGGAGAATATAGGCGCGGTCTTCTTCGCTTAGTGGGGGCATGGGTTCCTCGGGATCGAGGAATAATGCTGGATCGTTGGGATCATCAGCGAAAGGGTCACGAGGCATTGAAGAAAAGTCCACGTTTTCACCCTAGGGCGAAAAGAGCTATCCGAGCAAGCCCCAGATGAGTTTTAGTCCACCTTGGTAAGAATTGTTTTTAAGGGCGGGTGCAGCGTTAGGGCAAGCGTCGAAAAGCAAAAACTATGGTGTGTATCACTTACCGGTTGGGTATGGGATGTTGAGGAGGAAATTACAGAAAAACTGCTGGAAAGTTGCACTAACCTACGTAAGCCCTTAAGTTTTGTAATTATCTTTTATGCTTTCCTGGCCGGAAGTGTCATAAGCCCGCTGCGGCCGGGGCTTGAGTTCAACCTGAAAGCCGAGGATGTTCAATGACTTCTACGCGAGTGACCACTGGTGGCGACGATCCCAACAAGGTAGCGCTTGTCGGTCTTACTTTTGACGACGTGCTTTTGCTGCCGGATGCCTCGGATGTGATCCCTTCTGATGTGACCACCAAAACCCAATTGACTCGCAACATTAGTCTTAATATTCCAGTGGTTTCGGCTGCTATGGATACTGTGACCGAGTCGCGGATGGCAATTGCTATGGCACGCGAGGGCGGCATGGGTATTGTGCACCGTAATCTTTCTATTGAAGAGCAAGCTAGCCAGGTGGAAACAGTCAAACGTTCCGAATCTGGTATGGTTACCGATCCCATTACCTGTCGCCCAGATATGACGATCGCAGAAGTAGATGCTTTGTGTGCGCGTTTCCGTATTTCTGGTCTTCCCGTCGTTGATCAAGACGGTCGTCTATTAGGTATTTGCACCAATCGAGATATGCGTTTTGAGGCTGACTATAGCCGTAAAGTCTCAGAAATTATGACCCCAATGCCATTGGTGGTTGCCAATGAAGGGGTAACAAAAAAGCAGGCGCTGAATCTGCTCAGCGCCAATAAAGTAGAAAAACTACCGATCGTTAACAACGAGGGCATCCTTACCGGGCTGATTACCGTAAAAGATTTCGTTAAAACCGAGCAGCATCCCTATGCCTCCAAAGACGCTTCCGGGCGACTTCTCGTTGGCGCAGGTATTGGCGTTGGTGAAGAATCGTGGACACGTGCTCATGCGCTTGTTGATGCTGGTGTTGATGTGCTTGTGGTGGATTCAGCACATGCACATTCTCGAGGTGTGTTGGAGATGGTTGCCAAGGTAAAGAAAGAATTCGGCGAGCATATCGACGTTATCGGCGGTAACTTGGCCACCCGAGCAGCAGCAAAAGCCATGATCGAAGCCGGTGCCGATGCGATCAAGGTAGGCATTGGCCCTGGTTCTATTTGTACCACCCGGGTGGTTGCCGGGGTTGGCGCGCCACAGATCACCGCCATTATGGAAGCTTCAGTACCAGCACATGCTGCAGGCGTGCCGATTATTGCTGACGGTGGTATGCAATTCTCAGGTGATATTGCTAAGGCACTAGCTGCTGGTGCATCTTCGGTGATGCTAGGATCCATGCTTGCTGGTACTGCTGAGGCACCGGGCGATACTATCGTTGTCGGTGGAAAGCAGTATAAGCGCTACCGGGGCATGGGTTCGATGGGGGCGATGCAGGGACGCGGTTTAAGCGGGGAGAAGCGTTCTTATTCTAAGGATCGTTATTTCCAAGCGGATGTTAAAAACGAGGATAAGCTGGTTCCGGAAGGCATCGAAGGACGCGTGCCTTTCCGTGGCTCGATTGAGGCAATTACTCACCAGTTGGTTGGTGGGTTACGTGCTGCGATGGGCTATACCGGTTCCGCAACAATTACTGACCTGCAAAAAGCACGTTTTGTCCAAATCACCTCGGCTGGCCTGAAAGAATCACATCCGCACCACATTCAGCAGACCGTCGAAGCACCGAATTACCACTAATTATTCGCTTATCGACGAGTTGTACTCCTACCACACCAAGGTCGCGTCCTACTTTTGTAGGCACGACCTTTGGTCATTTTTGCCCTAGGGTGTGTTCCTGCGGGTAAGATGAGTGGCGTTTGTTCCCCGAAACACTAAGGAGCCGAAGTGCGCGATTATGTCGAGATTGGCATAGGGCGAGAAGCTCGCCGCACCTATCATCTGAGCGACATTTCTGTTTTACCAGCGCGTCGCACCCGGTCGTCGAAAAATGTGGATACTACCTGGCATATCGACGCCTATACCTTTCAGCTTCCGTTTCTGTCTCACCCGACAGACGCACTTGCTAGCCCAGAATTCATTATCGAAATGGATAAACAAGGTGGCCTAGCAGTCATTAACGCAGAAGGCCTATGGGGCAGGCACGCGGACCTTCAGGCAGCGATTAATGAAGTTGTTCAGACCTTTACTGCAGATGCGTATGATCCACTTACCGTGGGTTTGACCACCAAAAAGTTACAGGAACTACACTCGGCACCTATTGATACCGACCTGCTGACCCAACGCATAGGGCAAGTTCGTGATTCTGGTGCCACTGTTGCGGCTAGGGTTAGCCCACAGCATGCTCGCGAACTAGCACCGATTTTGGTGAAAGCCGGTGTTGAACTACTTATTATTCAAGGCACCATTATCTCGGCAGAACACGTCGATGCACATTCTGAGCCGATGAATCTTAAAGAACTTATTCGTTCCTTTGAAGTGCCGGTTATTGCCGGTGGGGTCAGCGACTACACCACTGCTTTACATGTGATGCGCGCTGGCGCGGTTGGCGTTATCGTCGGTAGTGGCTATACCACTAACAACCTAGCCTTAGGTATTGGCGCCGGCATGGCTACTATCATTGCCGATGCAGCTGCCGCGCGCCGGGATTATTTGGATGAAACCGGTGGACGCTATGTACACATCATTGCTGACGGTAGTATTAATACTTCCGGCGAAGTAGTCAAGGCGATCGCCTGCGGTGCTGATGCTGTTGTGCTTGGCGAACCACTAGCTAATGCTGTAGAAGCTGCCGGCCAGGGAGTCTATTGGGAGTCTACTGCGGCGCATCCACGTTTCCCGCGCGGTTTGATTACAAAAGCAGAGCCTTTTTCTGGCGAACAGCCGAGCCTGGAAACCATTTTGCACGGACCTTCAACAAGCCCATTTGGTGAAGCCAATATTGTTGGTGGACTTAAGCGAGCAATGGCTAAGTGTGGTTTTACTGAATTGAAGCAGTTCCAGAAAGTAGACATCACTGTCAACTAACCCCCTAGGGCAGTTTCGTGGCTGCACAAGTTCTTTTTACTATTTTCAGCTTTCTTAGTGTGCTTCGAATGCTGTTGAAGTAAGTAGCCAAGTTATACACCCACCTTAAGATGTTGAGGTACTAAACGTATGCGAAAGCATATTGTGTGCCTTATCGGTGTATGACGGGGTATGAGAAAAATAATAAGGGCAGTGTCATGCAGGTAACGCATGGCACTGTTTTTGGTATTTTCTCCTAGGGCAATTCGGGTCTAGAGACCCGAATTGCCCTAGAGAGTGTGAGTTAGTTTAGCTAATAAGCTAAGGTATGGAACGTGACTCAGCAGACATCTACCAAGCATAATCCGGTGCTGGTCGTCGACTTCGGCGCTCAGTATGCGCAGCTTATTGCACGACGTGTGCGTGAAGCGAAGATCTATTCCGAGGTTGTTCCGCATACGCTTAGTGCCGAAGAAATTAAGGCCAAAAATCCAGCTGCTCTTGTGCTCTCTGGCGGACCGTCGTCAGTATATGAGCCAGGAGCTCCTAGTTTAGATCCCGCAGTTTTAGAACTTGGCGTACCTGTTTTTGGTATTTGCTACGGCTTCCAGACTATGACCCATGTGCTAGGTGGCACCGTTGCAAACACGGGTAACCGGGAATATGGGCGCACTGATATGCACGTGCATTCTGGTGTGTTGCATTCTGGTTTTGAACAGACCCATAAGGTGTGGATGAGCCACGGTGATGCTGTTTCACAAGCACCAGCTGGTTTTGAGGTCACCGCAAGTTCTGCTGGTGCTCCGGTGGCGGCTTTTGAGTGCGTCGAAAAGCGCATGGCTGGTGTGCAATATCACCCTGAGGTATTGCATTCCCCGCATGGTCAGGAAGTTCTAGTACGGTTTTTAACCGAGATTGCAGGTCTGGAGCAGAATTGGACGGCCGCTAATATCGCCGAGGAGCTTATCGACGCCGTGCGCCAGCAAATTGGCGAGGATGGACGCGCGATTTGCGGTCTATCTGGTGGGGTAGATTCTGCTGTTGCCGCAGCTTTGGTGCAACGCGCAATTGGCGATCGTTTGACCTGTGTGTTTGTTGATCATGGTCTATTGCGTGCCGGCGAGCGTGAGCAGGTGGAAAAGGATTTCGTGGCTTCGACTGGTGCAAAGCTGGTAGTGGCAGATGAACGTACGGCATTTTTGAATAAATTAGCTGGTGTTACTGATCCAGAAGCTAAGCGCAAAGCGATTGGTGCGGAGTTTATTCGTTCTTTTGAACGCGCAGTTGCTGGCGTGCTAGCTGGTGAAAAAGTTGATTTCCTGGTGCAAGGTACCCTATACCCTGATGTAGTGGAATCTGGCGGCGGGACAGGTACTGCGAATATTAAGAGCCACCATAACGTTGGCGGACTGCCTGACGATGTTGAATTCCAGCTGGTTGAACCATTGCGCTTGCTGTTTAAAGACGAGGTGCGGGCAGTAGGCCGTGAGCTTGGCCTACCTGAGGAAATCGTTGCCCGTCAACCATTTCCCGGCCCCGGCCTTGGCATTCGCATTATTGGTGAAGTCACCGAGGAACGCCTGGAGACCCTGCGCCATGCTGACCTTATCGCACGCACCGAGCTTAGCGACGCTGGCCTAGACGGCGATATTTGGCAGTGCCCAGTTGTCTTGCTTGCCGACGTTCGCTCCGTGGGCGTGCAAGGAGACGGCCGTACCTATGGGCATCCCATCGTGTTGCGTCCGGTATCTAGCGAAGATGCAATGACCGCAGACTGGACCAGGCTTCCTTATGATGTGCTAGAAAAGATCTCCACCCGCATTACCAATGAGGTTAAAGACGTTAACCGCGTTGTTCTTGACGTGACCTCAAAGCCACCAGGAACAATCGAGTGGGAATAAGCTGGCCCTAACGTTATAGGTGCCAGGGTTGGCATAGCACTTTTGTTCATTTTCCCTTTAGGGCAGTTTGAGCAGAAGTGCTTTTTGCTATTTTGGGGTGTTTTTGGGTTATCTTTTCGATGAAATTGCCCTAGGGTAGGGAACATGATCATTGATCGCTACTGGGGCACATATTTTGGCGCTGCCGATGAGTCCACAGAGTTGGTTCGTTACCTTGAGCACACAGGTGTAGAGGTGCTTGCTATGGAAAAGATTTTTGTGGATCTGGGGCTTGATCAGCGTGCTGGTAATTATATTGCGGGTGGGTTGGATGCTCATTTAGCAGGAGCAGATTTTCATTTTGATTCTGCGTTCCAAGTCATTATGGATCTTAGTGTTTTGGCGCTGGCTTCGAAAAAAGATACTGGTTTTGAGCTTTCGCGTCTAGGTGGTAGTCACCAGCGCGTCATGCGTATTGATATGGGGGTGAAGGAAAATACGCAGGTGGCAACTGCCTTAAAGTATTTTGCGCTTTCTCCGGAAGAACATGAAATTGCTGAGCGTTTCGACGCAGATGTTTGGTATGACATCGGTGATCTCTGCGAGGAGATCAGGGCACAACTTGACTAAGGCAGTTTCAAGTCGTACTAGATAGGAAAAACCTGGGCTTTAAGAATTTCTCTACCCTTCTTGTTTGTAGTTGCAAGAGGGTAAGGGAGTCGTCGAAAAGCTCAGGTTAAAAATTAGGAATTGACAATGTCGATGACTAATCGAGTGGGGTTGCTAAGTATTTGTACAGAATAGGCGAGATTGGGTTTGTTGATACCGATAGCAAACTGTGAGCGTCCCTCAAAAGTGCCGCCAAAAGTTACGCCAGTGACAAGGTTGCCGGTGCCATTGATGGTATCGAGCTGTGGGTCGGGAAGACCAAGTTCAAAAGGTAATAGAGTACCAGTGATGTCAACGTTTAAGGCGTTGACTCCGGTGTAATCTAAGGGCAGTCCACTTCCTTGTTGCGTTGGTGAGGTGGTGTACTCGGTGCGCCAACCTGGGGTGCCGGTTCCGTTAAGATCGAAAACGATGCGGTCAAAGGAACCATGATTGCCAAGTCGTACTCCGGTGACTACAAGTTCGGCATCGTCGCTGGGCTGTTGTTGCTGTACATCGGCGGAAATATTTCCGAGAGAAGAAATGCCTGCTTTGCTTTCGCTACTAGTACTATCTTCGCTGGTATCAGACGAGGCTGCTGTTGCGGTAGTAGAAATAGTAGTAGCTGGTGTGCTCAATGAGGCCATATTGGGCTGATTGCTATGGGTGCCGCATGCGGTGAGGAGCAAAGTAGGAATACCGATGAGACCGGTAAGACGCCAAACAAGGCGGCGAGAAGGGTTACTCAAAGTATTCATAAGAACAACCGTAACTTTGTTGGAGCAGATAACAAAGCTGGCAGTGAAATTGTTGTTAAATCGCAATAAGCTGGTAGCTTCTAGTAGCCTCTAGTGGTTAATGCGTGCACAAGCGTCGTTAGCATTTTTGAGCTAGCAGATCCAGCAGAAAACGATTGTTTTTCTTTTAAACACGGAATTGTTTTCATGGAGTTGGCCGGACAGGGTGAGCTTGGTGCTGTATGAAGGATTAGTAGCGGTTAGCATAAAAACGTATGACCACCTTTTGTTCTGATTCCAGCATAGAACCGCTTGTCGGTACTGCAAAAACCGGCACCACCTATGTGCTTGTTGAACATCCCGGGCCATGGAGTAAGGACATCTTAGACGGTGGAACTTTTAGTCCAGAGTTGACTGCGGAATTGAAAAAATTACCGGGGCTGTATCTGATCCGCAAACCTGGGCGTATAGGACGCATGCGGCGTGAACTCAAACGCGCATATCTTATTTTTAGTGAACTTGGCATCGCAGAAACACTATCGGTGCGCAGCTACGAAGACCTGCTCACCCTAGATCTTACCGGTCCAGGTCGAAATAATATGCGCGGTGCTACGAAGCTTGACGAGCCCATCTTATTGGTGTGTACTCACTCTAAACGCGATATATGCTGTGCAGTTAAAGGAATTCCCATAGCAAAATCGCTTGTCGACGAGTTCCCTCATGCCCACATTTGGGAATGCTCACATGCTAAAGGGCATCGCTTTGCTCCTGCGCTAGTACAGATGCCGCATAATTATGCTTTTGGTCGGCTTAATGAGCACGCAGCGAAGCAACTTTATCGCACTGTCTACCTAGGGCAGTTTTATGTTCCTGGTGCGCGTGGTCGTGGTATCTATTCTCCAGCTGATCAAGTAGCAGAAGTTGCGGTCGCACAGCAATTAATTGAGCGCGGTGAGGCGCTGAGCTTAGGGCAATTGTCGGTTGCAGACAGCGTCGTGACGCATACTGATGGTCGGCAGTGGAAAGTTTTGGTTGAGCGTATCGCGGTAGATAATGTGCTGGCATCCTGTGGCACAGCGCCGAAGCCTGGTAAGGCATGGGTGGCGCGCTCGATTACAGGGTTGGGGTAATAATCTGTGTTGAGATAGAAGAAAACCCCTAAAATAGCATTTTCGGTCTTCTCGATTGACCTGAAAATACTATTTTTGGGGTTTTGGGGGCTGTTTTAGCACATACCTGCTAACAAATGTGAACAGCAGCACAAGAAAAAGCCTGAAATTGCCCTAGCGGCGCATGATCTTTTTCGATGCCCAGTTGCCAAACAGCTGTGCACACTGCACGATCAAAATGATCACTGCGGTAGCAACCCAGGTGACTTGCGGATCATAGGCGCGGTATCCGTAGACGATGGCGAAGTCGCCAAGACCGCCGCCACCGATATAGCCGGCCATTGCAGACATATCGACAATCGCAATGAAAATGAAGGTGAACCCGAGAATCAGTGGGCCAAGCGATTCTGGAATGATAACGGAGGTAATAATCTTCCATGGGCTTGCTCCCATAGAGCGTGCGGCTTCGATAATCCCGGGATCGATAGTAACCAGGTTTTGTTCTACGATGCGGGCAACACCGAAAGTTGCGGCCACGCTCATGCCGAAAATGGCAGCATTACGTCCGATTTGAGTGCCTACCACAGCTGTTGTGAGCGGGCCAATAGCCGCGAGCAGAATAATAAAAGGAATCGGACGTACCAGATTCACAATGAAGTTAAGTAGGGTATAGACAAAGCGGTTATGTAAAATATTTCCTGGTCGGGTGGTATAAAGCAGCATGCCGACGATAAGACCACAAAAACCGCCAATGATCAGTGTCGAACTGACCATGATAAGGGTATCGCCGATGGCTTTGGTGAAGGTATCTTGAAGCCGATTCCAGTCCGCTGCGAGATAAGTAGTATTCATCGGGCGATCTCCTGAATCCACGTCGTGGTGTTTAGATGAGCATAGAAATTATTAATGGCTTCTTCTGATCCGGTCAGGCGCACAGTAACTTTGCCAAAGCTGTGTCTTTGTAAAGTAGTTACTCCGCCATGAACGATGCTTATCGACGCACCTTGCTCGCGCGCTCTAGCGGATGCCGCGAAGAATCCAGAGTTCTCGGCGAGATCAATGGTAAATAGGCGTCCTTCATGGGCTAGGAGGTCTTCACTTTCGATTGCGTCGGGGGTATTACGTAGGGCAGTAGCAACAAAGCGTTTTGCGACCCGAGTCTGCGGGTTGGAAAAAACCTCGTATGTGGAACCATATTCAACTACCTGGCCGTTTTCCATGACGGCTACCTTATCGGCGATGGCACGCACTACTTCCATTTCATGAGTAATGACGACGATGGTAATGCCAAATTCTTTATTTACCTTGCGTAGTAGGTTAAGCACTTCATGGGTGGTCTCTGGGTCAAGAGCTGAGGTGGCTTCGTCGGCAAGCAAAAGAGCCGGATTGGTGGCCAACGCGCGGGCAATACCTACTCGCTGTTTCTGACCACCAGAAAGCTGTTCTGGATAGTTATGTCCCCGATCGGCTAAGCCGACGAATTCTAAAAGCTCAGCGACTCGCTCAGTGCGCTCTTTTTTGGCCATCCCAGCAAGCTGGAGCGGATACTCGATATTGCCGGCGGCGGTGCGCGAGGCAAAAAGATTAAATTGCTGGAAAATCATGCCAATATTGCGGCGAATGGTGCGCAATTTAGCTTCACTCATGCCAACAATATCAGTGCCGTCGAGACGCAGATGGCCACTGGTTGGGGTGTCTAGACCGTTAATCATGCGCACAAGTGTGGATTTTCCAGCACCGGAATAGCCGATGACACCCAGGATCTCGCCGGGTTGAACTTCAAGTGTGACGCTGTCTAGAGCTGTGACTTTTTTCTTATTAGAGTCGAAAACTTTAGTGAGGTTTTCGAACTCAATTCGGGTTCCGATCACGGGGATATCTTTTCTATCTATGCCCTAGGGCAGTTTGAACAATTACTGTCTGTCGCATTTTTAGCTGACTATGGGGATAAGCCCTGTTAGAAAGCACTTGATGTAGAAATTAGGCGGTAAGCCAGTGAAGGATTTCGATAGTGAATAATTTCAAATTATGGGAATCTTATGTGTTGGTTACTGGACGTATTTATCGCAGGATGCATATGACGCGGTAGCTGGCGAATACAATGAAAATTGTGTTTTCGAGACATTCGCGATGACCCACAACAGTCTTTAAAAACCTCAAAATAGTATTTTGAGTGTTTTAGTTTTCGTGAGTGTTTAGGGCAAATAGTTGCGAAGAATGGCGATAAAGGCCAGTTCTAAGCTGTTATGCGCTATTACGATGTGCCAGTAATAGACCCTAGGGCAAGTTTTATGTATTGCTTATGTCTAGTCCTGGTAGCGACTAGACAAGAAGCTTAGATAAAAGACATGAAATTGCCCTAGGGGGTTAGTTGACGGCTGCCTCAAGCTGATCAAGAATCTTCTTGAGATCAGATGCTGGGCGGACTACCTCGACGGAGGTTCCACCAGAGTCCTCTGAATCGGCGGCAACCACACTAGGATCGTGCCAGAGTTTAGCAAGTTTGAGGATATTTTCATCTGTGGCATTGTCGGCACGGGTGACAAAGACGTTGATATATGGTTGAGCTAGCTCGGAGTCTGGGTTGTCCTTGTATACGGCTAGGGTAGGGTCGATGCCGGCACGGCTAAGGAAAGAGTTGTTAATGATAGCTGGCTTGCCTTCGCCATATGAGGCGGTGGTTTGCTCGGCAGTTACTGGGACAACCTTCACTTTGGAAGCGTCTTGGTCGATATCGGCAGGAGTGGGGTCGGTGCCTAGGTCACCTTCTTTGAGTGTAATTAGGCCGGCTTGAACAAGCACATTAATGGCGCGGCCTTGGTTGGTGGTGTCGTTGGGGATCACAACTTCTTCGCCTTCGATGCCATCGAGTGAGTTGTGGTCTTTCCAATACAGTCCTAGGGGGTAGATAGCGGTAGAGCTAACAGGGGTAAGCGTGCCATTATTTTTGGCGTTGTATTCGGATAGGAATTTCAGGTGTTGGAAAAGGTTAACATCAATTTCGCCCTGTGCAAGTGCCACATTGGGGGTTGAGTAGTCAGAGAAATTGACCAGGTCGAGGTTAAGTCCGTTGTTCTCGGCGACTTCTTCCAAGGCAGCCCAAACTTTTAGGGTGCTATCGGTGGTGCCAATGCGGATTGTGGTGGAATCATCATTACTACCAGAGGAGTCACTGGAACACGCTATGACAGAGGTGGCGGTGAGAATAGTTGCAGCACTTAATACTGCTAATCGACGTAACTTCATTGGGTGTGTTCCTTTCTGCATGCTCGCTTTCGTTAAGTAGAAAACAAGCTATGTGTCGTTGTTATGCAGGAAACAGTAGCTGAGTCGATTTATTATGTACAGCTTGGTCTATATTTTAAATAAAAAGAATTAGAATTTTCGTTTGAATAATTTTGCTTTTCGACGCACTCCATGCGGAACAAAACTGCCCTATAGGGAACAAAAAATCGAAAATATTCATTTCGGTTTAATTCTGTACTGCATGGTTCATAATGTGCGGTCGCAGGCGTCGAAAAGCTTAAAAAGCAACTCCGCTGTGCAAAATAACATTGGCATATGCGGTAGTTGAGCCGGTGCGAACAACAAACGCTGCCTGTGCTACCTGGTCTTTTAGTTTTTCGTGGCTAAGTTCAATAGGAGTGATAGTAGGCAGTTGTTGAGTAAGTAGAGCGCGAATTTCTGGTGGGGTTTGCTTGGCGATGGTTGCGTTTCCGACAACGGTCTGAGCCATAATCGCAGTGAAAGTGTCCTCGAAACTAGGAATTCCAAACACTAGGGCAAGATCAATGACTTCGACAGTGCGGGGAATAGGCAGTCCGCAATCAGCGATGACGAATGTGTCGGTGTGGCCAAGACGCGCCAGGGCGCGATTGAGCGCTGGGTTGAGTAAACCAGATTTTAACATTGTGGAGTCCCTAGAAAAGCTGCCGCGATCAGGAACATTGTGTTGGGATAATGTCTTGATTGCGGCAGGAGAGTATCGGTAGCTGTTATTTATATTCGGCGAGATTGGTGGAGTCGATTGTCACCACGTCGACGGGGATTTCTTTGACTGCGGTTTCGCCCTTGAGAATTGTGGCGGCTTGTTCGACAGCCTGTGCCCCTAATTCTGCAGGCTGCTGCGCAATAGTGCCAGCTAGAGTGCCTTTTTCTATGGCTGCGAGACCATCAGTGGTGCCGTCGAAACCGAAGACTTTTACCTCTGTTCCTGCCCTAGAGCCGAGAGCTTCGATCGCACCAAGCGCCATTTCATCATTTTCGGCAAAAATTGCCTTGATATTAGGGTGTGCTTGCAGCAGATTGGTGGTGACATTGAGTCCTTCTGAACGGTCGAATTTAGCGGTTTGTTCACCAACGATTGTGATACGAGGATAGGCTTTTAATCCTTCTTTGAATCCTCGGCCGCGATCGCGGGAGGCAGAGGAACCAACAATGCCTTGGAGAACGAGGATTTCACCTTCTTCGCCAATTGATTTGGCTAGTGCATCGGCGGCCTGTTTACCGCCGGCGACATTATCGGAAGCGATGAAAGAGGCAATCTCACCCTCATTGGCGGTACGGTCGACGGCAATAACCGGGATATGAGCTGCATTGAGGGATTTTACGGCAGCACCGATAGCATCGGAGTCGGTGGGGTTGACGATGACTACACCCGCGCCGGCGGTCTCAGCGTTTTTTAGTTGATTGGTTTGGGTGGCGGCATCGTCGGAGGCATCTTGAATGTCGAGTTTTAACCCTAGTTCATCTGCTTTGGCCTGAGCACCGTTACGAAGCTCAACGAAAAATGGGTTGGTTTGTGTCGATAGGGCAAGAGTGACTGAATCGCTGCCGGCGGTATCGCGGTTACAAGCCCCTAAGCCCAGCGAGAGCGCGACCACAGAAACAAGTGCGATTGATTGACGAAGAGAAAACATTACCAATACTCCTTAACTAAGAGGTGAAAATTACTTTTCGACGACGCCTCTTTAAGGTTGACAGGGGCGTCGTAAAGCGAATTAATGCGCAGTTTTATTGCGGATGACATCGAAGCCCACGGCAAGCGCAATGACCAAACCAATGACAATTTGTTGCCAAAATGACGACACATTCAGCAGATTTAAACCATTGCGAATTACAGCCAATAACAGGGCACCGATTAATGTGCCAGTAGCTTTGCCCTGACCACCGGATAAAGAAGCCCCACCAATAACAACAGCCGCGATGGCATCAAGCTCGTAACCCACACCGGCTTGTGGTTGCGCAGAAGATAACCGCCCGGCCATAACTAATCCTGCTAGGGCAGAAAAGAGACCTGAAAGTGCGAAAACGGTGATTTGGATACGTTGAACCGGTAACCCCGATAAGCGCGCAGCCTCTAAATTGCCGCCAATCGCATACATCGAGCGACCTAAAACAGTGCGCTCAAGGACAAACCAACACACCAGTCCCGCAATGATCATCATGACAATCGGAATGGGTAAAGAACCGGTTGTCGAACCCATCCAATTTACTGCCGGTGCGGTGGGAATCGGTGAACCCTGCGAGATAACCAAGGTGGCACCGCGGGCAATAGACATCATGGCCAAGGTGGCGATAAATGAAGGGATCTTGCCATATGCGGTGGCAATTCCACAGATACAACCGGCTAATAACCCCGTTGCTAGGCCAATAATTAGTGTTACCCACCCTGGTAGACCAATAGTGGTATAAAAAGATGCTGCGACCATCGCACCAAGAGCAGCGACTGAACCGACCGAGAGGTCAATACCGGCGGTAATAATGACAAAGGTCATGCCGAATGCCAAAATGGCTACGGTCGCAGCCTGCACACCAATATTAAGTAGGTTATTGACGGTTAAAAAGTGTGGGGTAGCAATAAAAAGCGCAATACATAGGGCAAGAAGGCCAACGAGTGCGCCATTGTTCATTATCCAATTAGTAACTGTGCTGTGTTTAAAAGCATAAGGGTTTTTCCCACTGTGAGTACTGCTGCTGTTGGTAGTGCTGCGGGAAAAAGCGGATTTTGCGGAGTGCGCGTGAGATGTTTGATGAGACGATTGTTCAGATGAGTGTTGTGGTGCGTGAGTATTCATGAGTACATCCCTTCTGCTGGGGAATCGGGGGTAGCTGCGTGCATAATGCGTGCGGTAGGCACAGATGAGGCGGTAGTGCCAAGGTTGAAACCGGTAGTCATGGTGGTGGCTTCGGTTAAATCATCGGGGGTAACTGAAGAGGAAACTTGGGAAACCGCTAATTTCATGACTTCATCTTGGCTAGCCCCTGCGGGAAGCTCACCAGCTAAGGTTCCACCAGAGAGAACAAGGATGCGATCGGACATTCCTAAAATTTCAGGGAGATCAGAAGAGACCATAAGCACTGCGCCGCCGGCTGCTGTGACCTCATTAATAATGTTGTAGATTTCGACTTTGGCACCGACATCAACTCCGCGGGTTGGTTCGTCGAGAAGCAATACTGTGGAACCGGCTAGTACCCAGCGGCCAAAAATAACTTTTTGTTGATTGCCGCCAGAAAGACTGGAAATAGGTTGGTTGAGATGAGCCATTCGGATACGCAGTTTTTCAGCAACAGCTCTGGCACGAGTGTTTTGTCCGCGCAAATCAGCTAAACCTGCGCGAGAGGTGGACATCAAAGTTGCGTAACCTAAATTTTCCCCCACCGATGAGCCTAATACCAGCGCCTGCGCTTTACGATCTTCTGGGATATGCCCAATACCTGCTTTAATCGCGGCTGCGATATTGCCTGGCGCAAGCGGTATGCCATTAACCTGGATTGAACCGGTATCATATTTGTCGGCACCAGAAATTGCGCGTATTACTTCAGTGCGCCCAGCACCTACTAGCCCAGCCATGCCAACTACTTCGCCAGCATGAAGTGTGAAATTAATATTTTTGAATTTTCCAGTGGCGGATAGATTTGTTACCTCTAACAAAACTGGGGCTGAATTTTGCTTATCGACGCTTGGGGCAGCGGAAGCACTAGTAGAAGCACTAGCGGAAGCAACGGTATCCGGATTCAATCCATGCTGATACTGTTGCCCTACTTGGCGCGGGTATTGATCATTAATATCGTGCCCAACCATCAGCCGTACTAGTTCAGGTTGAGGAGTATCTGCGGCAACTTCTGCGATAAGACTCCCATCGCGAAGCACTGCGATGGTATCGGCAATACGTGCTAGCTCTTCTAGATGATGGCTAATAAAGATCATGGCTACGCCTTTTTCTTTAAGTTGCCCTAGGAGGGTAAACAGTACTTCGATCTCGTTAGCAGTGAGTGCCGCAGTTGGCTCATCGAGGATAAGAATGCGCGCATTCATCGATAGCGCTTTAGCGATTTCGATAAGCTGCTGTTTTGCTATGCCAAGCTCGCCGACCATTGTGTGCAGATCAATATCGAGGCCAATAAGTTTTAGCGCTGTCTGGGCTTGAGCAATAAGATGCTTGCGATGAACAAGTCCCCATTTCTGTGGAATACGCCCGAGCATAATGTTCTCGGCAACAGACATAGTGGGAACCAAGTTAAGTTCTTGGTGAATTGTTGCTATCCCTAATGATTCCGAAGCTTTGGCAGTGGGGATAGTCACCGCGGCGCCATCAATAAAAATTTCTCCGCTATCAGGGGCGTAGATTCCCGCAATCATTTTAATGAGAGTGGATTTTCCCGCCCCATTTTCTCCTAATAAGGCGAGGACTTTGCCTTTTCGCACCTGCAGTGTGACATTTTTAATCACTTCTACTGGGCCAAAAGATTTGGCTACCTTGCGTAACTCTAGGACAGTTTCAGCAGTAGGTGTGTTCATAAGTACATCTCTTTTAAAGGCTTGAAAGGCTTATTTTTAACGTGTAGTTAGTTCACCGTTGATAACAAGTGGTTAATTAGTTGGCTTGCCCGGGTTGGGTTGCCTGGCTGGTTGGGGTTGTGGGCGGAAAATCGGTGGATGATCGGGCAAGATAACGGGTGGGATGACGCAGGCCAATAGGGGTGGTTTTTGTGTTAATCGCCTTAATAAGTCGCAGTGCCGCTTGCGAGCCAAGTGTTTGTACATCTTGGTCAATGACAGAAACCGGGGTGGGCTGAATACGCAGAAATACATTGTCGTCAAAACCAACCAAAGCTAATTGCTCGCCGACTTTTACTCCTGCTTCATGACATGCCGCCAATGCTCCGGATGTCATCATGGAATCTCCGGCAATAATGGCAGTTACCCCTTTAGTCAATAGGTTGAGCATGCCTTCGTAGCCGTTTTGGTATTCAAATCCGCCTTGATAAACGCTTACCTTAAGGTTGCTAGTTTGTTGAATAAAAGCTTCTTGACGGGCACGTCCAGTGGAAGTTTCTTGTGGTCCAGAAAGGTACCCAATATGGCGATGGCCTTTTTCACGTAATTGGGCAACTGCCGCAGCAATTCCGGGAAGTGGATCGGAGACCACAGCGGGTAAATTATCTAGTTCGCGGTCGACCAAAATAAGCGGGCGCTCTTTAGCGATGCGATGAAGCGTCGTTTCGCAACCATGCAGCGGGACTGCGATAATTCCATCCATTTGTCTTTGCTCAAGTGTTTCCAAACTAGCGATTAACCGCTGTGGATCTTCGGCAGAGGAGCTAATAATAGTGGCTATCCCCTGTGCGTTTGCTGCTGTTTCAATGGCCGCAGCAATATGTGCGAAAAAAGGATTATCCAAACTAGGAACCACGAGTCCGATGGCATTGGATTTGGCGTTGCGTAATGCACGGGCTTGTACATTGGGGCGATAACCTAATTCCCGAGCTGCTTGAATGACCTTTTTGCTGGTCTCAGGGGTAATTAAAGAGCTTCCCGCCAATGCTCTAGAAGCGGTTGAAACCGATACTTCTGCGCGTGCCGCGACATCTTTTAAGGTGATACTAAACATAGACTCTCCTTAGCTCGTCACGTTCATAAGGGGTGCAGAGGGGGGATCGTGGCGATTCTATGGTTTAGGTTTCTTGCTTTGCGACGTGCGTGATATCGTTTGCACGCCCTATGGGAACAAATCTATGGTCATAGGGCAATTCTGTCAATAATTGTGAGGTAACTAATTTATTAAAACTGCAGCCAGAATAATTATGATGGCGGGGAATTTGTCCTGTACATATAAGAAAAGAATCTCACCCAACCCCCTAGGGCAATTTTGAGAATTATTAAAAATTTACCCCCAGATGGGAGTTGGTTAAAGAAGCACAGTGCTCTGATTTGTCGGCTACATAAACGACCATTCGATTGCAAAAAAGATGCGAAAATACCATTTTGAAGGTTTAGGGCTTCTCTTTAGGGCAGTTTGTAAAGCTCCAAATTGCCCTAGGAGGAATACAGTGTATAACTGTGAACCCTGTTTCTGAGAACCTTATTCAGGTACGCTACTTTGCCACCTTGCCTTGGTTTGTTGTGCCCGCACTTGCTGGTGTCGTGTATGGCATCGTCGATAAGCAAACGTGGGGTTGGCTGTATATCGCTGTTATTGCCCTAGGCGGAATTGCGCTGTGGTTATTGTGGCTGATCCCGCGCCAAGTCCGCGCGATTCGTTGGCAGGAAACCGAAGAGGAGCTGCTTATTAGCAAAGGCCGCTTGTGGAATACCTGTCTGGTCATTCCCTATGGGCGGATCCAACACGTTGGGATTAGCCACGGCCCACTACTGCGCCATGCTGGTTTAAAAACATTGACCGTAAGCACTGCTAGCTTGTCGACGAATGCAAGAATCCCCGGTTTACCTGCAGAACTTGCCGATCAGCTACGCAAAAACATTACCGATAAAGCCGCTGAGAAAATGGTCGAACTGTGAGGGTACATCCATTATCGCCACTGCTGCGAGCTTGGAGCGCAATAGCCGCGGTGATCATTTTTGCGCTTACGGCTTTTTCTGAAAAAACTCTCACCCTCCTAGGGCAATTTGGGGATTTTGCTGCCGGAGCTTATCCAGAATCTACCTGGGCCACTGTGCGCATTATTGTTTTTGCCCTAGGGGTAAGTGTGGTTGCTGTAGCGCTGGTTTTCGCATTTTCACTAATTTGGTGGCGGGCGAATACTTTCGAAATTACCAATTTGAGTGTGACCAGTACCCGCGGCGTGTTGCACAAAACACAGCAGATTGCTCCGCGCGATAAAATCCAAGCGGTTAATGTTGTTCAGCCTATTCATGCGCGTCTTTTTGGCCTAGCAGCTGTGCGTATTGAGATAGCCGGTGGCGGGCTCGGTTCTGCGGTGGCTATCGAATACGTTACAACGGCACAAGCGCATGCTATTCGGCATCAGCTGCTTGGCGACGACGAAACAAGTGAAGAAATCATTGCTCCAATAAAAGTGTGGCGTTCTTTTCTTGCCACCTTGTTAAGCATTTCCGCGCTGTTTAGTATTGCCCTAGGCGTGACGACGTTATTTGTTGGCGTCACGGTCGCCACAGCGTCGCTTATTCCTACTGCGATCAATATGTGGCGCATTTTGGATGGGTCGTATCGGTTTACTGCACGCAAAATTGCCGATCAGATTGTCGTTACCTACGGACTAGCTACCTTGCATCGCAATAGCGTGACCATCGCCAAAGTACACGCCGTAGAGATGTCCCAACCTGCCCTATGGCGAATCCCCGGTTGGTGGAGCGTGCGCGTGACTGTGGTGGGCTATGGACAGGGCGAAAAAGGCGTGACTTTACTGCCGGTGGGCTCGAAGGGGCAAGCACTGAAACTCGTACAACTTCTCCTAGGGCAATTTGAGCAATTGCAGGTGTATCGTACGCCACGAAAAGGCCGGTGGGTTTCGCCAATCGATGCCGATAAACAGTTTGCCGCCCTAGGGCAATTCCATATGGTGACGGCTAAAGGAAAAATCGGGCGCAAATATGCGATTGCTTTTCGACGTCACATTCAGCAATTATCAGTGACCACACCACCATTACATCGCATGATTGGTATGCAAAGTGTGCGTGTCGGGTTAGCAAGGGGACCAGTTACTATGACTGCACGCGATATTGCCCTAGGAGATGCGCAGGATTTGTTTATGCGCCTGCGTAGCCCAATTGACGCCATGCCTCATAAGTTGCCACACTCGCGGCATTCGCCAAATTCATGGAGCGACGTCCTTTAAGCATCGGGATTCGTACCAGTTCGGTAATACGTGGATGCTTCAGTGTGTCCTCATCAAGACCAGTTGGTTCGGTGCCGAAAAGGAATGCGTCGCCAGGCTGATATTCGATATTGCTGTGGTAGGTAGTGGCTTTCGTCGTAAAGGCAAACAGGCGCCCAGGAATATCAGCTAAACATTGTGTTAAGTTCTCGTGCACACTGACCTTGGCTAATTCATGGTAGTCCAAACCAGCACGTTTAACTTGTCTATCTTCGAAATTAAAGCCCAGCGGTCCAACTAAATGCAGGTGGGCCCCGGTGCCAGCACACAGGCGAATGGCAGATCCAGTGTTGCCGGGGATAACTGGTTGATGAAAAATTACGTGCATAATCGCGTCCTGAGGAACCGTAGGAGAAAAAAGGGAACGCTGATCAGCGGGTAAAAAAGTCATGCTACGCATTGTAAGGGGATTCCAAGGAAAGAAAAACCATGGAATAATATGCGGAGTGACTGCTATTAAACTTGATGGAAACTTGTACCGTGATGAGATTTTTGAGGATTTAGCAAAGCGCGTCTCCTCCCTAGGGCAAAAAGGGATCGTTCCGGGGTTGGCAACTGTCCTAGTAGGGGATGATCCTGCTAGCCATTCATATGTGAAAATGAAACATCGGGATTGTGAACAGATCGGTGTTCGTTCTATCCGCAAGGACTTGCCGGAGAATACTACTCAGGAAGAACTGAATGCGGTTATTGATGAGCTCAATGCTGATCCAGCATGCACCGGCTACATTGTGCAGTTACCACTGCCAAAGCATCTTGATGAAAATGCCATTTTGGAGCGAATCGATCCTGAAAAAGATGCTGACGGTTTACACCCAGTGAACTTGGGCAAACTTGTCCTAGGGGATGCGGCACCTTTACCGTGCACCCCGAATGGTGCGATCCATCTTCTACATCGATTTGGTATTGAAACAGCAGGTAAAAAAGTTGTTGTGATTGGTCGTGGCGTTACAGTTGGACGTCCTATTGGACTTATGTTGACTCGGCGTAGTGAAAACGCCACCGTAACTTTGTGTCATACTGGTACGCAGGATCTTAAAGCTGAGACACTTGCGGCTGACATTATTGTTGCTGCTGCAGGCGTGCCGCATATGCTTACCAAAGAAATGGTTAAACCTGGTGCCGCAATTCTTGACGTTGGGGTTTCGCGTAAAGATGGAAAATTGCTTGGCGACGTTCATCCCGACGTGTGGGAAATCGCTGGTGCTGTTTCACCAAATCCTGGTGGAGTTGGGCCATTAACACGTGCATTTTTGGTTCGAAACGTTGTCGAACGAGCGGAACAACAGGCAGAACTAGCGTAAAAATGCTTAGCTCGCCACTGGATAATCCACACGACAAGGATGAAAAGCTCTCCACCATCCCTAGGGCAATTCAGATCATTGGAATTGCCCTATTTGTGGTTGGGGTTGTTATTTCTGGACTTTTTGCTGTTACCGAACACTGGCGACGCGCTACTTTTGTCCTAGGGGTGGCGTTGTTATGGCTTTCTGCCCTAAGGGTAGGATGCGACTCGAAAGTTCTTGGTGTTCTAGCTGTGCGATCCCGCATTTTTGATGTTTGTTTTACTACTACCATCGGTGGTCTGATGGTGTTTTTATCTGCATCTGTGGATTCGCTCGGCAGTTAGGCATGCCAAAATACTTGTTTGACATCCACTTATCGACGCCAGGCGAGACGCTTTAATAGCTTAAAAACAGCCTTATCTCAGTTATTCCCGCCAATTGAGTTAGGCTGTTTTCTTATTTTTAGGTAGCCGGAAATTTTGTATTTTGCTGTCATTGATGGCTTGTTGGTTGTTAATGAGCCGTTTTCGATGTTCGGCAATTTTTTGGTGCTTGAATTATCTTCAATGGCGTTAGCTGGGCTGGTTTCCTCGAAAAGCTTGGTAAAAACTTCTTGTACGCGGCCTATTTTTTGCTGTTTTGCATAAAATCCAGTGCGCCAATTTCTCCAGATAATGGTGCCGTCTGCTTCAAGGTGTACCTCGGCTTCGCCATTAGTGAGCTGGCGATGATGATGGGTACACACCATAACGATATTGTTTACCCCAGTTGGACCGCCCTCTATCCAAGGGCGAATATGGTTGGCTTCACAATATTCGGCTGGGGTATCACAATCGGGGTGGGCGCATACTGATTGCTCCCGGGCTCGAATCATCCGGTGCAGGGTTGGTGAAAATCGAACCAGGCTACCGGCATCGAGCGGTTGGCGGGTAAATTCGTCGTACACCACATATGCACCGACGTTGTTGCATACGTCGTCGACAAGCTCAGCGATACTACCAAATTGCCCTAGGGGAGTTGTGCTTGCTTTTAGCAGCTGTCCAAGCGTTACGACGAGGTAAGGGCTGCGCATTCGATTCCACATCCATTGTGGGTCTATACAGGTGCATGCTGTTTTGCAGGTGCATTCGTTACTGTCACGGTGAGCAAGTCCAAGGATGTGATTGGCAATTTCGTGGGCGGTTTGTGTGGTTTGCTGGACTGTCTTTTCGCTTGTGGCATCTATTTGGTTATTTGTGTTTGCTGCTGGTTTATAGATATGTGTTAATGCTTCCGTGACGCCGAGTTTGATAAGAGAATGCGCATTCATGCCTAGCCGTAGCGTTTGCTCAATGCCGCGGGCTAGGGCTTGGCTTGGTGTTTCATTTGGCAGTGTACGATTGCGCAGGTTGCTAAGGTGCTCGATAATGTCTTGATTAGTTTCGGTGCGCATACGGTAATTGAGATATGTAATCCCCGTGCCATTGTCTGCAGAGAGATCAGCGCGCGAATGTGGCACATAATTTGATTCTTGATTAATGCGCTTGACCTGTTCAATTGTTGCTGATTCGAGCTGTCTGAAGGTCATTGTTTTATCGAGTGCACACAGAATATGCAGCCAGGTTTGTTCCAGTGATAATCCATTGTTGCGCGCGGCACTTTTTGCCTTGGCATAGATAATTGCATGGCTATCAATACTAAGCTGGAGCTCGCGAACCCGTTGCCGAATTTGTCTAATTACCTCTGCTTTGTCCGAGCTTTTCGACGGTGGTGGTATAGCAAGTGCTCGTGCCGCGCGTGTCTAATCACCGCTAATATTGCGACGTAGTTGCAGGCCGGCACAGAGGTCATCGGCGCGCCATCGGTGAGCGATAACTTCGTCGCAAAATTTAACCGCATCGTAGAAAAGTCCAATAAGAGTCTGCTTCATGTCGAGGAAATCAACAAGACGATCAGTGCTGTGCTGGGTTTCTTTCATATTTTCATCTTGGATACACCATCATGTTGTTGGCAATAGTGAGCAAGAAAATGCTGAAATCTGTGGATAACTCCAATGACATCAGACATCAGACCCTGTGGAAAACTTATAAAACCCCAGTTCTAGGGCAATTTTACTAGGGTGTAGCAAAAGGGCTAGATAGGAGCTGTTTTTATTGGGGTAGCGGTTATTTTTCATTAATGCGGTTGAAAAAACATACAAAATTTGCCCTAATGCCACACCCTCATAAAAAGCACTTCATAGTCGGGTAGTAAAGAAACCTTGATGAGAGTATTGAAGATGCGTGGTAAGCTTTCGCGTTAGTTTAGATCCGTGTCGCTTCTTGTGTTTTGTTAGTGTAGCTGGATCTCAGTGGTGTCGTCATTGCTCTTAGGGCAATTTGAGGAAGCTGTAGAACCATGCGTGTAAGTTGTGCTTTGCTTAGCGATGGTTTGTTCGTCGGTAGTTGTCTGAGCTACAGATTTCATGTGCTGTGCACGCTTAATTTTTTTGATCGTGCGTTTGCTTCGTTTTGCCCTCGGGGAGGACCAGCGGGGATTTAACCCTGGCATAAACCATACGATTATTGCTACTGCCAGGGCAGCTGCGATAGCAATATAAGTAGTTAATTCGGTGGGGCTAAACCAGAAGGCGGCGAAACAGATTGCAATAGCGGTTATCCAAAAGATCGGGAAAAAGATTCTCAAATTGGTATTTTGAGCGATGTCATTTTCTGCCCAGTCGTGGTTGGGGAAGCGGGTACGTGCTTCATAGCGGATGCGACGGGAGGTTTTTCGGCTAGGAGTGACCGTGGCAAAAACCAGTAGGACAATTCCAACGCCACCAATAATAAGGTCAGCAGTAATTGCTCCGAAAGCGAGTACTGCGCTAGCAAGGGCGATAGAAAATCGTTCGCTACGGGTTAATGGCTGGGGAGTGGCTGGATCAACGTCGGGATAAAGATTATTAAGGGCGTACTGAATGGGGGTAGTCATTTGGTTGTCTCCAAGCGCTAGAACAGGTGAATTAGGCAAATAAGTAAGTGTAGCCTATACATATCTGATGAAGTATGTGAAGCTTTACCTTGCTTGTTGCCGATTTTGGGGGCGTTGCTTCATTTAGCTCAAATTGCCCTAGGAGTTTGTGAGGAATTTATGAGTCAGCTACGAAAAGTTATATCTACCTTTGCTACCGCCGCGCTCGTTAGTTTCCCTGCCGGTTTTGTCCTACAGGTTGCTGAGCCTGCGGTGGCTAGTGCAGCTACTTGCGGCAGTTTGAATTGGGGCGTGAAACAGTCATTTCGCGCGTACATCATGGGCAGAATTGCTCAAGGTGGCTGGGAGATGAGCGACGGAGCCGGTTTTACTGGTGACGCCACCGGACCTGATGGTGCTTTTACTTTTCCTCGCACAGAAAAAGCTATTATTGATAGCCCAACTAGTGGCACAATTCCTTTCGGTGGCAGAATCCGTTTTAGTGGCCACGCGCACTATGAAGGCCGAGGCCCATTGCTTGATATGAGTTTGTGGGATCTAAAAGTGCGTATTAACGGGCAATCTGCCCAGCTGCTTGCTGACTATGATGCCACTCAGTTGGACGGTATGCATGCGAATGCGAAGCAATTGCCTAATCTTGTCGGCGATGATGTCGCAATTGTTGAAATTGCCCTAGATAATGCACCAGACTTGGAGTCTGATTCGGTAGATCTATCTGGCACCACACGCTTAACTGCCGACGGCGACCGGCTTTTTATGAGCAATTATGGTGTTGGCACCGAGATGGATCGCACGAGTGGCGTAGTAGGTACAAAGAGTAATTGCGGTTCCTCAAATGGCTCTTCTGGTTCTAATAGTGGTGGGGGAACAACTAAGCCGATTACTGGAAATTTCACCGGAACCAATAAAGAAGTTATTGGTTTGCTTTCCGAGACTAACGACACCATGAATGCCCTAACCACTTTTATGGGAAATTCGCAGATTTTCGTCAAGAAGATCGGTGAATTTACCGGTAATGGTGGTGCTAATACAGCTACGAATAATTCTACGAGAAGCGGTGCTAGCAACGGTAACACTACTGCTAAGTCGGCAGGTGCGAACCCACCGGCGCAAAATGGACCATCGGCTGCTCATGCTGCTGGCACGGCACCGTCGGTTCCGGCAGCTGTGGCGTCGGCAAGCGGAAATACGGCAGGGGCAGCTGCTCAAGCGGGACAATCGGGAGTATGCGCACAAGGGGATGCAAAAGGTGTAGAAAAGACTTCGATGTCCTGGGGGATTAAAAAGAGCTTCCAGTCTTATATCACCGGTTCGATTGCACAAGGCTCGTGGACGCTTAATGGCATTGAGCACTCAAACCAGCAGTTTCACTTCCCCGGGTCAAGTGGTGCGGTAACCGTAGGACAGAAATCGGGCACCCTTGTTCACAGCGGATCGGTGCATTTCACTGGGCACCATGGCGTGTTGGATTTAACAATCGCTGATCCTGAGGTGCAGTTTAATGGCAACCAGGGCGAGCTAATCGCTAATGTGAAGTCTTCGGATATTGAAGGCAACCGTACAGATTATGGTCGCGTAGCATTAGCCACAATTTCTTTTAATACTTTGGATGTCACTGATACTCAGGTCAGTGGGCAAGGCCAAGTGTTTTTAAGTGCAGTGGGAGCAAATGCGTTTGCTAATTTTTATGAACCTGGCCTAGAAATTGACCCAATTTCTTTCACCGCGACCCTAGGCGGACAGGCTAATTGCGCTACTGGTGCAGCAGGAGCAACAGCACCTACCTCGGGTTCATCTGCTGCCGGTGCTTCTGGAACTGCCCTAGGAAGTTCTGAGGCAGAAGGAACCACCACTGGTTATAAAAACGGTGCCGAAAACTTCAAGATCCGCACTGCTGCTGCAAACAGCAGCACTGGTGGTATGGAAACAAGCTCGTATTTGCTACTAGCACTGGTTGCTTTTGTCGTCGCCGGCGGTAGCATGGGTCGACTCGTTATGGTCAATCCAAGCTAAGCAGGGATGAGGAAATAGTGAATAAGACCATGAAAAAACTGTCGCAACTATGCGCCGGGGTATTGTGCACTGCGCTATTAAGCGCTTGTGGAGTACAGGGAAGCTATGATTCTACGGCGCAGTTGCGTGAGGAAATAGAGTCTGCAGACCTCTCCGACCCTAGGGCAATTTCAGGGGTGACCGATGTGGGTGCCTTTGATGATGTTCAGCCGGTGTCGTCGAAAGTTAATCCTGCCCTTCCGGTGGAGCTAACCGATGCCGACGGTTATGACGTCGTCGTTAATGATGTTTCGCGCATTCTTGCCCTAGATATTTATGGCACCTACAGTAAAACCTTGACCGGGTTGGGCTTAGCTGACAATATTGTTGGCCGCAGTGTGTCTTCGACCGAAAATATTCTTTCGGATCGTCCTGTGGTGACCGAGGGTGGGCACAATATCAATGTAGAAGCTGTGCTGAGCCTAGAACCGACGCTTTTTATCGTGGATCATTCCATTGGTCCGCGCGATGCTATTGATCAGATTCGTGCTGCTGGGGTAACAACTGTTGTTATGGAGCCCGAGCGCACAATTGATTCGGTAGCCAAAGACATCATTACCTTGTCCCAGGTTGTCGGGCTTGTCGACGAAGGTCAAAAACTCGCTGACCGTAGCGAAGAAGAAATTGCCCTAGCGCGAGAAACCATTAAAAACATTGTTCCCGACGACCCCATGCGTATGGCCTTCCTATATACACGTGGCACTGGTGGCATTTTCTTTATTATGGGTGAGGGCACTGGTGCAAAAGATCTGATTGAAGGCGTTGGCGGTATTGATCTTGCTGCTGAAAATAACCTTGCTTACGCTGAACCAGCTAATGCCGAATCTTTGGCGCGGATTAATCCAGAAATCTTCATTATGATGACTGACGGATTGAAATCGACTGGTGGACTAGAAGGACTACTGGAACGCCCAGGCGTGGTTCAGACCACCGCTGGACAAAAACCACGTATTGTTACCATCCCCGACGGACAGTCACTAGCTTTTGGTCCGATGACTGGACAAACTTTGCTCCGACTAGCTCAAGCGATTTATGACCCACAGAGTTAATTCCCAAAAGAGCAACGCAGTTGACCATCAGCCGGATTTAGAAAATGATCAAAATGGCAATTTGGCCTCTCTTCCTAGGACAGTTTGGGATGATAGCGCGGTAGTTAGTTTGCAAGGTACAGGTGTTGTAATGAATAGCAGCCAGATGGACAACACTATAAGCAGCACAATTGATGCAAATAGCGTGGTATTTCAGCGTCGGAAACAGTGCCAAATTACGCTTTTTGTCTCTTTGTTTGCGCTGCTGCTCATTGTTGTGCTGCTCAGTATTGCCCTAGGGCAGTATTATGTGCCAGTGCAAGATATTTTGCCTATCTTGCTTGGTGGTAGTGATTCTGCGGGATTGGCCTCGTCGGTTGTATGGGAGATTCGTTTACCGCGCATTATTCTTGGCCTATTAGTTGGTGCTGCGTTAGGGGTAGCAGGTACGTTGATGCAGGCGTTATTTGCTAATCCGCTGGCGGAGCCGTCGATAATTGGTGTGACCTCTGGTGCTGGTGTGGGTGCTGCGTTGGTGATTGTCTTTGAAATTGCCATTTTGGGTACTTTTACTGTGCCAGTGGCTGCGTTTATTACCGCACTTATGGTTACTGGGATTATTTATCAGTTGGCACGCCATAATGGTCGTGTTGCGGTTGTGAATCTAATTTTGACCGGTATTGCGATTAATGCTGTGTGCGGGGCGATCATTTCATTCATGCTTTACCTTGCTCCGACGTCGAACCGTGAGCAGATTATTTTTTGGCAGATGGGCTCGCTGAATGGTTCGCAGTGGAAGCATGTGTGGGTAGTGCTGCCGGTCGTGGTGCTTGGTGTTGTTATAGCCTTGCGCCTGGGGCGAAAATTGGATGTTCTTGCCCTAGGGGAGAGGGCTGCTGGGCACACTGGTATTGATGTGGCAAAGCTACGCGTTGTTGCCATTGTTTCTTCGACGGTGTTAACCGCTGGTGCGGTGAGTTTTGCTGGTTTGATCGGTTTTGTTGGGTTGATTGTGCCGCATTTGTTGCGTCAGATTGTGGGACCTGAAAATAGGATTTTGATACCTGCTTCTGCCCTAGCGGGGGCGGTGTTGATCGGTTTTGCAGATATCGCAGCGCGCACCCTGATTCCTTTTGCAGATTTGCCGATTGGTATTTTTACTGCGTTGGTTGGTGGCCCGACATTTTTCATCCTGCTTCGCCGAATGATGCGAAAGGGTTTGCATTGATTACCGTCGAGAATGTTTCTGTTGAGATCGCCGGCAAGCAGTTGCTGCGTGAGGTGTCCTTTGTAGCTAAGCCTGGCGAGGTTACTGGTCTTATTGGGCCGAATGGTGCAGGTAAGTCGACGATGCTGGCGGTGTTATCGGGAGATTTGGATCGAACTGATGGCGCGGTGCGCATTATGGATGCCGATCCTGCTACGACTTCTAATCGGGCAATGGCGCGGTTGCGGGCGGTCATGCTGCAAGATGTGAGCGTTTCTTTTGAATTTTTGGTGCGCGATGTTGTGGCAATGGGGCGCCGCCCGTGGGAGGGGACAGATTTAGCTCAATATGATGAAGAGCTTATCGACGCTGCCCTAGTAGCCACCGATACTGCGCACCTTGCCGGTCGTGATGTGGTCACCTTGTCTGGTGGCGAAAAAGCCAGAATTGCCCTAGCGAGAGTGTTGGCTCAGCATACCCCGGTGATATTTCTTGACGAGCCGACGGCAGCCTTGGACATTAAACACCAGGAGCAAGTGCTTGGGTTAGTGCGTCGAATAGCGAAAGAGACTAATGTGGCTGTGTTGGTGGTGTTGCATGACCTTAATGCGGCAGCCGCCTACTGTGATCATATTGTGTGTCTTGCTAATGGTACGGTAACCGCCCAGGGTCGTGTGGATGAGGTGTACACCCGAGAGACCTTGTCCCAGGTTTATGGTTGGCCAATTGATGTGCGTATCGACGCTGAAGGCAGGCGTTCAGTGCACCCAGCACGTCGGCAAGAAATTGATACAGCTACTGCCTTCCTTAGGGCAATTTCAGATGCTGGCAATCGTGGTAAGTAGTAGCTGATATGTAGTGATGATTTGATACTTTTTGTAAGGACCTAGCTAATGAGCTGGGTCTTTTCGTTGTTTTGGGGTAGTGGGGTGTGGTTTAAAAGGAAAAGATAAATTTCAATTTAGTTCCCTTATTGAAAATAAGGGGGAAATGGGGGCAGATATGCTCATATGTTTATCTAAATGATTGATAAGTCCACAACACGTTATTAAGGTATGGCTTACCTTTTATTTTGTCTGTCCTTTTTCGTTTAAAATTGGAGTTTGAGCATATGAAGAATCGGATCATTCCGAGTTTTGTTGTTGCACTATCAATGGTTGGCGCTACTTTCACTGTTCCGCAGCTTGCATCTGCCCAAGAAGTTGTTGCCGAAAGCGCAACTTGCCAACGTCCTGGTTTGGAAATTACTGGCGGTACCCTTAAGTGGGGCATTAAGCAATCATTCCGTCAATACATTAAAGGCTCGATTGCAAAAGGCGATTGGACTACCAGTGGCGATGTGAAAAACAACGGCAAGGATGCGACGGCACAAGATTTCCAATTCCAATTTACTGTTGATCCAGAAAAATCTTTTATCGAACTTGATAAAAACGGCAAGGTTATTAAGTCCGAAATTGCTACTAAGGATTCGACACTTGAGTTTAAGGGACATCATGGTTCCCTGTACACGAATATGTCGAGCCCCTATTTCACCACTCAGGACTCAGCAGTAAAAGCTGGTAGCAGCTACCTTGGCTATTATGTGCCGGGTAAAGCGATGACTGATTACACCAAAGATGATCAAATCGAAGCTAATAAGAAGACCGGACGAGATACTTTTGCTGAAGGCTCGGCTAAGTGGGATCTTGACAATGGCCACAAGTCTTTGAAGTTTACTGGCTCGCAAATGATGTATGTTCCTAAGCCAGGAACTCAGTATGACAGCACAACCAAGAAGCAGACGATCGAGGGTATCGATGTTATCTTCATGGGCATTTACAATAAAAACTATAAGCCAGAAATTGACGAAGTAAATGCAGAGTTTATGGTGAAGGATACTTGCCTTGATGGTAAGAAAGATCCAGATCACCGCGATCAAGATAGTTCTAAGGATGGCAATAGCTCTGCTAATCAAGGCAGCATTACTATGCCAAAGATTGGTAGTTTTTGGAATATCGCCCTCGCGATTGTAAGTGCTATTGGTCTGGTTGCAATCCTTGGTAAGACAGTTATCGATGCGGCTGCTTCCATGGGGATTAAACTGCCATTTAAGTTCTAAATTGCCCTAGGGGAAAACGTTTTTGTCTTGTTTTCCTTTTTTAAAGCTGCTGCTTCCTTTGGTTTAGGAAGCGGCAGCTTTTAGTTTCTAGCCCATGATGCCAGTGGTCGTTGCCAATATATTTTAGTTGCTGCCGGTTAGAATCAGTCAAGGTTTAGGGAAGCTAAAAAGAGACCCAGCTGAAGCTGCAGCAATAATTGGAATAGGCCCGCTAACTAGGAAAAACGCGGCACCAGCGTGTCCTTGTAAAAATTCACGAGGGATGCGATATCTGTCAGGTACCAAGCATGGAATTGCTGGTAATTACAGGCGATATACGTCGATAAGCATACCTATAATGACGGATGCATGCGCAACCTTGAAGAGAAAACCGCTACCGAGGTTTTCCAGAGATGAGAATATGTAGTTTAGGCGTTGCTAACCAGAAAAGAGCTGAGGGGAAACGCCGGCAGGGATGAGGCCAGTCTGGGCTACATCGTGGGTGATAGGAAAGTTAAGAACGAAAGCATTGGTATCGCTTGGTGGGTATAAGAGTTCATTAGAGCCAATATTTCTAGCAAAACCTCCAAATTGCTATTTTGGGCCTTTCCAGATGCTTTTCGACGACTATGAAAGCAGCAAAAGCGGCATTCCTGCCCTAAACCGGAATGCCGCTTTTTATTGTTTACTATTGCTCAAATTGCCCTAGGGAGGTGATGATTTCGTTGAACGCTGCAACCGGACGCATAATCGCGGTGGTGGCTGCGTCGTTAGGCTGGTAGTAGCCGCCGAGGTCAACTGAGTTGCCTTGGTTGTCGATAAGCGCTTGGGCAATTTCGGTACTTTTTTCTTCGAGTGCTTGGGCTATGGGGGCGAAGTGTTTGGCTAGCTCGGCGTCGTCGGTTTGGTTGGCTAGTTCGTCTGCCCAGTAGCTAGCTAGGAAGAAGTGGGAGCCACGGTTGTCAATCTCGCCTACTGTACGCGATGGGGATTCGCCTTCGTCGAGAAGCCTTTCGGTGGCTTGGTCGAGAGCATTGGCTAAGATAGCTGCTTTCGGGGTGCCGCCGGTGCCGTCGGTGTTGGCGATGTGGCGTAGCGATTCGGCAAGTGCGAGGAATTCGCCAAGTGAGTCCCAGCGTAGGTGATTTTCGGTTTCAAGCTGTTGGACGTGCTTTGGCGCGGATCCGCCTGCACCTGTTTCGAAGAGTCCGCCGCCAGCCATGAGTGGCACGATGGACAGCATTTTTGCGCTAGTTCCCAGTTCTAGGATGGGGAAGAGGTCGGTGTTGTAATCGCGTAGCACATTGCCGGTTACTGAGATGGTGTCCTCGCCTCGACGGAGCCGCTCGATGGTGATTTTGGTGGCTTCAACCGGTGAAGCAATGGTGATATCTAGGTCTGTTGTGTCGTGACCGTCAAGATATTTTTCGACGAGTGAGATCAGGTTTCGATCATGAGCACGTTGCGGATCGAGCCAGAAAATAGCGGGCATACCCGATAGGCGAGAGCGGGTAACAGCTAGTTTTACCCAATCCTGGATGGGGGCATCCTTAGTTTGGCAGGCACGCCAAATATCGCCAGCTTCGACTTCATGGTCGATAAGTACTTCGCCAGCGGAATTAACAATTTGCACGGTGCCGGTGGTTTCAATCTTGAAGGTCTTGTCATGGGAGCCGTATTCCTCAGCTTTTTGCGCCATAAGTCCCACATTTGGCACAGTACCCATGGTGGTGGGATCAAAAGCACCGTTAGTTTTGCAATCGTCGATAACTGCTTGGTAAACCCCAGCGTAGGAAGAATCAGGAATTACGGCGAGGGTGTCTTGTTCAGCGCCATCTTTATTCCACATGTGTCCAGAAGTGCGGATCATTGCCGGCATAGAAGCATCGACAATGACATCGGAAGGCACATGTAAATTGGTAATGCCTTTGGCTGAATTAACCATGGCAAGATCCGGGCCATTGGTAAGTGCTGTGTCAAAGGCAGCTTTGATTTCTGCTTCTTTGGGGTGGTTTTCTAGCCCAGAATAGATCGCTGCTAAACCATTTTCTCCGGTTAATCCAGCCTGAGTAAGTTCTTTTCCATAGGTGGCAAAAACGTCAGCAAAAAAGGCGCGCACAACATGGCCAAAGATAATAGGATCAGAGACCTTCATCATGGTTGCTTTAAGGTGAGCGGAAAAGAGCACACCTTCTTCCTTGGCGCGAGCGACTTGCTGCGCCAGGAACTTATCAAGTGCGGCAGCGGAGATGAAAGTTGCATCGATAACTTCGCCAGCAAGTACCGGAAGTTTTTCTTTGAGGATGATTTCTTCGCTGGAGTCTGTGGCAACTATTTTGATGCTGAGTACGTCGTCGGCAGGCATGATAATGGATTTTTCATTATGCCGGAAGTCATGTGCATCCATAGTTGCAACTGCGGTTTTAGAATCCTTCGACCACGCGCCCATAGTATGTGGGTGCTTCTTAGCAAAGTTTTTCACCGCAATTGGTGCGCGTCGATCAGAGTTTCCTTCGCGCAAAACCGGGTTAACCGCTGATCCTTTGACCAGATCGTAACGGGCGCGAATATCTTTTTCCTGGTTAGTTTGTGGGTTATCCGGGTAATCGGGCAGGGCGTAGCCGTGGGATTGTAGCTCAGCGATAGCAGCTTTAAGCTGTGGGACCGAGGCAGAAATATTAGGTAGCTTGATGATATTAGCTGCTGGAGTTTGCGCTAATTCGCCAAGTTCCTGCAAAGCATCGTTGACCTGCTGATCCTCGGTGAGATAGTCCGGAAATTGGCTCAGAATACGGCCAGCAAGAGAAATATCGCGAGTTTCTACTTCGATACCAGCGGTGGCGACAAATGCTTCCACAATCGGTTGAAACGAATAGGTCGCTAGTAGTGGAGCTTCATCGGTACGGGTGTAGATGATCTTTGCCATAAGTTTCCTCGGGTACGTATTAAACGAACTATCACATGCAACTGCCCAGGATACCGTGCTCAATGGTTTTTTGCTGATAAATCCGATGATTAAAAGGAATTCTTTGCTTTTCGACGATTGAAAAACCGCTCAAATTGCCCTAGGGGATGTGATGGGTAAAACGCCCCCAAAAGGCAGTTAGCAGTACGATCGTATTGTTTTTCTGGTGTAAATGCTAAACAGGTTAGTTACCCCTGTTTGGGAGGGTGGCTAGAGGCGACTAGTTCTTGTTATTTCTTTTCTTTCAAGATTTATCGTTAAGGGGTTCGTCGCAAAGCAAAAGATAAGAAAAATCTGTTTTAAAGCTTAAAGATTGCATAACACATAACTTTTAGCCCTAGCATATGAGAAACATTGTTTTCCTAAGATCTAAGGCATGTGTGTGCTTAGCGTCATAACGTGAAACTTTGCCCATTTCAACGCCATTATGGGTACTGGTTAGAAATACAACTACTGTTAAAAACTGATGGGCAACTTGAAAAATGCATAAAAAAGACTAATGTTTTCCGGCATGCCTGCACTCAATCGTCGCCCGATTCCTCGTCAAACTGATATTTCTGATACTCGTCGTCTCTTAGTCATGATTGCGCTGGCTGCTGGCGGTTTTGGTATTGGAATTACTGAGTTTGTGTCGATGGGATTACTCAATCTCATTGCTGCTGATTTTGGGGTGAGTGAGGATCAAGCCGGGCATATTATTACCGCCTATGCATTGGGTGTAGTCGTTGCTGCACCATTGATCGCTGCGCTGACCGGACATATCCCGCGTCGTCGATTGCTGATTATTTTGATGCTTGCCTTCACGGTAGGCAATGCGATAGGTATTTTTGCAGAAAACTATGCTGTATTAATTGCCTCGCGCTTTATTGCTGGTGTTCCACATGGTGCGTTTTTCTCCGTGGCAAGCCTATCTACCGCCTCGATGGCGCCTCGTGGTCAACGTGGTCGCGCGTTAGCATTCGTTGGTATGGGCCTACCGATCGCTACCGTTGTTGGTGTGCCTATTGCTCAGCTGCTTGGTCAGGTATTTGGCTGGCAAGCCGCTTATGGGTTGGTCGCATGTATTGGACTTATTACTTTATTGGCGTTGTGGTTCCTTATGCCGCATATGTCTGAAATGGCACCAACTTCACCACTGACCGAGCTAGGCGCGCTGCGTCGTAGCCAGGTGTGGCTCTCCTTGGCAATTGGTTCGGTCGGTTTTGGTGGCATGTTCGCGGTATATACCTACATCTCGTGGACGATGACCGAAAAAGCCGGTTTGAATGAAAACCTCATGTGGGTTGTGCTGATGGCCTATGGTTTGGGCATGGTGGCCGGCAATTACCTAGGTGGCCGGCTTGCCGATTGGAACCTGGAAAAAGGTATCGGCATTGCCATGGGCATGATTATTTTAAGCTTGATTGTGTTCTACTTTGCATCGTCACATCCGATTACCGGCATCCTTAGCTTTGCGACGGTTGGTACCTCCGGTTCAGTACTGATTCCATCCTTACAAATTAGGCTCATGGATGTCGCAGGTAAAGCACAGACTCTTGCTGCCGCCTTGAACCACTCCGCGTTAAATATCGCTAATGCTTTGGGCGCTTCTTTAGGTGGTGCAGTAATTGCTGCCGGCTATGGATATTCCGCCCCAGCCCTTGCCGGTGCTGCGCTAGGACTATGTGCCTTAGGTATTTGGGCAGTGGCTGCACGTTTGCGCGCGAAGCAGCTAGTCTAGAGCACATGCAGATTACCACCGTCAACGTCAATGGCATTCGCGCCGCAGTAAAACAACGCAGCGAGACTAACCTCGGTTTTATTCACTGGCTACGCCACAGCGACTCCGACATCGTCTTATTGCAGGAAGTACGTGCCAGCGAAAAAGATACCGAAATTGCCCTAGCGCCTGTGCTTGACGACGGTTGGTTTTACATTGGCGCCCCTGCAGCAGCAAAAGGCCGCGCCGGGGTGGGTATTCTAAGCCGCAGCCCACTATCTGATATCCGCATTGGTATTCCTGGTTTTGAAGATTCCGGACGATATATCCAGGGCAGTTTTGATGACAATGGCACCGAGGTTGTTGTCGCGAGCTTGTATCTTCCTTCCGGGTCAGCTAATACCGCGAAACAAGATGAGAAGTATTATTTCCTTGACTCTTTTGAGCCTTTCTTAGCCCAGGCAGCTCAAGACAATGAGTATATGGTCGTTGGTGGAGATTGGAATATCTGTCACCGCGAACAAGACTTAAAAAACTTTAAAACCAACCGCAAAAAGAGCGGTTTTCTACCCGATGAACGCGCCTTTATGGATGCACTATTTGGTACCTTCCCCGACGAACATAGCCAAATTGATCAGCATGGACAGTGGGCTGGTACAGTGGAATACGTACCGGCGTTCGATCAACCACGACAAGCAACCCGCAATCCACACTGGTTCGATGTTGCCCGTAGGCTGCACCCACAGGATGCACCTTATACCTGGTGGACATATCGCGGACAGGCCTTTGATACGAACGCAGGCTGGCGCATCGACTACCAAGCTGCAACTGCCAAAATGCTGGCGCGCGCCGAGAAAACCTGGGTGGATAAAGCAAGTGCTTATGACTTACGCTGGTCTGATCATAGTCCGCTTAATGTAATGTATCGCTAATCAGATGGTAGATTGGGTTCGCTAGGAAAATATATTGCACTAGAGGAGCATTCATGCGCTTGACCGGCATTGTTTTATTAATTTTAGGTATCGTACTTGCTGGACTTTCGACGCTTTTGCTCGGCAACAATGACATCAACGCAATTCTTGGTGCCTTGTTATTAGGTATGGGTGGAGCAAGCATTATTGCAAGTCTGACCTATCTTTTTCGATAATTTTTTATAGAGCACAAAAGCACCGGTTCGGTGCCTACAACAACGGCAAAGATAGTGCCGCGGCTGCAATCGTCGATTGTTAGCTACCCTAAACGCTCATGTGGTTTATTAACCGCATGAGCGTTTGAGTTTACTGCTATAGCAAAGTCATATGTGTGTGTATCCGTTACGCTTTAACCTGCGTAGGAGAAAATATATTAGGCTCGGGTGGGCGTTGCATATTAGGCTAAAGAAATTATGACTAACTCCACGAATACTACGGCGACCGCAGAAAATACTGCTGTTCCGGCGAAAAAACAACGCGTCTTATCCGGCATTCAACCCACTGCAGATAGCTATCACTTAGGAAATTATCTTGGAGCGCTTAAACAGTGGATTGACCTCCAACATCAATACGACGCATACTATTTTATCCCCGATCTTCATGCGATTACCGTTGATCAAGATCCTAAGGAATTGCGCTATCGCACTATTGCCGGTGCGGCACAGCTTCTTGCCCTAGGGATTGATCCAGAACAATCAACTCTTTTTGTGCAATCACATGTGCCTGAGCATGCCGAGTTGAACTGGGTTCTTACCTGTTTGACTGGTTTTGGCGAAGCTAGTCGTATGACTCAGTTTAAGGACAAGTCTGCGAAACGTGGGGCAGATCGTACTTCTGCCGGGCTTTTTACTTATCCGATGCTCATGGCGGCTGATATTTTGCTTTACCGACCGCAGTTGGTTCCAGTGGGTGAAGATCAGCGTCAGCATCTCGAACTTACCCGTACTCTTGCTGAGCGGTTTAACCACCGTTATAAAAAAACTTTCGTTGTTCCGGAAGGCTTTATCCCACAAGGTGCAGCTAAGATTTATGATCTACAAGATCCCACCAGCAAAATGAGCAAATCCAGCGGCAACCCCAAAGGTCTCATTAATTTGCTTGATGATCCAAAAATTTCCGCTAAACGCATTCGCTCAGCAGTCACTGACAACGATGGCGAAATTCGTTTCGATAAACAGGCCAAACCAGGTGTATCTAATCTGTTAGTTATCCAGTCAGCACTGACTGGAAAGAGTATTCCTGAGCTTGTCGACGCTTACCAAAATCAAGGCTACGGTGCATTGAAAGTCGATACTGCTGATGCCCTAGAGGCATTTGTCACCCCACTGAAAGCACAATACGATATGTACATTTCTGACCCCGCGGAGCTAGAAAGAGTACTGGCACACGGAGCTCAGCGTGCTAGGGAAGTAGCCTCGAAGACCTTGGCAGATGTGTATCAGCAAGTAGGTTTCCTCCCTAGGGCAATTTAGTCCTAGCCGGCTAGGGCGTTTGAACGTCGGAAAGTAATAAAAATAAGTCCCCAAATTGCTATTTTGGGGACTTTTTTGTGTTTCGATCTAGCGCTAAGAACGTTAAAAATACCTCAAATTAGCAATTTGAGCATGATGCCTTAGAAACGGGTGTCGTCGATAAATAGGTGAGAAGCAACAACTTGTTAACAATTTTTCTTAGCCGGATTGTCCACCCATATTTATCGCTGAAATTGCCCTAGGGTGAAAAGGGTGACCTCTGCCCGCGAAAAGAATGGATGATAACCGTGGTAACCCCATCGACACGCCCAGATTCTTCGAAAACTGATGAATACGGCATCGAAAGAGTTTATGCAGATGAACAGGGATTTATCGATAAGTATCGCGAAAGGTGGTCGGCTTTTGACCACGTGATGCGCATGAACGAACGCTATACCCAAGAAGGCGGCAATCAGTTTTCAGCAGGTATTACGTATTTCTCGGTGCTTTCGTTGTTTCCGCTTCTTATGTTGGGCTTTGCCGTGGTCGCTACTTTATTGGCATATCGACCCGATTTATTGGCGCAGATTCAAGAAGCTATTGTTACCTCTGTGGAGGAGTCACTTGCTGACACCTTGAACACGATTCTTGATACCGCGATCTCGCAGCGTAATTCGATGTATGGCATCGGTGGTATTACCGCGTTATGGTCTGGACTAAATTGGATGAATAATCTGCGGTTCGGAGTATCGAAAATGTGGCGTTACCCGATTGCTGCTGATAATTTCTTTGCGACGAAAATACGTGATCTCATCGGACTCATCGGCATGCTACTCGCCTTTATCATTGCTTTTGGTGTGACCGCTATCGGCTCTTCCGGGTTAACACAGCGCATTCTAGAACTGCTGCATCTTGATGCCATACCGGGTATTTCGCTACTTACTTATGCAATTACTTTGGTGGTTGGTTTGATTGCCAACTTTGTATTTATGTTTTGGCTGATGAAATACCTACCGCGTGGAAAAGTACCTATCAAGGCCGCAGCTAAGGCCGCAGTGATTGGTGCCGTTGCTTTTGAGTTTCTTAAACAAATTGGTGCGCTCTTTTTCACTAATGCGCTCAGCAATCCTGCTGGTGCTACTTTTGGTCCGATCATCGGTATCATGGTTATTTTTTACTTTGTGTGGCGCATCGTTATGTATTGCGCTTCTTGGGCTGCGACCACAGAAGAAGCATTAGCGATTGCGACTCTTGAAGCACCAGGACCAGCAATTATTCGAGTACGTGAAGAAGTTAAAGTAAGTGCCAATCCACTGACAACGGTGCGTGCTCTTATCGATAACTTGCGCACCCCCTAGGGCAATTTTGGGATATAGTTGATATAGCTGACGGGTAAAAAATAAGAGTCGCAGGGGATAGTCGTCGAAAAGCAAAGAAAAGAGCACACTGGTTATGCTTGTTTCTATGAACGAAACCCCCGTTTTCAGCGCCGAGTATAAAAGACTTACCCCTGAACTGATGAGCAGCCTGCCTAAGGTTTATCTGCATTCTACCGGCTCGATTGCCGCTGCCATTGAGCGTTTGAGCACAGAAAATGTTGTTTACGCTGAGCATAGTGTAACCATCGACGAGTTCGATCAGGCCATTCGCTTGGCGATCACATCTCCGTTTACTATCGGCGTGCTGGTGCAGTGCACAAGTGTGGATGATATTTATCGCGTGGCTGCCGATGAAACCGGTTTTGCCCTAGGGGTAGTGGTCGATACTCCAGAGCTAGCCGCCGCCGCACGCACCGCGTTAGTGCCCTATGAATTTCGTGGTGCCTTGACTGAACAGGTAACTTATGCTGCTGCGCGCATCATCGGCGATAGTGAGCTTTTCGACGACTTCCACATCGACGAGGAAGGAACCATTTTTGTCGGCGGTGCGGCTGGTTGGGTGCGCGATCGTGGTATTCCAGTGCTTACTAATCCGGTTACTGCGGTTGCAGAAGGTCGTATCGAATCACTGGCAGATCATCCACTGGCGCTACTTGCTGAGCTAGGATTCAAGGTCACGGCGCAGGAAATGGACGCCCACCTCCTAGGGCAATTTGAGCAGTTTCTCGAGTTTGATCTTGGCCACATTTTTAGGCTGACAATGCAAGCGATGGACGCCGCGTTTTTGCCTCTGCCACTACGGGAAGAGATTATTGCCACACAGATTGTGCCGATTTATCGTGAGTTCACAGACACTATGCCGGCTCCGGAGGAATCGTCGTCAGATAGTAATGCCGATAATGATTCTAGTGAGCCTCTCGATATTGGAGGCATTGATCCGGCCTTGTTAGCAGAAATGGGTATTGATCCGAAGGATCTCCAGTTATAAAAGTAGCCAAATTACTAATTTGAGGCTTTTCGACGCTATCTTATAGCGATCAAACCATTGTTAATGAACACTGTATTTCTATTTAAAATGCTCAAATTAGTATTTTGAATCGTTTTAATGATTTTAACCGAGCACGTTATGTGCTGTTTGGTGAGTAGTAATATAAAAAATACTCCCCAGTTGTTTGCGATAGAAAATAAGCGCAAACTAGCTGGGGAGTTTTATTTTGCGATCCAGACCACAATAAAAGTATTCAAATTGCCCTAGAAGCGGGAGAAGCGCTTGATGAGCATTTCCTCTAGCTGCTTCCAACCTTCTGCGTGATCGCTAAAAGGCGGGGTAGGAGTATAACCAGCGGTCTCGGTGGAGCCGAGCATATAGGAGATGTAGTCTTGCATGCGCGGATTGGTGAGGAAGAACGAGTTGAGTGAGTCATCGGCTGCCCAGTCGGCGGCGTCGGCAAGCAGTTCGTAGGCGCGATTCATTTGCTCGGTGTCAACTGCTTCGATGCTCTTGGCGATATTACGAGAAATACCATTGAAGGAGTATTCGTTGTCTTTGTGTACCGCGATTTCGAGGGTGCCTGCATTGGCGTGTTGCATAACCTCTTCCCAGGTAGATACTGCGGCAAGGTCATGGTCGTCGTGTTCAACGAGCCAGCGGGTGAGTGCTTTGGAGGAAGAGAAAGTGAAGATTTCACCGTATTTGCCGAGGAATACTGGTTGTGCTTTGAGATAAGTGCGCAAGGTGTAAACGGTGCGGCCGTCGATATGGATTTTGATGGGGTCGATACCGGTTGCTGCCCAGACAGTGGTGTCATAAGGGTCAACTTGTTCGGCTTCTTCTTTTTTGCGGGCTTCCTCGGCTTCTTTAGCAGCAGTCGCAGTAGCGATAGCGGCGTCGATGCGGTTATTAGCTTCTTCGAGATCGCCATCAACCTCTTTGATGGTTATGGCTTGGTCGATGGCATCGACAATCTTATCCCAATTGTTTAGGACAACGCGTCCGATAGCTGTCCAGTCGCCTAGGCCAGTATCGCCGTGGAAGTGTTCGACTCCACGTTCAACGTTACCGAGTAAAGAGTGTGAGGAGAAAAAGACGAGTACGTCGGTAAGGGTTAAGACGTCGCCAAGTGAGCGTGCCATTCGGAAAGCACGGGAGGTTCCAGAAACTGTCTCGTGGCTAGGTTTTTCGGCTAGTAGTGCCGGGGCACCGATAATGTCGTAGTGATCGCGTTCTTCGCGGGCAAGTACCCGGGTGTCATCTTTGCTGTTGAAGTTGCCCCATTTAGGGTGGCTGGTGAGATCATGTGGCTGGTTGGATTCAAGAAAAAGCAATAATTCCGCTTCGGAACGGAAAACATAGAGTTCTTCGTCTTTGCCGAGAAATGCTTGCCATTCGGCACCATGCTCGCGCCACTCGGGAGCCCACAGAGTGTAAAAATCACCATCGGTGAGAGACAGTTTGACGGGGAGGATACCTTTATTAGCCATAGGTGGTCATTTTAGCTTAAAGAGCATCCCCGCTAAACATTTAGTGAGGGCGATAGTAACCAAAAAAGTTCATTCCCAGATTACTTTCGCGCAAGGGGTTTAATGAGACCGGATTGCCGGCTTCAATAATTTGCCCGTTGCCGGCATACATAGCAACATGTCCATCCCAAACTAATAGATCTCCTTCAATTAATTGATCTCGACTAATTTGGGTACCAACATTTTGATGTTCTGCTAATCGTGGCAATTCCACACCGGCGTTTCGCCATGCCCACTGGGTGAAACCAGAACAATCGAAGCCATCTGGGGTGGTACCACCCCATTTATATGGAGCACCTAATTGTGATTTTGCCGCTGCCACAGCTGCTTTACCGCGCGCAATATCATCATGATCGACAGGTGCGGAAGTCGAGTTATCCGGGAGATAATCAGGTTGGGTGTTCCTAGTTGCATGTATGGGCAGAAGTCGTTCTATGTGGGTTTCGATATCCGGATCTCGTGTGCTGGCAATTTCTTCTAAGCGGCTAATAGCCGGCATTAATCGTTGCTCAGCAACATCAATTCTAATAAGCGCTGTTTCAACGAAAGTCTGTGGGAGTGTGGCTAATTCCATCTGTGCGCGTGCTGAAATTGATGGATCGGGGTGCAAAATTGCTGGAGCAATTTTTATCGCGTGGGTGAGTAATTCGCTGCCCAATTGAACTAATTCTTCGCCGGCTAAGCGTAATTCGGAGATTGCTTCCGGTAGCAGCTTTTCGACGCTGTGAGCATCGGCAAGTAGGGCTTGGTTAACGTCGAAAAGCTGTGTTTCAACATTAAATTGAGCTGCTAGATCACGAATAAGGCTGATATCAGGATAATGTGGCAGCGCAGGAAAAGAGGTGCCAGGAACAAGCGATTGGATGGATTCAAGTCCGTGAAGTATATCGATCATTGCTTATCCAATCGTTGAGCAAGGTTTTCATCGGTGGCAACAATACGATTGGCAAAAATCTGGCTCGTATCTGCCAGAAGCAGTGCATAGGCGCTTTGATTACGCGCCCGCATATTCATTGATTCGAGAGCACGGTATAAGGCAGTGTGGAAGCGAGTTGCCCCGCTACCGGTAAGCAAACTATCTGTGGGCGTAGTACTTGTGTAGCGGGCGGATTCATGTAGCTGCATCACTAGGGTGCGGACTTTTTCTGGTTCAATGTTCATAATGATATAAGACGGATTTTTTAGCTAAATAGTGACATCATCTGTAAAAAAATTTTTTTTGACCGCTACGATGGGACAATATGGACATCCGAATAGTTGATCACCCGCTAGCAGCTTCTCGACTAAGCATTATGCGCGATAAGCGAACTGATAATTCTGGTTTCCGCGCCGCACTTGCTGATCTTGGAGCGATGTTAATTTATGAGGCATCGCGCGATCTTGCTACCGAGCATTTTGCTTTATCTACTCCGGTAGCAGACGCTCAAGGTACGAGGCTGCTGGATCCACCGATTATTGTGCCGGTTATTCGTGCTGGTTTAGGCATGATTGATCCAGCGTTATCAATGATTCCGGATGCTCAAGTTGGTTTTATTGGTCTTGCTCGGGATGAAGAAACCCGTGAGCCGGTTCCGTATTTGGAAGCCCTTCCTGACGATCTCACTGGACGTACCGTATTTGTAGTAGATCCTATGTTGGCTACTGGTGGTTCTTTGTTGCACGCAATTAGGTTGCTTGCAGATCGTGGTGCTACCGATATCACCGCTGTGTGTATGGTGTCTGCTCAAGCTGGTGTGGATGCTTTGGCAACTTCGGGGTTGCCGGTCAAGCTACTTACTGCCACCATTGATCCAGAGTTGAACGAGGACGCCTATATTGTCCCTGGGCTTGGCGACGCTGGTGATCGGCTTTATGGGCCGCGCAATATTCAACTTTAAAATTGCCCTAGGGCAAAAAAGATCTGTGAGTAGCGTGTAACAAAAAACACAGCAGACAAATGCATAATTATGCATGAGTGACTAATATAGTTGGCAGGATTTGTTAACTACATTAGTCACTCTAAAATTATGCCTGAGAATTGGACGCAGTGGATTAGTTATGGACACGCCTTTGCCGTGCGCTTGCGTGCAGTGCGTACTATGCGCGGACTCTCCCAGATTCGACTAGGCGAATTAAGCGGAGTGAGTAGAAACCAAATTTCTAATTTGGAGCGAAACACTAATAATGATAAAACCAGCGCGGATCCTACGATGTCCACCATCTACAAACTCGCCCGTGCCTTGCACGTTCCGCCGGTAGTACTATTGCCTGCCCCAGGAGAACTTGTGGTTGACCGTTTTCAAGGTGATGTGCATGCCGATATTGAAGTAGATATTGTATGGCCACGGGAAGCTACTGATATTGCTAGTTTTGATCGTCGACATCTACTTGCTGGATATATTGATGACCTTCCGCGTTTCGACGCACGCGATCTAGCGCAAAAAGCACAGTTTATTAATCAACTGTGCCCACGCGAGCCTAATAATGCTCATAGTGATACTGATTTATAAATCTGTTGATGGTCATTTACTAATAAAACGTATTAAAACGTATTAGTTGGTACGAGCTATAGCTGCGCTAGATGTTTAGTCATTTCCTCAACAACAGTATGCAAAATTGCCCTAGCGGTGTCCATAGTGTCAGTTTGAGAAACTTCTACATACACTTTTGCCTTGGATTCCGTACCAGAGGCGCGGGCAAGGATACGCAGTTGTGCTTGCTCATTAGTGCCCCTGAGATGAATAACCGCTAGCGGAGCATTAAAAGGACAGCGGGTAATAGTGATCCCGCCTAGGGTGTGGGGCATATTTTTCTCTAGGGCAGAAATGAGTTCTTCGGGATGTCCAGTTCGAAAAGCGATCTGTTTACCAGCAAAAATTCCATAGCGGCGGTACAACAAATCCATTTCATCACCCAAAGTTAAACCGCGTGCTTTAAGCTCGGCTGCCCAGGCACAGATATATAAAGCAGTGATAATGCCATCTTTATCATCGACGAGCTGCGGGGCAGGAGCAATGCCCACGGATTCTTCACAGGCATAGTCGACCTGGTCAGCGGCATTCATGAGGTTTTTAAAGCCGGTGAGTGTGGTACGAAAATCCCATCCTTTATCTAGTGCGATTGATTCAAGCAGTTGGGAAGAAACAAAGGTGGTAGAAACTACCGGACGTTTGCCTTGCCCGGTGTATTCCGGAACAAGATGCGTTGCTAATAACGGGCCGGTTTCATCACCGCGGAGCATAACGTAATCACCATTATGTTTGCGGATACCCACGGCACAGCGATCTGCATCGGGATCAAGAGCAATAAGAATATCGGCGCACACGTGTTGGCCGAATTCTAGTAAAGCACGCACAGCCTCAGGTTCTTCCGGATTGGGAAAGTTTACCGTCGGAAAGGACGGATCCGGGTGAAGTTGTTCTGCAAGTGGGAATACCTGGGCGAAACCAGCTACTTGCAGAGAATGCTTAAGGGTGCGCCCGCCAACACCGTGCATAGCTGAAAATGCAATTTTGATTTGGGATCGTTCAGCATTAACTCGTAGCAAGTCGCTTTGTTCTGGAACAATAAGGTTGACGCAATCATCAATATAGCGACGCGACATATCTGGTGCTGGTCGAACAAAAACGCGCGGAATATCGGTTGCAGCTGGTGTGGACTCTAATAGTTTTTCTATTTCATGTGCGCCTTCGCTGCATAATTGACGGCCATTAGCCATATACACCTTATAGCCATTATCTGCCGCCGAGTTATGAGAAGCAGTAATTTGTATTCCGCCTGATAAATCCCATTGTTTAATAAGCCAGGGAACCATGGGAGTTGGGGTAGGGGTAGGCATAAGAAATACTTCAAAACCTGCTCCGGCAAAAACTTCAGCTGCAGCAGTAACAAAAGCATGTGAGCCATAACGAGCGTCGTAGCCAACGACAACTCGAGGTGCAGAGTCCTCATGCCGGAAACTAGAGTGAATACCCGATAATTCATTTTCGGGAAAAGCGGGATGCTCATGTGGATGCTGAGCGGCTTGTTTGGCAAGCCAAGTTGCCACGGCAGAAGAAATACGGCTGACTTGCTGAACATTCATTTGATGTTCAGCAGGGCCAATTGGTGCGCGCAATCCAGCAGTGCCGAATGTTAGTCGTGCAGTCACAATCTATTTCCTCTATTTTGTCGGTTATCGCACTAGACGTTGGGGGATACGACATAGCGATAGTGTGGAACTTTCATAATTGCCCTAACGGGTTAGGCTTGGTTCTCTAAAGTCTACGCCCGACAGATAGTATGAACCATGAGAAATAAGGAAAGGGGATGGAACTTACGGTGGGGAACACAAAGCAGGTGAGGTCACACTTATCATTAATAACTGTTTATGTTGATCGGTGGATTAGCGAGCATAACGATGAGATTATTCAGTGGCGACGTCATCTTCACCAGCACCCAGAACTATCGCATATGGAGTTTTCTACCACCGAGTTCATCGCTACCACCCTAGGGCAGTTTGGGTTGGAACCGGTTTTGTTTCCCACCACTGGTCTTATGGTTGATATTGGCCCGGATACGGAAGAAAAACTTGCTTTTCGTGCTGATATTGATGCTCTGCCTATCACTGAGCACTCGCAGGAGCCGTTTAGCAGTGTTAATACGGGAGTCATGCATGCGTGCGGACATGATATTCACACAACAATTGCTTTAGCTTTAGCCTGTGCACTAGCTAGTGCGCCACTAGAAATTGGGGTGCGGGTTATTTTCCAACCGGCAGAAGAAGTTATGGATGGCGGTGCATCTGAGGTAATTAGTTTTGGTGCCTTGCAGGGAGTTTTTACTATTTATGCGCTCCATGCCGAACCAAAGCTAAAAGTAGGAAAAATCGGGGTGCGCACAGGAGCAATTACTTCTGCTAGTGATGTTATTGACATCAAGGTATACGGTTCAGGCGGGCATAGTTCGCGTCCGCATTTAACTCAGGATGTTGTTTATGCACTGGCAAAAATTGTTACGGAACTACCAGGGTTATTATCGCGCCGGGTGAGTGCACAAACCGCTACCGTTATGGTTTTTGGTTCGATTAATGCTGGTTATGCTGCCAATGCAATTCCAGAATATGGGCAGGTTTCGGGCACGATTCGTACTGGCGACATTACTGTGTGGCGTACTATTCAGCCGCTTTTAGAGGAGCTTATTGCGCACATTATTGCTCCTACCGGTTGCCGACATGAGGTTATTTACACTAAAGGTGTGCCTCCAGTTATCAACGATGATGTGGCAACTGGGATTCTTGCTGAAGCAAGTGCCAGTATTGATCCGCATGCGGTAGTGCAGGCTCCGCAGTCTTCTGGGGGCGAGGATTTTTCCTGGTATTTAGAGCATGTTCCTGGTTCAATGGCCAGGCTTGGCTGTTGGGATGGATCTGGTGAACCTGGAGATCTTCATCAAGCTAATATGCGTGCCGACGAACGCAGCATTATGGTGGGTATGCGCCTATTTGCCGCTATTGTGGATAAGTTTCAGGGGGCTGGGTAGCACCGTTATGGGGTAAACAATTAGATTATGTGCGCTTAATATCACATTTTTTGTGACTACAATGGTTCCCGCTATGGGAGTTTGGCCTTGGGCTGAGTAAAGAAGAAAATAGCCTTGTCATTCACTTTTTCGACCACCTTATCGGGAGGATCATTGTCCACGAATGTGAAGCGGATTGTTATCATCGGCGGTGGCCCAGCTGGCTATGAAGCAGCAATAGCTGGGGCAAAATACGGCGCCGAGATTACTGTGGTCGAAGACCACGGTTTAGGTGGTTCTGCGGTTATTGATGATTGTGTGCCGTCGAAAAGCTTTATTGCCGGTGCGAATATTAAAACTGATTTACGTCGCGCCGATGCTATGGGGCTAGAAAAAGCCGGTGGAATTACGTTGATGATCGCCGCACTCAATGAGCGTGTGCAAGGACTTGCCCATGAACAGTCTGAAGATATCCGGGATTCAGTCGAGCGTGCTGGGGTGCGTATTATTGATGGTCGCGGATCTTTTGATGATTATAACCCTAAGCAAACAGTGCACTATATCAAGGTTGAGCGTAACGACGGTGAGGTCGAAACCGTAGAGTGCGACCTGGTTTTGATAGCCACTGGCGCTAGCCCACGGATTCTGCCTCATGCGCGACCGGATGGGGAACGGATTTTAACCTGGCGGCAAATCTATAATATTGATGCTTTACCAGAGCATCTTATTGTGATTGGTTCTGGTGTTACTGGTGCAGAATTTGTGTCGGCTTTTGCTGAGTTAGGGGTAAAAGTCACCATGGTTGCTAGTCGGGATCGTATTTTGCCACATGATGATGCTCATGCTGCCGATACTCTAGAAACGGTTCTTGCCGAACGAGGTGTGGTACTAGAAAAGCGTGCTCGTGTTGATGAGGTGCTGCGTACCGATACAGGCGTGGTGGTTCGAACTGCTGATGGACGAGAAATTTTTGGTTCACATGCCTTGATGACCGTGGGATCGATTCCTAATACTGCTGAGCTAGGGCTAGAAAAAGTGGGGGTAGAAATGACTGCTTCCGGACACATTAAAGTAGATCGGGTATCGCGAACTAATGTTTCCGGTATTTATGCTGCCGGAGATTGCTCAGATCTTTTCCCCTTGGCATCGGTGGCGGCCATGCAGGGACGTATTGCGATGTATCACGCTTTAGGTGAAGGAGTATCGCCATTACGGTTAAAAACAGTGGCAACGGCAGTATTTACTCGCCCAGAAATCGCGGCGGTAGGAGTAACCCAAGCGCAGGTGGAATCTGGCGAGGTACGAGCACGAACGGTCATGCTGCCACTAGATACCAACCCTAGGGCAAAAATGCGTTCCTTGCACCACGGTTTTGTAAAACTTTTTTGCCGTATGAACTCTGGAATTATTATTGGTGGGGTAGTTGTCGCACCAACCGCAAGCGAGTTGATTTTGCCTATTGCTGTGGCGGTAACCAACCGGTTAACAGTTGCGGATTTAGCACAGACCTTTGCGGTATATCCTTCGTTATCTGGTTTGATTACTGAGGCTGCGCGTCAGTTAGTGCAGCCTGATGATCTTAGCTAGGCCGGGTTGACTCGCCTGGGAAAAGAAACGGTACGTTATAGCTTCACTAAGCGTATAACGTACCGTTTAATTATTATCGCAGTAGCAGCGATTGATCATCCAGCTACTAGGAAGACAAGAATACAGCGCTGAAGAGATCAACTATGCTGTCCTTGACGGTCAGAAGGATGTTATAGAAATAGCCAAATAAAGAACTCATAATATTCTCCTTATATAGGTGGATAGGGGATAAGCACAGATGTGACTTATTGAATGTATATGTCACTTCTGGGCTGGGCTCGATTGTAGGTAAGCGAAAGCTGATCTGCAAACGTTTTTGATATGAATTAAGGATATTCAGTTAGAAATTTATACTTTTCTACAGCTAGGAGGATTTTTAAGAATTTCATATGAACTATTAATACAAGTGATTTTCAGCTAATTCCCAGTTGTTTGTTAGTCTTATTTTACTAGGGAAATGTTGTGGGCTGTCGCCCAGCGCGTGATTGGTTCGCGGATTTCTGTGATGGCATCCTGGACAGTTTTGCGCTCTAGGACGGGATCATTAGGCAGTAACCGGTAAGGATCGCCTACCGGGACAATATCGAGCACATGAGCACCATCGGTATTAAGGTGTAGTACGGCGAGTGCGATCATATCGATATTTGTTTGCTCACATACCGCCCAGGTGTACATAGTGTCATTGAGCCAGCTTTGACGTGTTTCGGCAACACTTAAAGGCGTGAAAGCTGAAGTGGCCATGGCTAGAGCCGGGGTATCGTCGATACGATCATCGTTATGTAGGGGACGTGCATAGAAACGGCCGCCATTAATATCTGTTGGTTCCATAGTCTTCAATTTTAGGCTGCTATCTCTAGTGATAGTGGCAAAATGAAAGCACCGGGTAAAATGTCTCACCCGGCGCTTGTTTTAGTGCGCTAAAGTTTTAGGCATCTTTGATTTCCAATAGGATCTGCCCTTTGGTAACTCCCTCGCCAGCGCTGATAGCTAGTCCGGTTACAATTCCGGCTTTATGGGCCTTGACGGGGTTTTCCATCTTCATAGCTTCAAGAACAACCACTACATCGCCTTCGGCAACTTCGGCAGCTTCTTCCACATTGACTTTGATAACGGTGCCTTGCATCGGTGCGGTTACCGCGTCGCCAGATACTGCGGATTTAGTGCCACCTGACCGGCGCTTTTTGGTCTTCTTTTTGCTTACACCGGCTCCGCTGCCAAAGGAGAGGTCACCGGGTAGGGCAATTTCAACACGTCGTCCGTCGATTTCAACAACGACTTTTTGGGAAGGTGCAGTTTTTTCTGCGGTGTTGTCATGAGGATCAACATAGGCTGGGATCGGGTTATCCCATTCTTCTTCGATCCATTTGGTATACACATCGAATGTTTCGCCGTTACCAACAAAAGCAGGGTGGGAGACAATATGCTCATGGAACGGTAATACAGTTGGCATACCTTCGATGGTGTATTCCGATAGCGCGCGCCTAGCACGCTGCAAGGCCTCATCCCGGGTTTCGCCAAATACGATGAGTTTAGCCAGCATAGAGTCGAATTGGCCGCCGATTACTGAACCTTCTACGATGCCTGCATCCATGCGGATACCAGGCCCGGACGGTTCGATATATTTGGTTACCGTGCCAGGTGCTGGCATGAAGTTCGAACCAGCGTCCTCGCCGTTGATTCGGAATTCAAATGCGTGACCATATGGGGTGGGATCTTCTTTAATGCGCAGCTGCTGTCCCTCAGCAATACGGAACTGCTCACGAACCAAGTCTAGGCCGGTAGTAACTTCGGTTACTGGATGTTCCACTTGAAGACGGGTATTAACTTCCAAGAAGGAGATTAAGCCATCGGAGCCAACAAGATATTCAACAGTACCGGCGCCATAATAACCGGCCTCGCGGCAGATACGCTTTGCTGATTCATGCAAACTGGTGCGCTGTTCATCGCTAAGGAACGGCGCTGGAGCTTCTTCCACTAATTTTTGGAAGCGACGCTGCAAAGAACAATCACGGGTACCAGCTACCACTACATTGCCATGTTGATCGGCAATAACCTGACACTCAACGTGGCGGGCTTTATCCAAGTAGCGCTCGACGAAACACTCACCACGACCAAAGGCGGCTACTGCTTCACGGGTAGCAGATTCATAAAGTTCTGCTACCTCATCCATGGTGTAGGCAACTTTCATGCCTCGGCCGCCGCCACCGAAAGCAGCTTTAATAGCAATAGGCAGGCCGTGCTCTTGGGCGAAAGCAATCACCTCATCGGCATTTTTGACTGGTTCTTTAGTGCCCGGCGCCATGGGCGCATCGGCACGTAGCGCAATATGGCGAGCAGTGACCTTATCGCCTAAGTCGCGAATAGACTGCGGCGAAGGGCCAATCCAGATTAATCCGGCGTCGATAACTGCTTGAGCAAAATCTGCATTCTCGGAGAGAAAACCATAGCCAGGGTGAATTGCATCTGCACCAGATTTAGCTGCGGCATTGAGGATTTTATCAATGACAAGGTAAGATCCGGCGGAGTTTTGTCCGCCAAGGGCGAACGCCTCATCGGCCATGGCAACGAAAGGTGCATCCGCATCTGGCTCGGCGTAAACGGCGACACTGGTAATGCCGGTGTCCCGGGCGGCACGAATCACACGAATGGCGATTTCGCCACGGTTAGCGATGAGGACCTTCGTAATCTTCCTGGTTTCCACAGTCATTTGAAGCTCTCCTGGTTCTTGAATGTAGTAAAGCTACACACGAATAACTATCGTGCGTTTTGAGCATTGCTCAATAATGCGCCAAACATAAGCTAAACAACACGCTAGGCAAAATTGTGCGTCGTGTCATATACATGACACATTGTTGCATACTTTGATGGGCGCATAAGGCAAAAACTTCCCGTCTTTTTAGGTGAAGCACTTTGCATCTCAAAACAGTTTAAAGGGAGCCAGGCTCTTTGCCCAAAGCGATTGGCATGCGAACCATATTTCCCCACTCAGACCAAGAGCCATCATAGTTTCGTACTTTTTCATGGCCTAACAGGTACTTTAAGGTAAACCAAGTGTGCGCGGCGCGCTCACCAATTTGGCAATAAGTGATTAATTCTTCCTTGTCGAGTACCTCAGTGAAGGCCTGATCAAGCTCCGTGCGGGTGCGGAAAGTAGCATTTGCATGTACTGCTTTTTCCCATGGGATATTGACTGCTCCAGGAATATGTCCGCCGCGTATTACCCCAGAAAAGGGGAGCGTGGTGCTGTTTTCTACATTGCCTGTGTATTCAGCTTCGGTTCGAACGTCGATAAGTTGTGTGGTATTGGTGCTGTTGAGAATATCGCCGACAAAAGCACGCAGTTCGGTGTCATTGCGTTCAATAATGGGATAGTACGTGGTGGGATAGTCCAATACGTCAAAAGAGGTGTCGCGTTCTTCGGCTACCCAAGCATCGCGACCGCCATTAAGAATACGAACGTCTTTGTGGCCAAAAAGTTCGAAAACCCAGAAAGTAAAAGCTGCCCACCAATTTGATTTATCGCCGTAGATAACTACTGTGTCGTCACGGTTAATGCCTTTGGAACTCATAAGTGCAGCAAAGTCTTCACCAGTAATGTAATCGCGTATGGTGTGATTATTGAGATCTTTGCGCCAGTCAATACGAACAGCAGTGGGAATATGTCCAATGTCGTAGAGTAAGGAGTCTTCATCAGATTCAACAACGCGTAATCCAGGTGTGCCAAGGCGGGCACTGAGCCAATGTGCGGAAACTAACTTTTCCGGGTGGGCATAATCCTGAAATTGTGGATGCGGATCGTAGGGAATAGGCACGATGCTTCCTTTCTGTATGACATAGTGAGCGGCAGCTGTTTCTATGGTCATTATTAATGATCATGGAAACAATTAACGAAACGATTCTAGTAGTACGAATCACTATTGGTGGGAGCGAAGACTGTTTCTGGTAGTTCTTTTGCAATTATTTTTATAAATTGGTTGAGGGCGGTGGACGATGATGGGCGTGTGAAAATAATTCGGTGATTCAAAAAAATGAAAAACGAAGTTCAATTATCGGAAATTTTCCATTTTCATGGTGAGTAAAGACTGAATTAATATCGACAATGCACTCATTTTCATCGTAAAGAACTTCAGCTCACCGCGTGGGTTTTTGATAGATTTTTTCAAAAACTGATAAAAGCTCTACTGATGGAATATATCCTTTTCTTGTCGATAAGCAGGTAATATGCAAAGCTGCACAATGGATGTAAGTAGATATATTTAACAAAATGTGGCATTTATTACGTTGTCACTTGTGTAGCGCACATTACATTTCGTTCTGTCTTATTATGAAAAGTGGCATAGCTGCTGCACTTTTTTACTCAGCGTTATCTGCACTGCGTATGACATGGAGCGCATGCGTTGCCTACTGGAAACCCACTAGTGTCCCTACAAGCGAAAGGTTTATTGCCTATGCACAAGAGCATTGTTGTCTTCGAAGTTGAAGGTGGCTCCGACAAGTATTTTGACGGCCACCGTAAGGACACTATGCCTATAGTGAATGCCATCAAAGACACCGGTTGGCATGCAGAAGTTGTGTACTATCGCCCAGAATGGTCGGATGCCCTATTCGATTATGTTTCTGCGCATTTCGACGCCTATATTTCACGTGTAAACCCAGGCAATATTCCAGGTGGCGAGCGAGGCTATTTTGAGCTGCTTACCAAGCTTTCCGAAGCTGGGCTAGTAGGTATGTCAACACCAGCTGAAATGATGGCCTATGGTGCTAAAGATGCTCTCGTTAAACTTAATGATACGCAGCTAGTACCAGCAGATACTGCTGCCTACTACGATGTTGAGTTATTCCATAACACTTTCCCTACCTCTTTGTCTTATGGCGAGCGCGTATTAAAGCAAAACCGTGGCTCTACCGGTGAGGGAATTTGGCGCGTGCAACTTGCTGACAAAGAATATGCTGCCAGTATTATCCCTGGTACTGCTTTGCCGTTAGATACCAAGCTCAAGTGCACGGAAGCAGTGGACAATCACACCGAAATTCGCGAGTTGGGCGAGTTCATGGATTTCTGCGACCAGTACATTATCGGCGATAACGGCATGCTAGTAGATATGCGTTTTATGCCGCGTATTGTTGAGGGTGAAATTCGTATTTTGCTTGTTGGACCACACCCAGTGTTTGTGGTGCATAAAAAACCTGCCGCTGGTGGCGATAATTTCTCTGCCACTTTGTTCTCCGGTGCGCAGTACACCTATGATCAGCCAGAAGCATGGTCAGAACTTGTAGATATGTTTGCTCATGCGCGCCCGGTTATTGCTGAAAAACTAGGCGGGGATAATATCCCACTGATTTGGACTGCTGATTTTATGCTTGCCGACGGTGAGAACGGCGAGGACACTTATGTTCTCGGGGAAATAAACTGTTCTTGCGTGGGCTTTACTTCTGAGCTAGATATGGGTATTCAAGAACTCGTGGCAAAAGAAGCCATTGAGCGAGTGGAAAAGAAATTCGTATAAGTTGCTTACTACTTAAAAGGCGCCCGACCAGGCGCCTTTTTTTTTAAAACCGTCGAAAAGCAAGCATGCGTTAATGAAGTAGTTTCTCTACACATGTTGGATCAGCATCAGAGAGCATCTGCCGGATTCGGTTATATTCCGGTTGGTCATTGATCATTAATGAGGCATTACCTAGAGCAGCGATTGCGCGTAGCACACCCTGGTTTGGGGTATGAGAAAACGGGACTGGCCCCCAGCCTTTCCAACCATGTGCCCGCAACCGATCTAAACTGCGATGATAACCTGTGCGGGCAAAGGCATATGCTTGTACTTTTTCACTATCACTGGTTGCTGCGGTGATAGCATCTTCAGCGATCGTTGCCCAAACTAATGGACTGGATGGATGTGTTAACGCAACGCTGAGGGTAATGGTTGGCGGCAATTCCTCAGCAGGTAGCTGAATCGGATCTGGGGCAAGCATGTCCTTGAATTGTGTCATAAGGCATATTCTACGCAGGATAGCTGTTTAGGAAATTGTTGTTTTTGCCCTAGGCCAGAAATCGCTGATCTGTAGTCCAAAAGAATAGAGCGCTTGGCGTACTACGGGTAAGGATAAACCGATCACGCTAGAAGGATCTCCCTCGATGCGGTCAATAAACCAACCGCCGAGTGCTTCGAGGGTAAAAGCACCAGCACAACCCAGTGGTTCGCCGCTATGGGCATAGGCTTTGATGTCGTTATCACTAGCTAGGCCAAAGTGCACCGCGGTAGCTGAGGTTTTGCTATAGCTGTGTGTGCCATAGCAAATATAGTGTCCGGTTAAAAGGTGCCCAGTTTTTCCACGTTGGTTATGCCACCGCGTGATGGTTTCGGCCACGGTATGTGGTTTTCCTTGCAGGACACCATCAATTAATAGCATTGAATCACCACCGATAATGACGTCATTGGGGTAATCGTTAGCTATTGCTTCGGCCTTGGCCTGCGCAAGTTTTTTAACTACTTTTTCTGGCGCGGTATCTGCTAACTCAGTGATAATGGCCGCCTCATCAATATCAGCGGGGGCAAGAATTGGTTGTATTCCGGCAGAAAGCAGAATCTGTTTTCGTGATGGGGAAGCAGAGGCAAGAACGATGCGCATAGCTGCTTAGTTTAGGACAAAAACAACTCCGACTAAATAAGCTGGTTTCTTATTCAGCCGGAGTTTTCCTGCTTTAACTAGGTAGTAAGTGTTAGAAGAAAGAAACGTTTTGGAATGCAGCTGGATTGTAGGTGGTAGATCGTTGTAGTCGATCTTCTATATTGCCCCACAAATTGCGTTCACGGTGCGGATGAGCCGCTGACGTACCGTGGTGCGCCATAGAAGCAAACAACGCTGTAATAGCTGCTACCTGTGTACTATCGGGATTTCCTTTGAGTACACGGAGAAAAGGTTTCTTTTCCTCGGTGGTATTTTCGTCAGACATAGTTTTTTATTCTACCCCGGATTCGTTTTAGAGCGGAATATTGCCGTGTTTCTTTGCCGGTACATTAACTACCTTGCGGTCTAGCAGTCGCAGGCCTTCAATAATTTGTCCGCGCGTTTCTGATGGCGGAATAACTGCATCAACAAAACCGCGTTCGGCAGCAATATACGGGTTAACCAAGGTTTCTTCGTATTCCTGTTCATATTGCTTTGCGATGGCAACAACATCTTTACCCTCTGCCATGGCAGCTTTGAGTTCTTTACGGTAGATAAACCCTACCGCGCCAGCAGCGCCCATGACCGCAATTTGTGCGGTTGGCCAGGCAAAGACTAAGTCGGCACCCATGTCTTTAGAACCCATTACGCAATAAGCGCCACCATAGGACTTGCGGGTAATCACCGTAATTTTGCCAACAGTTGCTTCTGAGTAGGCATAGAGCAGTTTTGCACCACGACGAATAATGCCGTCGTATTCTTCGCTGGTACCTGGCAAGAATCCAGGGACATCGACAAATTCAATAATTGGAATATTGAAAGCATCGCAGGTGCGGATAAAACGAGCCGCTTTTTCTGATGCCTTAATATCCAAGCAACCAGCGAACTCGGTGGGTTGGTTGGCTACGATGCCTACTGAGCGTCCCTCTATGCGGGCGAAGCCGGTGAGAATATTATCGGCGTAGCCTTCTTGGATCTCAAAGAAATCGCCATCGTCGATAATGCGTGAGATGACTTCTTTCATATCGTACGGCTGGTTAGGAGAATCTGGGATAAGGCGGTCAAGTTCAAGATCGGTATCGGTGATGTTCTCTTGGACAGAACCAACCATAATCTCGGCTATTTCGCGGGGAGCTTCTGCTCGGTTGTTGGAAGGCAAATAGCTGACTAGATCGCGAACCCAGTCCAGCGCATCGGCATCATCGCTAGCGGTGTAATGAGAGGTACCGGAGGTGGACATATGAGTATGTGCACCCCCAAGTTCTTCTTGGGTGACCTCTTCGCCAGTGACCGTTTTAATAACATCGGGGCCGGTAATAAACATCTTAGAGGTTTTATCCACCATGACGATAAAGTCGGTAAGTGCTGGCGAATATACATGGCCACCAGCGCAAGCACCCATAATGAGTGAAATCTGTGGGATAACACCAGAAGCAAGAGTATTGCGGTAGAAGATCTGCGAGTATAAGCCAAGTGAGACAACGCCTTCTTGGATACGCGCACCGGCGCCTTCATTAATACCAATAAGCGGTACACCGGTTTTAATTGCTAAATCCATGATTTTAACGATTTTTTCGCCATAGACCTCGCCGAGAGCACCACCAAAAATTGCACCATCTTGCGAGAACACAGCAACCTTGCGGCCATCGATGGTGCCATAGCCGGTAACAACACCGTCGGTATAAGGGCGCTTAGCATCTAGGCCGAAGTTCTTGGAGCGGTGACGTGCTAGAGCATCTACCTCGACGAAAGAACCTTCGTCAAGGAGATATTCGATGCGTTCGCGGGCAGTTTTTTTGCCGGTTTCATGAACTCGATCAATGGAGGGCTGTCCCATTGGTGCCTGAGTTTCAGCAAGACGTGCGCGTAGGTCTGCGAGTTTGCCAGCGGTGGTTGTTAGGTCAGGTGCTTGCGCACCAGTATCAGAGATCATTGCGGCGGTCATGGGACATAAGTGTAAGGGGTATGCGGCAATTTTGGGAACTGTTTGTCCAGTAATTAGTGGTAGCAGAAAAAATATCTAGGTTTAGGGGTAGGAAAAAGGGGTAAAAAGGAACATTTTTATATGTGCAATTGTGTTTTTAATAAAAATGCCCACCCCTTGCTCTGGGGTGGGTAGCACGCTGTGCTAGCTAAAATAGGGCTTATAAGGGGATATTTCCGTGTTTGCGTGCTGGTCGATGGACATGCTTATTTGCTAGTAAGCGTAGGTTTCTAGCTAGAAAACCACGGGTTTCACTAGGTAGAATAACTGCATCGATAAGCCCGCGCTCGGCAGCGAGATAAGGGTTAAGCATATGATCCTCGTATTCGCGTTCAAAAGAAGCAACGAGTTCAGCGATATCCTGTGGGCTTAAGCCATTTTTTTGAGCAGACATGATTTCTTTGCGATAAAGAAAACCCACTGCACCCGCAGCACCCATGACGGCAATTTGGGCGGTTGGCCAGGCTAGGTTGAGATCGGCGCCCAACCCTTTAGAACCCATTACGCAGTAGGCTCCGCCATAAGCCTTGCGCATGGTGACCGTAATTTTAGCAACAGTTGCCTCGCCATAGGCATAGAGCAATTTTGCTCCACGACGCAAGATCCCGCCGTATTCTTGACCTGCTCCCGGTAGGAAACCAGGGACATCAACAAGCATGACAATAGGGATATTAAAAGCATCGCAGGTGCGAATAAACCGAGCGGCTTTTTCTGAGGCATCAATATCTAGGCAACCGGCAAATTGGGTGGGCTGGTTAGCTACGAAACCTACTGATTGCCCTTCGATACGCCCAAAAGCGATAACGATATTTTCGCTGCGCTCTGCTTGGATTTCTAGGAATTCTCCATCGTCGGTAAGCGATTCAATCACTTCGCGTACATCATAGGGAACGGTAGGAGAGTCCGGAATAATAGAGTCGAGTTTAAGATCGTCGGCATTAAGATTGCTCTCGATGGAGCCTTCTTCGGGGTCGAATTCGCTAATGGGCGCACAAATGCGGTTATTGGAAGGTAAATAGCTGACCAAATCGGCAACGAAGTCAAGCGCATCCTCATCGCTAGCAGCGGTGTAATGGGTATTCCCGGCGGTAGACATATGCATATGTGCGCCACCGAGCTCTTCTTGGGAAATTTCCTCGCCAGTGACCGTCTTAATAACATCGGGGCCGGTGACAAACATTTTTGCTTTTTTATCTACCATCACCACAAAATCGGTCAATGCGGGGGAGTAAGCATTGCCACCAGCGCAAGCGCCCATAATAACCGAAATCTGAGGAACTACCCCAGAGGCATTGATGTTGTGATAGAAGGTTTGTGCAATAAGATCTAGGGAAACAGCACCATCTTGGATACGTGCGCCTGCACCTTCATAAAGGCCGATAAGTGGGCGCCCAGTGGTGACAGCTAGTTCCATAATTTTGCACATTTTTTCGCCATAGACTTCGCCTAAAGCTCCACCAAATACGGTGCCATCCTGGGAGAAAATGCAGACTTCGCGGCCGTCGATAGTGCCCCAGCCGGTGACAATTCCATCGGTTGCGGGACGTTTTCCATACATGCCAAAAGCATGGGTGCGGTGTCGGGCAAGCTGGTCGGTTTCAATAAACGAACCTTCGTCGAGTAAATAATCTAGGCGTTCCCGGGCGGTGAGTCGGTTGGCATCATGAACTTTTTTGTATGCGTCCGGCCCTAGTGGGTAGGTAGCCTCCGCGCGCCTAGCCTTTAAGTCGGCGATTTTGCCGGCGGTGGTGTCAACGGCAGGCAGTGAAGCCACATCGATCAAAGGTGAGGAAATTGTCATGTTTTGAAAGACTAGTCCTCTTTTATCACCTTTTCTAGTGGGAACATAAATAAATTACCTATCGGTAGGTGGAAAATGCCTGCTCACATAGTTTTTTTTAGGGTAAAAAATATTTTTGCATTTTCTTTCCGATGTGGAATTTCTAGCTCATTATTGCCCTAGGGCAGTTTCGGTGATTGCTAATCTGGCTTAGCCTTATTCTTTTTTAAAACTGTAGAATCAAGCAAATGGATAACCGCCAACCTCTTGATGTTGCCCGTCTGCGTGCAGAACTTGTTGATAATGGACCATTTGCACGTTTAGAGCACAGTATGTCTACCGGATCAACGAATACCGATCTTGTTGCAGCCGCTCATGATGGCACACCTGCTTGGACTGTTTTTCTCACAGAAGAACAAGTAGCAGGACGAGGTCGTATGGGAAGACGGTTTGAAGCTCCCGCTGGATCACAGCTCACACTGAGCTTTTTGATTCGTCCACCAGCATCAGCGATAAGCCGGCTAGGAACTATGGCACTTATTACCGGGTTAGCACTTGTTGATGTTATTAACCAATTACCTAGACACGACGCAGATGCGGACACACGAGCTGGAAACGAAGATAGCTCAGTGGGTCTAAAATGGCCTAATGATTTACTTGCCGACGGACGCGGAAAAAGCGGCGGCCGTAAATTATGTGGCATCCTTGCCGAAGCTGTTGATTTAGGTAGCTCCCCGGCAGTTGTGATTGGTCTAGGTCTTAATACCAGTTTGCGTAGTGATGAACTTCCAGTAGCGCATGCTTCTTCTTTAGAGCTAGAAGGCATTGTTTATGAACGAACCGAATTAGCTATTAACGTGTTGCGTGCACTATATAAACGTATGACGCAGTGGGAATGCGGCGAGGCAACACTCATGGACGAATACCGCGCCGCAAGTGTCACCATTGGCCAAAATGTGCGCGCTATTTTACCGGGTGATAAAGAATTACTTGGTAGAGCAGAAACCATTACTAATGATGGGCACTTGGTTGTTGTCGAAGAAGACGGTACTCGCCATGTGCTTACCGTGGGTGATATTACCCATTTGCGCTTGCAATAATTATTGGGGCACAGCTAGGGGTAAAAGGAAAGAGTATGGCTATTACTATTGCGCCCGACGAGCAGGTGCGTGTCGATGTCACCACCAGTTTAGCTGGGTTAAGCTACTCGGTTATTCAACTGATTTTTTATACTGCAGTTTTTTGGATGGTCATTGGTTTCTTAGATCGAATGGGAACTGAAACCGTAAGCGTTGATGCGCGTAATGCAGTCGTTGCCTTATGGTTAGCGGTAGTGATCTGGCGGTTTATTATTCCTATTGCTTCCTTGCGTCGTCGTCGGCTTATTCTTACCGATCGACGCTTGATCCTGCGCACTCCCGGAATGCGTGGTTATACCGAGGAGTTTTCGCTCCAAGCCATCCGCAAGGTACAGCGTAAAAGGCGAACCCTAGTACTAGGGGTAGCGGGTTATAACCAAACAATTTCTATTACGGATATCCCTAGGGCAAAAAGGGTCGCCACCATGTTAGTGGAATCATTGCCAGTAGTTTCTTATTAGCGGAAAATAGTATGAAGTTAACGTTGCCAGCTATAACCAAAAGATAGTTTTTGCTTTCTGGCAGCGTTATTTCTTTTTCTTGTGTGCAATACCCGTTTTTTAGTACGCAAAGTATAGTGAGTTTCGTGACTTTAGCCACCGATACAGTTGCCCCTCTGTCCGCACATGCGCCAGGTATGCCCATCGTTACCGTCATCGGAGACGGTCAGCTTGCCCGGATGCTACATACTGAAGCTATTGAACTAGGATTATCGCTAAGAATTTTGGCTAGCTCGCCAGATTCGTCTGCCGCGCAGGTTACTCATGATGTTGTTATAGGTGACTACCTTAATCTTGATGATCTACGTCGTGTCGCCGATAAAAGTTCAGTAATTACCTTTGACCACGAGCATGTTCCCAATGAGCATTTAGAACAACTTATTTCCGAAGGCTATAACGTTCAGCCAGCGCCGTCTTCATTAATATATGCCCAAGATAAACTAGTTATGCGCCAGCACCTGGCCGCATTAGGGGCGCCAGTTCCAGAATTTGCTGAGATCTCTAGTGTGTCCGAAGCCCGTAGCTTCTGGCATTCGGTGAATGCTGAAGTGTGCATTAAGGCACGCCGGGGCGGTTATGACGGACATGGGGTGTGGTTTCCACGCAGTGAAACAGAATTAACAGAATTAGTGTCCAAACTGCTTGCTGCAGGTACTTTGGTAATGGCAGAAAAAAAGGTTCCTCTGGTTCGAGAACTATCGACGCTGGTTGCACGCACCCCTTCCGGGAAAGTGAAAAGCTGGCCAGTAGTTGAAAGTGTGCAAACCGGTGGCATTTGTACTGAGACTATTGCTCCTGCACCAGGGCTTGAACCACAGATAATGCAGCGTGCACAGGAGCTGGCAATAAAAATTGCTACTGAGCTTGGTGTTACTGGTGTTTTAGCAGTGGAACTGTTTGAAACAACCACTCATACCGGTGAAACAGAAATATATGTCAATGAGTTAGCAATGCGACCTCATAATACTGGGCATTGGACACAAGATGGCTGTGTAACTAGCCAATTCGAGCAGCATATCCGAGCAATATTGGATTATCCGCTAGGCGATACCTCCCCGGTAGCTCCAGTTACCGTGATGGTTAATGTTTTAGGCGCGCAAGATGATCCGCAGCTACCAATGCAACAACGTATGCAAGAAGTATGGCAGCGTTTTCCAGAAGCAAAGATTCATCTTTACGGCAAGACTTATCGCGCTGGCCGCAAGCTTGGGCATGTGAACTTAAGCGGAACTGATCTCGTACAGGTGCGTCGAAACGCGCAGTTAGCCGCCGGCTTTTTAGCACAGGGATGCTGGCTGGATTCGGCAAGGGAAAAATAAAAGCTTCAGTACTGTGAATATTTAACAAAGGATGACACTATGCAACCGCTTGTAGGAATTATTATGGGTTCCGATTCTGACTGGCCAACAGTGCAACCAGCTGCAGAAATACTAGCTGAGTTCGGCATTCCCTTTGAGGTTGGGGTGGTCTCGGCACACCGTACACCAGAGAAAATGCTGCGTTATGCACAAGATGCCCACATTCGGGGTTTAAAAGCGATTATTGCTTGCGCAGGTGGCGCAGCTCATCTACCTGGTATGGTAGCTGCGGCAACGCCATTGCCAGTAATTGGTATTCCACGTGCGCTAAAAGAACTTGATGGTATGGATTCCTTGCTTTCTATTGTGCAAATGCCTGCTGGTGTGCCGGTGGCTACGGTATCAATTGGGGGCGCTAAAAATGCAGGTTTGTTAGCTGTGCGTATTCTTAGCACAGCAGATGAACAGCTTATGCAACGCAGCGTGGACTATCAGGAAAAAATGCGTCAAGAAGTTGAGGCGAAAGATGAAAAATTACGCCAAAGCTTATTAGGGGAATAATAATTCGTGCATATTGTGGTTTTGGGTGCCAAGGTGCACGCCACGCGGCCGTCATCGTTATTAGCACAGCGGTTGGAGGTTGCCGCGCGCTTGGCTAGCCCAATGGATACCATTGTTGTTTCTGGCAAAGGTGAGGCAGAGATTATGCGCGCATTTTTGATTGATCTTGGCATTGATGCACAACAAATTATTATTGAAAATGCGGCAACAAGCACGAATGAAAACCTAGAAAACACCGCTCAATTGGCTCCCCCGGGAACATATTGGTTAGTGGTAACCAATAGTTTTCATGTGTGGCGTACCCGGCTGTGGATATGGCATTTAGGATTTCCGGGAAAGGTTATTGGTTCGGGGTTGTTCCCACTGCGCAAAGCTGGCATCTATGGGCTAATAAGAGAATTTTTTGCGCTCCCACATTCAGCTGTGCGCATTGCTTTTCGACGTTTTCTACACTTGAACAAAATCCGTTAAGCACTTTTGTACAGCTTAGACGGAGGAACAATGCTTACTGCATGCTAGGGCAAGAACCGACGCCAGAACATAACTGTGGCTACCACCATAACAAGGGCAAATAGTGCTGGCCACAGTGCTGGTTCGGGTTGAATAACATTAATTGCAGCCTGGATCACCGCTAAAACAGTAAAGAAGACGAGAAAACCTAATACCGCTTGTTTGCGAGCACGTACCCAGGCAAAATCATGATTACTGGGGTTGAAATTGTTATTTTCAGCGCCTTCTATCCGATCGTAGTGCGGGTTGTGGTTATCGGTATTCATTAACGCATATCTTACTTCACACCACCGGCAGTTAATCCGGAGACAATACGACGCTGGAAAATTAACACCATAATAATTAGGGGCACAGTAACCAAGGTACCGGCAGCCATAATAGCGGTGTAAGGGTATTCGAAAGCACTGGGGCCGCTAAAACGGGCAATAGCGACCGTAACTGGTTCTGTAGCAGTAGTAGAAAGTTGGCGAGCCAACATAAATTCATTCCATGTGGTAATAAACGCCAAAATGGCGGTGGTAAATAACGCTGGTGCGGCAAGCGGTAGTAAGACAAGCCGGAAGGCTTGGCCGCTGGTGGCTCCGTCGACACGTGCTGCTTCCTCAAGCTCCCAAGGAAGTTGACGGAAAAATGAGGTCAAAGTGTAGATGGTGAGCGGCAAAGCAAAAGAAATATTGGGGATAATCAGTGCCCGGTAGGTACCAATCCATCCTAGATCGCCAAAGAGTTGAAATAGTGGTGTTACTAAAGCAATGCCGGGGAACATACTTGCGGCTAAAACAATGCCGGTAACAAAACCTTTGTAGCGGAAATCTAGGCGGGCAAGTGCATAGGCGGTCAGTACCCCAACGAGTACTGCAATTGCGGTGGTGGCAGCACCAATAATAAGCGAGTTGCCAATCGCGCCAAGGAAGTCATTGCCTTTATCCGTGCTGAGCGCATCCCGGAAATTATCTAAGGTGACATGTGTTGGCCAGGCGGTGGTATCAAAGGTGTAGGCGCGATCTCGCAATGCGGTAACTACCATCCAATAAAAAGGAGCTAACCCCCAGAATAAGATGACGATAATGCCAAGATAGTTTCCCAGGGTAGTAGAGATTTTTTTCTTCATCGCTACAGCTCCTTGTGCGTATCGACGGTTGTTCCTACCGGACTAGCCATGTGTTGTTCTTTCTTGCGTTGTTTTTTCTTTTCTTTTTTTAGAGCACGTTTTTCTGCTTGTCCAGAAACATCTGCGCCAAGGAAACGGATCATAATAAATGCAACAGTAAAGATAAGCAGAAAAATAAGCGTTGATAATGCTGAGGCGGAATTGAAGTTATTTTGGCGGACATCTTCTACTACCAGCTGCGAAATTGTTGCCGTAGGGGAGTTTGCAGAAGAAGAAATCAAAATAACTGGTAGATCGTACATACGTAGCGCATCTAGGGTGCGGAAAAGAATAGCTACCATAAGAGCTGGACGTACCAGGGGCAAAGTAATATGACGGAATTGTTGCCAGGTACTTGCGCCATCGACTCGGGCTGCTTCATAGACATCTTTGGGGATCATTTGTAGACCAGCCAAGATAAGCAATGCCATAAAAGGTGTGGTTTTCCATACGTCGGCAATAATAACGGCGGTGCGCGCTGCCCACGGATCGGTTGTCCAGTGGATGGGAGTACCCAATAAAGAGTTAATGATGCCGCGATCGGCAAAGATGAATTGCCATAGTTTTGCGGTTACTGCAGTAGGGATAGCCCAGGGGATAAGTACTGCAGCGCGTATGAGGGCGCGTCCGCGAAACTCGCGATTCATCACTAACGCCATGGATAGTCCGATAACGATCTCTAATGAGACGGTAACCAGGGTGAAAAACAGTGTATTGCCTACTGCGGGCCAAAAATCGGTGGCGATTACTCCATCAGGGCAGCTACGAATTGTTCCGTCGGCAGACATGCAGCGCTGAGTAAGCCAATAAAAGTAGTGTGTTAACCCGGCGAAGCCGCCTTCGGTAAACAAACCAGTTGTGGGATCCAGACTGCGATCAGATTGGAAGGAAAGATAAATTGCCCTCAGGATGGGATAACCAATAACAATGGCTAAAACTACTAGGGTGGGGGCGATTAATAAGGCGGCGTTACGGCTAGGTGCTTTCTTCTTTGAGGTTTGAGAGATAGGCGATGCGGAGCTAGCAGATGGTGCGCTCACAGGTTAAGGCTCCTTAGCATATGCGTGTGGTGAAAGTATGGGGTGGATTTTATATGACTAGAAAATAAAAGCTGGTGGGGCTTGATTGGTTGCTGGTTTTAATAATTTTTAAAGCTCACGTCCTGGCAAAAAATAGTAAGAACGTGAGCTTTTAAGTTAAGAAAGCAAGTGGTTAATGTGACGCATTCTCAATAGCTGCCTTCATATCAGCGGAGGCAGTATTGACATCCTTGGTTCCTTGCAATGCGGCATATGCATTGTCCTGGATAGCTTTAGAAATAGCTGGGTAGAACGGGCTTACCGGGCGAGGAGCAGCATTTTCCAAGGACTGCTTTAATGCAGGCAAATATGGGTATTTTTCAATGAGTTCGTTGTCATCGTAAATGGAGGCTAACACTGGTGGGAAGGAGTTATCCGCAAACCAGGTTTGGTTTTCTTCATTGATGATGAACTTCATAAAATCCAGTGCAGTGGCCTTATATGGTGAGTTGATATTAATGCCATTGTTGTAGCCACCGAGGGTTGAAACACCGACACCATCTTTGCCAACCAATGGGGCAACGGCAAACTTTCCAGCTACTGCAGAGGTTTCGGATTCTGCGTTGGTGTACATATATGGCCAGTTGATTGCATAAGCGGTCTCACCAGCAACAAATGCTAGATTGGTTTCTTCTTCGGTAGCGCTTAATGAACCAGAAGAAATAGTGCCATCGGAATAGCCGTCGACAAGTGCTTGGAGGCCTTCTTTGGCTTGATCACTATCGACGACTACCTTGCCATTATCGTCAAGAACATGTCCACCAAAACCTTCGATAAAGCCGGTGGTGTTTACCGTTAAACCTTCATACTGTTTGAGCTGGAGAGTCAGACAATCCACATTGGACGTCTTTGCGGCCTCACAGCTGGTAGCTAGTTCTGCCCAGTTTTGTGGTGCCTCCGGAATAATTTCCGTGTTCCGGAACAGTAACTGACCATTGGTGTTTTGCGGCAATGCATACAAGGTTCCGGCATAGGTGGCGGAATCAACAGTTGCTTGCAAGAGATTTGAGGTATCAACCGAAAGATCACCAGTTAATGGGGCAATCCATTGGTTTGCCGCAAAATCGGCTGTCCAGACCACATCGAGTGCCATAACATCGTAGTCGGCGTTGCCGGCTTGTAGAGACTGAACTAGGGTATCGCGTTGGTCATCAGCTTCACCGGCTAACTCTTTGAGTGTTACCTGTTCATCTGGGTGAAGCTCATTCCATTTTTCGATAATTGGAATGATTTTATCGGTATCGTTCTTACCCATTGCAAAGCTAATGGGGCCGCGGCCATCCGCTTGAGTTGTTGTTGAGGAAGAGCCGGAATCGGAGGAACAACCAGCAAGTGCAATAACACCGGTGAGTGCCGTAGCAGCAAGAATAATGCCGGTTTTCTTCGTAAAACGGGTAGCCATAAGGGGAGCACCTTTCAGTAGGGTTCTTCCCATGAATTTAGTGAGCTTCTTCTGGCTTTAGGAAACTTGTGATACCCATTACCCCCAAAATAAGTTATTACTTGTGAGTAATATGGGTTATCGCATGATCGCTATGTTGGATTTTCGTCGATAAATGCGGTTACTTTTTCCATTTCAGCAATTGCTGTTAGGCGTTTATCGTCGATAAGCCCACGGACAATAACAGATGATCCTAATCCGGCAAGGGGGGCAAGTACCGCTTTTTCTAGTCCACGGTAATTGTGCCAGCCGGTGCACAGTACGCGATCTGGAGTACCAGCAGTAACTACTTTGGCTAATTCGGGAGTGGGATCGTAGTATTGGTCGCCATAAAAGCGCACGGTGGGGGCAAAATCGATCGCTGCAGGGGCTAATTGTTGACCGGTTTCTATTACTCCTCGCCCAAGTGGATCATCGGTTACAACAACAAGGTCACCATCAAAAGAGGTGTTAAGAGCACTGGTGGGCGTGCAGAATAATACGTCGCTTGGCTGTTGCACCGCATCAGGATTATTAGTGATGTTTACCTTAATATCGGTAGCTAATGCACCAAGGACAATAACAATTGTTTGCCAACTAGGCGGTAGTGCAATGCTTATAGTCGATCCCTGGTCGAGGTCGAGTTCTTCACGTAAAAAATGAGCCACTTTGGCCGTCCAATTATCCAAAGTCTGGGCGGAAAAATCGACCCTGCTGCCCGTGCTTTCGTTATATACGGTAAGCCGGGGACGGGCAGGGTCATCATGAAGCAGCGAACTCAATAGATTCATGATCGACCATCATAATGGTGACCACCTTAGTTATGCGAGGACAAGTTTTTTGCTTATCGACGATTAGCTAACTATCCGCTAGTTAACACAGCGTGGGCTCGTGCCGCCAGCATTAATTTCTGGAGAAACAATGGCTTCGCCATTATCTGATCCAGGAGAGCCAACAACATTTGATGTATCCGGTGCTGTTTCTTCGCTGCGTGGTCCGGTGTAATCACTGGCTGCCACCACAATGACGGTATTTGAATCAAGCGTGGAATTTTCCACAATAGGCAGTCCACCTAGTTCGGCGGCAATAGCAATGGCATCGGGATTACTTGCATCAGCAGCAAGAACTTGCGAGCTAGAATACACCCCTTCGGTGGCATTTGCTGTTTCTGTGATGGTATAGCCTTTTTCTATTAATGCGGCAGCTATCTGCGAAGCCAGGCCGCTACTGTAGGTGGCGTTAAGCACGTGAATCTCGGCAGAAGATGAAACAGTGGTGGTCTCTGGTGCTGCTGACGTCGTGGTTTCCGGCTGGTTTTGATTCAACAACTGATCGAAGAAGTCATGTACTTGTTGCACATCGACGGTGACAATTGATTCACCGTAATCACCAACACCGTCAATTGAGGTTACCGGGATGGTATTAAAGGAAACCCTGCCCCCAGCAAGATTTTGTAACTGGGTAGCAAAGCTCATAATGTCCCATCCTTCGTCGATAACAACAGAGCGAGTTACCGCTTCGCCGAGTTGCGATAACGTAGCAGGATTGGTCAGGGTGCCAGAACTAAGCACTTTATTTACCAAGGAAGCCATATATGCTTGCTGACGTACAATACGATCCAAGTCGCCGCGGGGTAGTCCATGACGTTGGCGAACAAAAGCTAGTCCTTGTGCCCCATCTAGCGTTTGTGTTCCGGCTGGGAAGTCGGCACCAGAATATTCGTCATAGACGGTATCGTTGAGACAGACCTCAACACCATTAACTGCATTGGTTAATAACACAAAACCCAACAGGCCAACCTCAGCGTAATGATCTACCGTGACGCCGGTGAGATCACTAATAGCACGGATAAGTGCTTTGCGCCCGGCATCTTTTGAGCGCTCTTCTAGCGTTTGTTGGTTGCTTAAACCTTGTTCAACTAGTTCGGCACGTTCTTGATATTTGTATGCCGAATAGACACCATTGATCTTTGTATTCCCGATCTCTGGATCATGGATATAAGTATCGCGCGGAATTGAAATAGCGGTGGCTGAGGAACCGTCGTTAGGAACGCGAATCACCATCATAGTGTCGGTATTATCTGCTTCCTCATCACCGGCGTGCAGCATATCGGTTTCTTCTTGAGTGAGCGGATTTCCCTGGGCATCAGTACGTGAATCGGAGCCGACTAATAAAATATCGGTAGCACCATCAAGGGCGTTGTTTTTGACTCCGCCACCCCCACCGAGCTCTAGATTGCCGGAGGCAACAGTGTTTCCAATGCGTCCAACGGTGTAATAACCCATTCCAGAAACGACGAGAACTAGCGTGGAAAGAAAAGCTACCAGCACACGCAAGGTTTTTGGGGTGGCTTGAGCCGTATCCGGACCTGGTGGCGGAGGTGCTTGAATAGCACGGGTAGGGCGATACTTCTCAGTCATAGATATAAGTTATGCTCCTGAATCGGGTACCTACGGATATGTGGAATTAAAAGTCGACTGTAAAACCAAACATCCTCAGGCTGCTGGGTCTCTTACACATACCAGCAGATAAAACACTGGTTATATTGTCTGATCCAGCAATGAAAAATTCATAGCCACATATTTTGATGCCTAAACAATTGTCTAAAGCAAAAGGCGACTACCTAATTACAGAGGATTTTAGGCGAGAATCAGCTAAGTAGGAAAGGCGACAGGCATATTTTCCACCTAGGGCAATTTTGCATTTTTATTTGCGGGCAGCCAGAAACAGATAAGTGCACGGAAGAAAAGTATCTGAGATAACGCGCTACACACAGGCGTTGAGTAATCAGCTCAGTTAAAAGTACCAGTACACTTGTGCTCGTGAATAAGCCCATTGCAGTAATTACGGTGACCTACTCTCCTGGCGATCATTTGGCAGCTTTTATTTCATCGCTAGCTACGGCAACACAGCGTGGTGTAGAAATCTATCTAGCCGATAATGGTTCTACTGATGGTGTGCCGCAACAGCATGCGCATAGCCAAGACAATGTGCATTTTTTGCCAACTGGCGGCAATATTGGTTACGGCAGCGCTATTAATTATGCAGTGGCTTCTTTAGCTCAGGCGCGTGAACAGGGGCGTATCGACGCTGATTTTTTTGTTCTTGCTAATCCTGATGTGACCTTTGAACCAGGTTCGATTGATGCCATGATTCAGTGCGCCAGGCGCTGGGAAGAAAAAGGGTATCGGGTTGGTGATGTCGGTCCTTATATCCGTCAAAGTGATGGTTCAGCTTATCCTTCTGCACGAGCAGTACCCACGGTGATCAATGGTATTGGGCATGCGTTATTTGGTGCGATATGGAAGAACAATCCATGGTCGAAGTCTTACCGTGATAATGCGGTTATGGATCAAGAACGCAGTGCCGGCTGGCTTTCTGGGTCATGCTTAGTGGTTAATTGGTCTGCTTTTGATGAAATTGGTGGTTTTGATCAGCGGTATTTCATGTATATGGAGGATGTGGATTTAGGTGATCGTTTTGGTCGCGCTGGGATGGTTAATGTTTTTTGCCCTAGGGCGGTTATTACCCATGCGGTGGGACACGCTGCCGGAAAAAATCCAGAGAAAATGCTCCCGGCACATCATGATTCGGCCTATCGTTTTCAAGCTGATCGTCATCCATATTGGTGGCAGGCACCATTGCGGTGGGCATTGTGGTGTGGATTAAAAGTGCGCGCCTATGTGGCAGTGGTAATTGCACAGAAACGCGGGAACCGCTAGAGCTGGTAAAAAGCGTCGAAAAGCAAGAAGAATGCGTTAAAAAAGCTGTGCCTATTGCTAGTGATCAGGCGTGGGCTGACTAGGCTTAGTGAGCAGTGTGACATAATTTCCGTGCTGAGCAACTGTGTTCAGCGAAAGAAAGGTTAGACCATACATGCTGGATGCATTTGCTGCTTTAGATGAGATCACCCCACGTGATGATGTTGATGCCGTTATTTTGGTTGGTGGAAAGGGAACTCGCCTGCGCCCGCTGACAGTATCAACTCCTAAGCCCATGCTACCTACGGCGGGCGTGCCTTTTTTGAGCCATTTGCTTGCCCGAATTAAAGCAGCCGGAATTACTCACGTGGTATTAGGTACCTCTTTTAAGGCTGAGGTATTTGAGAGCTACTTTGGTGATGGCAGTGATTTCGGTATGGAGATCGAGTACGTTGTAGAGACTGAGCCACTAGGTACCGGCGGCGGTATCCGTAATGTTTACGATAAACTGCGCGCAGAGACGGTCATGGTCTTTAACGGTGACGTTTTAGGTGGTACTGATCTATCGGCAGTATTGGATTCGCATAAAGAAAAAGACGCCGATGTGACCTTGCATTTGGTGCGAGTACCTGATGCACGTGCCTTTGGTTGTGTGCCTACCGATGAAAATGGTTGGGTTACAGCGTTTCTGGAGAAAACCGAAGATCCACCAACCGATCAAATCAATGCCGGTTGCTATGTGTTTCGTCGTCACTTGATTGGCGAAATTCCGGCCGGGCGTGTTGTTTCGGTAGAACGTGATACTTTCCCTCGTTTGCTAGAAGAAGACCGCAAGGTTTTCGGCTATGTAGATCAAAGCTATTGGCGTGATATGGGCACTCCAGCAGACTTTATTCGCGGTTCTTCGGATATGGTACGAGGCATTGCACCATCGCCCTTGTTGCGCGGCCGAACCGGAGAGTCACTTGTTGATGATTCCGCCGGAGTGAAAGACGGTGTTTTGTTATTAGGCGGTACTGTTATTGGACGTGGCACCGAAGTTGGTGCTGGGTGTCGTTTGGATGACACAGTGGTTTTTGATGGGGTCACCATTGAACCAGGTGCAGTGATCGAAGATTCGATTATTGCCTCTGGTGCTCAGATTGGAGCTAATGCGAGAATTCGCGGCTGTGTTATCGGCGAGGGCGCGATAATCGGTGCTCGGTGTGAGCTGCTTGATGGCATGCGGGTGTGGCCTGGTGTTGAAATTCCAGATAACGGCGTCCGGTTTAGTTCCGACGCTTAAGTGGTGTTTATGACTCTTACCTAAGATTTTCTTAGCTAAGAGTCTGGCATTTTACTGTGATAGTGGAGCGACACGCGGCTCTCGTTAATCTAGTTTCGCACTTTTTATGCACCGCAATATATAGTGCCCCCATATTTTACCCCCTATGGGCAACGGTTGTGAAAATTGTGATTAGAGAAGTTAATGTGCTGGGGAAATGCTAAAAATATTGATCTGGATTAATGCTGAGGTTGACGGCATCTTGTGTTTGCGTGTTGAATCTCAAGTATGTAATTTACCAATGTGCCCTGGGGGTAAGTTCCCTGGGGTATGTTGATGACCAAAGCCACCGCATGTCTGGCCGCTTCATAGTGGTGCTAGAAAATGTGCGATATATATGAGGAGAGGAGTGTGGCGTGGAAGAAGTAGCGAGTAACGCCGCGCCTCGTTCTCGGACGTCTTTAGAGCTCACTCTGGATGATTTATTTGGAGCAGTTGAGCAGGAGTGGCAAGAACAGGCTCTGTGTGCCCAAACTGACCCAGAGGCTTTCTTTCCCGAAAAGGGCGGTTCCACTAGAGAAGCGAAAAGGATTTGTCAGGCCTGCTCGGTAAGAGATGAGTGTCTTGAATATGCCTTAGAACATGATGAGCGTTTTGGTATTTGGGGCGGGCTTTCTGAACGTGAACGTCGCCGACTTAAACGCGACATTGGTTAAGATATTTCTGTCTGTTATCACGGAATTTTTAACGCCGCTAACAAAGCTTGTGAGGCTTTCTTGTTAGCGGCGTTGCTGTATTAATTCTTTGGTTACCACTGAAACTCAGGGTCAATATCTTCGGGGCGAATATTAAGATAATTAGCTACCAGATAAGTCAATATTGTTTTTAAGAGTTCAACGCGCTCATAGGTGTTGTTTACTCGCTGCTCAATGGGCATGCGGAAAATAACTAACCGGCTTCTTGTGGGATTTCCTTGGGCATCTACTCCGGCAGAAATTAATCTGCCTAAAGGAACTGGACCGTCGGCAGCAATTTCCTCAGGAAGATCAATAATATCTGAGCGTAATCTCATACGCGGTATGGTGTCTACCGCAATATCGAGATAAGACAATTGAGAACTATAACGAGTGTGAATATCAGAATAGGCTTCTAGTACGGCAGCGTCGAAAAGCTCTTTTCGAGAGCGAAATCGCGGTACAGCATGAGGAATAAGCGGGCCGCGGGTACCTCTGCCATGTCGATCGCGTCTTGCTCTAGTGTGCATGTCTTTTAGATTAAGGCGTGCTATGGATGAACTTTTGTTAGGCACGCCGTGTGGGGCAAGTGTGGTCATATCGTAGAAAGCGCTAGAGTAATATCTCGTGAATCAATTTCGTCGGTGCTCCAGGCCTGGCTGCGGCAAACCTGCTGTAGCAACGCTTACCTACGCTTATGCGCGCTCTATTGCCATGGTGGGCCCGCTTATCGATAACGATGATCCGCACAGTTGGGATTTATGTGAACATCACGCTGCCCGTATTACCGCACCCGTGAACTGGGAATTGGTACGCGTGGAAGATATTGAAGAAGACGATGAGGAATTAACGGCGCTAGCAGATTCGGTGCGTGAACCACTTCCAGCTACGCCACCACCAATTTTGAACTCAACTAATGATTATGGCGCACAACATCCAGTGCATCGCAATCAGCGTAAACAAGTTAAACGTGGACACCTTAGCGTGGTTCCAGAACCTAGCGAGAGTTCTTAAAAAATAATTAGTACAACGTACAGAAAAACTGTGTAATACACCCTAAGGTTACCCAGGTATGTCTGCAGTAAGTCGACGTTGGGTTAGCTGATGTCTAAGATAAGGCGTCTAAGAATTTTTATTGTGCCTTGGTATAAAGGCGGAAGGAAGGGCTAGGAAAGTTGAGCCGCTCCCGGGAATCGGTCACCAGTGTAATTAAAGCCTATGACGTTCGTGGCGTAGTAGGAAAACAGATCGACGCCGAGTTTATTTATGATGTTGGTGCAGCCTTTGGCCGACTCATGCGTGAAGAAGGTGCTGAGCAGATTGCTATCGGTCATGATATGCGTCCTTCCTCGCCAGAGCTTTCCCAAGCTTTCGCTCAGGGCGTAATCTCTCAAGGGCTTAATGTTCTTTATCTAGGACTAAACTCTACTGACCAGCTTTATTTTGCTTCCGGTAGCTATAACTGCCCAGGCGCTATGTTTACTGCCTCACATAATCCAGCAGAATATAATGGCATTAAATTGTGTCGCTCTGGGGCTCGTCCAGTTGGCCAGGAAACCGGTTTGGCTGAAATCATCGATATGCTTGTTGCTGGGGTACCTGCATTTAGTGGTGCTCCAGGTCAAATCCAACAAGGAGATTCGCTTACTGCCTATGGTGCGTACCTACGCGAATTGGTAGATCTGAGTGGTATTCGTCCGCTTCGTGTTGCAGTAGATGCTGCTAATGGCATGGGTGGTTACACTGTGCCAGAGGTTTTCGCTGGTCTGCCGCTAGAAATTGAACCATTGTATTTTGAACTTGATGGTACGTTTCCTAATCATGAGGCGAACCCGCTTGATCCGAAGAATTTGGTTGATCTTCAAGAATTTACCCCACAGGTTGGTGCAGATATTGGTCTCGCTTTCGACGGTGATGCTGATCGCTGTTTCGTAGTCGATGAGCAAGGTCAACCGGTAAGCCCTTCTGCCATTTGTGCGATTGTTGCTGAGCGTTATTTAGCGCAAAAACCAGGTGCAACCATTATTCATAATTTAATTACTTCTAAAGCTGTGCCAGAGATCATCGCCGAAAATGGTGGCGTTGCGGTACGTACTCGGGTGGGACACTCCTTTATTAAGGCAAAGATGGCGGAAGAAAAAGCTGTTTTTGGCGGTGAGCATTCCGCACACTATTACTTCACCGAATTTTTTAATGCTGATTCTGGTATTTTGGCTGCCATGCACGTCTTGGCGGCATTAGGTAGCCAAGACAAGCCATTAAGCGAAATGATGGCCGCTTATAATCGTTATGCTGCTTCCGGTGAAATTAACTCCCGGCTGAATTCTGCTGCTGAGCAAAAACAACGCACCCAGGCAGTTATTGATGCTTTTGAATCCACCGGGCGCATTGAAAGCGTTGATGAGCTTGATGGGGTGACAGTACAGTTACGCGATACCCCAGCCTGGTTTAATGTGCGTGCTTCCAATACCGAGCCACTGCTTCGACTTAATGTTGAAGCACCGACAACTGCTGAGGTCGATGCATTGGTAGCAGAGATTTTAGGAATCATTCGCGGATAAAAATATGCTTTTCGACGTTTCTTTATGTTGTTGTCAGCAGTGAAGAAAAAATGAACAAACGTGCCCGCGGGATAATTCTTGCGGAAACGTTCTTACCCTAAGCGGGAAATCAACCTAAACTAGGGCAGTAATGAGTACATATGATTCAGATCCTGGCAGTCGGGTAGATGTAGCTACCGGTTATGACAAAGAAATCGTGGGCTTTTATGATCTTGCTCACGAAGGTGCCCAGCTGAGGTTAATTGCTTCGCAAGTAGCAGCTGGTGAGTTTTCTTCCTTGCGGGGATTTTCTCCGCGCAGCATTGTTATTGTGGCTGGTGATGGATTAAGTGCGGTAGTTGCTCGGTTAGCAGTGGCATTGCGCACACCACTTGCCATGCCGGTGGTAATCAGCGATAGTTTGCCGACCTATGTAGGCGCTCTTGATGTCGTTATTGTGGTGACCGAAAAAGGTGATGATGAAACGCTGAGTAAAGCGGTAATTACTGCTGGTAATAGAGGATGTGTGGTAGTGCTGTGTGCGGCTGCGGGGTTATTGAAAGAAGATGCTGCTAAAGATGCTTTGGTATGTGCATCATTGCCACAGGTAGAAGGGCCATCGCCCATGCGTACTGTGGGCGTCATTTTGGCCTCGATTGATAGTTTGAGCGAAGATCCACTCATTTTGGCTCAGCATTTAGAGCATATGGCAGAGCTTATTGATCAAGAACTTGAGATTTGTTCGCCAGAACGCGATGAGGTGGTTAATCCCGCACGCCAACTTGCGCAGCTTGATGGCCGGATTATTCATACTGGCAAGAATCGCGTTGGTCTAGCCGTAGCTGAAGCCGTGACTTATCTTTGGGCGACACAAGGGCGAACCAGTACCAGTCTAAGCTTTGTTGAATTGGGCATAGCGCGGGAAAAATTTATAGGTAATTCTACTGATATTTTTTATGACCCATTCTTTGATGAGGGCTCTAACCTGCTACCGTTAAACATCGTTGTTTGGTGTACACCGGAGCCAGGGTTTGTCGGTGCTATTGCTCAGTCAACGAAAGATCCCACTCCCTTGGGCTCGCCGCTGCAATTGTTAACCAGAGCTTTTGCTGCGACCGCCTTCTTTTAGTTGGGCTAGTAGCATATGCGTTGCAGTTAGCTACCGGAGATAAAGGGATGTGCGTGCTGTGAATAAGGTATGCACACGATTTTGGAAGGACATGTGTTTGTGATTACGCCGCTTGTGCCGCGGATGCAGAATTACCCTTGGGGCTCGCGTACGTTAATTGCGCAGTTACAGGGGCGAGAAGAAAGTGCTAAGCCGGAGGCAGAACTTTGGTATGGTGCGCATCCTGCTGGATCTTCAACTATCGGTGACTCGCAACAGAGTTTGCTTGAGCTTATTAATGAATGTCCTCAGGAGCAGTTAGGTGAGGATGTTATTGCTCGGTTTGGTCAGCGGTTGCCATTTTTGTTAAAAATTTTGGCTGCTGGTGAACCACTCAGCCTCCAAGCACATCCCACCCTAGTGCAGGCACAGGAAGGCTTTGCACGAGAAAATGAGCTAGGCATTGATATAGCGGCGAGCAATCGCAATTACCGCGATGATAATCACAAACCAGAATTATTAGTAGCACTGACTGAATTTCACGCAATGGCCGGTTTTAGGCCACTAGAGCGTACCAAAGAACTTTTTCATGCGATCGCCTGCCCAGAATTGGATCGCTATGTTGGCATGCTTGATGATGCCGATTCAGCTCAAGGGCTTCGAGCACTTTTTACCACGTGGATTACTATCCCATCCGGGGTACGCCATCAGCTTATCGACGCCATCATAAGCTGTGTAGAAACAGCTATTGAGAAAAATATTGGCACGTGGGTAGAGCCAGTATTGCGCAATCTGGTGGTGCTTAATAATCGCTATCCAGGTGATATCGGTGTTCTTGGTGCTTTGTTACTGAATTATATTATTTTGCAGCCTGGTGAGGCTATTTATCTAGATGCCGGTAATTTGCATGCGTATGTTTCTGGGCTAGCAGTAGAGATTATGGCTAACTCGGATAATGTGTTGCGCGGCGGTCTGACTTCTAAATATGTCGATGTACCTGAACTGGTTAAAGTATTACGATTTGAAACTCTTGCTGATCCATTAGCAAAGCGTAATGGACATGAGTACGAAGTTCCTATCGATGAATTTGTCTTATCTTGTTTTGATGTCGACGGTGAATTGACTTTAGACAGTGATAAGCCAAGCATAATTTTATGTACTAGTGGGCAGATTCTTATTGGTGAATATGAATGTGGGCCTTCACAAGCGGTGTGGGTTTCAGCTGATCATGGTGATGTTGTTCTTAGCGGCACTGGAACTGTTTTTGTGGCCAGTATCTCTTAGGTTAGGAAAAATAGATGCTAACGCTAGTAGGTAGTGTGCTGCATTAGGAGTTTTGGCATCATCGGGGAAGAAGATTATTACAAAATATGGTGTAATCCTTCAAGCGATATGAGTCAGTTTTTATATTGCTGATGCTTAGTGTGAAAGGCACCCTGTATGATCGAACAGCTTCCCATTCTGACAATTGTGCCCTCGGTGGCTGCTATTGTGCTAGCAATTGCCACCCGACGGGTTTTATTAAGTCTTGGAATTGGTGTGCTGCTAGCTGCGCTACTGATTAATGATTTTCACCCAGTAGGAACAATTCAACAGGTTTGGCGTGCATTCGCTGGTATTTTTTGGCTATTCGATGAGGGTCAGCCTAACACCTCAAGTATCTTTATTCTGCTCTTTTTAATTATTTTGGGCATTATTACCTCCTTGGTTTTTATGACCGGTGGCACAGAAGCCTTCTCAGATTGGGCGGTGCGTCGAATAAAAACCCGGCGCGGGGCAAAATTTTTTGCCGCTGCATTAGGAGTAGTGATTTTTATTGATGACTATTTCAATGCTCTTGCAGTGGGGCAAGTAGCTAAGCCGGTAACAGATCGGTATAAGGTCTCTCGGGCAAAATTGGCCTACATTATTGATTCCACTTCGGCACCAGTATCAATTCTGGCCCCCTTTTCTTCTTGGGGTGCTTCGATTATTGGTTTGATGACTCCTATTGTCGTGATGGGCGGAGTTGCCGCCAATGGGGTGGTGGCGTTTATGTGGTCAGCAGCAGCTAATTATTACGCTATTGCTGCGGTCACCTCGGTATTTTTAGTTATCGGGTTGAGCTGGGAATTCGGTTCAATGCGCAAAGAAGAACGCCGTGCTCTAGCAGAAGGTAAAACCTATGCCCCCGGAGCGGTCATCCCCGGCGAGTTATCAGAGGATTTGCCAGTGCATCGCCCGGGCGCACTGAATTCGCTTATTGTGCCTTTCCTTTTGTTGGTAGTAGGCGTTCTTGGGGCGATGTTTGTTACTGGTTACCTGGCAAGCGGTTCAACAAATCCTATTGATATGTTGGCTGAAACAATGGTGGCAGATTCGTTGCTTTATGGTGGTCTGATCGGGCTAGTTGCCTCTGTGGGCTATTTTTTCCGTATTGCACGCTATTCCACTGAACTAGATGTCTTGGTGTTATGCCGTGGGGTTAAAGGAGGCGCTAAATCTATGATGGGCGCAATTTATATCCTGGTTTTAGCGTGGATGCTTAGTTCTTTGGTCAGCGAACTAGGAACGGGACAATATTTAGGTTCATTGACTCAATCTTGGGGCGTGCCACCACATTGGTTGATCCCAGTGATGTTTATTGTTGCCGGCTTAATGGCTTTTTCTACTGGAACCTCGTGGGGATCTTTTGGATTGCTTATTCCAATCGCTGGTGATATTTTGCTTTCGGTAGGAGCCACTGAAGCAATCCTGCCAGCATTAGGGGCAGTTCTTGCTGGTGCGGTGATGGGGGATCACTGTTCGCCGATTTCCGATACAACGATTCTTTCTTCTACCGGTGCTGGCTGTGAGATCGTTACCCATGTGGCTACCCAATTACCTTATGCATTGGTGGTTGCGTTAGCAGCCTTGCTTGGTTATATAGTGCTAGCTGCGACTACCAATATTATTCTCGGATTAGTTGTGACTCTCGTATTGGTTACTATTTTTATTCTTATTGGATCATTACGTAGCGAGCGTCTAGAAAAGCTTCACCCAGTAGCTTTGGTTTAAGTACAACGAAGCTAAAAATAGTGCCAGGTAAGTTACCTGGCACTATTTTTTTTAGTTTATCGCGTTAGCAGAAACAGTAGGTGAAGCGGTCTCTGGTAAAGCGGTTGGGTGTGTAGTTTCGCTGGCCTGTGGGGTGGGGGTTATTTCTGTGTGGGGGGCACCTTGCTTGGGAATATCGACAATCGGATTATCTGGTTCTGGCATGATCGAAGTAGGGTTAGGCACTGTTTCTTCGGTGCTAGTGCTACTAGAACTCGGTGTGCTTGGTTTTTGTGAGGATTCAGTTGTATTGGTAGTGCTTTCGTCGGTTTCTTGCGTCATCTGATGCGGTGTACGTATTGGCTGTGCAGTAGTATCATGGCCTCGGTCAGGTGATGCTAGTGGTGAAGGTTGCGGTGTTGGCAAGATGCTGGGAGTGTTTATCGGCGAAGCAGTATTTTTGGCGGTATTTTTGGGTTCCTGACGTGGTGGTACGTAGGCATTAGGGGCAAGATAAGGATCATCTTGGGCAATTGTTGCCTGCCGGGATAGCGCCGTATTTTCTACTGACGTATCTCTAGTGATAGTGCTGTTTGTAGTAGAAGCAAGTGTGCGAATATCTGAGGCATGGGCAGTTACCTGGGCGCCAGCTTCGCCAGTGGCTTGAGTGCTTGGGCAACTAATTTTCCATACCCCAACACCAACTATGCAAGCCAAGGTGACACCGGAGAAAACAAAAAATGCAAACCGAGTCGTGCGAGTGTCGCTGTTTTGCTGCGGATTCACCTTTTCTCCTTATGCATCAGGTAGCACTATGAATCTCAACTTGATAACAGTTATCACCGTAGCACACATGGTGTACTGAGTGGAATATATAAATCTCCTGCTTGGGGTAGGTATTTTGATCTATGTGTATATTTTGGGTGAGTATTTTTATCGAAAAATACAGAAATTACTTCTTCCCATAGGCAAAAAAAGAAACTTATAATTTTATGTAGTTACCCTGCTGGTGTACGGCCAAATTTTTCGATATGGGTGAGTAAACGCTAAACAAGCGTGGTGAAGATACGCTGCGACAATAGTGTGGGTATAAAAGCAATTGAGATGGTGCCGAGAATTAAAAGATTCTGGAAGGAAAAGCTATGGGCGCGTGGGATGATCGTATTCTCAATGAAGATATTAATGTCGATTTTCTTGATGACCTGCTTGATCGTGAGGATAGTGAGATCATTGAGGCTATTCATGATGCATGTGTAGCAGCAACAAGCGGAGGACGTCTTTCTACGGAAGAAGAACGCAATGGTTTAGCGGCGGCAACCGTGGTAGCTATTTGGGCAGGTGCACCATTTAGTGGTGGTGAAATCGTCGAGAATTATCCTTTTATCCGTGAATTGATCGGTGAAGGTGATGAGGAATTACGCGAGAAAGCTGCTGAATTATTAGAGAATGCGGAAATAGAGGAAGATCTTGATGCATATTTAGAGGTGTTAAGTTAGTGTTTCCCAGTAGACCGTGGTGGGATAGTGTGGTCGAGAAAATTTCTCGATATGTTTTGTGGATCAGCCAGGTAGAGTAAACACAACTAGTGTTTGTCGCTGCTTGATATTTCTTATTCGGCATGTGCTGGGGATACGCGAAATATGAGCAGCTAATCTGAGGAGACCTGCCAAATATTATGGACGCAGTTGCTATGGACTATAAAGTTGCCGACCTTAGCCTTGCACAGGCGGGTCGCCATCAGATTCGGTTAGCTGAATATGAGATGCCTGGGCTTATGCAGTTGCGCGAAGAGTATCGAGCTAAACAGCCGTTACGTGGTGCGCGCATTGCCGGTAATATTCACATGACGGTACAAACTGCGGTGCTTATTGAAACCCTTACCATTTTGGGTGCGCAGGTACGCTGGGCAAGTTGCAATATTTTTTCCACTCAAGATGAAGCTGCGGCAGCTGTGGTAGTAGGTCGTGATGGTACCCCAGAAAATCCACAAGGCGTGCCAGTTTTCGCATGGAAAGGTGAGTCTTTAGTTGATTATTGGTGGTGCGTTAATCAAATCTTTAGCTGGGGTGATCAGCTGCCCAATATGATCCTTGATGATGGTGGTGATGCCACTATGGCTGTTATCCTGGGTAAAGAATTTGAAGAAGCCGGTAAGGTGCCTGTAGCTCAAGCTAATGATTCTGATGAATATCGGGCTTTTTTAGCCATGCTGGACGAGGTTATAACAAGTGAGAATCCACAAGATAAAAATAAGTGGACTAAAATCGCTGTATCAATAAAAGGCGTTACTGAAGAGACTACCACCGGTGTACAACGGTTATACCAGTATGAACAGCAGGAAAGATTGCCTTTCCCCGCCATGAATGTCAATGATGCGGTAACCAAATCTAAATTCGACAATAAATATGGCACACGTCATTCGCTTATCGATGGAATCAACCGCGCTACCGATACGCTTATTGGTGGAAAAAACATCCTTATTTGTGGCTATGGTGATGTGGGTAAGGGCTGTGCGGAGGCTATGGCCGGTCAAGGCGCGCGGGTAAAAGTTACCGAAGCTGATCCTATTAATGCGTTACAAGCGCTTATGGATGGTTTTCCAGTAGTACATGTTGATGAAGCAATTGCTGAAGCAGATATTGTTATTACTGCTACCGGAAATATAGGGATTATTTCTTTTGCACACATGCTGGCGATGAAAGATCATGCGGTGTTAGGCAATATTGGCCACTTTGATAATGAAATTGATATGGCTAGTTTGCACTACCGTGATGATGTCACCAGGGTCAATATTAAGCCACAAGTCGATGAATTCACCTTGCCTAATGGTAAATCTATTGTGGTTCTTTCGGAAGGTCGACTATTAAATTTAGGTAATGCAACCGGTCATCCTAGTTTTGTTATGTCTACTTCTTTTGCTGATCAAACTATTGCCCAGATCGAGCTATTTAATAATGATGGCAGTTATACTAACCAGGTTTATCGCCTACCAAAAATTTTGGATGAAAAGGTTGCCCGTATCCATGTGGAAGCCTTAGGCGGTACCATTACCAAGCTGACCAAGGAACAAGCCGCTTATATTGGCGTTGATGTTGCTGGGCCATTTAAACCAGAACACTACCGGTATTAAAAAACGATGATTATTTCTATTGAAGGCATTGACGGTGCCGGCAAAAATACGTTGGTAACTGCTTTAAAAGAGCGTTTCGACGCACATACCATTGCTTTCCCACGCTATCGGGATTCTCTCCCTGCTCAGCTTGGTCAGGCTGCTCTGTATGGAAAGATGGGGGATCTAACGGATTCTATTTATGGTATGGCTACGCTTTTTGCTTTGGATCGTCATGGAATTAAAGAAGAGATTGCAGCATATAGTTCCGGAGGCGAGAAAACAGACAAATTATTGCTGTTGGATCGTTATAGCGCTAGTAATGCTGCCTATTCTTCTGCTCGGGCAGAAAACGATGAACTTTTTGCTTGGGTTGAGAATTTAGAGTTCAAAACTTTAGGACTTCCTCGACCCGATTTGCAGTTATTGCTGGGCACTGCTCCACAGTTAGCTCAGCAACGAGCACAATATCGAGAAGCTACCGATGATACCCGGGTCAGAGATCACTATGAGTCTGATTCCGGTTTACAGGAACGCACCTTCGCTGCATATGTGCGGTTAGCACAGTTAGACTGGGCAAGTCCATGGTGGATTATTCAGCCGACCCAGGATGTAGCTCAGGTTGCAAGTGAAATCGCTCATTGGGCGGGAAAAAGACTAAACTGATGCCAGGATACGGTTTTTAGTTTTACGATCGTTCTCAAGAAAGGACGAAACATCTATGCCGCAGAAAATTCTCGTGGTCGATGATGACCCAGCAATTTCTGAGATGCTTACCATTGTGTTGCAGGCTGAGGGCTTTGACACTGTCGCAGTAACAGATGGGGCACTAGCGGTAGACACCTTCCATCGGGAACGGCCAGATTTGGTGCTATTGGATTTAATGCTGCCCGGAATGAATGGTATTGATATTTGCCGGAGTATCCGTGCCGATTCAACAGTTCCCATCGTGATGCTCACCGCTAAAACTGACACAGTTGATGTGGTTTTAGGTTTGGAGTCAGGCGCTGATGATTATGTCAACAAGCCTTTTAAACCTAAAGAGTTGGTAGCGCGTATTCGCGCTCGTCTGCGTCGTAGTGAAGAAGAACCCGGCGATAGTATTGAAGTCGGTGATTTATTTATCGACGTTCCAGCCCACGTCGTTAGCCGTGGGGATGAAGAAATACAACTGACCCCGCTGGAATTTGAATTGTTGCTGGAACTATCTAGTAAGCCAGGGCAAGTGTTTACTCGTGAAGCACTCTTGCACAAGGTATGGGGCTATCGAAATGCTTCCGACACTCGATTGGTCAACGTCCATGTGCAGCGGTTGCGAGCCAAAATTGAAAAAGATCCTGAAAATCCACAGATCGTGCTTACGGTACGTGGCGTGGGGTATAAGACGGGGCAGGAGTAAGTCCTATTTTTAGGCAGCGAATTCGTCGGCTACGCATAGTTATTAGCCATCGGTGGCGCACCTCTTTGCAGCTACGCGTTTTAGGATCTATTTTTGCGGCTTCGGCAGTAGTGATGGGTATTTTAGCGGTTATTTTGATCAGCTTTGTTACCCAGAATTTGGTGAATTCAAAAATAGATGCTGCCGATGCCGAAATCGATCGAGCACGCATGTCGGTGGAGGAACAAATTAACTCCACCTCGAGTTCGACCAGCCTACAAACAAGATTAAATTCTGCTCGCGCAGTTTTAACCTCGCGTAATTCTCAGTCATTAGATCGACAAACCACTTATGAGCCGATCATTGTGGTGAGTAATCCTGATGGGACTGTGGTCAGTTCCCCTGAAGGGTATCGGATTCCAGAACGGCTGCGCAGTTTTGTCAGCCAAGAGCAGATTTCTTATCAGTTCGCCACCATTGATCGTGCTGATGGTAGTGCATATAAAGCGCTTATTGTTGGTACTCCAACTGAAACCAATATTCCTCATTTACAGGTTTATTTGGTTGCTTCAATGACCCAAGAAGAAACTACCTTGGCGTTATTGCGGGGCTTGTTTTCCGCAGCAGCCATTGTTGTGGTGGTGTTATTGGTTGGTATCGCGTGGTTGCTCACCCAACAGGTCATTACCCCGGTACGTAGTGCAAGTAGAATTTCGGAACGCTTTGCTGCTGGTCATCTGCGTGAACGCATGGTTGTTGAGGGTGAAGATGAAATGGCCAGACTGGCCATGAGCTTTAATTCCATGGCGGAATCTTTAAGTAAGCAAATTACCCAATTGGAAGAATATGGTAATTTGCAGCGTCAATTCACTTCGGATGTTTCCCATGAGCTGCGCACCCCGCTGACTACGGTACGCATGGCAGCTGATCTTATTGCCGATGATGCTGATGACCTTTCGCCAGGAGCACGGCGCGCTAGTGAGCTTATGGTGCGTGAGCTTGATCGTTTTGAATCTTTGCTTAATGATCTACTAGAAATTTCGCGTCATGACGCTGGCGTTGCAGATCTTACTGCCACCGAATTTGATATTCGTAGCTGTATTAATTCTGCCTGGCAGCAAGTCGATCATCTGGCCCAAGAGTTAGCTGTTCCAGTGGAATTTGAGCTACCAGAGCGACCAGTAATGGTTTCAGCGGATAATCGTCGTATTGAACGTATTTTGCGCAATCTCTTAGCTAATGCGATTGACCATTCGGAATCGAATCCGGTAGTAGTCAAACTCGAAGAAAGCGATAGTGCTGTGGCGATTGCTGTTCTCGATCATGGGGTCGGGCTTAAGCCAGGACAAGAAGAACTAGTATTTAACCGTTTCTGGCGGGCTGATCCTTCTCGGGTTCGTCATTCTGGAGGCACTGGATTAGGTCTTGCTATTGCCCGGGAAGATGCGCTTTTGCATGGCGGTATTCTCGATGCTGAGGGTGCATCTGGGATAGGTACAATGTTTAGATTGGTTGTTCCTAAAACCCCTGGTAGTGATATAGGTGAGCCACCTATTGCATTACACATACCAGCAGTGTTAAACCAAGAATCAGAAGAAAACGCAGGCAGGGGAATAGAACATGGGTAAAAGAGCTGTTGTCTTGTTTTCTATGACAGCACTGCTTGCTGGATGCACGTCCTTGCCGGCCAGTACCGAACCAGAGGTATTGCGCAGCTTTGGCGCACCTGCAAGTACCCAAGCTAATAGGCCAACAGTCAATTTAGCACCTGATTTATTAGTGCGTGAGTTTTATGCCAGTTTTGCCCGACCAGAGCAGCAGTATCAGCTATCGCGTAGCTATTTAACCGATACAACAGCGATTTCTTGGAAACCCAGTGAAGAGCTTTTAGTTCTTGATCGCGTTGATGTGAATTACAGCTACGATCAAGAAACCACGATGGAAAGCCCTTCGGCAGAACGCATTGTTACCTATGAAGTAACCGGTACGATCACAGGTGTTATTACTGCCGGTGGCGCTTATGAGCCACGTAATGAACAATACCGTCAGGAGATTGATCTAGAGCAGATTGATGGTCAGTGGCGTATTAGCAGTTTGCCTAGCACGATTGCAATAGAGACAGCTAAACTGCGCAGCACTTATCAGGTGAAAAATCTTTATTTTTTTGAACCTGGTGGAGTCTCTTTGGTTTCCGATCGACGCTGGATTGCTTCTGGTTCGGCTGATCTTGGTTCGTCTCTTATTACCTTGCTTCTTTCTGGACCGGCTCGAACATTATCAGCGGGGGTACTTAATGAGATTCCAAGTTCGGCTGCTTTTGCCGGTGTGGAAGAAGGCGTGTACCACCTTACCGGGCTAGCGTCACTTGATGAACCCGCGCGTGCCCGATTAATTGCCCAATTGGTCTGGACTTTAGCACTTGCCGATGTTCCCGGACCGTACACTTTCGCTATTGATTCTGATGTCTTTTCTTTAGCAGCAACAGGCGCTATGGAACTTGATGTGGATGATTTTGCAGAGTACAACCCGCAAGGATCTACCTCGGTGATTGGGCAGCTGTACTTTTTAAATGATGGTTCGCTTATGCGCATGTACGGCGATAATTTAGAACCAGTACCTGGATTTTTAGGTGTTTCCGGGGCGATTGAATCTGCCGATATTAGTGCAGCTTTAGATGCTGCGGCAATTGTACAAACGAGTGGAAATGATGAAAATAAGCGTTCGACGATGCTCGTTGGCGAGATTGAAGGCAATTATTCGGAAGTATTGAGTGCGCGTACCTTGACCCGACCAAGTTTTGATAGTTTTGGTTCCTCGCTGTGGACAGTACTTGATGGTGAAACAGTATTGCGGTTAGTGCGCTCTAGCGGTACTGGGGAGATTACCCAAACTGAAGTAGACACCAGTGCATTGGGGGAAAACCGGGGGACTATATCGGTTTTCCGGTTATCTCATTCTGGTGTGCGGGTGGCCTTCATTATGGATGGTCGGGTATATACAGCTACTGTTGCTCGACCTAATGCCGGTGAGCGTCGATTAGTAAATATTCAAGAAATTCTTCCTGCTATTGAAGATTCTGCGCTCAGCGTAGATTGGGATAGTAATGATGGCTTGATTATTGGCACAACCAATATTGACACTCCGATTTGGCGGGTAGAACAAGATGGTTCGGCTGGTTATAGTCTGCCCAATAACAATATTGCTGCTCCAGTAGTACAAGTAGGGGCAAATTCAAGCACAATTTATGCCACCGATGCCCGTTCCACAGTGGAGTTTAGTGTTTCTGGGAGCGGTTCGAGTTTTTGGCGAGAAGTGCCGGGATTAGAAGGAGAACGTAGCGTGCCAATTATCTCACACTAGAACAACGGCACTATGGACGAGATTTTTTCGTCTATGTCTATATGGAGCTTATTTTTCCTCATCATTGTGCCGGGTGTGGTGTAGCCGGTTATCGGTTGTGCTTACCGTGTCATCAAAAATTATGTAGTGCACCTCAGCGCATTTCTACCCGAGTAAATATGCATATTCCTACCTGGAGTTTGGGCGCATTAGGTGGGGTTCGTCGAGAAGTCATTATCGCTTTAAAAGAACGTGGGCGAAAAGATATGATTCCTTACCTTGGCCCTATTGTGCGCGCGGCTGTGGAATTTCTTATCGCAGCTGGTGAACTTGAGGAAGAAATTGTATTGATCCCGGCACCGACTAGACGGCTTGCTGCCTCACGTCGAGGTGGTGATCCGGTGTATTTAGTGTGTCGTAATACTGGCTTTCCAACGTGGAAAGCACTGGAGCACACTCGGTCAGTAAAAGATTCAGTGGGGTTATCAGCGACACAGCGGCGAGAAAATATGAGACATGCGGTAGTGCCCACCGCTTTTCTACCACCGGAACAAAAATGGCAACTTCTTGCTTGGCTCCGCCAGCGGGCATGGGTTCCTAGCGATGGGCGGGGGTGGCGAACCCCAGCTACCACTAGGGCAATTTCAGGTTTGTCGGTAGTGCTTGTCGACGATGTTATTACTACTGGTGCGACCCTTGCGGCAAGTGCTCAACTGCTGGCTAGTGCCGGTGTTCAAGTACGTGGCGCATTAGGGTGGAGCAATGCTTAAAGGTATGGGGGTAGTAGGAAAAAGTTAACACATTGTGGCGTAAAGGTTATGACCAGAGGTATTCTTGAACTGGAAGTTGATCCCGCCATGAAGGGATACACGGGTAATCCCACTCGTACATTCCCGGCGGCTGAACAGGAAGGTATGTCGATATGACCACGCCTGCTGCTAGCAACGAGACCTTGAGCCCAGAAGTCAAGGTGACCATCACAGGACGTAATGTTGAAGTTCCGGATCATTTCGCGGAGCGTGTTCATTCTAAGTTGATAAAGATTGCCCGGCTAGATCCTACTTTGACCTTCTTCCATGTTGAGTTGCAGCATGAGCGTAACCCACGCCGCGCAGAAGAAAGCGATCGTATTCAGATCACTGCCACCGGTAAAGGGCATATTGCTCGTGCCGAAGCAAAAGAAGATAGCTTCTATGCGGCGCTAGAAACTGCTTTATCTCGTATGGAGCGTTCTTTACGTAAGGTAAAGGCGCGTCGTTCGATTTCTATGTCCGGCCACCGGGCACCATTGGGTACTGGTGAGGTTGCTGCCGAATTGGTTCACGAAGCAGAGCAAGCAAAACGAGAGAGCCAATACGATACGGATCCATATGCCGATAAGGTAGAAGATGTTCTACCTGGTCAGGTGGTGCGTGAGAAGGAACACCCGGCCACACCTATGACAGTTGATGAAGCACTGAGTGAGATGGAACTGGTGGGACACGATTTTTACCTCTTTATGGATTCTGAAACTCAGCGGCCATCGGTGGTTTATCGTCGGCACGCGTTTAATTATGGTCTGATTACTCTGGGGGAGTGAGATCGCACTTGCGCCCCTCTGAGAGTAAGGTAAGTTTCTACTAAGAAGTAGAATCGCAACCTTCGTCACTCTTAAGGACTCGACTTCGGTGGAATCGAAGTCGAGTTCTTCACTTTGCCAGGTGTGTGCGTACAATAGCTTGCTAGACTTCCGGAAAAATACCGCTAATAGATTTTGTGAGGACGACCTTAAGTGTTTGGACTTTCCAAGATGCTCCGTATGGGTGAGGGGCGCGCAGTCAAGCGACTGAAGAAGATCGCAGAAGACGTCATTGCTCTTGAGCCGGAGTACTCAGATCTCACCGATGACGAGCTCAAGGCAAAGACTGAAGAGTTTAAAAAACGTCTCGACGAGGGAGAAACGGTTGATGACCTTGTCTTAGAGGCTTTTGCCGTGGCTCGTGAAGCATCCTGGCGGGTGCTTGGTCAAAAGCACTACTTGGTTCAGGTTATGGGTGGTGCCGCACTACACTTTGGTAACGTCGCTGAGATGCGTACCGGTGAAGGTAAGACTCTTACCTGTGTATTGCCTGCTTATCTCAATGCGCTTGAGGGCAAGGGCGTGCACGTAGTTACGGTTAATGATTATTTGGCGAAACGTGACGCTGAGTGGATGGGGCGCGTACACCGCTTCTTGGGCTTAGAAGTTGGTGTGATTCTTTCGGATATGCAGCCTGAAGAGCGTCGTAAAGCGTATGGTGCCGATATTACTTATGGCACCAACAATGAACTTGGCTTTGATTATTTGCGCGATAACATGGTGCGCACCCTTAATGATCTAGTCCAGCGCGGACACCACTACGCCATTGTCGATGAGGTGGACTCCATTCTTATCGACGAAGCTCGTACGCCACTGATTATTTCCGGACCAGTTGATGGATCTAGCCAGTGGTATTCCGTTTTTGCTCAGCTAGCGCCTCGGATGCGCCGCGATGAGCACTATGAAGTTGATGAGCGCAAGCGCACCATCGGTATTAAAGAAGATGGTGTGAGCTATGTTGAAGATCAGCTAGGCATTGATAATCTTTATGCCCCAGAACACTCTCAATTGGTGAGCTACCTTAATAATGCCATTAAGGCGAAAGAGTTATTCACCCGCGATAAGGACTACATTGTGCGCAATGGAGAAGTGCTTATTGTTGATGATTTTACTGGTCGTGTGCTGGCAGGCCGTCGGTATAACGAGGGTATGCACCAAGCAATTGAGGCAAAAGAAAACGTCGAGATTAAAAATGAGAATCAGACACTTGCCACAATTACTTTGCAGAACTACTTCCGTTTGTACACCAAACTTGCTGGTATGACCGGTACCGCTGAGACTGAGGCTGCTGAGCTACACCAGATCTATAAACTCAACGTGATTCCGATTCCTACCAACCGAGATCCACGTCGTGAAGATCTCACCGACCTGATCTACAAAACACAGGAAGCTAAGTTCGCCGCGGTAGTTGATGATATTGCTGAGCGAGTAGAAAAAGGCCAGCCAGTTTTGGTGGGTACCACCTCAGTGGAGCGCTCTGAGTATCTTTCTAAGCTGCTCCAACGTCGCGGTATTAAACACAATGTGCTTAACGCTAAATTCCATGAGCAAGAAGCTCAGATCGTGGCTAAGGCTGGTTTACCAAGTGCGGTAACCGTGGCTACCAATATGGCTGGTCGTGGTACCGATATTGTGTTGGGTGGCAACCCCGATATCATTGCCGATATTAACCTGCGTGAGCGTGGCTTGGATCCAGTTGGTACCCCAGAAGAATATGAGGCTGCCTGGGATGAAGAGTTAGCTAAGGTAAAAGCCAAGAGCGAACTTCTTGCCGATGAGGTACGTGAGGCCGGCGGTCTTTATGTGCTTGGTACCGAGCGTCATGAATCACGTCGTATCGATAACCAGTTGCGTGGTCGATCTGGCCGTCAAGGTGATCCAGGGTCTACTCGTTTCTACTTGTCTATGCGTGATGATCTTATGGTTCGTTTCGTTGGTCAGTCTATGGAAAATATGATGAACCGGCTTAACGTGCCCGATGACGTTCCGATCGAGGCCAAGATGGTGACCAACTCGATCAAGAATGCCCAAGCTGGTGTGGAAACCCAGAACTTTGAGATGCGTAAAAATGTGCTCAAATATGATGAGGTTATGAATGAGCAGCGTAAGGTCATTTATTCCGAGCGCCGGGCAATTCTTGATGCCGCCGATATTCAAGCTAATGTGCAGTCGATGATTGACGAGACTATCGAAGCCTATGTTGATGGTGCTACTGCCAATGGCTATGTCGAGGATTGGGATCTAGATTCTTTGTGGAACGCACTAGAGTCTCTCTACGGACCTTCTTTTGGCTACCAGGAGCTTATCGACGGTACCGAATACAGTGCCGCAGGTGAGTTGAGTGCGCAAGATCTGCGTAAAGCATTGCTTGCTGATGCTCATGCACAATACGAAGAGTTAGAAACTAGTGTTGCTGCTATTGGTGGTGAACAGCAGATGCGCAATATCGAGCGCATGGTTATTTTGCCTATTATTGATACTAAATGGCGCGAGCATCTTTATGAGATGGATTATCTCAAAGAAGGTATTGGCTTGCGGGCTATGGCGCAGCGCGACCCATTGGTGGAGTATCAAAAAGAAGGCGGCGACATGTTCAACGCTATGAAGGACGGAATCAAAGAAGAAACCGTTCGTCAGCTTTTCTTACTGCGTAGGCAGTTCCAGCCAGTGCAAGAAGCCACGGTTATTGAGGCTTAAAATTTGACTACTAAGAACTGGTCGCAGGTTTTATCTGCGGCCAGTTTCGTTATTAGTAAGAAGAAGAAAATTTTTCATGTACCAATCACAGGTTTCGCGAGCATATAAAACACAGCTATAAGCTTTAACACCAGTAGTTTCGGCGACGGTACCAAAAGCGATAACTCGATGACCGAGGCGCTGATAGTGTAGCGATTGGATAGATATTCGAGCTGTATTATGGCGATAGGTTTGCCTGATATGACTTAGGTGTTCGCGCACCCGTAAATCATAAATACGAAAATGCAGACTAGACATAGGTCGTAGCCCATACGCAGTATTGAGTGCGATGCTAATGAGAGTTTCTATTCGCTTATAATCTGCTTGGGTAAGGCGGGTATTTATTACTGTTGATTGAGAAGGTTTCTTTGTCTGTGGTGGTAGCTTTTTGAGCATGCTAAAACCAGGTATAGTGACAAAACCAGTGGGCTGATTAATGGCCATAATAGTGTGGTTACTTTCTTTTTTTAACAGCGGGGGATAGTTAAGTAACCACGGTGGAAAATATATAGTTTTGGTCAAATTTTGCGTTATAGGCGCTCTGGACAAGCGTAAATAAGGCAAAATATGAAAGAATCATCGTACAACGGGCACTTATAAGTATGCCAAAAAATAAGAATTCGTGAGGTGTTAACTAGCCGTGCGTGGCTTGATTGTGGATTATGTAGGCGTTCTTGATGGAACGGATGATGAACAGCGTCGATGGCGCAATCTTTTTGCCTCGGCAAGAGCAGGCGGAATTAAGACCGCGGTGCTTTCTAATGATCCAGGTGGCCCAGGAGCAGAACCGATCCGTGTGCTACAGACACAAGGAATTGTCGATGCGGTATTGCTTTCGGGTGAAATTGGGGCGGAAAAACCAGATGTTGCGGCATTCCAAGCTGCTGCTGATGCCCTTGATATTCCCATGAATGATTGTGTGATGGTTGACGATTCCATCCTTAATGTTCGGGCAGCTGTCGAATCTGGCTTAGTTGGTGTGTACTACCAGCAATTCGACCGTGCAGTAGTAGAAATAGCCGGCCTTTTTGGCATTAACGGGGAGTTTTAAAAAGAATGCGGATTTATATCCCGGCCACCTTTGACATGCTCCATGAGCTCAATGAGCGTCAAGTGATCAGCGCTCGATCGGGTTATGCTTTTGCAGTAACCCCAGCGCTGCGTGATTATTATGTTGAAGGTGACGAGGACGAAATTGCGTATTCAGCATTCGAGGATGCTGTTTTAGCATCAATTCGTTTACTCGCTATAGGCGATGAGCATTTTCCTTATCGACGCGTAGTACTTAGCGCAGATGTGCCAGATGATCAAGTCACCTTTGCTCCGGAATTAGGTGAGAGCGTGGTTATTCTGGAACCCGCACAGGTCAACTTTAGCGATGTCGCCTCAATTCATGTGGATGTAGCAGATTCGGAGGAAGCTACGAAGTCGGCTATTGCGCTTATTGATCAAGCCGATCTTGGCGAAGAAGGCGCAGAGCTTACTGTAGGCGATGCGTTAGATAATTATCTGGCTTGGTATGACCCTAGCGAACTTAATATATTGGTGCAGTTGATGTAGCAAGCCGTGCTGCCTTTTATGCCCAATCAACATTGGTTCGTAGCGCTTTAAGTAGGCCGCGCACCGCTTTGACTCGTCGCCCAGTAGCTTCGGTAGGCTCAAAACGATCAAGGGCACATTCTGGATCTGCTGGCGGGCCAAGATGTGTGCAGCCGCGTGGACAATCTTTGCTGGCTTGTTTGAGATCCTCAAAGGCTTGTACCACTGTATCTGCATCCACATGGGCTAGCCCAAAAGAGCGAATACCTGGGGTGTCAATAATCCATCCACCCTTGGGCAGACGTAATGCTACTGCTTGGGTAGAGGTGTGTCGGCCTTTGCCCACTCCAGAAACATCGCCAGTTGCCCGGAAGGCATCAGGTACTAGTCGATTAACTAGTGTGGATTTTCCTACCCCAGAATGACCAATTGTGGCAGTAATACGTTGATCGACTAGTTCGTGTATGGGGTCAATGGGATCATTAATGCCGCTGATAACGATTTGTACATCGAGAGCAGAAAATTCGGCGGCAAACTCAGATGGATCGGCTAGATCTGATTTGGTCAGACAAATAATCGGAGTGAGCTTGCCGACGAAAGCCGCCACTAAAGCGCGCTCAACGAAACCTGCCCGTGGAGGGGGATCGGCTACTGCACAGACAATAAGCAGTTGTTCGGCATTGGCAACTACTATGCGTTCATAAGGGTCGGTGTCATCTGCGGTACGGCGTAGCACGGAGCTACGTTCGTTGAGTTTAACTATTCGTGCCAAGCTGCCCGGTCGGCCACTGGTGTCGCCAACAATGCCTACATGATCGCCAACTTCAACCGGGGTGCGCCCCATTTCGCGGGCGCGCATACATACAATGGCTGTAGCGTGTGGGTTATCTGCATCTCGGTCGAGAATAACGCCCCATCGTCCGCGATCTTTGCTAATAACCATCCCAAATTCAGCATCATTATGGCTGGGGCGATCTTTGGTGCGTGGTCGAGATCCTTTTCTGGGACGGATTTTTACATCTGATTCGTCCCAGGAACGATGATTCGAACTGCGCGCCATAAAATTAATGTCCTTCTTTGATCATTTGTGTCCACATTTTTTCAAAACCTGGCAGAGTCTTAGCAGTGGTAGCAATATTTTCTACCTGTATCCCAGGCACACGCAGTCCAATAATAGTGCCAGCAGTAGCCATACGGTGATCGGCATATGAACGCCAGAGTCCACCCTGAAGTGGGCGAGGAGTGATACGCAGTCCGTCGCTAAGCTCGGTGCATAAGCCACCTAGATTATTAATTTCGGCGCTGAGCGCTGCGAGCCGATCGGTTTCATGACCACGTAGATGTGCAATGCCGGATAAGGTAGTTTCGGTGGTAGCTAGGGTAGCTAGGGCAGCGACTGTGGGGGTGAGCTCACCAATTGCCGACATATCGATAGTAATTCCGCGCAGCATATTTGGCGGTGGACCAGTTACTACTAGATCATTGTTGTGGCGTTTAACCTGGCAGCCCATCTGAGTTAAAATTTCTCGGATCGCATCACCTGGTTGGGTGGTTTGTTGTGGCCAATTATTGACCCGGACGGTTCCATTGGTTACCGCAGCAGCTGCTAAAAATGGGGTGGCATTAGAAAGATCAGGTTCAATATGCCACGTGCGAGCGGTAATTTTTCCTGGTGATACTACCCATTGATGAGGAATAGAAGTATCTACTGTGACACCGGCTTGACGAAGCATATCGATACTCATCTCAATATGAGGCATGCTGGGCAAGCTAGTTCCGCTATGGGTAATGCGCATTCCTTTTTGATAGCGGGCAGCCGCAAGAAGCAGGCCAGAGACGAATTGTGAAGAAGCAGAAGCGTCGATAGTTACCTCACCACCTACCGGGTTACCTTCACTATGGAGAGTAAAAGGTAGTGCAGTGCCGTCGACACGCACTCCTAGGGTGCGCAAACCGGTGAGGATTTGATCCATCGGTCGGGTGCGTGCCTGGGGATCACCATCGAAAAAGACACTGCCAGTGGCTAAGGCGGCTACCGGAGGAACAAAGCGCATAACCGTACCAGCAAGTCCACAATCGATTGTGCCACCGCGTAAAGGACGCGGGGTGACGGTGATTTCTTCAGCGACAGTAATGTCGACCCCAAGACAACGTAGGGCATCGATCATCAGCATAGAGTCACGTGAATCAAGTGCTCCGACAATTGTTGAGCGTCCATCTGCGATGCTGGCCAGAATAAGCGCACGGTTGGTCATTGATTTGGAACCAGGTACGGTAATCGTGGCAGTTACTGGCTGGTTGGTGGTGGGGGCTTCCCATACCGAAGAAGACATGTCATTCATAATAGAGGACAACCGGTTGTGCTTTTCGACGAATACTTTAGTGTGGTTTATTCCGCCAGAATGTCGGCGTAGTGTGCAGCTAGAATTTCAATGAGTGCATCAGCGCTCGCTTCGATATCAAGACCACGTTTGCCACCGGAAAAGAAAATTGTGTCCCAGAGTTGGGCAGTTTCGTCAATAACTGTAGGCAGTACTGTTTTTTGGCCTAGCGCAGAAATGCCACCGTGGACATAGCCAGAGGATTTTTCAGCATCGTGTACTTCGGCCATCGTAGCTTTAGTGGCATGAAAACTGGCTGCGACCTTCTTTAACGATAATTTATGTGTTACTGGAAGCATGGCTACTGCTAGTTGACGTTTCGGTCCTTTTCCAGCGCTGAGATCCACAATGAGGGTTTTAAAAATGCGTTCTGGCTCTACATTGATTGCGGCTGCGGCATGATCGCCAAAGTGATCTGTGCCGCCGTCGAAAAGGTGGATAGAGTGCGAAATTCCAGCTTCTTCAAGAACTTTGAGGGCGGGGGTTGCAGCGTGAGATTTTTTCTTGCTCATAGTCCATTACAATAGGCGGGTATCTATAAAGGAGGCGAAACTATCAAGTGGCCGCAAAAACCCCACCCGCACCGGGTTCGCAGTTAGAGAAACGCTTTGAACAAGAAGCGTTACCTTTGCTTGATCAGATTTATGGCGGCGCGCTACGGATGACTCGTAATCCTGCCGATGCTGAGGATCTGGTACAAGAAACCTATATTAAAGCATTTCAAGCTTTTGCGAGTTTCAAAGAAGGAACGAATTTAAAAGCTTGGCTGTATCGAATTATGACGAATACGTACATCAATTCCTACCGCAAAAAACAGCGTCAGCCGATTCAATCGAGCGCGGAAGATGTAACCGATCATCAGCTTTTAGGTGTTGCTTCTCATGATTCAGTGGGCTTGGAATCTGCTGAGGTCGCAGCGCTGAAGAATATGCCGAACCAGCGTATAGCCGATGCTATGAATGATCTTTCCGACGATTACCGCATGGTGGTTTATTACGCTGATGTAGAAGGGCTTCCCTATAAAGAAATCGCTGAGATCATGGGTACTCCATTGGGTACCGTGATGAGTCGATTGCACCGGGGAAGAAAACAGTTACGTGAGGCGTTGAAGGACGTAGCTAGCCAACAAGGGATCGGCTTGGACGAAAAGGTGAACAGCTAATGGCCGTTGAAAATTACGCGGAACACGATGAATGTGTTGAACTGCGTGCCTACATGTTTGCGCTCTTGGATCAGGAACTAACTGCTGAAGATTGTGCTCGATTAAATGAACACGTAGATAATTGTCCGCATTGTCGAGAGATGCTTGAAGCTGAAAGCGAACTGCGTGGATTATTGCGCAAATGTTGCTGTGATCCAGCGCCAGGGCGGCTGCGGGAAAGAATTACTTACTCCATTCGGATCGAACAACAGATCATAAAGTGATTAAAAAACCGGGGGGCAACAATACTAAGTTAAACATCGAAGCGTGGTTTTAATTTCGATAATAGGATAGAAAAACCAATAAGCAAGCTTATTAGAATAATTGCATATTGTATCGCTGTGATGTTTATCAAAGCATGAGCGCTACGGAAAAAGGTGGAAAAATTACCCCTCTTTCCGTAGTGATTTTTTTATTTTAGGCTAGGTTTGCCTTACTTAAAAGATGTTTTAAGGGGATTTGATGAGACCACCTAAATTTCGCACTATTGCTGCGCTGACCATTGCCTTAAGTATTTCTGTTGGTGGGCTAAATGTACCTAACGTACATGCTCAGCCGGTTGACATTATGGAAGAAAACCACAATGTTAATTATCCGATCACGGTAACCGGGGGTACTTTGAATTGGAGTTTCCGTGAGTCATTCCGACAGTATGTTGGACTGCATCAGGAGACCCAAAAAGACGGTACCTATCGGGTGGAAAATTCTAATAATGCTATTGGTTGGCCACTGAAAAACGAGCAGAAAATTGATGCTGCTAAAACTGGAAAAATAGAGTTTAAGGGTGCAACCCACTGGACACACCATGGCGGAATTTTAGATATCACCATGGAAAATCCAACTCTTGATTTGGCTACAGGTGATCTGCTTATCGACGGCAAAAAACACCGGCACCATGGCTGATGATACGCCACAAGATTTTAAGCAGACATCGGTTGTTCAATATGACGATATCAAGCTAGAAATGCGTGATGGTTTGCTTGTTGTGAGTGCTTTTAATGGAAAGCATACCGAGGGCTCACATACACTATTTGGTTTTTACCGTGGTGAAAAAGCTGATCCATTTATTGCTGTGCTGAAGGTTAAAGATTCACATGTCGAGCCAGGCGAGCCACAGTTTTGGCGCTTTTATCCCGGCAAAGTAAAAAATGATGGTCAACCGAAAAAGAAGCTGGATCATTCTCAATCTGACCCAGCGGATATTGTTGATCCCACCTTGGCAAAGTGCATTCGTTATGAGCTAGATATGCAAGAAAGTGAAACTATTACGATTTCACATGTACAAAGCATAGGTTCTTTGAACTGTACTGGGGCTAATCGTTCGTCGAAAGATAAAATTACCACGCTAAAGGGTATGGAACATGCTACCGGATTAGAGTTGCTTAATATTCGCGGCCATCGTATTACTGATCTGACTCCGTTAGCTAATTCCAAGAAACTGCAGTCTATCGATGTTTCTGCTAACCGGTTAACTTCTTTGCAGGGGTTGGAGAATAAACCACAGCTTAATAACATCCGAGCTACAACTAATAAGATTACGGATGTGTCTGCGCTATCGCAGCACAAAGAGATGGAATATCTCTACTTGGATAATAATCAACTTACTAATCTCAATGGCTTGGCCGAGAGTACTGAGGTAGAGAACCTACACCTTGCGCATAATAAATTGACCGATGTTTCTCGTCTTAAGAGCTTTTTGTGGCTGCGTGACTTGGATCTTTCGGGTAACCAATTAGAAGATGTGGCTACTTTTACTGAGCATCGAGCCCTGACAACGGTGAACCTGGAAAAAAATAAGATTAGCGAGTTCACTAAGGTTGATTGGGCTAAAAAGGGATTATTACAAACTCTATGCATTGCCGATAATCCGATTAGTGATGAGGCAGAGTTGAAAAAGTCGCTAGGAGATAAGCTGAAAGATTGCCCGGATGTAGAAGTTGAGGTTCCAGAAGAGGATCCGCCAGCTGCTGCACCTAAAGATGAGCCGAAAGCGGATCCACAGCCAAAACCGATGGGCAATTTTGCTGAGAAACTAAAGAAGTTTATTCCACTTATTCTTCCTATTGGTGCGGTATATGTTGTCCTCTTCCACCTTTTTGCGGGTGTTATTCAAGATTTTGTGCGCCGGTTTATGCCCTAATGCAGAAAGTTTTGTATACCTAGCAAGCTGTGAGAAAAATATCAGCAAGTTTTAATGTATAGTCGCTTATCATTGTCCTATGAGCCAGATAGTTGAAATTACGGTGTCTGACCTGTGTGATTCAGGGATCAGCGCAGAAGCAATTATGTGTGGTGTATGCCGAATCTCGCGGCTGCTTGATGTTGACGCTATCTATATCCTTGCAGCGGCACAGGATCTACCAACATTGGCCGCTGCAGCCTATGAACGTTCAGATTTGCCGGCAGAGTTTCGCTTTTGTGAAGACATTTGTACGTTAGGGGCATGGCGGATAGATCTTAATACGGTTTTACGCTATACCCATTGCGGTAACTAGCAGATATAAAATAATCCCGCCTAAGCACTTACAGTGTTTAGACGGGATTATGCTTTTATGAGGCTGGGCTAAAAAATATTGTTAAGGGTGTGCTTCGTTATAACAATTTTGTACGGCCAGCCAAGCTTGAGCATTAGATATTCCAGCACGTTCAAGGTGGCGAGCAACTTGAGCGCTAATTGGACAATCACCATTGAGCAGTTCGTCGAGTTCGGTCTTGTCGAGTTGAAGCCACTTTGCGGCACGGCTGGAATCCATGCCAAGCGGGGTAAGGATTTCGCGCCGGATCAGTATTCCGGGATGGGGTAATGCTGTTGTCATGGTGTACCTGCCTCAATATAGAAACCATTCCCAGTCATGTGTTGCATTTATTGGATATATAAATGGTTCCACATTAATTTTGACCCTAATGCTGTCCCGGCCTGCTGACAAGAGTTTTTTCTAGGAAGCGCCCATTAATGAGGGTGAGGTCAGATGTTATCGATAGGTTAATAGGAAATTGGCTTCGGCAATAGCGATATCGCGAATTTCATTGGGATCAACCGACTCGTCTGGGGAGTGGATAGTAGATTGTGGTTCCTCTACCCCAAAAAGTGCTAGCTCGGCGTGCGGCACGGCTTCTAGTAGTTCCGCACATAGCGGAATAGAACCACCGCTGCCAATAACGGTAAGCTCCTTATTGTTATAGGCCTGTCGAAGGCAATCGACCAGAACACTCGTTGCTGCCCCGTCGGTTGTCGTCTCAAAAGGATTGTTAAGATCATGGATCGTTACCGAGATTTTTGCTCCCCAAGGAACATGGGCTTCTAGATGTGCTTTTACCTTGTCGGCAACGTCACTAGCAACCATTCCTGGTGGTACACGTAGATTAAGTCGGGCACTAGCAGTCGCCGGAACAGCATTAACCGCCTCAGCTACTGGGGTAGAACTAAAACCAGTAATAGAAATAGCTGGTCGTGCCCACACCATATCGGCCGGATTATCATCTTTTGTTCCCATAATGTCAGTGCCATCTAACATGCCGGCATCTACCCGGAAGGTTTCTGGATCATAAGCTGCACCAGGCCAGGTGGTTGTCGAATCCACGCCATCGATAACTGTGCGACCATGTTCATCGCGAAGCGAATCAATAGTACGGATTAGGGCTGCAACTGCATCAGGGGCAGCACCACCAAAAGATCCGGAATGAACTGGGAATTTTAGCGTATCGACGGTGACATCAATCTGAGCCCCACCACGTAAAGTAGTCGTTAGCGTAGGGGTTCCCACGGCTGCATTGCCACTATCAGCGATTAAAATTGCATCGCATTGGAACAATTCTGGTTGATTATGAATCAACTCAGATAGCTCTGCGCCACCCATTTCCTCTGAGCCTTCAATGAGTACGATAAGCCCAAGATCTGTGCCGCCAGCGTGTTCAACCGCATCAAGAGCAGCAAGATGCATGACCAAATTGCCCTTACAATCGGCCGCACCGCGACCGTACCACCGGCCGTCGCGCTCAGTAAGCGTAAATGGATCAGCGCTCCATGCACTAGGATCTCCTGCAGGGACCACATCATAGTGTGAATACAACAGTACGGTTGGTGCATCGCCGACAGCCTCTTTGCGCGCGATGATAGTAGTAGCACCGCCTTCGACTGGGTATTCAGTGACTTTTAGATTGCGCTGTTGAAGCTTTTCGACGACCCAGGCACACGCACCGGAATGTTGTTCTTTGAGCTCTGGGACAGAATGAACAGAGTTAAAAGCGACGATTTCTTTAAGATTGTTAAAGATTTTATCGCGGTGATTATGTAAAAAAGTACTGACATCGTTCATGCTTGTTGATCTTAGATGGCTGATAGCGATTTTTCTTGCGCTCGTAAGGTTCAGCTGCTAAAAACGGTACTTAGCACTTCAATAATCCGAGTGCTAAAAAATAAGCACCTTTGTGGTGGGATTCTTGAAAAAGAATGTGCCGTCGCGGGCGCCAAGCAAAGGGACACGTTATATAAGGAGTAAAAACTCATGGCAAAGATCATTGCCTTTGATGAGGAAGCACGTCGCGGCCTTGAGCGGGGTCTGAACCAGCTTGCTGACGCCGTGAAGGTTACCCTAGGCCCTAAGGGTAGAAACGTCGTATTAGAAAAGAGCTGGGGCGCTCCTACCATTACTAATGATGGTGTTTCTATTGCTCGCGAAATCGAGCTGGAAGATCCTTATGAGAAGATTGGCGCCGAGCTAGTTAAAGAAGTCGCTAAGAAGACTGATGACGTTGCTGGTGACGGCACCACCACCGCTACTGTGCTCGCACAGGCATTGGTGCGTGAGGGGCTGCGCAATGTTGCCGCAGGTTCTAACCCAATGGGTATTAAGCGTGGCATCGAAAAGGCTGTTGCAGCTGTAACTGAAAGCCTGCTTGCTGGCGCTAAGGAAGTAGAAACCGAGGAGCAGATTGCTGCTACCGCTGGTATTTCTGCTGCCGATCCAGCAATTGGCGCTCAGATTGCTAAGGCTATGTACGCTGTTGGTGGCGGTAAGCTCAATAAAGAGTCGGTTATTACGGTTGAAGAATCCAACACTTTTGGTGTTGAGCTTGAGGTGACCGAAGGTATGCGCTTTGATAAGGGCTATATCTCAGGTTACTTCGCTACCGATATGGAGCGTCTAGAGGCAGTTCTCGAAGATCCTTATATTCTTTTGGTTTCCGGCAAGATCTCCAATATTAAGGATCTGTTGCCACTGCTAGAGAAGGTCATGCAGTCGGGCAAGCCACTGCTTATTATCGCTGAGGACGTTGAGGGCGAAGCCTTGTCCACCTTGGTCGTGAATAAGATTCGCGGCACATTTAAGTCGGTTGCGGTTAAGGCGCCAGGCTTTGGTGATCGTCGTAAAGCACAGCTACAAGATATGGCTATTCTTACCGGCGGTCAGGTTATTTCTGAAGAAGTTGGCCTGTCTCTAGAAACCGCCGATCTGCCATTGCTAGGCCGTGCCCGCAAGGTGGTTGTTACCAAGGATGACACCACAATTGTTGAAGGCGCTGGTGCTGCTGAGCAGATCGAGGGTCGCGTGAAGCAGATTCGTGCCGAGATTGAGAACTCTGATTCTGAATATGACCGTGAGAAGCTACAAGAGCGCTTAGCTAAGCTAGCCGGCGGTGTTGCAGTAATTAAGGTTGGCGCTGCAACCGAGGTTGAGCTTAAAGAGCGCAAGCACCGCATTGAAGACGCTGTGCGCAACGCAAAGGCTGCTGTTGAAGAGGGTATCGTTGCCGGTGGTGGCGTTGCTTTGCTCCAGGCAGCTCATGTGCTGGATAAGGATCTTGAGCTTGAAGGCGACGAAGCGACCGGTGTCAAGATTGTTCGCGAAGCATTGTCGGCACCATTGAAGCAAATCGCTTATAACGCTGGTCTAGAGCCAGGCGTGGTTGCCGATAAGGTATCGCAGTTACCAGCTGGCGAAGGCCTTAACGCTGCTACTGGTGAGTATGTCGATCTCATGGCTGCCGGTATCAATGACCCAGTTAAGGTGACCCGTTCTGCACTCCAGAACGCTGCCTCGATCGCTGCGCTCTTCTTGACGACGGAAGCAGTCGTTGCTGATAAGCCAGAGCCACAAGCGCCTGCTGCAATGCCTGGTGCTGATGAAATGGGCGGCATGGGCTTCTAAGCTGCCAGATTAATAACGCTCCTTCGGGGGCGTTATTTTTTTGGTGTGACTTAGTCGAAAAAAATAAACAATAATTACCTAAGTTACCCCCATTTGGGTTTATTTTATTTATGAAGTTAGGGCGTAATTGTGTAAGCCTCGCCGCAGGCATATCGCTGGCGAGGATGAGAACGTTACTTATTTAGTGAACTAATTAGCATAAGAGAGTCATACTTTTATTAAAAGCGGCTGGTTGCGGGCATTTTTAAATAGAGTATTTTCACCTATAAAAACTTGTTTAAAAAAATTTATGCAGCTTGATGTATATATTTTTATTTCAATTTCGACTTGCCATATGGCCGTTTTGTGCAAGAATGGTTTCTTGCAACGCCCAGTTCTGAGTGGGCGTGTTGGCCTGTTTTTATAATAAGTAAGGAGTTCAGTAATGGACATCTCTAACATCATCACCCACTTGAACAACTTCGTTGATACCTGGGAGAGCTGGGCAAAGATCATCCTCAACCTGCCTAAGGCAATTAGCTACCTAGGTGAAGTTTCTTCTTTCGCTTCCAGTAAGTAATAGCCTTAATTAGGCTTTCTGCAACCACATACCATATTAACTAGGAGTTATATATGTCTTCTTTTATTGCTGATTCCGTTCCATTCTTCCAGGCTCTTTTTGATTTCATGAAGCCTTTCATCGAGATCGCCAAGGGCGCTTCTAAGCTCCTCGGCTTCATTAAGTAATTTTTACTTAACGTAAAACCCCGTCCACATTGGGCGGGGTTTTTGTATCTCTAGTAGTATTTGTTTATGGCTGACTCTGATAACGATCTTCCGGTCATCGATCTTGCTAAGACCGAAGGCTATATCGTCGATGACTCCGACGAGGATGATCCGGTTCTGCTCGATTCTCATGGCTTGCCGATAGACACGTGGCGGGAAAACTACCCCTACAGCGAAAGAATGACCCGTGATGAATACGATCACATTAAGCGTGCCTTGCAGATCGAGTTACTTAAGTGGCAAAACTGGACTAAGGATACTGGTCAACGCCATATCATTTTATTTGAGGGCCGTGATGCCGCTGGTAAGGGAGGCTCCATTAAGCGATTTAATGAGCACCTTAACCCTCGAGGGGCGCGTACCGTGGCCTTGGAGAAGCCGTCGCCACGCGAATCAACCTCATGGTATTTTCAACGCTATATCCAGCATTTCCCCAGCGCCGGCGAGATCGTTTTTTTCGACCGATCGTGGTACAACCGCTCTGGTGTAGAGCGTGTGATGGGTTTTTGTACTGAGTCGCAGCACGCAGAGTTTTTGCGTGAGGTACCGATGCTGGAGAATATGATTCTTGGCTCTGGGATCTCCTTAACGAAATTTTGGTTTTCGGTGTCACAAAAAGAGCAGCGCACCCGGTTTGCTATTCGCCAGGTCGACCCGGTGCGCCAATGGAAACTCTCGCCAATGGATCTAGCTTCCTTAGACCGCTGGGATGATTACACCCGAGCCAAAGAAGAACAGTTCCGCTATACCGATACCGATGAATCGCCATGGATCACAATTAAATCCAATGATAAAAAGCGGGCCCGAATTAATGCTATGCGTTATATTTTGAGCAAATTTGAATATGCCGATAAAGACCATGCTGTTGTTGGTGAACCCGATCCGCTGCTCGTGATGCGCGGACGCGACCAAATTGGCGACTAAACCCTTTGCCATCTCGCGGTTTTTTAAAAAAGAATCAAAATCTGTGGATAACTCTTTTCAATAACGGGAAGTTATCCACAGATTTCATTGTTTTTAGCCCCAAGTCTTGTGCTGCTTTATCGGTATTGTCATGCTAAAAACATGTACATCGAACAACGCGCTCAGCTTGCACAGCACGGGGTCGCCTTGCTGAAAGAGCTATACGATGCCAAACTGAGCGTCGATCAAATCAGTGCGCTGTTTAGGATTGCACCCACACAGGCTGCCCAGTACCGCTCTACAGCGAAAGCCTTGTTCGGACAACTTGTTGATGCTGGACAGAAGGATATACGTCGAGAAGCTCTTTCCGAAGCACAGAAACAAACAATCAGCGCTGAAGAGCTGGTGTTTATTAATCAGCAGACCAATAAAATCGCGGCGGATATTGCCTACAGCAAAGAAAAACTGCGCTACGAGTTGATCCAGATTGCCAAGGACAAAGATTTTGCCACCATGATGACCGCCGCTAAAGCACACGTGCGCGCCATCAACCTGGCTAGCACGAAGAAACCGCGCAGCAAACTTATGGTGAGCAAGGAGCTTGATGCGCGTGGTGGATACCAAGTGATGGGGTGGCTTGATGGGGAAGTGTTTGCGCCTTTCGTCGATAAGCTAGAAAGCTTAACGACGAAGCTCTACCACCGCGAATCTGGCTTAAAAATCGAGCACTGCCGCGCCCAAGCCCTGCTGAAAATGGTCGACATTAGCGACAAAGTCGGCGTCCACGTTGTAGTCAAGCTAAGTGAACTGCAAGAGGGCCTCACCCGTGATGAATACGCTCTTACCGACGGATCAATTGCAACCCTTGACCTATTGCACAAAAAACTTGTTGGCGTGGGTTTCGCTGTAGTCTACAACGACCTAACTATGCTTCCAATGGAGGCTGCTGTTATTCAACAACGCTTTGCTAACAGTAAACAACGCCAAGCTATGATCGGGCACAATATTTTTTGTGCTGCACCTGGTTGTAAAATACCTGCGAAGCACGGTTGCCAGGCGCATCACATAAAAACAGCAGCTTCAGGTGGCATGACCAACCTATCGAACATGGTCATGCTGTGCCCAGCGCACCATGGACAAGTAACAGCAGGCCAAGCCATTGTTACTATCGACGCCGAGGGGCGCTATATATGGGAATGCCAGTACAGCAAACGAAGACAAATTAATAGCAAAAAAGCTATTGATCTAGCTGGCAGATCACTCTTCTTCAGCAGCGATGATGGATTTTGCTAGTTTACGTAAATGTTTGAGTTGCTTCGAGGTGGACTCGTCGAGAGCCTTGTCTTCAGCGCTGGCGACAAGGTCTCGAAGATCCTTTTGAGCCTGCCTGCCTTTTTTCGTAGCTGTAACAATTTGGCGACGCCGATCTTTGGGGTCTCGTTCGCGCTTTACCCAGGTTTTTTGCTCCAACGAATCGATTAAGCGCACCATGTCTGATGCATCGATAGCGAGCATATCGCACAGCGAAGATTGACTCGTAGCATCGGCTTTAGCTAAACAGGTAAGAACCCAGTATTCCCGCAGGCTAACATCCTTGTGCTGTAGAGTTTCTTCCACCTCATCACGGGTGCGACGGCGTAGCCGCTCTAGTTGAAAAGATGGTGACTCAAGCAGGTCTGCTGGGAATTCTGGGTGGGTCATGGTTGTTATGGTAATCCAAAAAGTGGGGAAACCAATTATTGGGTAGGCAGACCTTCTGCGACCCAGGCTTCTGTGCCACCTGCAACATTAATAGCTTCGATGTTGCGTGCAGCAAGATACTCCTGTACTTGTGCGCTGCGAGCACCAGACTTACAAATAAGGTAGATCTCCTTGTTGGTATCGAGTTCACCCATGTGAGTGGTAAATAGGCTCATGGGAATATTTTTTGCGCCTTGTGCATGGACAGCGGCGAATTCGTCGGCTTCGCGTACATCGATAAGCTGTGCCTCTTGTGGTACAGCAGTAACTGCTACTTCTTTCATGTTGTTTATTGTAGGCATAAAAATAAGGCACCAACCTTTTAATGTTGTTGGTGCCTATTTTTTACTTGCTGTAGCGCTGGATAGCTTCGCTGTAGATCTTTTCAGCTTCAGTCTTGTTTCCCCAGCCTGAGCCAGTGACTTCTTTATTTGGCTCAAGGTCTTTGTAATGGACGAAGAAATGCTCGATTTCGTTAAGAAGGTGTTGTTCAACGTCTTCGATGTCGTTGTATTTGCTCCAGCGAGGATCATCTAGAACGCAGAGTAGTTTGTCGTCGCCACCGGCTTCGTCGGTCATCTTAAAAACACCTAGTGGTCGTGCCTTGACGATCACACCAGGAAAAACTGGTTCTGGCAGAATGACGAGTGCATCCAGTGGGTCGCCGTCTTCGCCAAGGGTGTGATCGATAAACCCATAATCGAGTGGGTAGGCCATGGGGGTGAATAGGTAACGGTCGAGGTAGATTTTTCCGGACTCATGGTCAACTTCGTACTTGTTGCGTGAGCCTTTAGGGATCTCGATTGTTACTTCCATCTTGTACCTCTCCTTTTTGGATTGTTTTAACTAATAGTACTCTAGGGTCGGTGAAGAATACGAAGTGGATTGCAGCGATCGTTGCGGTGCTTGGCATTGTTGTTGTAGTGGTATATGTCGCGCTCGACAACCGTCTACAGCACGACCCAGCACAGGAACTTCCGCGCCCTGTTCGCACGATGCGTAACCTTATTCCATTACCAGGAAATAACACAGGCTTATCGACGTCGCTTTCGGCTTTTTCCTCTGATACACGGCTAGGTACATTCTCCGCTGTAGTCATCGACACGACAACTGGTGAAACCGTGTTCTCCCAGCTTCCGACTGCACCCTTACGCCCGGCGAGTGCGACAAAAGCCCTTACCGCAGCAGCTGCCTTGTATCAGCTTGATGCACAGCAGCAAATTGAGACTACGGTGTATCTCGTCGATAAGCATACCGCTGTCATTAAAGCTACTGGTGATGTATGGCTTACTCATGAGCGCCTTAGCGAATTAGCTCAACAGCTTCCCCCGGGTATTGATGAAGTGTTGGTCGACACTTCGGCGTGGGCGGATTATCCGAGTTTCGCTGTAGGGTGGGATGAAGCGGATATTGATGCTGGTTATATCGCCCCCATGGAGCCGATTATGTTGTATGGCGGTCGTATTGGTGAAACCAGTGGTGATGCACCGCGTTCGCATACTCCGGCTTTCGCTGTAGCGGAAGAATTAGCAGCGCTCATCGGCGCTACGAAAGTTGGTCCAGGCGTAGCCCCTGCTGATGCTGAACCAGTAGCTAGTACATTATCGCCACCACTGATCGAACGTATCACCATGATGATGGTGGATTCTGACAATGTCATGGCTGAGGCAATTGGACGAGAGTCTGCAGCTAATTCAGTAAACGTTTTGGCCACGCAGGGTTTCGCTGTAGGAGAAACTAGTGTGGTTGATTACTCCGGCCTTAGCGTGGATAACGTGGTCACCGCACAGCTGCTGGCAGAAATTATGCATCGCGCTGCAACAGAATCAACGTTGCGACCTTTGTTATCAACTTTGCCAGTTGCTGGGGGTAATGGAACTCTGGCACAGCGTTACTTGGATGTGGATTCGCGTGGCTATGTGCGTGCGAAGACCGGAACTTTGACGCAGACATCAGCGCTGGCGGGCATTGTGCAGGCAAAAAACGAGCATGTATATGCCATTGGATTAATTAGTAATGACTCGGATATTTTGTCGGCAAGGGCGGCACTAGATGAATTCGCAACCACCATCTACGATTTTTTGGCCTAGGCATTCTCCTCATTTTCTCGCTGTACGGCGCGCAGTCAGGCGTTTCGACGGTCCTGCTGTAGTCGGACTTTCTGGTGGCGCCGATTCGCTAGCTTTGGTGGCGGCAGCGAAAGCAGAGGACAAAGAGATCACCGCTGTAGTCGTTGATCATGGCCTACAGCAAGGATCTGCAGATGTTGGAAGTTTCGCTGTAGAGCAGGTGCGGTGCTTAGGCGTATCTGCCCAGCTCACCCGGGTTCATGTTGCTCCGGGTAATGTTGAGGCTGAGGCTCGTAAGGCGCGTTATGAGGCGTTGTTGGCGTGGGGGCTGCCGGTGTGGGTGGCGCATACGATGGATGATCAAGCAGAGACGTATTTGCTTAATTCGTTGCGGGGGCGTGGTGTTGGTATGGCGGAAACTAATCGGGTGGTTCGTCCGTTGTTGGGGGTACGTCGTATTGATACGGTGGGTGCGTGCAAGGAGTTGGGTTTGGCGTATTGGTCTGATCCAATGAATGTGGATAAGCGTTTCCAGCGGGTGCGTTTGCGTAGGGAAGTGATTCCGTTGCTGAATCAGATTAAAGGTTTTGATGTGGTGCCAGCATTAGCGCAGGCGGCTGAGCATGGTGTGTTGTTGGAATCGGCTTTCGCTGTAGAGGCGTCGGATATGAGCGTCGAAAAGCTTCAACAGTTGTCTCCGGCTGAGTTGCGGATGGTTATTGTACGGTTTTTGCAGGGATATTCTGTGACCGTGGATAGGGCTAAATTGGTAGCAATTGAGAATCTGGTTCATCATTGGCATGGCCAAGGTGGTGTTGCTATTGGGCGGAGGTTGGAAGTAGTGCGTAAAAATGGCACACTTTTTGTGACACCAGGAGAAAGGTTGTGACTGCGATGAATTGTTATGGTGACGATGTGGCGTCTGTGTTAGTCAGCGAGGAGGACATTGCGCGGCGTGTTCAAGAGCTGGCTGACTTGGTGAGTGAGAAGTACCGGGACATTGATGAGGACCTTATGTTGGTCTGTGTTCTTAAAGGTGCGGTGTATTTCCTTACCGATTTTGCGCGTGCATTAAGTATTCCTAGCCAGACGGAGTTTATGGCGGTGAGTTCTTATGGTAATTCTTCGTCTTCGTCGGGTGTGGTGCGTATTCTTAAAGACCTTGATCGTGATATTCGGGATCGGGATGTACTTATTGTTGAGGACATTATTGATTCTGGTTTAACGCTGAGTTGGTTGATTCGCAATCTGGAAAGCCGTGGTCCAAAAAGTCTGGAAGTAGTCAGTTTGCTACGTAAACCAGAGGCAGTTACTGCCACCATTGAGCTTATCGACGTTGGTTTCGATATCCCTAATGAATTTGTTGTTGGCTATGGCTTAGATTATGCCGAGCGTTACCGTGACCTGCCGTTTGTAGGCACCTTAGATCCGAGTGTTTATACATCATGAGTAAAAATAGAATTCTTCAGATCGCAAGTTTTGCTTCGGTCATCCTTATTTCACTGTATCTTTTTTCGTTGTTTGCCAGCGATACGCGCGGTTATCGCGAAGTTGATACTTCGGTTGCTATCGAGCAGTTAACCAAGAACAACGTTTCAGAAGTCGAAATCGACGATCGCGAGCAGCGGCTGCGTCTTAAACTGCGCGATAGCATTGATGTCGAAGAAAAAACTGGTCTCACTGAGATCATGACAAAGTATCCTGCCCGGGCAACCCAAGATGTGTTTACCAAGGTAGAAAAAAGCAACGTCGATAAGTTCACCACCAATGTTAACCAGGATAGTTTCTTGCTGTCGATGGTTAGTTATATCTTGCCGATGCTGATTGTCTTCGGTTTGATTATGTGGGTTTTTGCGCGTATGCAAAGCTCTGGTGGCATTGGCATGTTCGGTTTTGGTGGCTCGAAAGCAAAGCAGTTGACCAGTGATATGCCAACGAATACTTTCGACGATGTTGCCGGTGCTGATGAGGCCGTTGATGAACTACATGAAATCAAAGATTTCTTACAAGATCCACAGCGTTATGAAGAACTTGGTGCCAAAATCCCACGCGGCGTGCTACTTTATGGTCCGCCAGGTACTGGTAAAACCTTATTAGCCCGTGCTGTAGCCGGTGAGGCTGGGGTACCGTTTTACTCTATTTCTGGCTCGGACTTTGTGGAGATGTTTGTTGGCGTGGGTGCATCTCGAGTACGAGATCTGTTTAAGCAGGCTCGGGAAAATAGCCCATGTATCATCTTTGTCGATGAAATTGATGCGGTAGGTCGTCAACGTGGTTCTGGTATGGGCGGCGGACATGATGAACGCGAGCAAACCCTTAACCAGTTATTGGTAGAAATGGATGGTTTTGGGGATCGCGAAGGCGTGATTCTTATTGCTGCAACCAACCGCCCGGATATTCTCGATCAAGCATTATTGCGCCCGGGACGTTTTGACCGCCAGATTCCAGTTACTAATCCAGATCTGAAAGGTCGCGAGCAGATTCTTAGTGTCCATGCTAAGGGAAAACCCTTGGCTAAGGATGCAGATCTTAATGCGTTGGCACGTCGTACAGCAGGGATGTCGGGCGCTGATCTAGCTAATGTGCTCAATGAGGCGGCATTGCTTACCGCGCGTATCGGTGGCAATGTAATTACTGCTGATGCACTTGAAGAAGCTACTGATCGCGTAGTTGGTGGACCTCGTCGTAACTCTAAGGTGATCTCTGAAAAAGAAAAGAAGGTTACCGCTTATCACGAGGGTGGACACACTCTGGCTGCCTGGGCGCTAAAGAATATTGAGCGAGTTTATAAGGTCACTATCTTAGCTCGTGGGCGTACTGGCGGACATGCGATGACCGCACCAGAAGATGATCGTGGCATGTACAACCGAGACGAGCTCTATGCACGTTTGGTGTTCGCTATGGGTGGACGTGCTGCCGAGGAATTGGTTTTCGGTGAGCTAACTACTGGCGCTAGCGCAGATATTGAGATGGCTACCAAGATCGCCAAGGCCATGCTGACTGAATACGGCATGAGCCCCACACTCGGTCTCGTGAAATATGGTGATGAGCAAGGTGATCCATTCTCTGGGCGAGGCAGCCAGGGAACTTTGGAGTACTCGCCAGCCACAGCGGCACAAATTGATGAGGAAATGAAGTACCTCATGGATAAGGCACATGCTGAAGCCTATGAGATCCTCTCTCAGTACCGCGATCACTTAGATAAATTGGCTGAGAAGCTTTTGGAAAAAGAAACCTTGCGTCGACCTGACCTAGAGGTATTGTTTGCCGATATTGAACCGCGTGAAGTCGGCGATGTTTTCCCCAATGAAGATCTACGCTTCCCACGTCAAATTGGCCGCGAACCAGTAAAAACTCCAACCGAGTTGGCTATTGAACGCGGTGAAGAACCACCTAAACCATTTAACCTTCTTGATGCTTCGCGTGAGGCACGTGCAAAGCGCGCTGCGGAAAAACAACCCCCAGCACCGCAACAAACACCAGTAGGCGATTATGGTGCTCCTGCTGGTTGGACCGCACCTGGTTGGCCACCAAAGAATCCTTATACCGAGCACCCTGGCGAGAAGGCCTACCCTAAAGAGGAGATCGGCTTTAGTTTGCCAGAGCACGAACGTTCTGATTACGACGAAGGAAAACATCGTGCCGAAGGCCTTTGATTACCAGCGTGCTGAGGCTGCAATTAGGGAACTACTTTTCGCTGTAGGCGAAGACCCGGATCGGGAGGGGTTAGCAGAAACTCCCGCCCGGGTCGCGAGGGCGTATGCGGAGATTTTTGCTGGTTTGCATTCCGATCCGACTGAGGTGTTGGAAAAAACTTTTGCGGAAGACCACCGCGAGTTAGTTTTGGTCAAAGACATTCCAATCTATTCCACCTGCGAGCACCATTTGGTACCGTTTTTTGGTGTGGCGCATATTGGTTACATTCCGGGCGAGTCGGGTCAAGTTACTGGCCTGTCTAAATTGGCGCGATTGGTTGATCTTTATGCCAAGCGGCCACAGGTTCAAGAGCGACTTACCTCACAGGTAGCCGATGCGTTGGTTGCTAAATTAGGCGCACAATCAGTGATCGTGGTGATCGAGTGTGAGCATTTATGCATGGCTATGCGTGGCATTCGAAAGCCGGGCGCGAGTACCACGACTTCTGCCGTTCGCGGTGGCTTTAGAAGTAATGCAGCGTCGCGTGCGGAGGCTTTGTCTTTGATTCGAGGTAGCTAATGAATTTTGGCCGCACTGCCGTTATGGGCATTCTCAATGTCACTGAAGATTCTTTTTCCGATGGCGGTAAATGGTTGCGTTTCGACGCTGCACTCCAGCACGCCCGCGATCTAGTTGCAGCTGGTGCCGACATCATTGATATCGGTGGGGAATCGACTCGACCAGGTGCTACCCGAGTAGCGCCCGAGTTGGAGTTGGAACGAGTCGTGCCAGTGATTAAAGAACTCCACAGCGAAGGAATTAAAACTTCTGTGGATACTATGCGCGCTAGTGTGGCTGCTGCCGCTGTGGAAGCAGGTGTAGATTTTATCAACGATGTTTCCGGCGGACTAGCCGATCCGAATATGTATCAGGTAATGGCAGATAGTGGGTTGCCAGTATGCCTTATGCATTGGAAGACAGTGCGTTTTGGCGATGCTGCCGGTGCGGCTGATCACGGTGGTGATGTAGTCCGCGATGTACACCAAACTTTGCAACGATTGACTACCCAAGCACAATCCGCTGGGGTTCGGGCAGAAAACATTATCATTGATCCAGGGCTGGGTTTTGCTAAAACTGCAGCTGATAACTGGGCATTATTGCATGCGCTACCGGAATTTATTAACGGGGATTTTCCGGTGTTAGTTGGTGCTTCGCGTAAGCGTTTTTTGCAGCCGTTTGGCGCTGATCCTGCTACAGCGGCGGTGACTGCAATCGCGGCGCATTTAGGTGCATGGTGTGTGCGGGTGCACGAAGTAGCAAGTTCTCGTTCTGCGGTCGATGTAGTAGCTCAATGGAATAATCATGATTGAACTTAAAGGTTTGCGAGCTATTGGTTATCACGGTGTTTTCGAACACGAAAAACGTGAGGGGCAAGAATTTATCGTTGATATCAGGCTAGGTGTTGATATCGAGGCGGCTGGGCGTAGCGACGATCTGAGCGCCACGGTACACTATGGCGAACTCGCTGAGCTAGCACATGAGCTGATTGTTGGTGAGCCTTTTGACCTTATTGAAAAATTAGCTTATGAAATCGCTCAGGCAGCTTTAGCGCGTTTTCCACTTATCAACGACATCGCAGTCACCGTGCACAAGCCACATGCGCCTATCCCACTGACTTTTTCTGATGTGTCGGTTACCTATCAGGCGGTACGCTAATGCGCGCGGTGCTTTCTATTGGATCAAATATGGCAGAGAGTAAGCAGTTGCTATACACCGTATTTGATGAGTTTGCTAAAGAAACAATTGCGCATTCGTCGATACATCTTACTGCGCCTTGGGGGGTCACCGATCAAGCGGATTTTCTTAATGCAGTACTTATTGTTGAGGTTGCCGAAGGACCCTATGCGTTATTGCGTCGCTGTCAGAAGCTAGAACAGAATGCTCACCGAGTTCGTGAGCGTCGGTGGGGGCCACGAACTTTAGATGTTGATATTGTGCAGATCGAGGGGGTCACAAGCAATGATCCTGTTTTGTTATTGCCCCATCCTTGGGCACACCAGCGTGCTTTCGTGTTGGCGCCCTGGTTGGAGGCTGACCCAACAGCGAAACTGGGGCAGGAAAGCGTCGAAAAGCTTTTAAACGATGTGATAAAGGAGGCCTAGGAATGAAACGCACTTCACCTGCTGTACTCATTGCGCTGGGCGGATTTTGTGCAGCTGCATCATATATTGTGGTGAGTGGATTCTATGGTGCGATGGCAACAGTACCTATTGCGCCTGGATTGTTGCTGATTGCCTTAGCAGTATTGTGTTTAGCTTTGGTGTGGAAGTTTAAAAATACTGATCTAGGCCTAGATCGAACCCAATTGAATCCGATAGCAGCAGCGAATTTTTTAATTGTGGGTAAAGCTTCTGCTTACACTGGAGCAATTTTCGGCGGAATTTATTTGGGAATGGCAGTTTATGTATTGCCGAAAACCGCTACTTTATTAGCTGCCGTGGCAGACACCCCTGGAGTTGTGACAGCACTTATTGGCGGCATAGCACTGTCTGCTGCTGGGTTTTGGTTGGAAAGAACATTAAGCGTACCGCCTCCGGATGCGACTTAAGATTGAACTGAGGTAGGTTGGTTTTCATGGAATTCAAGTCGCGGGATGCAGCACAGGCTGCATTGGTTGTTCTCGCACTGATTGCAAGTGTCATTATGTTGTTAACGTCAAATGCTAGTTTTTTGCGCCTGGCGTTAATCGCAGCACTGTGGGCAGCAGTGATCGGTTTTTTCCTGGTTAGTAGGTATCGTACGCAGGCGGAAAAAGCACATGCTGAGCTAGAACAACAACGCCAGCTTCATGCAGTACAACTAGAGCAGGCACGACAAGAACTAAGCGTTGAGCGTGCACATATCGAAGCAGATGCTGAGCGACGGATAAAAGAAGACACCTTAGCCGAAATACGAGTTCAGCTTAACGACGTACGTGAGCAGCTTGCCCAGCTGACCGGACAACTCTACAGCGAACCAACCATGGTACAGGCAGAAGCTAAACGTATTTTTGAAATTGAGCAGGAAAAGACACCGGAGCCAACCTATATACCGGAGCCAGAACCAGTCGAGCCGGAGCCAACTTATATACCGGAGCCAGAACCAGAACCACGTCGTTTTGATACCGGCAGCTTTGGTTCTATTGATTGGCTACAAGGTGGAATAACTCAGGAAGAAGAGCCGAAACCACCTGTTGTTGCTGAGCATGGTCGTCGTCGCCGTGATGAACACAGTGCGGGGTTGTCGGTTGCTGATTTATTAAAGCGCCGTGATTGATGCACCGAGAATGACCATCGCGACCTTTGGCTACAATGAGTTCGCTGATAAATTAGAATCCGCTGGTCATACGGTAATTCGGGTCAGTGATCCTCGTGAGATTGCTGCGTGTGAAATGGTCATTGTTGATGAGGATGCTGCGGTATGTGCTGCTTTCGCTCGTCCTGGCCAGATTTTTGTGCATACTGGTTTCCACCGGGATTTAGCGCTTTTTGCTCCCTTGGTCGCACAAGGAGCGATCGGTTTTATTACCTTGCCGATTACTCCGCTGAAGCGCACAGTAACTGCTACCGACGAGGTGGCTGCAATGGTGGCAGAGTTACTGATCAATGAGGTTAATGCGCAGGCAATTCCGGTGAAGAATGAGGCGCTTGCGCAGCTTGTAGCCGGGGTTGCTTATGCTAGTTTTCTTAACGCGATCAGTTTTGAGGCGACCAGTTTACTAGAGCAAGCAGTAGATAATTATGATTTCGTGTTTGATATTCGTGCTGGTGCGCAACTAAGCCACGAGCTCATGGACGTTACTACCATGCAGGAGGCAGTAGAGCAGATTGAGCATAGACCATCGAAACGCACGTTTAAAGAATTAGCTCGTCGAATGGCTGAACGAACTCGTGCTCATGATGTGGAATGGTGGGCGATAGATGAAGGAGAATAATGGCTTTTCAACTTAAACAGTCCACTTCCGTTGACTTTGCGACGATCCCCTTAGTTGCACGTGCGTTTCGCAAACAGGGCAAGCCTGTGGTGCTTGTTGCGTTGAGTACTGGTTTACATGCCGGACATATTCGGTTACTTGATGCAGCACGCAGAATCCCAGGATCGGTGGTTATTGCTAGCCATGAAGGCATTGAATTAACCGGAGTCGATGCGCAAGTAAATATTAGCGATGAACAATTGTGGCCGCATGGGCGCCACGTTCGCCTTGATACTGGATTATGGCATGAAGATATTGAACCTGAGCTAGCTCGGTTGATCGCATTGATTTTGCATATTGGGCCAAGCGATCTCGTAGTCGGAGAAAAAGACTGGGAATTGCTGCTTGCCCTGCAAAAAACTGTTCGTGATCTGCATATTCCAATAAAGATTCATTCTGTGCCGGTAGTTCGCAATGCCGATGGGGTGGCGTTATCTTTGTCTACTCCAGGCGATATTGCAATTGCTGCCGCTTTGACTGCCGGTGTCTTTGTTGCTGATCAGGGCACTCAAGCAGTACTAGCAGCAGCACATTCGGTATTAGCCGCAGCTAACATTGAAGTGGAATACCTCGATGTAGTCGGCCAGCGGCTTATCGTTGGTGCCATAGTTGATGGTGCTCGGTATATAGATAATGCGGGTTTAGCCTAGTAAGTGGCGTTGATTTCTTTCGCTGTAGGAGGTTGTGCACCAGTGCGCGAAACAGTAATCGCTGCGGCTTGGGCAGCATAGGTTCCTACCTCACGCCATTGTTGGCTAGTTAGGTTGGTGCCGTGTTGGTGCAGTTGAGCTAGTAGCGCACCCATGATGGTATCGCCGGCACCGATGGTATCGGCAACAGTAGTTGGTAATGCTGGGATAGTGATGATTTCGCCATGGACATGGATTTCTAAACCGTGTTCACCGCGAGTGATTACTTTTATTGGTGCGGTGGGGTTATTAAGGAAATCATTTTCTTCCTCGCTGAGTTTGAGTAAATTCACACTTGGCAGTAATGAGAGAAGGAAGTCCCGGTGAGCATCGTTGGTGTAGAAGCTACGGATATTAGGATCAAGGGCGATAAAAGTACCTTGTTGATATAACCGATGTAGTAATTGCGCGTATCGGGTAGCACCGGGATCAAGCGCAAGCGATACGGTGCCGAAGCAAGCGATGTCGGTGTGCAATTCGGTTGGTGGGCTGACATAGCGATCGGCAGTACCTTCGATATAGAAGGTGTAGTTTGCCGAACCATCGTCGTTAAGGCTGGTAACAGCTAAGGTCGTGGGTTCGCCACCGCGTTGAACATGGCTGATATCAACACCTTCACTGATGAGTTTGGCAATAAGTTGTTCGCCAAAGGTATCGGTGGAAATGCGTGAGAGAAATTGGGTGGGGGCACCAAGGCGTGATGTTGCGATTGCCACATTAAATGGGCCGCCACCGAGTGCGGGCACAAGGTGTGAGTCCTGATTAGGTACAAGATCGACGAGTCCTTCGCCGCAAACGGTAATCATGGTTTTTAGTCTAATGTCTTGAGGGAAAAACCTGCTACCCTAAAGCACTGTGATAAACGAACTACCTGAGCAGCTAAGAATCCGCCATGAAAAGCGCGCAAAGCTTATCGACGAAGGCATTGATGCCTATCCGGTCATTGTTGATCGCACGATCAGCATTAGCGATCTACGCGCTAAATTTGAGGCTGTAGAAACCCTTCCAGAACAACCTGTTGAAGGCGTGACCTATTTGCAAGCCGGTGATGAGACTGATGTCGAGGTTGCAATAGCCGGCCGAGTGCTTTTTATTCGCAATACCGGCAAGCTGTGCTTCGCAGCGCTTCAGGAAGGCGATGGCACACATATTCAAGCAATGCTGTCACTTGCCGAGATTGGCGAAGAAAAGCTAGCTGCATGGAAGTCGTCTGTCGATTTGGGCGATATTGTCTCTGTACGTGGACGAGTTATTTCGTCGAAACGCGGCGAGTTATCCATTATGGCGAATACCTGGCATATGGCTTCAAAAGCATTACGTCCTTTGCCAGTGGCATTTGCGGATATGAGTGAAGATAGCCGTATTCGACACCGTTATACGGATTTGATTATGCGTGAGCAGGCGCGCACCAACGCAATGACGAGAATTAAAGTGATGCGTAGTTTGCGTAACTTCTTAGAGTCACGTGATTTCTTAGAAGTAGAAACTCCGATGCTGCAAACCTTGCATGGTGGTGCTGCGGCGCGTCCATTCCAAACACACTCTAATGCTTTGGATATTGATCTCTATTTGCGTATTGCGCCCGAGCTTTACTTAAAGCGCTGTGTAGTAGGTGGTATTGAGCGTGTTTTTGAGGTAAATCGTAACTTCCGTAATGAGGGTGTTGATTCTTCGCATAGCCCAGAATTTTCTATGCTGGAGACCTATCAGGCGTATGCAACCTATGATGAGGGTGCACAGCTATATCAAGATATGATCCAATACATCGCTCAAGATGTTTTTGGTTCTACCACCGTTACCCTTGTCGACGGCAGTGAGTACGACCTTGGCGGTCAATGGCCATCGATAGAAATGTATCCTTCGCTCAATGAGGCTTTGGCGCGTAAATTCCCCGGACAGCCTGAGGTGACTATTCATTCTACGGTTGCTGAGCTTGGTGCTCTTGCACAGGTAATTGGCCTAGAACCCGGTAAGGGCTGGGGACACGGCAAGTTTGTGGAAGAGATTTGGGAGCATTTATGTTCTGATCAGCTCCACGGGCCAATTTTCGTGCGTAATTTCCCAGTAGAGACTTCTCCGCTGACTCGGGATCATCGTAGTCAAGAAGGGGTCACCGAGAAGTGGGATCTCTATGTGCGTGGTTTTGAGTTGGCTACTGGCTATTCTGAGTTGGTGGATCCGGTTATCCAACGAGCTCGTTTCGAAGATCAAGCACGTCTTGCTGCCGGTGGCGATGATGAAGCAATGGTCTTAGACGAAGAGTTCTTAGCTGCTATGGAGCAAGGCATGCCACCAACATCGGGTTCTGGTATGGGTATTGATCGTTTGTTGATGGCATTGACTGGTTTAGGTATTAGGGAAACAGTTCTTTTCCCAATGGTGAAGCCAGAAAATTAATAGAAAAAACAGCTCCCTTAGGAAAAGGGAGCTGTTTTTATTTGGCTAGCCGATGGGCAAATTCTTTAACTCGGGTATGAATATCATCGCGAATAAGTCGCATAGCTTCTAGGCCTTCGATACCGCGGAGAAAAGGATCGTCGGTAATCCAGCGTTCAACCGTGCCCGGGACATTAAGCTCTAGTAGAGCATCGGCGCCGATTAAGACGATGTGGTTGCTAATACCTAACAGTTGTGGGTCAACCCCTTTGGGATGCCCTTCGCTCATATCAGCACCTATTTCGGCAAGTGCTTGTACTGCGAGCGGATTAAGAGATTCAGAGGGAGTAGTTCCAGCTGAGTACACCTCAATGTTGGGGCATTCTAATAAGAAGAGTGCTTTGGCTATCTGAGATTTACCACCATTTCCAGCATCAATAAAGTACACTTTCTTTTTCTTTGCCGCGCGATCATTAATCAGTTTGGCCACATTTACTGACATGAGTACTCCTTGATGATGGGTAGTTATAAAAAATATTAGGCTACTTTTTAGCACAGCGGAGCGAAATAGGTGTTCAGATGGTTAGAAAAGCACCTGTTCGCTACAGGCGTACAGCAAGAAAAAGTATCTGTGAACTGCTGTTATTTACTAGATTTGGGTGTGGTGGTTAAAAAAGGGAAACGTTTTGTCCGGTAATGGCGTTAGAGTTGGTGACATTAGCAAACTAGTGAAGAATTTTTAGGAGACACCATGTTCGAGCGGTTTACCGATCGTGCTCGTCGCGTTATTGTGTTGGCGCAGGAAGAAGCACGTTCCCTGAACCATAATTATATTGGCACTGAACATATTCTTTTGGGGTTGATCCATGAGGGTGAAGGTGTAGCGGCGAAGGCTTTGGAATCCATGGGCATCTCTTTGGAATCTGTGCGCCAAGAAGTGGAAGAGATTATTGGCCGTGGTGCCGAGCCACCAGTTGGGCATATTTCTTTTACCCCACGAGCAAAGAAGGTTCTTGAGCTTTCCTTGCGTGAAGGCCTGCAAATGGGGCATAAGTACATTGGTACCGAGTTCTTGCTGCTGGGTCTTATTCGTGAAGGCGAGGGCGTGGCCGCGCAGGTATTAGTGAAATTAGGTGCTGATCTTCCGCGGGTTCGTCAACAAGTTATCCAATTGCTCTCTGGTTATGAGGGGGGACAGGATAACCCAGAGATTACCGAGAATGATTCGGTTGGTGCTACCTCTGCTGCCCGTGGTGGCCGAGGCGGGGTAGGTGAGCGCTCTAATTCCTTAGTTTTAGATCAGTTTGGCCGTAACCTTACCCAGGCGGCCAAAGAAGGCAAGCTCGATCCAGTAGTTGGTCGTGAGCAGGAAATCGAACGCATTATGCAGGTGCTTTCTCGCCGAACTAAGAATAACCCAGTTCTTATTGGTGAACCTGGTGTTGGTAAAACTGCGGTGGTAGAAGGTTTAGCGCTTGATATTGTCAATGGCAAAGTGCCAGAAACTTTGAAAGATAAACAGCTTTATTCTTTGGACTTAGGTTCTTTGGTGGCTGGCTCACGCTATCGTGGTGATTTTGAGGAACGCCTAAAGAAGGTGCTCAAGGAGATTAACCAACGTGGCGATATTATTTTATTTATCGACGAAATCCACACTTTAGTAGGAGCTGGCGCTGCAGAAGGCGCTATTGATGCTGCAAGCTTGTTAAAGCCGAAATTAGCGCGCGGCGAATTACAGACCATTGGTGCTACTACTTTGGACGAATATCGCAAGCACATCGAAAAAGATGCTGCGTTGGAGCGTCGTTTCCAGCCGGTGCAAGTGCCGGAGCCTTCGGTAGATTTGACTATTCAAATCCTTAAAGGTTTACGTGACCGCTACGAAGCGCACCATCGCGTATCCATTACCGATGGTGCCTTGGCTGCTGCTGCCCAACTTTCGGATCGCTATATCAATGATCGTTTCCTACCTGATAAGGCCGTAGACTTGATTGACGAAGCGGGCGCACGGATGCGTATTAAGCGCATGACTGCTCCTTCTTCAATTCGTGAGATTGATGATCGCATCGCTAAGGTTCGCCGCGAGAAGGAAGCTGCTATTGATGCTCAAGACTTCGAGAAAGCTGCCGGTCTGCGTGACAAGGAACGTAAATTAGGCGAGGAACGTGCGGAGAAGGAAAAGCAGTGGCGTTCTGGTGATCTAGAAGAGATTGCTGAGGTAGGCGAGGAGCAGATTGCTGAGGTCTTGGGAAATTGGACGGGCATTCCAGTGTTCAAGCTTACCGAGGAAGAGTCTTCACGCCTTTTGCGCATGGAAGAAGAGCTGCATAAGCGGATCATTGGCCAAGAAGAAGCCGTCAAGAGTGTCTCTAAGGCTATTCGACGCACTCGCGCCGGGCTGAAAGACCCTCGTCGTCCATCTGGCTCCTTTATCTTTGCTGGCCCATCTGGTGTGGGTAAAACTGAGCTTTCTAAAGCTTTGGCACAATTCCTCTTCGGTGAGGATGATGCGCTTATTCAGATTGACATGGGTGAATTCCATGATCGGTTTACCGCGTCGCGGCTTTTTGGTGCTCCTCCAGGATATGTCGGTTATGAAGAAGGCGGCCAGCTCACAGAGAAGGTTCGTCGTAAGCCATTCTCGGTAGTGCTTTTTGATGAAATCGAAAAGGCACACAAAGAGATCTATAACACTTTGCTTCAGGTGTTAGAAGATGGTCGACTTACTGATGGTCAGGGTCGTGTGGTGGACTTTAAGAACACCGTGCTTATCTTCACCTCAAACTTAGGTACCCAAGATATTTCTAAAGCCGTAGGAATGGGCTTTAGTGCGGTGGGTGAAACTGATGAGGCCGGTCAGTATGAGCGGATGAAGAACAAGGTCAACGATGAGCTCAAGAAGCACTTTAGACCAGAGTTTTTAAACCGTATTGATGACATTGTGGTCTTCCACCAGTTAACTCAGCCGCAGATTGTGCAGATGGTTGATCTGCTCATTAACCGTGTGGCTCAGGCAATGGCACAAAAAGATATGGATATTGAACTCACCGAGCAGGCTAAGAATCTTTTGGCCAAGCGTGGTTTCGATCCAGTTCTGGGTGCTCGTCCACTTCGTCGTACCATTCAGCGTGAAATTGAGGATGTTTTGTCTGAGAAGATTCTCTTTGGTGAATTAGGTGCTGGCGAGATTGTTACCGTTGATGTTGATGGTTGGGATGGTCAATCAAAGGATACTGATCAGGCTTCCTTTACGTTTACTCCACGATCAAAACCTTTCCCCGAAGAAGAAGATGCTGAGGTTATTGAGGCACAACAGGCGGTTATTGATGCAGCCGAAGTTGTCGTACCAGAAGCACTCGATGTCGATGGTTTAGAGTAATCAATAATCAAATATGGCTGTCACCTAAAAAATATGGGTGGCAGCCATTTTTATGAGAGTCTGTGGTTGTTAAAGTTGAGGTGTATTTCAGACAGGATTAGCATAAGGCTGGCTAACGGAAAATGAGTTAGTGAGTTGTCTCCGACGTTACAAAAGAAATTAGTTTTATAGTGCTAAATTTTAGGAAAAGAAAGAAAATTGGCAAGAATACTTGGCTAAATTTTTCTAAGTCTGGTGCCTCCGCCAGTACAAAGATTGGTCCAGTAACAATTAATTCTCGTGGTGGAATTTGGGTTAAGCTACCGGGTGGTTTTACTTATCGCGGGAAGTGGAAGAAGTAGGCAAAGAGAAAATATCACCATCGTTTTCGCAGAGTCCGTCTGCTAATAAGCTAAATAAGCAGCGCGAAAGTTGTTGTTGATCTGGCCAGATAAGATCAATATCAGCACGACGAGCGTGGCGATTTTTGCGTAGTACAGCCATGATTTTACCGCGTACTTGTCGGTCGGTTCCGGTAAATTTTTGTACCCTTTGTTTTGCTTGGGCAAGTTCTAATTCATCTGGCTGCGGGCATCCATTGAGTTGCCATGCGCATAAGTCACTGACTGGGCATAGCTGGCAAGCTGGGGTAGGGGTGCATACTAGTGCGCCAAGCTCCATTAATGCCGCACTAAATTCTGGTGCACCCTCGATTGGTAAAATTGACTCTACCTCAGTTAACTCTTTGCGTCGGGGAGTCCCTTGGAGATAAGTTGCTTGAATAAGTCGTTTATAAACTCGACGCACATTAGTATCAACTACTGGTACTCGCTGGCCATAGTAAAACGCTGCTACTGCTCGGGCAGTGTAATCACCAATTCCAGGTAGTGCCAATAATTCTGCTAGATCAGAAGGCACTACACCACCATGCTTATCGACGATCATCTGTGCGCATTCTTGTAGCCGTAGCGCACGGCGTGGGTAGCCTAGTGTATCCCACGCAATAAGTAAATCAGCGGTATCAGCATGAGCAAGATCTGCTGGGGTAGGCCAGCGATCCATCCACTCGCACCATTTAGGCTCAACCCGGGCAACTGGAGTTTGTTGGCTCATAATCTCACTGAGTAAAATACCCCACGCTGAGGTCGCGGGATCTCGCCAGGCAAGTGGGCGGGCATGTACGTGGTACCAACTACGTAGCCGGCAGTGAAGTTCGGGAAGCATCGTTGGGTTAGTGTAATCCTTAGTAGCTTTTCCAAGCTAACCAAAAAGAAGGCAGAATAGAGATTATGAGAGATCCACAAGCTGTTTGGGCTTCCCTATTAGAAGGAAATGCACGCTTTGTCGCCGGGACACCGCACCGACCCAACCAAGATCAAGCTCGACGATTAGAACTTACTGGCGGACAATCACCACGAATGGCCGTTTTTACTTGTGGTGATTCTCGTGTTCCAGTTGAGATCCTTTTCGATGTCGGTCTTGGCGATGTCTTTGTTGTACGCACCGCTGGTGAGGTCATTGACTCAGGTGTACTAGCCTCCTTGGAATTTGCCATCGTTGGCCTAGGTGTTGAGGTTGTGGTGGTCCTTGGACATGAATCCTGCGGCGCAGTTAAAGCAGCGTTATCAGTTATTGAAGGTGGCGAGGTACCTGGTGGACATCAGCGCACTTTGGTTGAACAGATCACACCATCTATTTTGGAAGCACGAAGTGATGGCAAAACATCTATGGCAGATTTTGAGCGTCACCATGCTGAAGAAACCGTGCGTCGAATTATTGATACTTCACCAGTGATTGCAAAAGCAGTAGAAAAAGGCGACACCAGATTGATTGCTGCTAGATATCGGCTTTCCGATGGTGCTGTAGAAGAGCTGGAAGTCTTTTCCTAATATCGACATAAGTCCAAGACACACCGTAGCTAAGCACATCATTATGGTAGATATGCCTTTAGCATGAAGGCGTGGAACGTCGAAACTATTCTCAGCAACCTGTTCAGCTACCACCCGAGGTGTATTATCGTCGCCGTCGTGCGGCTGCCGGCGTTATCATAGTGCTTGTGGCAGCACTTTTTATTTGGCTTGCTGTTGCCTTGGGTGGAAATAGCACCGAGACTGAAACAACTGCCGAAACCTCTAGTGCTTTGACAAGCTCATCAAGTACTGCAACTGCTAGTACCGAAGCTACGTCCGAGCCTTCGACAACATCTACTATTACTTCGGTTGAACCTAATACGGAAGCAGTAGCAGCCGATGCTAAGCGCACATGCACTTTACAAGATCTAAAGATTGAAGCAACTACCGATCAGCCGAATTATTCTGCTGATATTATGCCGCGCTTTTATATGACCGTATCTAATCCTACTGCCGCGGATTGCGAAATAGATATGACTCAGGCGATCCCTCGCTTTGAAGTATATGATTTGCGCACTAATCAACGTATTTGGGCAGATATTGACTGTAACCCAGCTGTTGCTCAAGGCACACAAACACTTGGTTCTGGTGAAAAGCGCTATTACGAAGCAGTATGGTCACGTACCAGTAGTTCTGAAGGTGGTTGTAGTACTCGCCAAACAGTAGCTTCTGGTAGCTATTATCTACACACGGTTATTGGCGATAATGCTTCGCTTGCTACTCCTTTCAACCTGGCTTAGTTTTTATTAACGTAATTGGGCGAGTGCCTCAGTAATATCACGCACCTGGATAATTTCAATATTGTTAATGTTTTCATTATTAACCGGAACAATTGCTCTGGTGTAACCTAATCGTGCCGCTTCTTGTAGCCGACGGGCTAAATTAGGTACGCGTCGGATTTCACCTGCTAGTCCAACTTCGCCAACAACGACGGTTTGTGCCGGCAATGGTTTTTTGCTCATTGCTGAAGCGGTAGCGAGCGCTACTGCGAGATCTGTTGCCGGTTCGCCTATTTTCATGCCACCAACGGTTGCTACATAAACTTCAGTATTATGGGTGCGTTTGCCGGCGCGTGCACTGAGTACTGCAAGCACCATTGGTACTCGGGTGGAATCCAGGCCAGTAACTGCGCGTCGGGGATTTTTTGCTTCGGTAGGCACCACTAAGGCTTGTACTTCGGCAAGCAGTGGGCGAACCCCGTCCATAGCAACAGTGACTGCAGTTCCATCCGGGGTGGTGTCACGGTGGGAAAGAAAAAGACCAGATGGATCCGGAACCTCTTTAATGCCGTTGGAACGCTGTTCAAAACAACCTACTTCATCAGTAGCGCCGAAGCGGTTTTTAATACTGCGTAACATGCGCAAACTAGAGTGGCGGTCGCCTTCAAAGTGCAACACTACATCCACAAGGTGTTCAAGCACTCGCGGTCCGGCAACATTGCCATCCTTGGTTACATGGCCAACTAATAATACTGGGATATTACTTGTTTTAGCTAGTGAAGTTAGTGCTGCGGTTACTGCACGCGATTGGGCGACACCACCTGCAACGCCTTCTACGCCGGGGGCATGTATGGTTTGTACTGAATCAACAATAAGCAAGCTAGGTTTTAATTGTTCAACATGGCCAAAAAGAATATCCAGATTGCTTTCTGCTGCTAAATATAAAGTGTTTTGTAGTGCACCGGTGCGCTGGGCGCGCATGCGTACCTGTCCGGCAGATTCTTCAGCAGTGATATATAAGGCGATGCGTTGTTTATTATTGGTAGTCTGTTGTGCCCAGCGACTTGCTACCTCCAATAGGAGAGTGGATTTTCCTACCCCAGGTTCGCCGGCAAGTAGTACCACTGATCCTGCGACAATGCCACTGCCAAGAACTCGGTCTAATTCGCTAATCCCGGTTGGTATATACGTTGCATCAGCTGCGTTGATCGTGGTGATCGGCTGAGCTGGCGAATGTGGGGTAAGTGTCGTAGTAGTCGGTGAAATAGTACTAGTAGTAGATTCTTCTAGTGTTCCCCATGAGCCGCAGTCAGGGCAGCGTCCGAGCCATTTTGCCGAGGAGTATCCGCAGTCGGAACACAGGTACATACTCTTAGGTTTTTTGGCCATGTGTCCAAGAGTACAACATGGATAAAATGCAGGTATGATGCTTAGTTAGGGGTAAGCAAGTGAATGCTAACTATTAAACCGAATTGTGATCTGAAGCATAGATAGATTATTATCTGCTAATGACCTGGGTTTGTGCTTAGGGAAATTTTTAGTATTCTTAAGCTTTAATAAGGTATTTTTCCTAATTTTCCCTTGGGAAAAGTGCCTATTTATCTGGGTGAAAATGCGAAGGAGTGGCTGGGCGGTGAAAAGAGCAAAGAGGAGTGCTCGGGTAGCTGTGGCGGCAATGATCGTTGGTGTTGCTACGATCTACACTCCTTTGGTGGCCGCTACTGTTTCGCACGGTGATTTTCAGACTGATATGACGGAAGTGGCTGAGAGTAACCAACGTCTTGGTGGTTTTGGGGCAGCCCACCTGGCAGTAAATTCAGTACCGATCACCGATGGTAGTGAAGTGTTGGCGGGCTCTATTTTTGCAATTACTTTACCTTGGTCTCTCGATGGTGCTCCTAGTGCTGGCGATTATATGACCTATCAGTTACCGCCAGAGTTCTCACCAACGAGTTTAATAACTTTTGATGTTATTCCTCCTGGGGATCTGCAAGCCATTGGCGTTGGAACCATTACAACTGCTGGGTTATTAACTCTTGAATTTAATGATTATGCTCAGGATTCTGATGCTTATTTAAGTGGAAACTTATCTTTATTTATTCCGCTTCGGCATCATAACGTTAATAATGTTGATGAAATTCAGCTAAATATGGGTGGTCAAATTTTTAATCTCACCGTGCGAGCTCAAGAAGCGTCGTTTAATGGTGATATTAAAATTGCTGCGCAGCAAGATATGCGAACTATTAACTGGCGTATTGTTATGCCAATGACAAATGAGCCTTTAGAAGAAATAGAGCTTAACTTTGTTCTAGATGGTTCTTACTTTGATCCTAATTACGCGCAGTTAGTACTTGATAAGGACGCTGAAATCGTTGAGATTGACCGCGATACGATGCGTTTGAAATTGGTTCAGGTAACCGGTAGTAAAGTACTTAATATTCTCAGTGTGATTAATGATTATGGACGCGATGGCACTGCAACCATGCAGGTCTCTTCTCCTGTTGATAGTAGGCTTAGCGGTACTGGAAAAATAAATTTTACTGCAGCAAGTAACACAACGGATAATTCATATACCACTTATTATCAACCGGAGATTGCTCCAGGGTTAGTAAACAATTCGCCTTCTGGTGATAATCCGGGTACTCCTGCCGGTAACAATGCAGTTGGAAACGTTGTTGTTCATCCGCAACCTACCGTAGAAACATCCGTGGGTTCTACAACAACTTTGGAACCGGTAGCGGGGGCAAATAGCCGCACTATGTCTGAGTCGCAGTCAAATAGTGATGCCACCTCAGTGCGGGTAGGTGAGACTGAGCAAAATAATTCGGCTCAAACAAGCCAAGTTCTGCAACCTTATGGGCAAGAAATGATTAGCAGTGATAAACCACGCGAAATGGATATTATCTCAGCCGATGAATTTAAGCATTCGTTGGGGATAAACGACATTATCCTTCATGGTGTGGCATTAATTGTGATCGCCAGCGGTGCATTTGTGCTAAGGCGATTGAGGTAAAAATAACTTGGCTACCAAGCTAACTAAGCAAAAAATAACTAATGGGTCTTCCCTAAAAAATAGGGAAGGCCCATTAGTTAATGATTAGTGTTGTGCGCCAGTACCGCTGCCGGTATCGCGAACATTGTGTCCGGATACTGGCACTGGTTCAGAAACTGTTGCGCTCAGTGAGATCTCGCCATCGTCGAAAGTAAAGACAACTTCTTGGTTGCCACCATAGGCAAAGCCTGGATTATTAAAGCTGCTGGCAACATGGGTGATGCAGATGTTTTCTGGTTCGGTGAGTAGGTCAAGCTCGGAACGAATATCAGAGACCAGGGAGCAATCTGGTGCAATCGTGGTATCGCCTTCAAAGGATACGCGAGTACCGCCAACGGTAACTGAACGCAACACGTGGGCGGTAGCCTGTGGGTCTTGGTTAATAGCGGTGAATTTTAGTCCGGCTTCGCCTTCGGAAGTTAGATGGATAGTGACATCACGAACTGCGATAGCGTTGTTTGCAGTTTCTCCCTCAACACCATCTACAGCAGCGACCTGGCTTGAGGTTTGAGTGATCTGCCCAGCAGAGCAGGCAGTCAGAGCTAAAGCACAGACTGCTGTTAGAGAAAACAATGCGCCACGACGCACGGTAGACTTTAAAGGCTTCACGGGTTTGTCCTCCATGGGGTGAGACCAGCACTAAAGATGATTGGAATCTTTTAGTAGATCTGTTAAGAAAGGCAATTTTCTTCCTTCACCTTAGCCCTTTGCATAGACGCATTCCTATTTATAAGGGAATATTTTTGCCAAATGGGGTGCAACTTTAGGATGGTGTTGGGTACCAAAGGTGAGGGGTTTTATTTGCTTGCTTAGTTCCCGGCAATGATTGTGTTGGTTTTTCGTGCTAGAATGCTACGAGTTTGGCAACTTTGTGATTGGAGCATTAATGGAGTTTAAGGTCGGCGATACTGTCGTTTATCCACATCACGGTGCAGCTATCGTCACCGGCATTGAGCAGCGCGAGATGGGTGGGCAGACCTTAGAGTTTCTGGTTCTCCAGATCAACCAATCTGACCTCGAAATTCGCGTCCCATCGAAAAACGTAGAGCTGGTTGGCGTACGTGATGTCGTTGATGATGAAGGCCTGAACAAGGTTTTCAATTTCCTGCGTGAAACCGACGTGGAAGAGGCTGGTAACTGGTCTCGTCGTTTTAAGGCTAACCAAGAGCGGTTGGCTTCTGGAGATGTGAATAAAGTAGCGGAGGTTGTTCGCGATCTTTGGCGTCGAGATCAGGGCAAGGGGCTATCAGCGGGTGAAAAACGCATGCTTGCAAAAGCGCGTCAAATCCTTGTTGGTGAATTAGCGCTGGCTAAGAATAAAGATGAGGCTAAGTCAGCGAAGATCCTTGCTGAGGTTGATGAAACTATCGCTCGTCTTGGTGCCGATGAGCCAAGTGAGAGCAAGATTGTTGAGGATCTTGATGATCTAGACCTCGATAATCTTAGCTTCGACGACGAGGATTAAAGTGCGGGTCTACGCCTTGATCGCGGCCGCAGGGGTTGGCTCGCGCCTGGGTGCAGATATCCCAAAAGCTTATGTGGCACTGCGTGGACGCCCGTTGGTAGTGCGCAGTGTACAAGCAATGATTACTTCTGAGGTTGTCGATGAAGTCATTGTGATTATCAGCCCACAAATGCATGATTATGCGCACAAATTACTTCACCACTATGGGCTTTTCGACGCAGAAATCCCGGTTCGACTTGTCCATGGGGGACAAGAACGCGCTGATTCGGTGTGGTGCGGTTTACAATGTGTGCCCGATAAAGAAGCAGTAGTACTTATCCATGATGCAGCTCGTGCACTTACCCCGCCTGGGATGATTGCGCGGGTAGCCCGTGGAGTTTTGGAAGGTAAAAACGCGGTTATTCCAGTACTACCAGTTGCCGATACGATTAAAAAAGTTGTCGATAACCAGGTCGTCGAAACTCCTGTGCGTAGTGCATTAAAGGCGGTGCAAACCCCCCAGGGATTTAAGTTAAGCGTACTCAAAGCTGCTAATGAAGCTTATTTTGCTAACAATCCTGACTTTATCGCTACTGATGATGCCAGCCTTGTGGAATGGGCAGGCGAGATAGTCAGTTGTGTTCCCGGTGATCCGATGGCTTTTAAAATCACAACGTTGATTGATTATGCATTAGCTAAAGCTGTTACCGATAAAGCCGAACCAACAATTTTTGAGGTACCTGATGTCTAAGCCGATTATCCCGCGGGTAGGTATTGCTACTGATGCACACCAGATCGAAGAAAATAAACCGTGCTGGATTGCTTGTTTAGAGTTTCCGGAAGTTTCTGGTTGCGAAGGTCATTCTGATGGGGATGTAGTAGCGCACGCGGTTGTTGATGCATTACTATCGGCTGCTGGTTTAGGGGATCTGGGAAGCTTTGTTGGGGTTGGTCGCAAAGAATATGCCGGAGTATCTGGTGCTCAGCTGCTTACTGAATGCCGTGAGTTATTAACTGAGCACGGTTTTATTATTGGTAATGCGGCAGTTCAACTTGTTGGGCAATCACCTAAACTAAATCCCCGACGCAAAGAAGCCGAGCAGATAATGTCGAAGATTCTCGGTGCACCAGTTTCAGTATCTGCGACAACAACAGATCACCTCGGCTTTACCGGACGCGGTGAAGGGCGAGCAGCCGTGGCAACAGCCGTGGTATGGGCTGCTACACTAAATGCGTGACTTTACGCATTTACGATACTGCAACCCGCACACTGCGAGATTTCACGCCTTTGGTTGAGGGTACAGCAAGCATTTATTTGTGTGGGGCTACTCCACAAGCACAGCCGCATATTGGGCATGTGCGTAGCGGTGTAGCTTTCGATATTTTGCGTCGCTGGCTTAGTGCTCAAGGTTTCGATGTTGCCTTTGTGCGTAATGTAACCGATATTGACGATAAGATCCTAGCCAAGGCAGCAGAGCATAATCGTCCCTGGTGGGAATGGGTTTCTACTTATGAACGAGAGTTTACTAAGGCATATGAAAGCCTAGGAGTATTAGCTCCTTCGGTAGAACCACGTGCAACCGGTCACATGACCCAGATGGTTGACTATATGCAGCGGCTTATTGATGCCGGTTACGCTTATCCGGCGAATGGTTCGGTGTATTTTGATGTCACTGCCTGGAATGACGCTGCGGGTAGTGATTATGGGCAGCTAAGTGGTAACCGTATTGAAGAAATGGAACAAGGCGAAGCTGATAGTGCGGCTAAGCGTAGTCCGGTAGATTTTGCATTATGGAAAGCAGCAAAACCAGGCGAGCCTAGTTGGCCCACACCGTGGGGTGAGGGTCGTCCGGGTTGGCACTTGGAATGCTCGGCCATGGCTACCTGGTATTTAGGTAAGAAATTCGATATTCATTGTGGTGGATTGGATTTGCAGTTCCCACACCATGAAAATGAAATTGCTCAGTCGCATGCTGCCGGTGATGGTTTTGCGCAGTACTGGATGCATAACCACTGGGTAACTATGAGTGGGGAGAAAATGTCTAAGTCTTTGGGCAATGTTCTTTCCGTTCCACATATTCTTAACCTGGTGCGCCCGGTGGAGTTGCGTTATTATCTGGGCTCGGCGCATTATCGCAGTGTGTTGGAATATTCTGAACCGGCACTTCAAGATGCAGCGACTGCTTATCGACGCATAGAAGCTTTTATCAATAAGGCCACGGCGGAAACCGGTGAACTTGGTTTAGGTGAGCGCAGCGCTGCTTTTGATGCGGCAATGAATGATGATCTTTCTGTGCCCAAGGCATTAGCAGAGATTCATGGCAGTGTTCGTGCTGGGAATGCGGCATTGGCAGCACAGGATAAAGATACTGCACGTCGTTATGCTGAATCGGTACGAGCAATGACTCACGTGCTTGGTATTGATCCATATAAGTGGCAAGAAGATAGTGATAATACTCAGGCGATGGCGGCACTAGAAGTATTAGTTTCTGCCGAGTTGGATCGACGTACGCAGGCTCGTGAGCAGAAGAATTGGACGCTTGCCGACGAAGTCCGTGATCGTTTGCTCACTGCGGGCATTACCGTTACCGATACCCCTAATGGCCCAAGTTGGGCATTGAACTCTTAGAAGGAAAAACTCATGGCAGGAAACGATCCCCAACGACCAACAATAAGGAAAAAGAGCAAAAAAGGCGCGACTAAAGGATCTGGTGGTGCCCGTCGGCGTGGTTTACGCGGGAAAGGACCTACCCCTAAAGCAGAAGACCGCGTTTATCATGCAGCACATAAGCGTAAGCTAGAAAAACAGCGTCGTGATCAAGGACGCCATGAAAAAGAACTGCCGGAAATGGTAGTAGGGCGTAACCCAGTTATTGAATGCTTGCACGCACGTGTTCCAGCAACCGCCATGTACATTTGCGAAGGAACACATAATGATGATCGCCTTTCGGAGGCAGTGCAGACTGCACACTCACGCGGTATTCCACTTATTGAAGTTCCCCGTCCTGAACTAGATCGCATGACCGGTAATGGTATGCACCAGGGTATCGGCCTTCAGATCCCACCATATCAGTACGCAGATGTACCCGAACTAATATCACGGATCGCAGATACTGGCGAACCTGGAATGGTGGTAGTGCTGGATAACATTACTGACCCACGTAACCTAGGCGCAGTTATTCGTAGTGTGGCTGCTTTTGGCGGACACGGGGTTGTTATCCCAGAGCGTCGCAGTGCCTCAGTGACCGCAGTCGCATGGCGAACCTCAGCCGGTACTGCAGCACGGTTACCAGTGGCAAAGGCAACTAACCTTACTCGTACCTTAAAGCAGTTCCAACAAAATGGTTACCAGGTGGTTGGTTTAGATGCCGGTGGAGATAACACCTTAGATACCTATAACGGTGGTACCGATCCAGTGGTTATTGTTGTTGGTTCGGAAGGCAAGGGTATTTCACGATTGGTGCGTGAAACCTGCGATAGCATTATGAGTATTCCGATGGCGGGTTGGGTCGAATCGCTGAATGCTTCCGTAGCGGCAGGGGTAGTACTTAGCGAGTTTGCTCGCCAGCGCCGAAGTATTACCTAACAATTAAAGAATCGCGTTAGTATATCGGCTGCAACAAGACCCTTTGGAGCAGGACCAAGTAGCTTTGATACTGGTGGATTGAGCGTTGGAACATAATGGCCAACATTTTTTAACGCCCAAGTTTCTACCCAGGCGCCATAACGCTGGATAGTAGCATTATCAGTTTCTTCACTAACTGGTGGTGGAGCTTGGTTAAGCTGGACGAAATAGTTGGCAGTATCGCTAAAACTTAGTACATTCCCGCGATCGTGGCCGGTAACTAGTTTTGTGGTACCTCCATAAAAAGGCGATATTGGGTCGGCGGTGCCATGCATCAGTAAAATAGGGGTCGGTTGCCAATTGTGTGTATGGGAAAGAAAATTATCGGGTGCAGGTAGGGTTGCACCGATAATTGCTGCCTGTGAAAGTAACCCGGGTGCATCATGAAGTAAGCGAAAAAGCATGTGTCCGCCATTAGAAAAGCCTACGCCCAGGACACGTTGACCTTCGAAATGTTGGGCAAGTTCACTAAGAAAACTCACATCATCGATACCCAATTGGCGGGTCTTTTCATTAAATTGTATGCGGGCATCGTTCCAATGACGGTGAACACCTGCTGGGTAGCAGATTGTCACACCTTGATTGCTCAGAGTTTCAAAAGAATGATCAGTAAAACGACGCGCTACTGCTGGTGATTGAGCTGAGCCATGCAAGTAGATAAGGACACTATGAGATGTAGTGCTAGCAGGAATAACCAATGCAGTGCGATCAGCAATAGAAATCTTATCCACGAAAGTCATTGTAGCTAGCTTATTAGAGGAGTAACTTTTTTAAGTACTATGTCTAAGCTGCAACGCCGGCCATCCTTGGCGATGGTGGCCGAAAAATTAGGCGTTTCTCGAACTACGGTGTCCAACGCTTATAATCGCCCCGAACAGCTTTCTCCTGCGTTGCGTGAGAAAATTTTTTCTACCGCAGAGAAGCTTGGATATTTAGGTCCTGATCCCGCAGCACGTAGCCTGCGTACTCGGCATGTAGGCGCTATGGGATTATTACTGACCGAGCATTTAACCTATGCTTTCGAAGACGCTGCCAGTGTAGATTTTTTATCTGGGGTAGCAACTGCGTCGATAGGCGGTAATACCTCATTAACATTGATTCCAGTTGGTCCGTCACATGAGGATATAGTTTCTGCGCGGCAACGAGTGTATTCTGCCGTTGTGGACGGGTTTATCGTGTATTCCGTAGCACGTCAGGATCCTTATTTGGAAGCAGCGTTATCACGTAAGTTGCCAGTAGTAATTTGTGATCAACCGGTTGATGTAGACAATGTTCCTTTTGTCGGTATTGATGATCGTTATGCTATTGCTCCTGTGGCCCAAGCGCTTGTCGACGCTGGTCATCGGCGCATTGGCATACTGTGTATTCGTCTTGATCCTACTGTTAATAATGGTTTAGTTTCTCCACAGCGCTTAGAAAAAGCACGTCATCATGTTCAACAAGCCCGGGTAAGCGGAGCACTTGAGGTTTTTATGCAGGCTGGGCTTCGGTGTAGTGATATTCCAGTGATCGAGCGTCATATTAATGACCCGATCAACAATGTTGATGCTGCCCGGGAGCTTTTAGAAGCTTATCCAGATCTAACGGCAGTGCTATGTACCACTGATACCATGGCTTTTGGTGTTTTAGAGTATGCCCGACAACAAGGTATTTCTATTCCTGAGCAGCTTTCGGTGACTGGTTTTGATGGCGTACACCGTGCCCAGGAATTGCGTCTGACCACTGTGATCCAACCCAATAAAGCAAAAGGTGAGGCAGCATGGGAGCTATTACAAGCTACTATTCGTGGTGAAGAGCCACAAAGTGTGTTGTTAGAAACTCAATTTAGCGCTGGTGCTACAGTAACTGCACCTAAAAACTAAAAAGCTGACCCCGAGGGCAAAAACACATAGTTTTAACCAGGGGATCAGCTTTTATTTGTACAGTTAATGTTGTGCGGTGCGTAGGGTAGCTAGCTCTTCGAGGAAATCAGCTACCCCGTCAAGATCTGCTACTCGGTGGCCGGCAAGAGTTTCACCGTCACCAACTTTAACTCCTAAATCAAGCTCACGGTTAAGTACTGCAAAACCGTCTTCATCGGTGGTGTCATCACCAAGAAAAACAATGGCATCAAAATCTTTTTTCTTCTTTTCAATCCACGTTCCCTTGGTGGCATCGGTTGCCGACGCTTCGATGATCATTCGACCAGGTTTTAATGTGATGCCGGCAGGAAGATCAAGAGTTAGTGCTTTTTCTAGCATATTGGCTGCTAATTGCTGATCTTTTGCACGCACTGCATGAAGCACACGGTGATAGGGTTTTTCTTCAACGAATGCCCCTTCAATGAGCAATTGGGAAAAAGCGTTACCAATCGCAGTTAAACCTTGTTGCTGCTCGGTAGTAAGCGTAGCCAGCTCGTTAGCTTCTTCAGCACCATGAGATCCCACGAGCAGATAGTGGGCAGGAAATTGTGCTACTTGTGCTAGCCCGTCAAGGTGGCGACCAGTAAGAATAGCGATCGTGGTATGAGGTGACTGGCTAAGTTTTTCTAGCGCCGCTAGTGAACGCTTGTTGGTGGGAACGTCGTAGGCATTTTGCGAAAAACCAGCTAGGGTCCCATCAAAGTCGGAGACAATAAGTAAACGTTTGGCTGTAGCGAGAGCAGAAAGGTTCATATTTAGCCTTTGCTAATAAGGTGGATAGAACTTGGCTCAAGGCCTTCGCTATGAGACCTAAGGATAAGGATACCGTTTTCTCGACTATCAACCTCGAATTCGCCGTCGACAAGCAACGAGACCAATGCGTTATGAATACTGAGATTCTGTCCAGAGCATTCATCGCTAATAGGATCAAATTGCATCTGACTAAAACGAGCATGCTGTTGATCAAGGGAAGCAAAACCTTGAAACGGCGCGCAACCAGTAAACCCAGCTACGGTGTTATTACCGAAACTCATTGATACTGCCCCGGCAACTGAAGGATTAATAGCGCTTACCTCATCAGGGTTGGTATAAACTGCAGTAACTTCAAAGACATTATGAGTCGGCTCAGGTGTACCACACGCGCTTAACATAACGGTGAGAAGTAGATAACCATAGTGGGGCAGGCGCATGGTTTAGTCTTTCCGATTATGTATGGCATGCAAGTTCTCTAAGAAACTACTTGCCCAAAGATTGACATCATGAGTACGAACCTGTGTACTCAACGCAGACATGCGTTCGGTCGAAGTATTATTTGCTGCCGCAGCTATGTGACGCTTAATGGATTCGATATCAAAAGGATTGCATAAATAAGCTTCGGAAAGCTCATGGGCAGCGCCAGCAAACTCAGAAAGAACCAGTGCACCACTAGCATCGGAATGACAGGCTACATATTCTTTGGCCACCAAATTCATGCCGTCTTTAAGTGGGGTAACAAGCATGATATCCGCAGCTGCATAAAGCTGAACTAATTGTTTTTTAGCTACCGACGTATGGTGATAGTGCACCACCGTATGTCCTAAGCTAGAAAACTTTCCATTGATCCTACCAACGGCCTCTTCAACCTGACTGCGGGTCTTTCGATAATGCTCGATACGTTCCCTAGAAGGAGTTGCTATCTGAACAAACGCGGTAGTTTTAGGATCAAGGGCATGAGTAGAAAAGAGTTCTTCTAAAGCAAGTAAGCGCTGAAGAATACCCTTGGTGTAATCCAGGCGATCGACCCCAAGAATAAGATGAGTAGGGTTTCCTAGTTGCGCGCGTAGCTGAGCACTATGCTCTTGTGAGGGAAGTAACTCATCAATGGCAGCAACATCAATAGAAATTGGGAAGGCAGCTACCCCAACTTGGCGACCATCACTACTGCGTACCCAGGCAGAAATTTCGCGTACCGAAGCGTGACCGCTAACCTCAAGTTCTTCCGGCTGCCCAGTATGAGTACCCAGACCACCAACAATTTGTTGAGTTAGTTCTAAGAAATTATTAGCACTATGGGTTAGATGGAAACCAATAAGATCTGCTCCCATGAGCCCACGCACAATCTCTTCACGCCACGGCAATTGGCGGAAAAGATCTGGGCTTGGGAACGGAATATGAAGAAAGAAACCAATAGTGAGATCTGGGCGAATCTGACGCAAAATACCAGGCAGTAGCTGGAGTTGGTAATCTTGCACCCAGACCACAGCATCTTTGGCGGCTACTTCAGAAACAGCATGCGCAAATTTTAGATTCACTTCACGATAAGCAATCCACCAATCACTATCATAGATGGGTGGCACAATAAGATCGTGATATAACGGCCAGAGGGTAGCGTTAGAAAAACCCTCGTAGAAGCGCTCGTAGTCAGTATCAGTAAGAGCTACTGGGTGCAAGAGAATACCGGAGTCGGTGTAGAAAGGTTCTGGAGCTTCATTAGTGCTACCTGGCCAGCCTACCCAGCACCCTTGGCGGGACTCTAGAATCGGTGATAGTGCGGTGACTAGCCCGCCAGGACTAGGCGAGAAAGTTTGGGTTCCATCGGCAGCAATAGAAATATCAACTGGTAGCCGATTAGCTACAACCACAAAATCATTGTCACCGCACATAGCCGTTAAGCTTTCTTGGTTGTTTTCTTAGTAGCTTTTTTGGTCGCCTTTTTTGTGGTCTTCTTAGTAGCTTTTTTGGTTGTTTTCTTGGCAGCCTTTTTAGGTGCGTTCTTTGCTTCTTCTTCGGCAGCAACCTTGCGATAGCTCAGACCTTCTGGTTCGACCCCAAGCATGCACATAAGCGTGACAGCATCGAAGAAATTCTCAGAGTATGCTGCAACAATCTGGCGAGCTGCAGCAGCGGTTTCGGCCTCAACTGCATGTAGTGCATCGGCGGAAGTAGTGCGGGTATCTGTGACCTTTGGTGGCAAGAGTCCTCCTGAGCTTTAAAAAATTCAGTGCAGTTTTTAAATAATACTCTATTGTTTGGGTTTGCGCTTAGCCGGTATCCGCACCACGGTAAAGCTTTTAGTATCAGGGTTGGATTCTTGGGAAAAATCAAAGGTGCGCTGGCGTTTAAAAGCGTCGTAGAAATTAATCAGCGGCGGACGACGTAACCTACGTGCGATCCATTCACCAAGAACTACCCCAGCTGCTAGAGCAGAACAAATAGATAGTGCTAAAGCTAGGTTTGTAAATCCGAGTAACATTTGCCCATTTAAGGCTGCATACATGCCTCGGTAAATGCTTAGTCCGGGCAATTGTGGAGTAATACCGGCAATCGCGGTAATCAGCGGTGGGATAAGGAATCGTCGAGCAAGTAAACCGCCGGCAAGACCAATAACAGTTGCAGTGATTGCGATTGTAGTTACCGTCGAAAAGCCTAAAAGAAGAAGCAAGTAATAGTAGATTGCTGATCCAGTAAGTCCGGTTAATCCAGATAACCATATTGAACTACGTTCTGCATAGGAGGCAAGGGCAAAACTTGCCGATGCACATCCGCCAGCAAAAACTTTTACAGTAGCGGAAGCATAATTGTATGAAGCCGCAGTTGCTAATGGCGGTAAGGTAATACCGAGTAATTCACTTGCTTGAATACCTGCGCCCACGCCAGCAACAATAGCTCCGGTAAGCAGCATAGTTTCAAAGAATCTAGCACTTGCTGTTACTGGGGCTCCGGTGATGCCGTCCTGGAGTGATTGCACCATGGTTAATCCAGCAAGCATGACAATAATGCCTGCCGCAACGATATGGCTAGGGGTGATATCCATGCCATAAGAATTAGCGATCTGGTAGGTCACCGCAGCGGGTACAGTTGCGACAAATCCACCAAAAATATTTTGGAAAAACATTGGCAACGAATGCTTGGCCAGCCAGCGAGAGCCTGCCATAATCACGACAGCAATCAGAAAAGACACTAAAGCACTAAGCCAGTTACCGCCTAAAAGAACAGCTACGCTACCAGCGAGTCCGCCCCAGCCAATAAGAGAGGTTTTAAACCCATAAGAGGCAGGGGTGGCATAAAGATCGCGCAGAATTTTATCTGCCACATCCACTGGGGTAGCGCCGGCTTGGATGGAGCGGATCAAGCGATCTACTTCGCTTAGTTTAGAAAAATCTGTAGTCATGGAACTGACTACGCGAAAGACACTGACTGGTGTTCGTTTTTCGCCGCCAATATTGGTAAACACGGTAATTGTGTTAAGTGTGATATCGACGTGGCAATAATGTAACCCCCAAGCAGAAGCTACAGCATGAATCTGCGCCTTGGCATCTCGGTTAGAAGTACCGGAGCTAAGTAAGAGATCGCCGATGCGTGCTGCGACGTCGATAACTGCTGCCACCTGTGCTGGATCGGTGAGATCAACTGGTGCTAATGGTGATGGTGGTGGGGCAGCTTTGATCGCATCAATGGTAGCGATACGTCCACTGTGATTAGTGAGTAATCGTAACCTTTCCAGGATCGACAATGTGGTTATTCTCCTTGTTTTTGGGGGATCTCGGAATTAACCTATCAGGTCTTTTATCTGGGCGCTTTGGTTGTCTTGGCATATGCTACCTTAATGGTGTACGATTGCTTGGCACTCGTTAAACGAATGTGGTGCTGGAGTGGCGCAATCGGTAGCGCAACGGTCTTGTAAACCGTAGGTTGTGGGTTCAAGTCCCATCTCCAGCTCAGAAACCCCAGCTAGTGAGCTATCTTGGCTACTTGCCTGGGGTTATTTTTTATGAAAGTGTCTAAAAAATGGGTTAATAGAGGGTTAAGGGTCAAAAAGTGTGCCTGGTCGGCGTGTCGCCGACCAGGCATCTTATTTATTTCATGGGGCCTTTTCTAGTTCCTATCGAGTGGTTGTACTCGGTTGGGATAGCATTGTCGTAGAAGGCTGGGCGGCCTGTTTTCAGGTCGGCTTTGTTGTAGTCTTCTAGGACAAGATCGTTAGCTTTGGTGAGTTGGTCTTGCCCGAAACTGCACTGCCTGGCGATCTCTAACGGGTCGTCAGGTAAGTTGTGTTTGTGAGTGCAGCCACTTCTTAAGCATTCTTCGTTGCCGTTCGCCGCTTTTGCCTCGATGCGCATCCGCAATGCGTTTGATCTGAGCGTTGCTCCCACCTTCCAAGCTGTTGGTTGTTGATTTTCCATCGCCGTGGTTCAAGAGCATCCGATGGTGGTTGCAGGTAGGGAAACAACCAGTTGTCTCGAACGAGGTGAAGCAGGCAATTGTAGGCTTGGCGGACACGTAGATGGATCCATTCCCACGTACGATTGCGTGTGCGGTGCTACGGGGGAAGTATTGTTTTTTGGTTTAGGAATGTCTTGTAGACCTGCTCGAATTCATGGAGTTGGATAGTCCATTGTGCAGCCTCGTCGATGGTGCGTATGCGGGTGAGCGTCAACGCTAGGTGGTAGATGGCGCGTCAGGCATCGGTGCGTGGTCGGGTGGTGGTGTAGCGGTGTACTACTCGTTGGGCGTGGGCCAGGTAGCGTTGGATTCGTATTGTTGGCCAGCAGGTTTTGATGGCTTGGTAGGCGCCTTGTCCGCCGTCGAGGACAACGCATAACGGTGGCGCGATTTTATTGAGTAATTGTGTGTAGGCGTGGGTGGTTTCTGGTTGGCCCAGTGTCAAGCAATGACATGGTCGAAGCTGGTGGCGATGAGGAGCTAACCTGCGGATGTGTAGGTGTCGCCAAATGAAGATTTGGTCGTAGATGCGGTGGGCTTCTGGGGTGTTGGGGACGTCGATGAGCCAGAAGTTTTGCGAATCGGCGGTCGAGTGTTCGGCGTGAGATGTTCATGGTGTTGGCGATGTCATTGAGGTTGGCTGTGCCGGTGACATAGGAATGGAAGGCGGTAACGTCGCGGGTGTGGGCTCGGTCGTTTCGGCGCCGGGTTGTGTTGCTGCCGCAGTTGGGGTGTGTACATCGGCTGGTGGGTTCGGCCGGTGGCTGTTGTTTCTGTTTTTCTTCATTGGCCCTGCGCATGCGGGGCATCGTGGTCTGTTTGGTGTCATTAGAAAATCACATCAGCAGCTGCCTAGCATATGTCGATGACATTTCGGTGTATTGAACAGAAAAACGGGTTTGAATAACGTGTGGAACGTTATTCAAGTCTGATTTATAGTGTTTGGCCAGTGGATATATGAGAAAACCGGACACACTTTTTGTCTATTAACCCAGATTTTATAAGTATTGGATCTTGACTGCCCAGATTACGCCGCTCAGTGCTAAGGCAGCAAGAATGAAAGTTGCTGCGCTGAGTCCTATACTTGTCGCAAAAATACCAGCTAATGGGTAGGTTATTAAAAAACAGGCATGTGATAGCGAGAATTGAGCAGTGTAGAGTGACGGGCGATTAGACGCAAGAGAATGTCGTTTTAGCAGCCGTGGTGAAGTAACAAGAGTGGTGGCATTTGCGGCACCTATCAGACCCCATAATATACAGATGAGTGACCAGTTTATGGTCCCGGTATGTGAAAGAGTCACACTACCGATAATGATGAGTAATACCGGGGTGATTGAAGAACCCACGGTCATAAAGTATTTATCGTTTACTCTTTGTAAAATTCGGGGAGCGAAGAAGGCTATGATCATTGAGCCTAGACCATAACAACCTAATAGGAAGGCAACCTCAGCTTGGCTTCGGTCAAGGTAAGAGCGGACAATAACCACAGTATTAACCATGACGAGTGCAGTTGAGGCGGCTACTGTAAGGTTTAAGCCAATAAGTGCACGTAACGGGCGTTCATACCAGAAGTCACGCATACCTTGGGTCAGTCGGTGCATGAATGTGTCATGTGTATCCACTTCGGATGGTGTAGGAAGATGAATACTAAGGATTAAAGAAGCCGATGCGATGAATCCTGCCAGAGTTCCAATGAATAATGTGTGGTAGCCGGTTACCATTAATAGTGCGGCGGCAAGTAGTGGGCTAAAGACTGCTTCAAGATCATAAGCTAATCGAGATAGTGATATAGCGTTGGTATATTCTTCTTCATCATCAAGAACCTCGGGGATGGTTGCTTGAAATGTTGGGGTGAATATAGCTGAGGATGCTTGGAGCAAAAAGATGAGGACATAGATTTGCCATGTTTGATCTATCCATAGCAAGGATGCTGCCACTGCCGCGCGAATAATATCAGCGCTAATCATGATAGTGCGCGGAGGTAGTGATCTAACTAATGTGGTTAACACTGGTGATAGGAATACATAAGCTACCATCTTGATTGATAATGCAGTGCTTAGAACCAGTGATGCATGAGCGCCAGCAATGTCGTAGGCCAATAGACCTAAAGCAACTGTGAGCAGTCCTGTTCCAACTAGCGCTAAGATTTGGGCGCTAAAAAGACGCGCATAGACCCGGTTTGTTAGAACCTTGAGCATGGTTTATTGATCCCCTATGTGATGACCAGGTATTTGACTGGTTTCAATGAGGGTATGCTCTGCCTGATGTAATGCTTCGCGTACGAGAGCTGAAGCATGTTCATCGGCAAGTCGGTAGTAAACCGTTGTTCCTTCTTGGCGAGAGAGAACTATTCTAAGCATGCGCATTTTGGCAAGGTGTTGCGAAACAGATGGTGGGCGCCGGTTAACCACCTTAGCCAAAGTACCAACTGCAAGTTCACCATGAGTACTTAATGCCAAGATAATTTTGATACGGGTGATATCAGCGAGCATGCTAAAGACTTCACTGGCGGCGCTAACAACCTCTTCATTGAAAAGAGTATTATTTATATCATTATCTTCGTACATGCGCATATAATAATATAAATGGGTATAGCTCGCATAATGTTAGTGACATTGGTGTAATGCTTGGAGCATTGGTAATTGTTGCTAGCTGGGTTGCGCTATAGCGGTAGACGAACCTTATTGATTTTGATACCTCTTAGCTACAGCGGAAAAAGAAATAGAAAAGCCTTACTGGTTTTAGTTGGTAACCAGTAAGGCTTTTTAGCTGTGTATTGTGTGTAAATCAATAAGGATTTCTACTTATGTGAATGATGAAGGAGAAATTTAGCAGAATCCGAAGAATTTGAGAATGCCAGAGCTGCTACCAGAACTACTAGAACAGGTCTTAGGTTCTTGCGGCTTTGACTCTCCGTTTGAGATGTATTTATTGGTGGCAGTGAGACGTATGTCTTGAGGGGCGTCGTCGGCTATGAAGCTCATATGTGGTGTGTGATTTCTAGGTTTTGCATCCGTACCTTCTTGGATCATCCATGTGAGCTCGTGATCATAACCTTTGATCTTGGCGGTTTCTTCTTTTTCAGTTACTGTGCACGAAGAACCAAGAGTGATTCCCTCAATAGTTTTTTCTTGATTGCTGGTAAGGGCTACTTCACCTTTTTTATTAGAGCCATTGTTGCTGCATTCCCAATTGAAGGTGAAAGTATGCTTAGGATCGATGTTTCCGTCAACTACCTTTTTTAGGGTAAAGCCAGTAGTTTTATTGCCATTATAAACATTGGTAGTTGTGATTTTTACTTGCGGTTTTTCTTGAGTGATTGTGAAAGAGATCTCGTTAAATACCTCTCCTTTGGGGGTATCAACACCGTCAATCTTCCATTTCACATCCTCCGCGGTGGTGTGTTCAAAGAGGGTACATTTGGATCCAAGTGGAATTTCAGATGTGGTAACGGCTTCATTTCGAGTTAGTGTGATATATCCGTATCGAAGGTTGCGATTGCCCTCCATGACACATATCCACCGTAAAATGGATGCTTCATTTTCGTGGCCTGCTTTGTTTGGGCCTTTGACAATTTTATTTAGAACAAAAGAACCTGTGTCTTCTTCGGCTGCGGAAGCCTGAGCGTTACTAAAAGTTAAAGTTGAGAGGGCTAGTGTTATAGCAGATGCTGCCGCAAGGAACTTACGTCCTGCTCGTTGAGCAGGTGAGGAAAAGTTACCTCTTTCATATTTTATTCTCCTTATGAGTTTTGTACGCAATAAGACTTTTGGTTGGAAAGTAGCAATCTTTCAGCGTCGAAAAGTGTCTAAGCAAAAAGATTTTATGCAATCCAAACGTGGGGGAAGTGTATTCTTTTGGTCACTAGGTATAACGATCAGCGAATACGTTGCGAAACAATACCAAGAAAAAGCTTAAAAATCTAAGGAAATTCTCAGAAAACATATCTAATATATGAAGTTTCAACAAGTTTTATTTATTAATTAAACTGTTATGGCTCGCTCTGCCTTATAGGTGAAATGTGCTAACGGTAGCGTGAAGTATGCTAAGAAGCCGTTTTTATTTTCCTTAAAGAAATTTGTTTTCTAGCTTAAAATGGGGGTGCTAACTGATATTTTTCTGAAATTGGCGGCGTCGATCTTGGCGCCAGAGCTTTTTGGTAAAGCGGTAGTATTTACTTAACCCGCGAGGACGACGGATACGTCGAGCGATCCATTCGCCAAGAACTACTCCGGAACTTAGTGCAGTTGCGGTAGCTAGAGCGAGTATCAGTGCCGAAAAACCAGCCAAAATTTGTTCGTGGAGTAAACCATACATGCCGCGATAAATACTTAAGCCTGGCAGTAATGGGGTAACACCAGCAATAGTAAGAATTAGTGGTGGAATCTGGTAACGGCGAGCAAGTAAGCCACCTATCAGACCAATCATGGCAGCAATAACGCCAGAGGCGAAAACACCGGTAAAACCTAGCGGGGTAAGGATGAAGTAATACATCCCGGAGGCAAAAAATGCAGTACAGCCAGATAAAAAAACACCTGCCCAATCGGAATAACAAGCGCGGGCAAAAGTCATCGAGGCGCCAATGGAGCCAAGAACTCGAACCATTGATGATGAAAGATTTGGTGAGGCTACTGTCTCCATTGGTGGAAGTGGAATGCCTAACTCACCAGATAAGGCAATGCCAATGCCAACTCCGGCAACTACACCGCCGGTGATAATAGCGGTATCAAAAAAGCGTGCTGCAGCGGTAATGGGAGCATCGGTAACACCATTTTGGATAGCTTGTACCAAAGTTAAACCGGCTAACATGGCAATAATGCAGGTAGCAATAACCATTGAAGGCTTCAGCGCTAGGCCGACATATGATCCAGTGTGATATGCCACGGCTGCAATGAGGGAGGCAAAGATACCTCCGAGCACATTTTGGAAAAAAATTGGTAACCCAGAATGCCCCATGCGGGAAGAAAAACTTAAGATGATAAAGCTGGTAATAAAAGAAATAGCAGCTACAAAAATATCCCCGCCAATAAGTAAGGCAACAGTGCCGCCTAGCCCGCCCCAGCTGAGATTGATAGCGTGTCGGCTCATGGTGAGTGGCGCGGTAGTAATTTCGTCGAGACGCTGGGTTGCGTTGGCTGGAGTAGCCCGACCGGTGTGAATATCACGGATAAGTTCATCGACGAGTCTGAGGTGATGAAAGTTTTGCTCACCTGGTGTAATAACCCGTACTAGGCCAACCGGTTGGTGGGCATTACCGCTGACATGGGTAAAAAGGCGTAGTCGATTATATGTGAGATCAACGTGAACGTTGTAGAGACCAAAGGCTTCTAAAATTGCTTTAACCTGGTGTGCAGTATCGGAGTTGGTGGTTCCAGCCACAATAAGAATTTCGCCAATTCGAGCTCCAATATCTAGTGTCCCCAGAATTTGCGATTCATTATCGAAAGCAATAGGGGCTACTGGTGCTAGTGGTGGTGCTGCTGCAACATCGATAGTGGCGGTATGCGGGGAGGAACTAAATCGGCTACGCAGCTTGTTGATCACATTCTTACTGTAACTGGTTGCTTTACGAAGAGCATGAGCACCGCCCCTAAAAGGATGATAAGTGCAATGCCGATAATTCCGGCGCGATCGTTGCCCGCGGCGAAAGTTAAGGTGGAAAAGGCTAGTGGGGAAAGCCAACTAACTGAGCGTCCAGTAGTGGCATAAAGACCAAACATTTGTCCTTCTCGATCATCTTCGGCAATTCGAGACAAGAATGTGCGAGATGCTGATTGTGCTGGTCCGACGAAAAGGCAGAGGATAAGGCCAAAAATCCAAAACATGCTAGGCCCGTTAACGAAAAGCAACACAATAGAGGTAGCAATCATGGCGAAGAGAGAAAAGAGGATTACTGGTTTAGAGCCGAACTTATCATCGGCAACCCCGATAGTCAGTGCTCCAAGGGCGCTAATAATATTGGCAGCAACACCAAACAGTAGTACCTCGGCTGCACTAAGCCCATAGACTGAGACCGCTAGGATTGCACCAAAAGAGAAGATACCTGCGACACCATCGCGGAAGATAGCAGAGGAAATAAGAAACCGTAACGAGTTGCGATCTTCTCGCCACAGGGTGGCTATGGTGGCAAAGAGTTCTTTATAAGATCCGACAAGAGAAGTACTGGTGAAATAGTTATTTGGGGTGATCTCTGGGATCACAAACATGGTTGGTAGTGCTAAACCTAGAAACCAGAGCGCAGAAACAATAGCGACAAGGCGGATATTAAGACCTGACTCAGTAGAGATATGTAGTAGCCCACCGTCGTTGGAAACAAAAAAGAGGTAGCAGATCAGCAATAAAATAATGCCGCCGAAATATCCAAGCGCCCAACCGAATCCAGAAACACGCCCTACATTATCCTTGGTAGAAACCTGGTTGAGCATGGCAAAGTAGCTCACCTCAGCTAGTTCAAAGGTGATAGAAGCTAAAGCAATACCGGTAATGCCTAGCCAAAAGTAGCGTGGGTCGTCGTTACGTACGAAAAACATTGCTGCGATAAGTACGGTGGTAATTAGCGTCCATACACGTACACTGTGTCGGCGAGTGCCACGGGCATCGGAACGTTGGCCGGAAACAGGGGCGAAAACGGCGATCAAAATACCGGAAATAGCAAGTGCCAAGCTAAACCAGCCGGTAGCATGGGCAATATCTTTCCCGACTGATTCTTTGAGGTACACCGAGAAAATAAAGGTGACCATCACTGCATTGAAAGCCGCTGAGCCCATATCCCACAGGCCCCAGGATACGACAGCTTTCCGATCTGTTCGTTTCATAAGAAAAAATATTAGTAGATATAGCGAATATTTTTCCTATCCATATGTTCCTCGTTCAATGAAGTGGGCCTGTACTGATGCATAGGGGAGATCGCAGTCTTGATGATTAGGCGTTAGATATTGGTCGAATCTAAGAGCGCAAGTGCAGTGGCAATGAGTTTTTCTCGGTGTTGTTGGGTCAGTGGAGCGGTGCTGATATGGTCGTGTAACCACATTCCATCAGCAATAACCTTGCATAAATAGAAAATGGGTTCTTTATCAATGCCGTCTTGGTGACAACCCCAGCGGTAGAAGATGTTATCCCAGGCATCATGAAGCTCAGTATTATTATGTATTTCTAAACTAAGCAATAATTCTGCCCGTGTAGCGCTACGAGAAAGCACAATAAGTGTTGCCTTGAGTCTGTTTAGAAGATCGACCTCATCAGCAGTACCACCGGCGGTTGCGATAAGCTGCTGTTCAAAATCTTCAATCATAAATTGATTCATGTCTTTAAGCAGTGCATCCCGAGAAGGGAAATGGTAGATGAGACCAGATTTACTTAATCCCGATGCTTGAGACAAAGCTTCGTAGGTTAGCCCATCTAGTCCATGCTTTTCGACGAGCTCTAAGGCTGTTTTAATAAGTAGTTGTTTTTTACTCGTGCGCATATTTGGTCTCTTTAGGATTCCCAGCTAATAAGATTGCAGTGACGATAGTGCCGATAATAGCCACTATGGTGCCAACGCCAATGGTTGTGTAGTAGGCATTATCAAAAGCTTGGTGAGCGGCATCGGCAAGCAGCGGATGGGTAAAACCGGTGGTATAGCTATCAGATATTTCTGCCGGCGCGAAAAGAGCATAGAATCCGCTGATCAGTGATCCCATAAGGGCAACTGAAATAAGGGTGCCAAATTCGAAAGATACCTCTTCAACTGCGGAAGCCATACCAGTTCGGTGCGCTGGTGCAGAGCCAATAATGGCTGTAGATGCCACACTCATGAGTAGGCCAGCACCAAATCCGGTTGCCATAAAAGCGATGACAAAGATTTCGACATGGTTATTGCTTAGCGCCCATATACCTGCAGGAAGTCCTAGGCTGATAACAGCGAAGCCACCGCTAATAAGTGGCCTAAAACCCCAGCGATGCAGATTTGCACCACCTAGCAAAGAGGCAGGGAACGCGGAGATAGCCATAGCACCGGTAATTAAACCTGCTTCTAGTGGGCTAAAGCCGGCTGATTCTTGGAAGCGCTGGGTGGTAATAAGTTCTACTCCAGTTAAACAGAACATGCCTAGGCATGCTGCGACAACACCGGCAACAAAAATTCGGTTTTTAAAAATATCAAAAGCAAGCAGTGGTTCATCAAGGCGGTGTTGGCGATGGATAAAAAGAATTGAGCCGATAGCCATTATTGCGGTAGCTATGCCAAGCACTAGGCTATTAATAGGTTGGTGTACTAATTCTTTAATAACAATAACCATACCCATCATGGCGAACATGGCGTAGAGCGAAGAGATGAAATCCCAATGTTTTTCCGGGTTGGCACGATTGTTGGGGGCTAAGAAATAGCTTGCAATAAGGGTGATGATAACAATGGGGACGTTAATCATAAAGACTGAACCCCAATAATAATGTTCCAGCAAGAAGCCGCCGACGACCGGTCCGGCTGCGGCACCAATAGTGGCAACGGAGCCCCAAACACCGATTGCAGTATTACGCTCTCGGACATCTTTAAAAGTAGTGCGCAGTAATGCCAAGGTTGCTGGCATCATGGTGGCCGCACCTGCGCCGAGAGCACCGCGAGCGGCAATAAGAGCGGTTGCATTGGGTGCGAATGCAGCAGCCAATGAGGCGAGGCCAAAAAGTACTAGGCCAATTTCAAACATTCGACGATGGCCGATTTTATCCCCTAAGGTACCGGTGCCAAGAAGCAGTCCGGCCAGTACTAGTGGATAGGCATTGATAATCCACAAGCCTTCTAATTCAGTGGTGTGAAGTTCGTGGCGTAGGGTGGGTAAAGCGGTGTAGAGGATCGAGTTATCAAGACCGATCATAAGCAGCCCAAGGGAAATGACAAAGAGGAAACTCCATCGTTGGGCTTTGGTTGGTTGATTCATGGAAAGAAACTATACCGAACGGACGTTATAGTTACAAGCTTATTGCTGTTCGCACTTTTCCGTTATGGTGTATCTCTCAGATTGTGTGCTACTAGGCAAACTAGAGCATATTTACAGCGTTTTATCAGTAGCAGATAAGTTTATGGTCAGTTTAAACAACCATGATGGGATCTAGTTTGTAGCGAAAATGCTTGTGAAAGGCCACAATGGATACCATGGAAAATGCAACCCGAGTCCTCGTCGTTGATGATGAGCCTAATATTGTTGAACTTCTTACCGTCAGTATGAAGTTTCAGGGCTTTGAGGTAGCCACTGCTCATTCTGGTCCTGAGGCGCTAGAAATTGCGCGTGAGTTTAACCCCGATGCTTTTGTGCTCGATGTGATGATGCCGGGCATGGATGGTTTCGAGTTATTGCCCAAGTTACGTGCATTAGGTTTTGATGGCCCGGTGCTCTATCTTACAGCTAAAGATGCGGTAGAAAATCGCATTCATGGGCTAACTATTGGCGCTGATGATTATGTAACTAAGCCTTTTTCTCTAGAAGAAGTTATTACTCGGTTACGGGTGATTTTGCGTCGTGGCGGACACGTTGAAGACACCACTACTGATGACGCAACACTAGTTTATGCTGATTTAACGCTTAACGATGACACCCACGAGGTTACTAAAGCCGGTAAGGTCGTTGAGCTTTCGCCTACCGAGTTTAATTTGCTGCGTTATCTCATGCTGAACTCCGAGGTTGTGTTGAGTAAAGCAAAAATTCTCGATAACGTTTGGCATTACGATTTCGGTGGTGATGGAAATGTCGTTGAATCATACATTTCTTATCTTCGTCGCAAAGTGGATACTTTAGATCCGCCATTAATCCATACTGTTCGTGGTGTTGGCTATGTTCTTCGTACCCTACGCGGCTGATTACTGTGGCAGATAAAACCTCTGGTAATTCCACTAAAACGCGGATTAAAAAAGGAGTACCACTTCGGTTCTCCTTGGTTTTTTTGGTTGTTGCTATTACCGGCATGGGGCTGTTTTCTAGTGCCTTGATTGTGCAAGAAGCCATGGAGAGCGTTATTTTTGGGCGTATCGACGATAACCTTGAGCACGCTCTAGATGGTTGGGCAGCTAAAGATGATCTTTTCCTGGGCGGTAATATCTCCGCTGCGCGACCACCTAATGATTATTTTGTGGTGCGAGTAGATATTAGTGGCACGGTTCAAACCTATGGCAGCTTAGATTCTTATCCCGATTTTGACTCTATTTATGTCGATCGAGGACCCCAAACCGTTGACTCCGGAAAAAATAGTACTGAGCGTGGACAATGGCGTGCGATCGCTATTTCAGAATCAAGTAGCTTTTTGGTAGTTGCTAAGCAGATTAACCAAGAATTTGCTATTTTGCATCGCTTGGCAGTGTTGCAGTGGATTATTGGTATTGCAGTACTTGTTGCCCTCGGTCTAGTAGCTTTTTGGTTACTGAATAGAACGCTTATACCTTTGCGTGGAGTAGAACGCACCGCTCAAGCTATCGCACGCGGTGAATTAGATTCGCGTGTGCCTGGTTTGCCAGAAAATACCGAAGTTGGTTCATTGGCTAAATCTTTTAACATGATGTTAGAAAAACTTCAACATACAGTTGAAGAATTGCGTGGTAAAGAAGAACAAATGCGTCGTTTTGTCGGCGATGCCTCCCACGAGTTGCGTACTCCATTAACCAGTGTTAAAGGATATGCAGAATTGTATCGCTCAGGGGCAACAAGCGATGCCAATATGGTTATCAACAAAATCGGCGAAGAAGCCACTCGGATGAGTTTATTGGTAGAAGACTTATTAGCGCTTACTCGATCGGAAGGAGCTCGTTATGATGAAGCACCGGTCGATTTACTAGAGCTGTCTCTTGCGGTAGCTAGCTCGCTGAAAGTTGCTTATCCAGAGAGAACTATTAATGTTCGCCCGGAAACAGATGGCATTCCTATGGTTATTGGTGATGTCAGTAGATTGCATCAGGTGCTAGCCAACCTGAGCGTGAATGCATTAACACACGGCGGTGATGATGCCGAAGTAACTATTCGTCTTCGTGATGATGATAAGACCGCCATCATCGAAGTGATCGACAATGGCGTGGGTATGGATGTTGAAGATTCAATGCATATTTTCGAGCGTTTCTATCGGGCAGATACCTCTAGAACGCGAGCTACCGGTGGTTCTGGCTTAGGGTTGGCCATTGTGAAATCAATTGTGGAATCACATGGCGGCGAGGTTACTGTAGACAGTATTAAAGGTGAAGGAACGACCTTTATGGTGCGATTGCCACTGATCGAAGAAAAACAATAAAAAGACGCATTAAGTTCACTGCATGTTGTTAAAACACGCAGTGAACTTAATGCGCAGTAATTATGAACTATGTGTCGCGTCCAGCAGCCGATATAAAAGGTAAGAGTTTACTTATCGTAGAGTGCTGCAATAATAGGTTTAACCTGCTGGGGGAGATGCTCGTGACGAATATTTTCGCTAAGATAGCGCACTTCGCCCAGCAGAGAAGATGATGGTGGGACAATAGTATCTGCACGAGAAATCAGTGAGGTTACCCGAGTCTGTTCTGGGATAGTAGCTGATAGTGGTTGAGATAACTCGGTAATCGCTGGACCGAGAATCATGGCAGTTAGGCGTGGAAACCGGATTAAGCGGGGTATCCCATAAAAACACGCCCCTACACCAATGAGATGCCGGACTAATCCTGGTCGGTGCTGAGCTAACCATAAGCCATGCACCCCGCCGGTAGAATGCGCAACAATATCAACACAGTCAATATCTGCTACTGCAGCAGCAATTTCTGCTTGGCATTGAGCAAAAGAAGCAGTTGCTCGATTGCCATAGGCTGGGGCGATATACCACCGGTTTCGTCGTTGTAGCTCTTCAGCAACTGGTTGGAAATTACCCGGTGAACCGAGCATTCCATGCAGAAAAAGCACTGGCACCTCGCTATTTGGTGGTGGCGAGGGTGCAAGTGTACCGCGGGTGGGCAAGAGGTGCACCCAGCTCATAATAAAACCTAGACGTTTGTTTTAGGCGTTAGCTAATTTTTTCCAGAGCGGTGCGAATGCGCTGAGCTGCATCATCCATAAGCTCAGGATCGGTATCGTCTATTGCCATAGCACGAGAGAAATCATAATCAGACATCTTTGAGGTAGGAAAGAGGTGAATATGAGTATGCGCGACATCGAAACCAGCAATAACATAGCCGCAACGCGGTGCGTTGAAAGCTTTAATAATTGCTTGGCCAATGCGTTGCGCAACAGAATTAAGATGCGCCCACTGATCAGCACTGAGATCTGTCCACCGATCTACCTCAGCAACGGGTACTACCAGAACATGCCCGTAGACGAGTGGCTCAATGGTTAAAAATGCCACGACCTGATCGTCTTGATAAACAAAACGGCCCGGTAGCTCGCCAGCGATGATTTTGCTAAAAACACTACTCATAATAATCATCGTAGCTGTTAAACTAGTCCACCATGCGCACTCTTGTTATCGGTTCTGGTGCTCGCGAACATGCGTTAGCACTTACCCTTTCCCTCGATCCATTCATTAGTGATGTACACGTTGCTCCGGGAAATCCTGGTATGCAGAGCTTTTCGACGCTGCATAGTGAGGTTACAGATATTGCTAACCCACAGGTTGTCCTAGAGCTAGCACAAAAAATTAACGCTGAGTTTATCGTTATCGGCCCGGAAATCCCCTTGGTAGCTGGTGTTGGTGATGTATTACGAGAGCATGGTTTTGTTGTCTTTGGCCCAAATAAAGATGCTGCTCGTATCGAAGGCTCCAAAGCTTTTGCTAAAGACGTTATGGCTGCCGCTGGTGTGCAGACTGCACGAGCAGAAAATATTGCCCCTGGTACTACCGATGCAGAAATTGAAGCTGCGTTGGATCGTTTTGGCCCTCATTTTGTGGTTAAAGATGATGGTCTAGCAGGTGGTAAAGGTGTTGTCGTTAGCGATAGTCGTGCGCAAGCCCGGGCACATATTGATGTGGTTCATGCTGCAGGTAACCCAGTGTTATTAGAAAGCTTCCTAGATGGTCCAGAAGTATCGTTGTTCTGTCTTGTCGATGGTGAGACAGTTGTGCCATTGTTGCCGGCCCAAGATCATAAGCGTGCCTACGATAATGATGAAGGGGCAAACACTGGTGGTATGGGTGCTTATACACCGCTGCCTTGGTTGCCTAAAGATGGCGTGCAAAGAATTGTTGATGAAGTGTGTGTACCGGTAGCAAAAGAAATGGTAGCGCGTGGCTGTAGCTATTCTGGTCTGCTTTATGCTGGTATTGCATGGGGTAAACAAGGCCCTGCCGTAGTGGAGTTCAATTGCCGTTTTGGTGATCCAGAAACGCAGGCTGTGCTTGCGCTCCTAGAAACCCCCCTAGGAGAAGTGCTCTATGCGGTGGCTAGTGGGCAGCTAGCTAGCTTGCCACCGCTTTCTTGGCGCGATGGTTATGCACTGACTGTGGTGCTCGCTGCCGAGGGATATCCCGAGCAACCACGTGTGGGCGGAGTAATTACTGGGGCTAATCAACCTGGTGTCATGCATGCGGGGACTGTGCTTAATGAGCAAGACGAATTAATCTCTTCCGGTGGACGAGTCTTAAATGCTATCGGTACTGGCACAACGCTTGTCGACGCTCGTGATCAGGCATATCAGCTATTAAAAGGTATTTCTCTTTCCGGTAGCCATTACCGAAGCGATATTGCCTTAGCAGCAGTCAACGGCGACATTAGCGTTTAATGGTGCGGTGAACATCGGTCACGCTTAGCTTGGTTTACGTACCCCTGTGGCTGGCTTAGATTGTGATATGCGATAATGAGCCCCGTGGCTGAAAAGAAAAAGATCGCAAACGTCCTGTCTCATCGTTATGCCTCTGCTGAACTATCTAACTTGTGGAGCACAGAGGCAAAAATAATTCTCGAACGCCAACTGTGGATTGCGGTTATGCGCGCCCAGAAGGAATTGGGAGTAGATATTCCTGATGCGGCTATTTCCGCCTATGAGCAGGTTATTGACACCGTTGATGTGGAATCTATTGCCCGACGTGAGCGTGTTACTCGCCACGATGTTAAAGCACGTATTGAAGAGTTCAATGCTCTAGCTGGCTATGAGCATGTGCATAAAGGAATGACCTCTCGGGATCTTACCGAGAATGTTGAGCAGCTACAGATTTATCGCTCATTGGAACTAATCCGTGATAAATCAGTTGCCGTATTGGCACGTATTGCTCGACGCGCTGACGAATACCAATCTTTGGTGATGGCCGGTCGCTCACATAATGTGGCTGCCCAAGCAACCACCTTAGGCAAGCGTTTTGCCAGCGCTGCTGAGGAACTGTTGGTTGCTATTGAGCGTACGGAACAGCTGCTAGATCGTTATCCGCTACGTGGTATTAAAGGGCCGATGGGTACTGCCCAAGACATGCTTGACCTTATGGGCGGCGATGAAGCGAAACTTGTTTCGCTAGAAACCCAAATTGCTGACTATCTAGGTTTTACTCGAATTTTTGATTCAGTAGGTCAAGTCTATCCACGCTCACTAGATTTCGATGTTGTTTCTGCCTTGGTGCAACTTGGTTCCGGCCCATCCTCATTGGCACACACCATGAGACTTATGGCTGGAAATGAAACCGTTACCGAAGGCTTTAAAGAAGGCCAGGTTGGTTCTTCTGCAATGCCGCATAAGATGAATGCGCGTTCTTGTGAGCGGGTAGGTGGTCTACAAGTAATTCTGCGTGGCTATCTCACTATGACCGCTGACCTAGCTGGCCAACAGTGGAATGAAGGCGATGTTTTTTGCTCAGTTATTAGACGAGTAGCTCTTCCAGATGCTTTCTTTGCTCTTGACGGAATGTTTGAAACATTTTTAACCGTACTCGATGAGTTTGGCGCTTTCCCTGCCATGATTGATCGTGAGCTAGAGCGCTATCTGCCATTTCTTGCTACCACGCGTATTTTAATGGCAGCAGTGCGCGCTGGGGTTGGCCGGGAAACCGCCCATGAGGTCATTAAAGAAAATGCCGTGGCTGTTGCCTTGAATATGCGAGAAAATGGTGGCGAACAAGATCTTATCCAGCGTCTTGCTGCTGATGAGCGTCTGCCAATGACATTGGCTGAGCTTGAAGCAGCCTTGGCCGATCACCATGCGTTTATTGGCGCTGCTGAATCACAGGTATCACGTGTGCTCGCACGGGTCAATGATGTAATTAATAATCATCCAGAAGCTGCGAATTATTCTCCAGGCGAGATTTTATAGTTCACTTAAGTAGCTTTTAGCTAAAAAGTTTATTGTGCCTTGTGGTCTGAGATAGCAGCACAAGATAGTAGGTCACGTCTTAATGTTAGCTGGATTTCTTTCCGGTTAAGACGTGACCTTTCGCGCACATAATTAGCTCTGGTTTTTTACTCGCGTGACTAGAGGTCTAGACTTTTGCCTTATGCGTCCTGAACTTTCCCAGTACAACCATGTTTCAGCAGGTAAGGTTCGTGAAATCTACGAGGTAGATGAGGAAAACCTGCTGATGGTGGTTACTGATCGTATTTCTGCTTACGATCATGTGTTGGAGCCAGAAATACCTGATAAGGGTCGAGTATTAACGGCTATGAGCATGTATTTCTTTCATCACATTGATTTTCCTAACCACCTCTCGGGTGGCTTTGACGACGAGCGTATCCCAGAGGAAGTGCTTGGTCGGGCAATAGTATGTAAGAAGCTAAAGATGTTACCTTTTGAATGCGTTGTACGCGGTTATCTCACCGGTTCAGGGCTTAAGGAATATCAAGCCACTGGTTCTGTATGTGGTGTGCAGCTTCCCGAGGGGTTGGTTGAAGCAGATAAATTGCCGGAGCCAATTTTTACCCCGGCTACTAAAGCTGAACAAGGTGATCATGATGAGAATGTGAGCTTTGAAGTAGTCGTCGAAAAGCTCGGTGAGGCCCGGGCACAGCAATTGCGTGATGCCAGCATTAGTATTTATTCTCAGGCGGCAAAGATTGCTGAAGAGCGGGGAATTATTTTAGCGGACACTAAATTTGAGTTTGGCTTAGATTCTGCTGGAAATTTAGTGCTTGCCGACGAAGTTCTTACTCCAGATTCTTCCAGGTATTGGCCAGCGGAAGGCTATACACCAGGCAAAATACAGCCGAGTTTTGATAAGCAGTTCGTGCGTAACTGGCTAAGCAGTGCTAAATCTGGTTGGGATATTAATTCTAGCGATCTTCCACCAGCGCTACCGGGATCAGTCGTTGAGGCTACTCGGGAACGTTATGTGGAGGCGTTTGAGCGTCTTACCGGTAAGAAGTTCAGTGAATGGATTGGCTGCTGCGTATAACTAGTTTGTGCGTAGTATGCACTAATATGTGCGCCTTCTTAATAAGAAGGCGCATTTTTTGTGTGACGAGTACGATGCACAAGTATGACATTACAACCACCTCAAGCTCCGATTCATCCTTTTACCCGTAGTGTTCACGGCATTGATTTTGTGGATAATTATGAGTGGCTACGTGAGAAGGAATCGCCAGCAACGATTGCTTATCTAGAAGAAGAAAATGCTTATACCGAGCAAGAAACTGCTCACCTTACGGAACTAAAAGATAATATTTTTCAAGAGATTAAAACTCGTACCAAACAAACAGATATGTCTGTGCCTTCTCGGTCAGGCGATTTTTGGTACTACGGACGCATTGAAGAAGGGATGAGCTATGGGTTGAGTTGTCGAATCCCCGTAGCAGAAGGCCATGATGCTTGGGTTCCACCACAGATAGAGCCAGGCGTTGCTATTGATGGTGAGCAGATCATTATGGATATGGACGCGCTCGCTCAAGGCCATGAGTTTTTTTCAGTAGGTGCAATGTCGGTAACTACCTCGGGTAGATACTTGGCTTATTCGGTTGATACCACAGGCGATGAGCGCTTTAACCTGAAGGTAAAAGACCTTAGCACTGGGGAGTTATTAGAGGATACCCTCACAGATATCTTCTATGGTGCAACCTGGGTAGGCGAGGAGTACCTCTTTTATCAACGAGTCGACGATGCTTGGCGGGCTAATACAGTATGGCGGCACAAGATCGGTACCTCGACTTCTGAGGATGTATTGGTTTTTCAAGAAGATGATGAGCATTTTAACGTCGGCATTGGTGGATGCCGTAGTGAAAAATATCTTTTTATTGAGGTAGCTTCTAAGATTACTTCCGAGGTATGGGTATTAGAACAAGATAATCCGGAAGGTAAGTTTCGATGTCTTGCACCGCGGGTCACAGGGGTGGAATATGATGTCGATCATGCCATTGTGGCTGATAAAGATACGTGGATTATTACCCATAATGTTGGCGGTGCGAATTCCGAGGTGGGGTGGATTGAGGTTGAAAAAGAGTTCAATCTAGATAAGCTCAACTCATTGATTCCACTGAGAGACGACGTACGTATTAGTGGGGTGGATTGCTACCGGGATCAGATTGTGGTTGGCTATCGTCGAGGTGCCCTGAGCCGAGTAGCGATTATGCCGTTATCTGAGGTGGGGTTCACCGAGTTTACAGAACTTAGTTTTGATGAAGAGCTTTACTCTATCGGAGTAGGTGGGAATCCTGAATGGGATGCTCCGGTATTACGGATGTCTTATACCTCTTTTACAACTCCAGCTCAGCTTTATGATTATTGGGTGGCAACTGGTACTTGGACTTTGCTTAAAGAACAGGAAGTACTCGGTGGCTATCGACGTGAAGATTATGTCTCTAGTCGATTGTGGGTAACTGCTCGTGACGGCGCGCGTATCCCAGTATCGTTGGTGCATCGTGCAGATATTGAGCTAGCTAGTACTCCCACGCCCACCTTGCTTTATGGATACGGTTCTTATGAAACTTCAATTGATCCAAGTTTTTCTATTGCCCGCTTGTCTTTGCTTGACCGGGGAATGATCTATGCCATTGCCCATGTGCGTGGTGGTGGTGAAATGGGACGTAGTTGGTACGACAGTGGCAAAACGCGAACCAAGCTTAATACTTTTACAGACTTTATTGATGTTGCTGATCATCTCATTAATACAGGAATAACCAGTCCAGATCGCCTTGTTGCTGAGGGAGGATCAGCAGGGGGTTTGCTTATGGGTGCAGTGGCAAATATGGCTGGAGATCGTTTTGCTGCTATTGAAGCGGTAGTGCCTTTTGTAGATCCACTGACAAGCATGTTGATGCCTGAACTACCGCTTACTGTTGCTGAGTGGGATGAATGGGGTGATCCACTCCATGAGCGTGAAATCTATGAATACATGGCTAGTTATGCGCCGTATGAAAATATTACAGCACAGAATTATCCCAATATTTTGGCAGTGACCTCGTTAAATGATACCCGTGTTCTATATGTGGAGCCGGCAAAGTGGATTGCTCGGCTACGGGCAACGGCAACCGGGGGAGAGTTCTTATTGCGTACTGAGATGTCTGCTGGACACGGTGGAGTCTCGGGTCGATATGACCGTTGGAAGCAAACTGCATTTGAATATGCATGGTTGATTAATCAAGCAACTGGAAAAATACGTTAGCGGGACATAGCTGGATAAATATCAAGGGCACCACCTAAAAATTAGGTGGTGCCACGTGATAATCAGCTATTAGGCCAACTGAGAATCAAAGAAAAGCCGGCGGATCAGTAACCACCGGCTTTCCTTGCCTCAGAAAGAAAGGATGAATCTAGAAAAAACTCACAGATTCATTCGCTGTAGTTTTAGTGGGCCCCTCAACCCCTACAGCTCAAACCATAACGGTCAGACCTCTATGGTTTGTCAGCAATGTTAGTTTCCCTCGTTGCTGATAAAAACGATGTTAGCAGTTGTATTTCTAGATGCAAGGAGGGGGTTAGTGTTTGGGGTGTCATTTTTACCAAAGCTGGGAATAAGCTGTCTATTAATTTGGTGAATTGAAACTTTGAAAAAGTACTTTGAAGTGCATATATTCAATATTGCAAAATTATTATAGATTGGCAATTTGGTCAAACCTTGAGATAACCTGACAATTTTTAATTAACCCCTTTTGGTCGGTTTTTTGCGGGAATTTAGGGTTGGATCCGAAAAATTAAAAACGGTTTTCCCTATTTTTTTATGCCGGTGTTCTAGAAATCTTTTAGGAATTGAAAAATATTGCTATTGATATGTTTTCTAGGGGAGAACCGGTATGCTGTAGCCCGACAGCATTGTCATTATTGTCACCGTTAAACTCCGATTATCTTTTTTCGGCTTATTTAAAGCAACTGTTTTCTTTGGGTGAGAAATCGTTACTTTAGGTTGGCTTGATGCAGATAAGCGGAAGGAGAATTGGGGAAGAAGAAACCGTGGTTCATGTAGTTGTAAATGTCATGCCGAAGGCGGAAATCCTTGATCCTCAAGGCCAGGCTGTTGTTCGTGCATTGGGTCGCATCGGTGTCACCGGTGTTACAGATGTTCGTCAAGGCAAGCGCTTTGAGCTTGAGGTAGATAGCTCGGTTAGTCGAGAAGATATTGAAAAAGTAGCGGAAACTTTGCTGGCTAATACTGTGATTGAAGACTTTGAAGTTATCGTCGAGGCGGGCGAATGAGTGCAAAAATTGGGGTAATTACTTTTCCCGGTACTCTTGACGATGTTGATGCAGCACGAGCGGTGCGGCTTGCTGGTGCAGAAGCTGTGAGCTTGTGGCACGCAGATACTCAACTCCACGGCGTCGACGCGGTGGTAGTTCCCGGAGGTTTTTCCTACGGCGACTATCTACGTACCGGCGCCATTTCTGCGCTTGCACCAGTAATGCGTTCAGTTATTGATGCTGCCGGTAAAGGTATGCCAGTACTTGGCATTTGTAATGGTTTTCAGATTTTAACGGAAGCTAAATTGCTTCCGGGCGCACTAACTCGTAACCAAGGGTTGCATTTTCATTGTGTAGATACCCACCTGGTGGTAGAAAACACCGATACTGCGTGGACACATATTCTTGATAAAGGTCAGCACATCTATATCCCCGCCAAGCATGGTGAGGGACGTTTCCAAGCAGATAAAGCTACCGTCGATATGCTGGAAGCAGAAGGACGGGTGGTATTCCGTTATACCGATAATTTCAACGGTTCGGTTAATGGAATTGCTGGTATCACCAATGAAACCGGGCGCGTAGTTGGCTTAATGCCACATCCTGAGCATGCCGTCGAAAAGCTCACCGGACCATCTGTTGATGGTTTGCAATTGTTCCTATCCGCTGTTGGCACTATCGCTGCCTAATTTTCAAGGAGCACATTTTAATGACGACTTTCAACGATACTGTCGAGCAGGCAGCCGATAGCCCAGAGCTGGTACAGCCTTATATCGAACTTGGGCTCAAAGATGACGAGTATGCGCGAATTCGAGAAATTCTAGGACGTAGGCCTACCGATGCCGAACTAACCATGTACTCGGTTATGTGGAGCGAACACTGTTCTTATAAATCCTCTAAAGTGCACCTGCGTTATTTTGGCGAAACCACTACCGAGGAGATGGGATCAAAGATTCTTGCTGGTATTGGCGAAAATGCCGGCGTAGTTGATATCGGTGATGGTAATGCGGTGACCTTCCGGGTGGAGTCGCATAATCATCCTTCCTACGTTGAGCCACACCAAGGTGCTGCAACCGGAGTCGGTGGCATTGTTCGTGACATTATGGCCATGGGCGCACGTCCTATTGCTGTGATGGATCAACTGCGCTTTGGTCCAGCTGATGCTGCCGATACCTCACGAGTGCTACCTGGCGTAGTTGATGGAATTTCGCACTATGGCAACTGTTTGGGTTTGCCTAATATCGGTGGTGAAACTGTCTTTGATGAGTCTTATGCTGGAAACCCATTGGTTAATGCATTATGTGTGGGCACGCTTAAAGTAGAAGATCTTAAACTTGCTTTTGCCTCTGGCTTGGGCAATAAAGTGATTCTTTTTGGCTCACGTACCGGACTTGATGGCATTGGTGGAGTCTCAGTTTTGGCCTCGGACACTTTTGAAGAAGGTGCGGAGCGTAAATTACCGGCAGTCCAGGTTGGCGACCCCTTTGCGGAAAAAGTACTTATCGAGTGCTGCCTTGATCTTTATCGCGCCGGGGTAGTTGTTGGTATCCAAGACCTCGGTGGGGCAGGTTTATCTTGTGCAACTTCCGAGCTGGCTGCTGCTGGCGATGGTGGTATGGAAATCAACCTCGATGCGGTGCCATTGCGTGCCGAAAATATGACTGCAGCAGAAATCTTGGCCTCAGAGTCGCAAGAACGCATGTGTGCGGTGGTTCGCCCAGAAGATGTGGCACGGTTTAAAGAAATCTGTGCGCACTGGGATGTTCCTTGCGCTGAAATCGGTGAGGTAACAGATGGTGAACACTTGCTTATCCGTCATCGTGGTGAGTTGGTTGTGGATGCCCCAGCACATACCATTGCTCATGAAGGTCCAGTCTATGAGCGTCCTTATGCGCGTCCAGAGTGGCAAGATGAGGTGCAGAACTTTGCTGGCGTGGAAAAACCAACCAGTGCTAGTGCAATAAAGCAAGCGCTTATTGATATGGTGTCCTCGCCTGCATTGTGTTCGAGACAGTTTATTACCGAGCAATATGATCGTTATGTGCGTGGTAATACCGTTCAGGCAAAAAACGCTGATGCTGGTGTGCTGCGTATCGACGAAACCACCAATCGTGGTGTTGCTGTTTCCGCTGATGCTTCCGGTCGTTACACGAAGCTTGATCCTAATATGGGAGCACGTTTAGCTCTTGCTGAGGCATACCGCAATGTTGCGGTTACTGGTGCCCGCCCAGTAGCAGTAACTAACTGCCTCAATTTTGGTTCTCCGGAAGATCCAGCTGTGATGTGGCAATTCAAAGAAGCCGTACACGGTCTTGCTGACGGTTGTAAAGAGCTAGGAATCCCAGTTTCTGGCGGCAATGTTTCCTTTTACAACCAAACTGGCGAGGAAGCTATTTTGCCTACTCCAGTAGTAGGAGTATTAGGTGTTATCGACGATGTAACATATTCGATCGGTAACACACTTGGCAGTGTTGACGGTAGCGAAGAGCTCTATCTACTAGGTGAAACTTTTGATGAGTTCGGCGGTTCGATTTGGCAGCAAATCTCGGGGGCAGGATTATCTGGGTTACCGCCTAAAGTTGATCTAGCTAATGAAGAAAAACTAGTGGAATTTTTTGCTGAACCAGGCCTAGTTAGTGCGGCACATGATATTTCTGAAGGTGGGCTGGCACAAACTATTGCAGAACTAGCTATATATGCCGATAAGGGAATAGAGCTTGATGTTTCTTCCGTTTATGAAGATGCCTTTACCGCATTATTTTCTGAGTCGGCTTCCCGCGTTGTTATAGCTACCCAACACGGTGATGCGGTGAAAGCACGTGCTACCGAGCTAGGTATTCCAGTAGTAAAGATTGGTTCGACCAATACGGATAAGATTCTTGTTGTTCGTGCTCAGGATATGGAGTTTGCAGTAGGTATTGCTGAATTACGCGAAGCCTGGACAAATACTTTGCCAGAATTATTTGGTCATGCCGTAGGTGCTAATTCGGTAGTAGAATAAGTTTTACCTGGCTAATAAAGGCTGGTTAGTTGCATAAGTGCAGCTCACCAGCTTTTTCTATAGGTGATGGAGGTTGGTAATACGGTAGTAATACAGGGGGATAAAAGAGGCGGAAGTATAAAAACATGCCGGGGTAAGCTTGTAACTTACTTATGCGTAGGTTAGGCTTCTACCATTTGATAATGACTGTTAAAAGGCTTATAACCTTAAAGAAAGTGAGGTTTTAGTGGCTTTAACATCGTCACCGCCGACACAGGACGCTTCGGAAGCGAAAGCGCCCGGAAAATCATTAATCCAGCTATCAACCTGGGTATATGACCGCGGACATCGACCACTTACTAGAGGCTGGTTCCACCATATAGCCACCTGGCTAGCAGTAATTGCCGGAACTGCGCTGACTACTTTTTCTTATCTCAAATTACCCTGGCTGCAAGCTACAGGGGTATTAATCTACGCCTTAGCCTTAGTTGGACTATTCGGTGTTTCGACGGCATACCACCGTGGTAAATGGAAAAGCCTGCGCACAATTAATTGGTGGCGGCGAGCCGATCACTCAATGATCGCTCTATTTATTGCTGCAACCTACACACCGCTGTGCCTTATTTCCTTACCCGATCAATGGTGGATGCTTGCTATAGCTTGGGTTGGAGCTGGGTTTGCTGTGGTGCTCAATATGTGTTGGATTAATCACCCGCGTTGGCTTGATGTCGTGGTTTATTTGGCACTGGGGTGGCTAATTATTCCCCTGTTACCTCAGCTTCGAGTAGCCGCCTCTCCAGCAATACTATGGTTACTTTTTGCCGGTGGTGTGGTTTATTCTTTTGGTGCGTTACTATACGGGTGCCGATGGCCAGGTAGAAAAGCCACGGTGCTTGGCTACCATGAGGTTTTCCATCTCACGACGATTATCGCCGCAAGTGTCCACTTCATCGCAGTATGGATGCTTGTTGCATAATCTAGCTTTAGGCAGGTACTACCAGTTGTGTTTGGCATACGCATGAAGCGTGCATGACTAACTTTAGTCAGTTTTCGCCAAGGCAATGGCGCACAGTGAAGGACATTCACCGATGAATAAAACATCTGATCTAGTAATAGATACTTCGCCAGTTTATCGCGCCGAAGCTAATCAGTGGTTGCAGAAAATCGCTGGTGAAGGCACATCTTTACATCAAGAACAATGGGAAGCTATTGATGCTTTAGTTAATCAACGTCAACGGATGCTTGTTGTTCAACGCACTGGCTGGGGTAAAACAGCGGTGTACTTTATTGCGGCAAAATTACTTCGGACACGTGGCCACGGTACTACCGTGATTATTAGCCCGCTTTTGGCTTTAATGCGTAACCAGATTGATGCTGCTACCCGCGCTGGAATAACTGCAGTTACGCTGAATAGCACGAATATCACAGACTGGCAAGAGACTACTGCGCAGATTATGAACGGCACGGTTGATGTATTGCTGATCTCTCCAGAGCGGCTAAATAATCCAGATTTTCGGGAACAAATATTGCCGTATCTAGCACGGTTAGCCGGGATGATTGTTGTTGATGAAGCGCATTGTATTTCCGATTGGGGGCATGACTTTCGTCCTGATTACCGACGTATTAAAGACCTATTAGCTAAACTTGCGCCACACACCCCGGTATTAGCAACTACGGCAACTGCTAATAACCGCGTCGTAGAAGACGTACTTGCGCAGCTGGGCGAGAATACTGGTTTATTACGCGGCGGGTTGGACCGGACTTCGCTGTACTTATCGGTTGTTTGCCTTAGCGATACCACTCAACGACCAGCCTGGCTGGCGACCCATTTAGCCGAACTACCTGGTTCTGGAATTATCTACTGTTTAACCGTAGCGGGTGCTGAGGATATGGCCGAGGCACTCCTATTGGCCGGCTATCAGGTGGCTGCTTATACCGGACGTACGGAATCAGGGGAGCGTGAGCGCCTGGAACATGCTTTGCAATACAATGAACTAAAAGCCTTGGTAGCAACCAGTGCCTTAGGCATGGGTTTTGATAAACCCGATTTGGGATTCGTTATTAACGTTGGTGCGCCAAGTAGCCCGGTTTCTTATTATCAGCAGATTGGTCGTGCCGGGCGAGGTACCCATCGTGCTGAAGTCATTCTCTTGCCGGGTGCAGAAGATCAAGCAATTTGGAACTATTTTTCTTCTCTGAGTTTTCCAGCCAAACCGGTTGTTGAGCAGTTGCTTAGGGTACTTGCTCATGCAGATCAACCGTTAAGCACTATACGTTTAGAACCAGAGGTTAATCTCAGCCGAAGTATGTTGGAACAGGTACTTAAAGTTCTCGATGTTGACGGTTTGGTGCGCCGGGTACGTGGCGGCTGGATTTCTACTCATCAGGAATTGCGTTACGACGAACATCGCTACCGTGCTATTGCTATCGAACGGGAAAAAGAGCAGCAGGCAATGCTGGACTATATAAAAACCACGCAGTGTCGAATGCTATTTTTACGCCAACAACTTGATGATGAAACCGCCCTTGATAGGTGCGGGCGTTGTGATAATTGTACCCAGCAGTACCAACCAAGCGATATTGATACTGACACCGCCCAGCAGATTACTAAGCATATGAGCAAGCCTGGTGTTCGTATTAGTCAGCGTAAAATGTGGCCGAGTGGGGTTGCGAAAAAAGGAAAAATCACCGGTGTTGGTCAAGGAATGGCGTTAGGCCGGCTTAATGATATCCAGCGAGGTTCCATATTGCGAGCATTACTGGATCAACCATGGCAGCCAACAAACCAGTGGCGGGATGATCCATGGCTTAACCAGATTGTCGCAGTACTTTCGCAGTGGCAGTGGCAACAACGCCCTGGTTGCGTGATAGCGCTAGGAACCGTAAATAAGCAACGCAACCAGTTACTTTCGGATCTTGCTCAAGAAATTGCTGAAATTGGTGCTTTGCGTTATGGCGGAATGCTACGTGTTCGGCCGCATGCCAATGAGGTTCCGGCACAAAATTCAGCTTTTCGGGTGCTTGGGCTAGAAAATCATTGGGATTTCGGTAGCTATAACCAGGCCGCTATTGGTGGTGAACCTGTATTATTATTGTGCGATATTATTGATACTGGTTGGTCAGCCACTGTAGCTGCTCATGCAATTGCTCAAGAAGCTGGGGTAGAGGTGCTACCTTTTGCATTAGCAAGTAGAACCTAGCTTTTTGCTTCTAGTATTTGAAGTTTTTAGCTAAGAGGTGTGTAGTCGGTAATATTTTCACTCAAAATTGCCCTAGGAATTTTTTTCGATTTCCTTCATTTTCTCTAGGACATGGTTTAACCGCTGCTGGCGATTTTTCGCTGCTTCTTCAGTGAGCTGGTCATAAAAGTCTTCTTCCTCATCCCCGTATTCTAAGAGGCTGCGTGAAGTAATGGCGGTAATGCCAAAAATAACCAAGGCAACCCACCAATAGGAAAAATCGAGGAAGATACCGGTGAAAACGGCAACCATTGTTACCCCGAAACCAATGTTGTCGATACGAGAAATTATTTTTCCTTTGCGGGTAATTTCTTTAATTTCTTTTTCATTAAGTACATTGAGTTCATCGCATGCGGTGTGGGCAAGTTGATTATGATTAGTATCTGGTAAGTCGGCAAATATTTCCGCAAGGTCGCCAAAAGTACGTGCTTGGACAATGTGGGCACAGCGCTCATCAAACTCGCTTACTTCTATTCGTCCGGCAGCAAAATGTTCGCCAAGGTTACTAAGAGCAGCGGTTCGGTCTGCGTCGGAGAGTCGAAAATGTTGATTGTCTATGGTTGGGTTCCTATCAGAAGTACGGCACCGTCCGGGGCAAAAATAATTTTTATAGTAACAACTACTTATAGTACCTACTTAATTTAACGAGGCGGCACGCTACGATAGATACGTGGCTGCGCAAATATCTGCTGAAGAACTGATGACCGCATTGACCCGTATTGCTCCATGGATTCGCGGGGTCAGTGAGCATCAACCTGCTCGGGCAGAAATTGCTGCCGCAGTGCGTTTATCTGCACGTTATTTGGCGCAATTACACCCTGGTAAAACCGTAGAATTGCGGGTGCCACCTTTTGTCGCAGTACAACTTATCGAAGGCACTACCCATACCCGTGGTACCCCACCACATGTTGTTGAATGCGATCCAGATACTTGGTTGGGATTAGTTATTGGAACGATACCTGCGAATTTTGATAACAACCCTAAGATCAATGCATCTGGTATCCGGTCAGGAGAAGTAGCTGCGCTATTACCTTTGATAAAGATCCTTTGATATATGTCGAACTATTTTAAGTGAGATTGTCTATTAGCTCACTGGGCGCTAGCATGACTGTCGTGGCATATATTGAGCGGCTCAAAACAAGCCCATTAGATGATCACGGCGAGAATCCACCCCGCGAAGAATGCGGTGTATTCGGTGTGTGGGCACCGGATGAGGATGTAGCCAAACTTACCTATTTTGGACTATTTGCATTACAACACCGTGGTCAAGAAGCAGCAGGTATTGCTGTTGGCGACGGAAAACAAGTTACCGTTTATAAAGACCTCGGATTGGTTTCTCAAGTTTTTGATGAAACTACCCTTAATGCTTTACCCGGACATGTCGGTATTGGGCATACCCGGTATTCCACAGCAGGCGGGGTAACGTGGGAAAATTCGCAACCAATGTTTCGAGTTGCCGCAAATGGCACCGATGTTGCCTTAGCACACAATGGCAACCTGGTTAATTACCTTGAACTGTTAGAACGAGCGCATAAGAAGAAGTTGGTTGATAAAGAAAAACAGCCTTCTGACTCTGATGTAACTACCGCGCTTTTGGTTGATGGTATTAATGATGAGACTACGCTGATCGAATCAGCTCGCGCATTATTACCTAAGCTCAAAGGCGCATTTTGTTTGACTTTTACCGACGGACATACGCTTTTCGCTGCTCGCGATCCAGAAGGTGTGCGTCCGTTATCTCTTGGTCGAATTAATAACGGTTGGGTTGTTGCTTCTGAAACCTGTGCACTTGATATAGTTGGCGCGAGCTTTGTTCGAGAGATTTCTCCCGGCGAGATGATTTCTATTGATGAATCTGGCGTGCGTTCGGAACGCTTTGCGGAAAAACGTCGAAAAGCATGTGTATTTGAGTATGTGTATCTAGCGCGGCCAGACTCGGTTATTAAAGGAAGAAGCGTTAATGCATCACGTCAGGATATTGGGCGCGCAGTAGCACGCCAGCATCCGGTTGATGCCGATTTGGTTATCCCAGTTCCTGAGTCAGGTATCCCAGCAGCAGTGGGTTATGCACAAGAATCTGGGATTCCTTTTGCTACCGGATTGGTAAAAAATGCCTATGTGGGGCGTACTTTTATTCAACCTACCGATACTCTCCGCCAGCTGGGTATTCGTTTAAAACTCAATCCACTGCGAGAAGTTATTCAAGGCAAACGGTTGATTGTCGTTGATGATTCCATCGTACGAGGAAATACTCAACGTGCGTTGATCAGAATGTTGCGGGAAGCTGGAGCAGCAGAAGTACACGTACGTATTGCTAGCCCACCAGTGAAGTGGCCATGCTTTTATGGCATTGATTTTGCTAGTCCCGGTGAACTGATTGCTAATGCGGTAACCAGTGATAATGAAAAACACATGGTCAATAGCGTATGCACAGCATTAGGTGCAGATAGCCTAGGTTATGTTTCTATTGAAGAGATGGTTGAGGCTACCAAACAGCCGCGAACACAGTTATGCTGCGCCTGCTTTGATGGAGAGTATCCATTAGGACTTCCAAGCGGAAACCCTAATGCGGAACTTGTTTCTGCTTTGCAACGCGGTAGCTGTGGCAGTGTTGATGATTAAACCGCAGTACCTACACAGCAATACTGGTAAGTACGTTAGATAAACATAATTACTTTTTACGATAAGAGACCTAAAACAATATGACAGATAATAATTCTCAAGTTTCTTATGCCGCTGCTGGCGTTGATATTGAGGCAGGCGATAAAGCAGTAGAGCTTTTTGCCCCTCATGCTCAGCGTGCTACCCGACCAGAGGTACGGGGTGGTCTGGGCGGTTTTGCTGGTCTTTTTGCCCTCGGAAAGTACCGACAGCCACTATTAGCGGCTGGTTCTGATGGTGTGGGTACGAAGCTTGCTATTGCACAGGCTATGGATAAGCACAACACTATTGGCATTGATTTGGTGGCAATGTGTGTCGATGATCTTGTGGTTTGTGGCGCGGAGCCGCTCTTTTTGCAAGATTATATTGCTATTGGCAAGGTTGTTCCAGAACATGTTGCACAGATTGTCGAAGGAATTGCCGAAGGCTGTGTACAAGCTGGGTGCGCCTTACTCGGTGGTGAAACCGCAGAGCACCCTGGGGTTATGGAACCAGGAGACTATGACGTCTCAGCTACCGCAGTTGGTGTAGTTGAAGCTGACGAGCTACTTGGCCCCGATCGAGTGCGCGCAGGAGATATTGTGCTGGCAATGGGCTCGTCTGGTTTGCACTCTAATGGATATTCGCTAGCTCGACATGTGCTACTTGACAAAGCCGGTATGGATTTAACTGGGTATGTAGAAGAGCTAGGACGTAGCCTGGGCGAGGAAATGCTCGAGCCCACCAAAATTTATGCCCTTGACTGTTTAGCGCTTGCTGATGAATGCGAAGTACATACCTTCTGTCATGTTACTGGCGGTGGCTTAGCTGGTAATCTTGCGCGCGTTATTCCAGATGGTTTGGTTGCTGAATTAAGTCGCAACACCTGGACACCAAGCCAGATTTTCCGACTAATTGAATCTGTGGGCAAGGTGCCAACTGAAGAGATGGAAAAAACCTTTAACATGGGTGTCGGCATGGTTGCCGTGGTTTCCCCCAAAGATCGTGATCGTGCACTAGCAATGCTGACTGCGCGTCATATTCAGTGTTGGGAACTTGGTGTTATTCGTCCTGCTGAAGATACCGATACTCAGCGGGTAGTTCTTAGTGGAACACATCCGGGCTATTAAACTTTTGTAACTGGATAGCATAACTAAAAGCAGGGAAACACCCGTTATCGTGGGTGTTTCCCTGCTTTTAGTTATGCGTTACTTTTAAGAAAGATGAGCTTAATAGCGCTCTTCCTCCTCAAGGTCTTCCTCTGCCCAATCAGCGTACTCGGCATATTGGTCGTCTACTGGTAGATCCTCATAATCAGATTCCTGATGACGGGGGGAATTACCGGCCAGTTCCTTTTGTAACGAGTCTAAATCCATACTGTGTGTGTTGTACTTGAGCTGACGTGCGACCTTGGTCTGCTTTGCCTTCGCGCGACCGCGACCCATGGCGTAACCCCCTTGGAGTATTGCTAGGACGTTCCCGGGATTAAGAACGACCATCTGCTTCCTAAAGTATATTTCCTGTTAGCTAGAATAGCGTTAAATGTATCATTTTGTCGCACCGCCCAGTTCAACAGCGGAAAATACTAAAAAATATTTATTTTCCGCGTAGCTTTTCAATCGCTTTTTTGCCTAATTGTTCATGATCTTCAACCGGTAGTGAATCTTTATCAATACTAATATCAACGCCGCCAACCAGTAATGATGGTTGTTCTAATGCACTACGTTTGATTAATGCTAATCCAATGGGGCCATAATCGAGGTCATGAACCACAGTACCTAAGCGACCTACTCGTCGTTTGTGGATAGTTGTGATTTCTTCCCCCACCTTCGGGGTAGAAGGAGCAGAGCCGTCGATATGCACCATGACTAATACACGCGGTGAACGACCAAGATTTTCTACCCTGGCCACAGTCTCTTGTCCGCGATAACAGCCCTTGTGTAAATGAACTGCACCAAGGCGCCCCTCACGAGAAATCAGTGCCGGTATTTCATGGGGAATGGATTTATCGTCTAAATCTAGTTCAATCTCTGGTGCTAATTGCTGTACTCGCTGGGCGGTATAGGCCATTAACCCTGCTGGTTGTATTCCTTGGTGGATAAGTTTTTTAGCCACTATGAGTAGTTGGTTGGTGGGGATAAAAAGGTCTAATCGCTGAGATAATTGCCTAGATAGAACAACCTCCTCAGGGATAACTAGTTCTTTTGCTCCAATTACACTGAGAATTCTCAGATCAGGAGTATCAATGCTGACATCTGACCAAAACACCATCATGGTGAGATATTTCTGTAATGATTCGCCATAGCCAGGAGCAACATCAATAAAGAATTCTTCTTCGGTGACGGTGAGATCAATAAGATGCACAATACGACCCTGACTATCAAGGTCGAGTGCCTGCGCGCTTAACCCTGGGGGAGCATCATCAAGTTTTTGACTTAATAAATTGTGCAAAAAACTAGCTGCATCCGGGCCAGAAACTTTAATCACCGGTCGATTACTACGATCGATAAGTCCACCAGTAGTATGAAAAGCTCTTTGCTCAGTCAGTGGTGAACCATAGTGCCACGCCACCCCCTGATAAGCATTAATAGCTACCTCATCTTGGTATTCAGCGGCTTGCGGAAGTTGTAACAGTGGAGATTGATAAGAAGAAATCGTCACAATCTTTATGCTAGCGCGTCAATTATTTGTTGGGGCAAGGCATAATAGATAACCATGGCCAACCCGCAGGAAAAAGCAAAAGTCGCGCCTATTATCATCGCCATAGAACCCTTTGGCGGTTCTTTGCGCAACCATATGCCACAGTTGCCATTGATCTTTTTTGATGACGCTGCAGTTACTCGCGGTGATGGCATTTTTGAGACCATTTTGCTTCACGACGGTCAGCCCATCAATCTAGATCAGCATATGCAACGATTTCAGCATTCGGCACGTTTACTTGATCTTCCTGAGCCATCACAACACGTATGGTTGCGTGCTACTGAGGAAGCCGTGAGACAGTGGAGTGCCCTAAGCCACGAAGATGCTACATGCACGTGGGCATATACTCGTGGCCGCGTTTCGACAGGAATTCCTAGTGCATGGCTGACAGTTTCTGCGCTTGATACAAAGATTTACCAACAGCGTGAACATGGTCTTAGTGTTATCACCAGCCCACGTGGATATAGCATTGATACAACGCTTGCTAGTTCATTAGCTGAACAACAAACAGCACCATGGTTAGCTATTGGTGCAAAGACCTTAAGTTATGCAGCTAATATGGCTGCACAGCGCTATGCCATAGCACATGGTTTTGACGATGTTATTTATGTTGATGGTGATCGGGTGTTGGAAGCGACAACAGCAAGTGTGATTACGGTTCGAGGCAAAAAAATACGTACCCCGCTTGCTAAAAACGGCGATATTATGACCGGTACCAGCCAAGCAGCCATTTTTTCTTATGCAGAAAAACACGGGTGGAATTGTAAGCTTAAAGAGCTTGACCTGGATTATTGCCTCAATAAAGCCGATAGTGTGTGGTTGGTGTCTTCAGTGCGTGGCCCGGTGCGAGTAAAACGGATTAATGATAAAAAACTGCCCAAGCCAGATAATGAGACCGCAGTGCGTACCTTATTAAACACAGCGATAATGCAAGCTTAGGGCAGTTTTAACGAGCCGACGAGTTGGAGGCCGGGTTGCTTAACCGATGACTCGAGAAAGCTCTGCGGACATACGTGGTACTAGTTCCTTGCCAACCATTCGCTCATCGACCCAACCTAGATTGTTATTTGGCATAAGGCCGTAGAGACGCTTTCCTGGGCCAAGTGTTCCTGGTCCAGTGGCAGTAACCATGGTGGAGGCAGATTCTAACTCCCATGCGCGCTCATTTAGCGGCTGACCATAGAACACTTCCACAACACCAGTGGAATGACTTAGTACTACTTCAATTTCATCTTTGAGATTAATGCGCCAAAAACCAGATTCACGTTGATCTAGGCCAATTTGGTTGCCGTCAGAATCGAGCTTCCAGATGCGGGATTCGTAGGTGAGGTAATTTTCACCATCGTGGGCAAAGACGAGTTGTTGGCCAAAGGTATATTGACCACCTTCAGCAGTATCAGCTTGACCAGTGCCACGCCATACGCCTACTAGTGGCAATAGTGCTAGTAGACCATCATGGAGATTTGGCCCTTCACGTAGGTTGGCGGTGTCATCAGGAATAGGTAGATCGCCTAAGCCAGGAATATTGAGGTGAGCACTGTCTTTCCATTGCTCGGCGGCTAGGTTAACGGCATCGCTGCCAGAAAGGCCGGCGGCAGCTGGAGTTGGCTTAGCAGTTGTATCGGCTAAGTCGTCGCGTTCATTCGTCATGTAGTCCAGACTAGCAATGCTGTCGGTAATTGCTAGCGAGGCTATGTGTTATGTTCGCTGTAAGCGCATTTTGGTTACTGCGTATTTATTAGCAGACGGTATGAAATAAAACCGCGATAAGCTAATGCAGTTAGGGCACCGGAAAGCTCTTTGTGTCCTAGCAGAGAGCAAAGATTGAAACGCAAGAATCATGTCTGCGCTACGCTTGGGGATCATGCGTGCCTTGTTGATAGCTAATCCCCAATCTACTAGCCAATCTGGTCACTTATTTGGTTATATTGTTCGTCTGTTGCGCACAATTCCAGATTTTAAATTAAAAGTAATGTTTACTCATTACCCAGGGCACGCGCAGCAGTTAGTAACCGGGCTAAGCCGGAAAAATTACGACGTTGTTATTGCAGTTGGTGGTGATGGCACGGTGAATGGGGTAATTAATGGTTTGTTGCCAGATAAACAGACTTTGGTGGCGCACCCAGAGATAGTTACTCAAATACCACGGTTGGCCGTGATTCCTACTGGTTCGGCAAATGTTTTTGCTCGCGCATTAGGTTTTCCGATGGACGCATATTTAGCTGTGGAAACGCTAGTTATTGCGTTGCAGCACAACCAAACCCGTTTTATTGGTGCTGGAACCTATAACGACAAGTGGTTTGTAGTCAATGCAGGTATTGGACTTGATGCAGATGCGATTGCTGCGATGGAGCGGGTACGTCGAAAAGGTTTTTCTGCCACCCCGCTTCGTTATTTGCGGGTAAGTGCGCGAGCAGCTTTCAAATTATGGCGAAACCCACCGCATATTGATGTTCGAGCCAGCAATAAGCATGGTGATATGGTGGCGCACAAAGATATTCCATTGTGTTTTGCTTCTAATACCAACCCGTGGACATTTTTTGGCCCGCTTCCGGTGGTCACGAATCCGCTTAACTCTTTTGATGCGGGGGTGAGCT